>JAGQYK010000003.1:0-85990 GCA_020436125.1 Cyclobacteriaceae bacterium | reverse complement strand
ATTTCAGGTTTAGAAAATGTTGATAAGAAGCGATCTTACATCTATGTAAGTAATCACACTTCCTACCTGGATATACCAGGCATCACCCTCACTATCCCCACTCAGTTCAGACCACTGGCAAAGAAAGAACTCAAAAAAATTCCGGTCTTTGGTTGGATTGCACAGTCTGCCTGCATTATTGTAGATCGATCAAGCAATGAAAGCAGACGTAAAAGCATGGAGCACTTGAAAGATATTCTTGCGATGGGCATCTCTGTATTAATTTTTCCAGAAGGCACTCAAAACAGAAGCACAGACCGTCTCCAGCCTTTTTACGATGGAGCATTTAGGATTGCCATTGAAACAAAGCAGCCTATCATTCCTATTGTAGTATTGAATGCTGGTAAACTAATGCCACCCAATAGAGTTCATATTGAGCCTGGCACCATTAAGGTGATCGTGGGCAAGGAAATATCAACTGAACAACTGACGCTAAAGGAGACTTCCTTATTGAAGCAAAAAGTCTTTGAAACGATGGATGGAATGATCGTTGAAAACCAGTAATCTATAAGATGGCAAGGAAAATTAAATCGAAGGAGTATTTCAGAACACTTAACATTATCTATTTCGCTCAACTTGGCGCCATGGTACTGTTAGCAGCGGTTGCCTACTTCCTTATTCAGCAAGGGAACTTAGGACCAGAAAATAACTCGCTTGCACTTTCGTTCCAGAAAATCATCATGTTTGTCATTCCTTTAAGTTTGGCAGCCGGCTATATCCTATTTAGAGTTTTTCTCAGAGGTATCCGACCTGAGTTACCCCTCACTCACAAAATGAAGCGATATTTCAGCGCTAATCTTATCCGATCAGTATTTCTGGAAATCCCGGGGTTGTTCGTTTCTGTTTCAGCCCTAATAACAGCTCACCTCTTATTTCTGTTAATCGTCCCTCTAATTTTAGTGCTCTTTATTCTATTTAGACCAACTCAATCTGTTATTGCTCAGGAACTCAATCTTTCCGTAGCCGAAAGAGCAAAACTGGAAGACCCCGAGGCAATTATCTCAGAATCCATCGAATAACCTACATATGAATTTTTTTCAGTAATCTATTATTCTGTAGTTTTCAAACCTAGAATAAAAGGCAAAGGGTGAAAACGGCAATTTTGGTTTTTTTAGGAGGAGGATTAGGTAGCGTACTCCGGTACTCCATAGGAAGATGGATTGGCACCCTGCATACCCACTATTTCCCTTTTGGAACCCTAGTAGCCAATGTGCTGGCCTGCTTTGCCCTAGGGTTGATTCTGGGGCTTGCAGATACCCGCCAACTCATGTCCTCTTCGGCCAAAATATTTTGGACAATTGGGTTCTGTGGCGGTTTTAGCACTTTTTCAACCTTTAGCGGGGAGACATTATCCTTGATTCAAAGCGGATTTACAGGATCCAGCCTTATTTATATCGGAGCCAGTCTCGCACTCTGTATTGGAGCCACCCTGGCCGGTCTGTACCTCGGACAAGGTACCTAATATTGTCCCAATCTTAATTTTAGGGGTATTTTCTCCTCAGCGACAGCAAATCTTACACTTTATGTGAAAATTTAACTATTTGTTGTAAGTTGCTTAGCTATAACAAGTTATGAAATCACTTTTAATCATTCTGTCGGTTGCTTTTTATCCCTGGTTCAGTTATGCCCAGTTCGACTCCCCCAGTATTCCAAACGCTGTAGGGTTTGAGTTACCAATGGAAAATTCCTCTATGACCATCTCCATTGGAGAACCCATGATTAATACCCTTACATCTAATTCAACTGTAATCACGCAAGGATATTTACAACCTATTGTTGTGACTCCTTGTATTGGAACACATTTTACATACTACCCCAACCCAGCTAAAGATCATTTGATCATTGAAGCAGCAGGTTGTGACGATCAAATATCATCAGTTCAAATTATTGACTTATGGGGACGGGTTATGAATACGATTTCTCCCAAAGAAGATAATCGAATTGAATTGAGTGAATTAAGTCAGGGGTTATATGTCTTTAAGGTCTTTCTAAAAGGAGGTGTGTCCGGAAGTTTTAGTGCTATAAAAATTCCTAATTAAGTATGAGAACAATCTTTTTACTCTGTCTCGTCTTGCTCTTTAATCTAAGTCATCAAGTAGTTGCTCAATCCCCTCAGGGAATTAATTACCAGGGAGTCGCCAGAAGTATGGAGGGTCAACCCCTTAGTTCAAAAGAAATCTCAATTCGCATTAGCATTTTAAACGGATCGGCTAACGGAGACATGGAGTACAACGAAATCCATGAAGTGAGAACCAATTCATTTGGTCTCTTTACACTCGTTATCGGTCAAGGGGAACCGAGCAGTTCACCGTTTAACTTTATCAACTGGACAACAGGAAAGAAATGGCTCCAGGTAGAACTAGATGAAAATGGTGGAAGAAACTTCAAATTAATGGGAAGCCAGCAACTGATGAGTGTACCCTACGCTCTTTATGCGGAAAGAGCGGGCAATGGTTATCAGGCAGGTAATGGTATTGCTATTAACAACAACATGATCACCAACCTGGGGGATGGGGATCACGATTCAAGCAATGAGCTTATAAGCGAGGTCACTTTGGGGTCTGATAACAAGCTACGTATAACCGATGCTGGAGGTGTCAAAGAAGCAGATCTTAGCAGTCTTGTTGGTGGCTCTCAAAACCTTAATAGTGTTCTTTCTCATGGAAATAGTGCGGGAAACAATCCAATTACAAACTTGGGTGCGCCAACAGCAAGTTCAGATGCTGCTACCAAACTTTATGTAGACAATCTCGACACCGCTGATGGTGATAAAAGCGCAACCAACGAAATCCAAAACCTGAGCCAGGTACTGACTCAAAATAACAATGCAGGAGGAACCAAAATCACAAACCTGGGAACGCCAACAGTTAACACTGACGCAGCCACCAAACTCTACGTTGACAATCTGCATACTGCTGATGGAGACAAGAGCGCTACGAATGAAATCCAAAATCTGAGTCAAGTCTTGACTCAGAGTAATAATGCAGGTGGAACCAAAATTACAAACCTGGGTGCCCCAACAGTAAACACAGATGCTACAACTAAAAAATACGTGGATGATGCGGATAATGCACTATCTGCCAGGATAGCCAACAATTACGCATTCAAAGTCGTGTATAACCACACACATACCACCCCAACAACCCAAGTGGTAACTTTTGTTGCTGAAGAATTTGATGACTTTTCATTAGTTAATGGAAATACATTCACCGCCCCAGAAAATGGAACTTATCAATTTACAGTTAGTGGAACATCACCAATCGGAGGAATTCCAATGCAAATCAGAGCAGTGGTCTCTGGCGTGCCTCAACTAACTGATGTGAAGCGACAGTTAAGCTATCCTAACTCAAGCATAATTAATTATTTCGATAGCACTGTCATTAAGCTAAGTGCTGGTGATACAGTAGAATTAATTGTTACAAGTGGCATAAGCAATGAAATTGTTGTTGGTAGCTTTTTTGGTTTCAAACTATAGGCACGTACACCACTTTCTTCGTTTCAAAAAATTCCTCCTCAAAGAAATCTGTGAGGTCAAACAATTGATAAGGTCTTTTCAATTCATTCATCTCTTCCTCCAGATCACCACCCTTTAAATACAGTATACCATTGTCCATATCGTGATGAGATACTGTATTTACCTTATTATGTACCCATCCATAAAACTCTCGCATGCGCGTTACTGCACGACTTACAACAAAATCGTACTTTCTATTTTTTATCTCTTCAGCTCTAGTTTTTTCGCCAATTACATTTTTGAGATCTAATGATTTCACCACTTCATTCACTACTGTTATTTTTTTTCCGATAGAATCCACGAGATGAAAATTAGTATCAGGAAATAGTATAGCCAATGGAATACCAGGAAAGCCACCCCCGGTTCCTACATCTAACACCTGAGCGGAAGGATTAAAGGATATGACCTTGGCAATTCCCAGCGAATGTAGAATATGATTCGTGTACAAATTATCCATATCCTTACGCGATACCACATTGATTTTGTCATTCCATTCCCTGTACACCAAACCAAGTTTATCAAACTGGCTAATCTGTGGGGGGGTTAAAGCTGGAAAGTATTTTAATAATAGCGTTGTGTCTTGCAATTCGATGTGATTTAAGCGTTATTCCTACTGTCAAAATAAGTGAACCCATGACAAAATTACCAATTCTATTCTTGCTGACACTAGTTATAGGTTGTCAGATGAAGGAAGAGCAAAAATCAGAAGGGAATACACTGGCAACAAAAATTGACTCTGTCTTCACCTCCCTACCCGATTTTAGTGGTGTTGTACTTTTTGCCGAAAAGGGAGAACCATTATATCATAAAGCTTTTGGTCCAAGGTCTTATGACTCCAATACCCCCATCGAGATTAATGACATTTTTGAACTGGCTTCCGTTTCCAAACAATTTACCGCCATGACCATCATGATGTTAAAGCAGGATGGAAAATTAGACTATGATGACCCAATAGAAAAGTACTTACCCGGACTTACTTATCAAGGAATTACTATCCGCCATTTGCTCACCCATACCTCTGGATTACCAGACTATTATGAAGTAATGGATCAACATTGGGATAAAAGCAAAGTGGCTACCAATCCTGACATTTTTGAATACCTGAAAAAGTATAATCCACCAAAACATTTTGAGCCTAGCGCCAAATATGAATATAGTAACACAGGTTATGTATTCCTGGCCAGCATAACAGAAGCCGTTTCTGGGAAAGACTTCGTTGAGTTTTGCAAAGAAAGAATATTCGAACCGTTAGAAATGACCTCCACAGCCATTCGTAGCAACGATGAAAAAAATGAACTTTCTAATCTTGCTTACGGGCACATCTATGTGGATGACAAAGCGAGGTTCATCAGAGCGGATTCTTTTCCTTCCTCCAATTATACCATTTGGCTGGGAGGACGGAAGGGGCCAGGAAGAGTAAGCTCAACAGCAACAGATTTATTGAAATGGGATCAAGCACTTTATGCGGATCAGGTAATAAAGCAAGAAACATTAAAAGAAGCTTTCTCTCCTACCACACTTAATGACGGCAGCAAATCCAACTATGGTTTTGGATGGGATATTGTTCCATCATCAGGCGCTGGGAAAGTGGTATGGCACAATGGAGACAACCCAGGATATAAAACCATAATCGTTCGCTATCTGGACGCTAGGAAGACGCTGATAATACTCAACAACAACTATCATTCACAATTCGAAGAAGCAAGAGAAGCAATAGATGGAATAGTCAGTGAGTTGGTCGAAAAAGAGAAAAGTTAAGGTTTATTTAAATGACCTTTCCACTCTTTGATGCTTGCCTCATTCATCCTTACAAACTCATCTTTATTTTCAAGCGAGGCCAACTCTTTGGATTTCTCTGCATGAGCAATAGCCTCCGTATAATCTTTCACCTGCGCCAACACCAATGACCATACACGATGAATATAATATTTATCACCAGCCAACTCATGAGCCTTTGCTAACCACATTAATGCTTCTTTTTGCATTTTATGCTCCTCTTGAAGGTAACGCGCAGACTGGTAATAGGTATCTGCTGTGGGGTTAGCTTTGATTGCTTCCTCAATTTGTTCCATCATTTTTTTGTCAGTGTCTACCTCAATCTTAAAACTGATAGATGTATACTCCCACAGCCATTTCATAGTGGCGCCATTATGATCTAACTCATCAAAAGTAATGAGAAAGGATTCTTGCAAATAAGGTATTTTCTCAGGCTTCACCTTAAACCGGACCCAATCTTCCTTTTCATCATACTCATCTCTTCCATCACCCCAATGTTGGGTATTTTTGTGAATGATGATTATCCATTCCTGTTCGTAAGGAAAGGCGTACAGCGCATAAGTTCCCTTTGGCACCTCATGCCCAGCAACTTTTACGTCATCAGTAAAAGTAATCTTGGTGGATTCATTAGCACCCACTCTCCATATCCTTCCATAGGGAACAAGGTTGCCCATTACTTGCCTACCTCGCTTGCGTGGTCGTGAATAGTTCACAATCACTTCTGACAAACCAATGTGTTGTTGAATGGTACTACGTGGACTTACAAGAGGGGGATTAATTTGTCCTATAGCTGATGTAATTGTGCTTACGCAAAAAATTATCAGCAAGGCTTTCATAGTGATAGGATGATGTGATCAAAGAACTAAATGTGTTCTTTTTTATTTTTTATCAGGTCATACATGAGCTCACGCGCGCGATGCAATTGAGCTTTTACCGTACCTAAAGGTGCTTCCAGTTCCTGTGCTATCTCCTCATAGGAAAGTTCATTATAATACCTCAGTCGCACCAGCTTTTGGTACTTGGCCGGCAGCATAGTTACAAAAACCTGAATCAATTCTTCCTTTTGTGCTTTGATGGCTACCTCCTGAGGATTAAGACTACCATCCTCTACTTCTATGGAAACGGATTGACCATCATCATCAGTGTAAGTATTGCTAATACTCAATGTATTCAGTCTTTTCTTTCTAATAAAATCAATGGTGTTGTTGGTGGCAATCCTAAATAACCAAGTACTAAAAGTGAAATCCTTTTTAAAACGATGAAGGCTTTTGAATGCCTTTGCAAACGATTCAATGGTAAGATCTTCGGAATCATCCACATTTCGAACCATCTTCAAAATCATGTGGTATACTGGTCTTTTGTATCGAGCTAAGAGTTTGGCATACGCCTGCTCATCACCGTCTACGGCCATGTCTATCAGCTTAAAATCTTCCAGCGCTTTCTTTGAAAATCTGCTATTCAGGTCTTCTTCCATCTAACTTTATTAGTGAGTAACGCCACAAGGCCGATGACAAGATAATAAATGCTAAAAATAAAATCTAAAAAGGGTGTTTTCCAGCCTTCAAATCTATCACCAAGTTTATGAGAGGCTATATAAGTCAATACCACGAATAGGGTCAAACGCAGTAAAACTGCCGCTAATGGAATATAAATCAAAGAAGACATCAATAGAGCCGGAATGAGCAACAACCAGAAACCAATCAAAGTAAAATTAAATATACCCAATCTCAATTTATCCACAGTTTTATAATGCTTGCCTACGGACAAATGCCTTAGCTTTTGGAAGTAATATTCACCCCAGGTAGTCTTTGGCTTTGTGTATACAATTGAATTAGCTCCAGCACACAGTTTAGTGTTACTCCCATTACACACCTCATTGACAAATAAATCATCATCACCTCCCGTTATAGCCAAATGAGATTTGAAACCTTTATTATTGAGAAAGACACTTTTTCTGTAAGCAAGGTTTCTTCCCACACCCATGTAAGGCTTACCCAATATCGCCATAGCTGCATATTGTATAGCGGTTATCAGGCCCTCGTAACGGATAAAGGAATTAAGGAACCCAGAAGACTTGATATAAGGTGAATAGCCAAGCACTACATCTGTATCATCTGAAAACTGATAACTCATTTCTCTGATCCATTGATTGCTGCGAGGGCTACAGTCTGCATCGGTAAGCAATACCCAGTCATATTTGGCAGCTTTTATGCCCAGTGTAAGTGCAAATTTCTTGCCATTGACATGCTCTGGCTTACTTTTGACTGGGATCATCCGAAGCTGAGGGTACTGGCTTGCCATTTCATATAGATAATCGAAGCTCTCATCGTTGCTTCGGTCCTCCACCACTACTACTTCATAGTCGGTATAGTCTTGCTGAAGCAAAACCGGGATCAATTCGCGAAGGTTTTGTTCCTCATCGTGTGCGCATACGATCACTGACACGGGAACGGACAGTTCACTTTCAGTCGCTTTCACTTTGCTAAAGGCTTTAAGATAGATAATCAGATACACTACCTGTATCCCTGCAAAAACCAAGAAAGTCAATTCAATAATATGCACCCGCTCTTACTTAAGGGCACAAATATACAGCTTGAAATAGTCTCTTGTAGAGGAGATGTGAAGTAAGAAGTGAATGGTCTGCTTATGATTGATTGACCTCGTCCGTATTGACGTAATTGATAAGAACGAAAGTGACCAAAAGCCCAGAAAAGACACCTTCTAAAGCCACAATAAACGCTGCTATGTAGGGGTTCATGTACCTACCCATTGGTTCGTTTTCGATAATAAACTGCATCATATCGGTATCCAATTTCATATAGAGAAAAAGGAAAAAGGCAAACACCAGTGATCCAATAGCAGCAGTAGCAACACCTGTAACAAGTCCTCTGAAATAATTTAAACGATCTTCATGCGTATGCTTAAATCTTTTTAGAGCCATATAAACTCCACCTGATAGGATAAAAAGATTGAGAAGACGCAACTCCACCACGTGACTAAGACCCACCAATTTCATAACAAGAAAAAAACCGATTAGACCGGCCGCTATTCTCAGTCCGTAACTTTCAGGAATTCTATTCGGGTTACTTAAAAAGCTCATATTCAATGTGGTTAGGTTTACTAAATCTTTGCATTTTTTAAGAAAAATACAACCATACACAGGTTTATATTTCTTAAACCTAACCTACCAAACGCTGAATTCAGCATGACTCTAAGCCAGCGACCAAGCTAAAAATCTACATGCGTCTAACATCAAAAGAAAAGTAACGCTTAACCCAGTTTTGGTAATCGAATCAAAAGAGGTGGCCCCTGGTTCTTCGTGTTATACTTGTTTTTTACTTTACTTTTTGGAAGAGGGTGGGTTTCCTTTCTATTCATTCTAGCACTTGCGACCCAAAGCACTAGCCCACCCATAATGGAAACGGCCACAAAGGTCGAAATCCAGTAGTGAGTAATAATTATATACATGATAATTTGATGACGGTTCAGATAAACATAAATAATAAACCAATAGAAATCAATCACTTTTACATCAAATATAAATCTGATATGAAATCTATTTTCGCTCCATACTTCTTGCAAGTTAGAGCCTGTAAATAACACCGAAACAGGTATTAAGGTTATCATATTAATTAATTATTACCATCCTCTTCATGCTTCCTTGCTGGGTAATTTCGCCCCTTCCATAGTTCGAGTTCTTTTTCCCGCGTCTCTAACTCCTGAGTAGAAGGCTTATAGTCGATTAGTTTTTTCAAGTCTGGCTGACCTGCATCCACCCACGCGGTATACCATAGATCACCAATCATTTTCACACTTGCCCTCATTTGTCTTTCCACCATTCCATCCAGCGCTGAGTGGTAGGCTTTTGCATATTGATACGAAACTACTTTTACGGTTTGTTTTCCTCTTGTTTCAAAACTGTATTTCTTATTTTTCAATTTCTCCCCTACGTGCTTCTCCAAGTAGAGCACAGAGTCTAAAGCCAGATGGGCGTTTGTTACAGCTTGCCAAGCATAGTCAGGCACATTGCCGATGTAGCTGGCCTTGCCCACAAAAAAATCGTAATCATTAAAAAACAATTCCGGAAGCCTTGACTCCCAAAACCCATGCAATCCCACCTGATTAGTAAGTTGGCCATCGTAGTTGCTCGTTGTATGCAATGGCACATTAGCATCTGCTACATAGTGGCCCAACTCAGCAGAAGCCCATAATATCTTTTGAGGATCATAAAGCAGCATTGCCGTTTTCAATTGGTAATACATCCTGGTAACGTGCCACGGAACAATTCCCTTTTCCATTAATGAATCCTCCCCGTATCGCTCAACAGCTTTTTGCCAGGTTCTTGGTAATTTAAAAATAGCACTATCGCCAAAATCGTCCAGATCGATGTAATGACGAGGCGCTTCATCTTTAACCGCATATCGTCTTCTATCGGGTGATACGGATTCTTCAGTAAGAAACTCAATGTTCTTCTTATAAAACCCAATCATTTCTGAAGGAAGTGTGAAAACGGCCAGTCTATTAATTTTTTTATGAGCAAAGAAGCCCCAGACAAACCCAAGGCAAGGGATAGTCAAACAAAGGGGTAATAATTTACGTATCCGGAACACTGTCTTTATATTTCCGAAAATTTACTTACATGTTGAAATTTACTACTGTACTTACTTATTGCCTCCTCTCTGTCTTACAGATCTTTGCTACAGATCCCTATCCAAGAAACCCTAATATTGACATCCAACATTACCTGTTTCAGGTTGAATTGAATGACTCCAATAATACAATAGCAGGCAGAACTGAAGTTACCATTTTATTTAAAAATTCAATATCCAGTTTTGAGCTAGATTTAGTGGGGAAATCTACGAATGAAAAAGGAATGACAGTAAGCTCAGTCACGCAACAGAAAAACCTGCTAAAATTTAATCAAAATAACGATAGGCTCTCTATTACATTAAGCAGTCCTGCTAAAGCTGGTGAGGAAATTACTATTGTGATTAATTATTCAGGAACTCCTGCAGACGGACTGGTAATCAGTACCAATAAATTTGGCGACCGCACCTTCTTTGGTGACAATTGGCCAAATCGTGCACATCATTGGCTTCCTACGATTGACCATCCTTATGACAAAGCGAGTTGCGAATTTGTTGTAGTAGCCCCTTCTCACTATCAGGTGGTTGCCAACGGCATACTTGCCGAAACAACCAATCTGCCCAACAATAGAACCCTCACTCATTGGAAAGAAACCGTGAATATTCCCACCAAAGTAATGGTAATTGGTGTTGCCCAATTTGCTGTTACAACTGCAGGAGTGATTAATAATATCCCTGTTGAAACGTGGGTGTACCCTCAGAATAAACTAGAAGGCTTCGGTGATTTTAAGATAGCTACTAACGTGCTTAGCTATTTCATCGAGTATATTGGCCCATATCCTTATCAAAAGCTTGCCAATGTACAATCAACCACCCGATTTGGTGGAATGGAGAACGCCAGTAATATATTCTATTTCGAAAATTCAGTGACGGGCAAGAATGAACGTGAAGGTCTGATTGCCCATGAAATTGCCCATCAATGGTTTGGCGATTCAGCATCTGAAATGGACTGGCACCACGTATGGTTGAGCGAAGGGTTCGCCACCTACTTTACCAATTTGTACTATGAAAACACATATGGGAAAGAAGAATTGGCTAATCGAATGGCAGCTCAAAGAACTGAAGTAGTTCAATACTACACAGAGAATCCTGCTCCAGTAATTGACACTACCTTGTTAGATATTAACCGAGTGCTAAGCACCAATTCCTACCAAAAAGGAAGTTGGGTGCTTCATATGCTAAGAAAAGAGGTGGGAGATGAAGCATTCTGGAAAGGAATCAGGGCATACTACCATACCTACAAAAATTCCAATGCACTCACATCCGATTTCAGAGCCATAATGGAAAAAGCATCAGGAAAGGACTTGAAGGTATTTTTTGATCAATGGCTAAGGAGACCAGGACAACCCACGATTGCCGCCACCTGGAGTTATAACCCAAAAAAGAAGCAGGTAGACCTTGTCGTTAAACAGACCCAAACAACAAAATTTACTACACCTTTAGAGATTGGGGTAAAAACAGGCGATGATTTAATGGATATAAAAACCATTCTTCTGGCCGAAAAAGAGACAAAATTTAGCTTTTCGGCAGAAAAAAAGCCATTAGAACTCATTCTAGATCCTATGACCTGGTTGTTGTTCGAAGGCAAAATCAATGGAAAATGAGCTAAACAGGGTTTTGTAATTATGCTGAATGATCTTACATTTGCAGTCCGTTTGTAAAAAAGACTTATGGCAAACCACAAATCAGCAGAGAAAAGAATTAGAGCTAACGAAAAAAAGCGGTTACGCAATCGTTATCAGCATAAAACAACACGTACAGCAACTAAGAAATTAGTGGCTACTACTACTAAACCAGAAGCTGAGGCTCTTCTTAAAGAGGTTACTTCACTTATTGATAAGCTAGCCAAGAAAAACATCATTCATTGGAAGAAAGCTGCCAATCAGAAGTCTAAGCTTACTAAGCACGTAAATAGCCTCGCCTAAAAACGAGATTTAAAAATACTTTTCCCTTCCTTGTTTCGGATATCCGAGAATGAGGGAGGGTTTTTTATTGCTTAAAAAATCCAAATATTTGGTATTTAAATGACTCATTTTCAATTACATGAAGTCAAAACCAAAATCACTGGGGATTAAAAGCTGGGCAGCGGAGGATCGCCCTCGCGAAAAAATGCTGCTTAAAGGCAAATCAGCTCTTTCAGATGCAGAACTGATTGCCCTGCTCATTGGCTCCGGCACTGGCTCATTGAGCGCTGTAGAAGTGGCCCGACAAGTTTTGCAAACTGTAGGAAATAATTTGCACGATTTGGCCAAACTCACCGTTAAAGACCTAATGAAAAGCAAGGGTATTGGCGAAGCCAAAGCAATTACCATAGTAGCTGCCATGGAGCTTGGACGCAGAAGAAAGGAATCAGAAATAAATGAAAGACCGAAAGTGTCCAGCTCGAAAGAAGCCTACGAGCTTGTAAAGGGTGATATGATGGATCTTGCTCATGAAGAATTCTGGGTACTCTTATTCAACAGGGCCAACCGATTAGTTAAAAAAAAGAGAGTGAGTGAAGGCGGTGTATCGGGCACAGTAGCTGATCCCAAAATAATATTCAAACTGGCGCTTGAAGAATTGGCAAGTGGTATCATCGTGGCACACAACCACCCATCCGGTAATCTCACTGCAAGTCAAAGTGACATAACGCTCACCAAAAAATTAAAGGAAGCAGGCAAAGTGATGGAAGTGCAGTTATTGGACCATCTCATCGTTGCTGGCCAAAAATACTTTAGTTTTGCAGATGAGGGAATGTTATAGTTAATGATGAAGAGAATCCTCTTACTTATTACCATCACGATCACCGCATTTGTCGGCTTTGTCTTTTACACTACCCCTGAAAAGCCAGCAAAAGATAAGATCCCTCAAAAAGAACCTCAGGCCCCTCCTCTACCTGCTGAATACATTGACCTACTCAGCGACTACGAAGACTATATCAACGAATCACTAAAGCTCACAGGAGTCCCAGGAGCGGCAATTGCCATCATTCATGATTCTACCATCATTTATTTAAAGGGATTCGGAGTAAGGAATGTAGACACCCAGGAACCTGTGGATGCACACACCGTCTTTAGACTTGCCTCTGTATCGAAACCGGTGACTTCAGTATTGATGGGAACAATGATGGAGGAGGGAATTTTAAATTGGGACGACCCCATCGTAAAATACCTCCCCAACTTTGAGCTAGACTCCGCCACATTTACCAATCAGCTTACTATCCGACATGTGTTGTCTCATACTACTGGGCTTCCTTACCACACTTATACGAATCTAATCGAGGAAGGTACTCGACATGATGAACTGATTGCTGAATTGAAAAATGTGAAATTGATCGGTGAACCCGGAAAGATATATAGCTATCAAAATGTTGCCTATAGCTTATTAGGTGATGTGGTTCAATCTGCAACAGGTCATACATTTGAAACCGAAATTAAGGCTCGTCTTTTTGGGCCACTTCGCATGACCAATGCATCGGTGAGTTATGAAGAACTTATTAATAACCCCAATTTTGCACAGCCTCATTTATTGCGCGGGCGCAATTGGAAAACTATTCCTATCTCCCCAACTTACTATAATACGGCCCCTGCAGGAGGAATCAATGCAAGCATCACTGATATGGCCAAATTAATGGTGGCTTTACTAGGTAATAGAGAAAACGTAATTACACCAGAAACCATTGACCAACTCTTCAATCAGGAAGTAAGGGCTACAGCCAAAAACAGAAACTTCAACAGATGGAGCAGAATTAAGAAGTCGTATTATGGCTTAGGTTGGCGAGTGCTCACTTTCAAAAACGATACGCTGGCCTATCATGGTGGGTATGTAAATGGATATAGAAGCGAAATAGCAGTTCATCCAACAAAAAAGATCGCCATCTGTGTGCTCGCCAACGGACCAAGTGGTTTTTCAGATCATGCCATTCCCGCATTTTTCAATACCTATGACAAACACTTCAAAACAATAATAAAACAACCAGCTCAAGTAGCTTCACCCTAGAATGAAACTCAGTAAAATTATAGGTGTTATTGTAGTTATCTCCATTATAGGATTTATCTTTTACTCGTTGCAGGGAAGCCAATCGAGCGAAACTTATTTCGATGAGATAAAGCAATACCGAGAAGAGAAAGATAAGATGATGCTCGGTGAAGATGCTCCTTTTACAGGAAAAGCCGATGAATTTACTGGCCTCAAGTATTTTGACCCCAACCCGGATTATAGAATCAGTGCAAGCCTTCAACCCATAAAAAGTAAAAAAGTAGTACGGCTAGCCACTAATGATGGATTGGAAAACCGCTATCTTGAATATGCCTATGCCGACTTTGCAATCAATGGTGTACAGTGCCAATTGCTTATTCTTGAAATCATGGAAGCTGGACCGGAAAGAGGCACATTATTTCTCGCTTTTGCTGATGAAACCAGTACTCAGGAAACCTACGGAGCGGGCCGATATCTTGACATAAAAAAGGTACCAGGAAGTAGCTCTGTATTACTTGACTTCAACAAGGCCTACAATCCATACTGTGCCTATTCCGACAAATTTTCTTGCCCATTTCCGACAAAAGAAAACATCCTTAGCGTACCTATCAGAGCGGGCGAAAAAGTCTACCACTAGAGGTATTCAGTCCTTTAGCACTTTAGGGCCAATTTGCCCTCGTTAAACAATCCCTGTCCCGTTCTTTTTCTCTATTTTTGAAGTCAATTTTTCGAGATTTCATGAAGATTTCCTACAACTGGCTCAATCAATATATTGACATCACAGACGAACCTGAGGAATTAGGCAAAATCCTTACGGCAACTGGATTAGAGGTGGAAAGTGTAACCCCCTTCGAATCTGTTCCCGGAGGGCTAAAAGGACTTATAATAGGAGAAGTGATTACATGTGCTAAGCATCCCAATGCCGATAAATTATCCATTACTACCGTTGATGTTGGTGATGCGGAACCTGTCCAAATTGTATGTGGAGCTACCAATGTAGCTGCGGGTCAAAAAGTAATTGTAGCACGGCCTGGCACTACCATTCACCCAACGGAAGGCGAACCATTCACTATAAAAAAAGCCAAAATAAGGGGTGAGCATTCTGAGGGAATGATTTGTGCAGAAGACGAAATTGGCTTGGGTGAAAATCATGACGGCATTATTGTTCTGGACACACAACTGCCCAACGGCACCCCTGCTTCCGAACTTTACAGCGTTGAAAATGACTTCGTATTTGAAATTGGACTCACACCAAACCGTGCTGATGCTGCTTCCCACATTGGCACAGCCAGAGACATAAAAGCTTTCAAAAACGTTTCATTGAACTGGCCGTCTGTTGAAGGCTTCAAAATAGATGATACCAGCCTAACCATTCCTGTAACAGTAGAAGATAGCGTGGGTTGTCCGCGTTTTTCAGGCGTTACCATTTCAGGCATTTCTGTGGCCGATTCTCCCGATTGGCTAAAGAACAGACTAAGAGCGATAGGACTTACTCCAATTAATAACATTGTAGATATCACCAACTTCATCTGCCATGAATTGGGCCAGCCTTTGCATGCCTATGATGCCGATAAAATAACTGGAGGCAAGGTGATCGTAAAAACAATGCCTCAAGGCACAAAGTTTAAAACATTAGACGAGAAAGAACGCACCCTCACCGGCAACGATTTGATGGTATGTAATGCGGAAGAAGGAATGTGTATCGCAGGAGTTTTTGGAGGTGTCGATTCTGGGATTACTGAACAAACCAAGAACATCTTTCTGGAAGGTGCCTACTGGTCGCCCGATTACATTAGAAGAACTGGGATGCACCATCAGTTGAAAACGGATGCTTCCTTCCGGTTTGAAAGAGGTACAGACCCCAATCTTACCGTTTATGCAATCAAGAGAGCCGCGCTGTTGGTTAAAGAATTGGCAGGCGGAAAAATCTCGTCTGAGATGGTAGATGTGTACCCCGAAAAAATCGAGAATAAAATCATCAGTGTAAAATACCGCAATATCACACGCCTAATTGGCAAGGATATACCCAAAGAAAGGATACACAGCATCTTGAATAGTTTGGACATTGTAACAAAGGAGGAAGACCTTCAGCATTTCACGGCATCAGTTCCTCCCTATCGCGTGGATGTGGTGCAAGAGGCTGACATTATAGAGGAGATACTTCGCATTTATGGGTTAGATAATATTGAATTGTCTGAAAGTGCCGGAACAAGTTTCTTGGCTGATTTTCCTTCAAAAGATAGTAATATCTACAGACGAAGCATTGGTGAAATGCTGGTGGCCAATGGGTTTTATGAGATCCTCACTAACTCTCTGACCAACGAAACTTACTACAAAAAGCAAGACCTGAATTTTAAAGGGGAGCGCGTTGAAATTCTAAACAAACTGAGTGAAGAGCAGGGAGTGATGAGACAGACTATGTTGTTCACTGGCCTGGAAGTATGCGTGCATAACATTAACAGAAGACAGAGAGACCTTAAGCTATTTGAATTTGGGAAGGTCTACTGGAAAGAAGAAGGCGGATACAAAGAAGAAGAACGACTTGCCCTTTACTTAAGTGGAAATCTGGAAGCAGAAAACTGGAAGACCCAATCCGAGAAAATTACCTATTTTGATTTAGCTCAACAGGTGACCAATATTCTTCAAAAATCGAATCTTACAGATTTAAAACAGGATCAACTTAATGACCCATTGTTCGATTATGGAATGGTATTGACAAAAGGAAATTCAGAAGTGGGGCGAATTGGAAAAGTAAAATCTGCTATTGCAAAGGATTTTGGCATCAAGCAGGAAATATTTTATGCCGATCTCAATGCTGCCTTGCTTTTCAAGGCGGCAAACCCTAAGTTAGTGATAGAAGAGGTACCCAAGTATCCTGAAGTTAGGCGTGACTTGTCGCTCGTTCTCGACCGGCAAGTAACCTTCGCTGAAATCAAGGATTTGGTATTGGCAACTGAGAAGAAGTTAATCAAGGAATTAATTGCGTTTGATGTTTACGAGGGTAAGAACATCCCCGAAGGTAAAAAAGCGTACGCTTTAGGCTTTATCTTATTGGACGCATCCAAAACATTAACGGACGAGGAGATTGACAAAACGATGAACAAATTAATGAGTGCCTTTGAACAAAAGATGGGTGCTCTGATCAGAAAATAAATTCTAGCGACAATAAAAGGCTATTGAAGCGGTATAAAGTATTGAAATGGATCAGGAAATATTGAAGACTAACCTCCACGGGTTGGAGCGTAAAATTTTGGTTTTACTGAACGATCACAAGTCGTTAAAAGACGAAGTGAGAAGCCTTAAATTGGAGAACCATGAGCTTAAATCAAGCATCAAGGCCAGAGATGAGCAAATCTCCAATTTTAAAAATCAGATTAAAATCACTAAAATTGTTGATTATATAGACCCGGAAGACGGAAGTAATTCGGAGTTGAAAAAGAAAGTGGACGAGTATATCCGAGAAATAGATAAATGCATAGCTCATTTGAGCAGATAACCGGTAGTTAATGGAAGAACTTTCAATAAAGATCAAAATAGCGGACCGTGAGTATCCAATGAAAGTAAAATTGGCTGAAGAAGAGAAGATTAGAGCGGCTGGGAAATTGATCAATGAAAAAATAAAGCATTACCGGGGGCAGTTCGGAATAAATGATAAGCAGGACCTGTTGGCAATGGTCGCGTTTGATTGTCTCGTAGATAAAATGGCCGATGAAAAGAACTTAGAAGACATCGATCATACCGTGGTAGAGAAAATTAATCACCTCAACCAACTGGTTTCACAGGGAATCTAAAACCCACTCTTTTTCCTTCCTTTACAGCATTCTCTGGGTGTCTAAACTCTAAACGTTAGCACCATGGAATTACCCATACTCATTGCGATAAGTGTTTCACTAATAGTTATCCTCAGCCTTCTGTTTGGCAATCTTTTCTATAGAAAAAAATTGGCCAAGAAACAGATTGACCTCGATGAAAAATACAAGTCGATGGTACGTGAAGCAGAACTACAGGCTGAGAACATAAAGAAAGATAAGATCATCGAGGCGAAAGAAAAACTCCTGAAAATGAAACAGGAGTTTGAAGAAGAGGCCAACCGGAAGAAAAATCAGATCATCAGCAACGAGCAAAAAATAAAGCAGCGCGAATCTCAGATTTCTCGTGAACTGGAGCAGCTGAAGCGCAAGGAGGCCGAAGCCAATGAAGAAAAACAGAATCTTGCTGTGCAATTGGAACATGTAAGGAAAAGAAAAGAAGAACTGGATAAATTCAACCAACAGAAAGTAGCCATACTCGAAAACATCTCTAAGTTGACTGCTGATCAGGCAAGGGATCAATTAGTAGAATCACTGAAAGAAGAAGCCAAGACCAAGGCAAGCTCTTTTATCAAAGATATTATGGAGCAAGCCAAGCTTTCTGCTACAAAAGAAGCTCGCAAAATTGTTGTAGAAACCATACAACGTACTGCCACTGAACACGCCATCGAAAACTGTGTGTCTATCTTCAACATTGAAAGTGATGACATCAAAGGGAAAATCATTGGCCGTGAAGGACGTAATATTCGCGCCCTTGAAGCTGCCACTGGAGTCGAAATCATTGTAGATGACACACCAGAAGCCATCATCATTTCCGGGTTTGATCCAGTAAGAAGAGAAACTGCAAGGCTTTCATTGCACAGGTTGGTACAAGATGGACGTATCCATCCGGCCCGCATCGAAGAGATAGTAGCTAAGACTGCAAAAAATATTGAAGACGAAATTATAGAGACAGGAGAACGCACAGTAATCGACTTAGGAATACACGGCCTTCACCCTGAATTGGTAAAAATGGTAGGGAGAATGCGTTTCCGTTCTTCTTATGGTCAAAACCTGCTTCAACACTCGCGAGAAGTAGCTAACCTCTGTGCCATCATGGCTGCGGAATTAGGACTTAACGTAAAACAGGCAAAACGTGCAGGTTTGCTTCATGACATTGGTAAAGTGTGGCCAGAAGAATTAGAAAAGCCCCATGCGATTGTTGGTATGGAGTTGGCCTTGAAGCACAAAGAGCACCCAGTAGTATGTAATGCCATTGGTGCTCACCACGATGAAATAGAAATGACTGGCATTCTATCTCCCATTGTACAAGCGTGTGACGCCATAAGTGGCGCAAGACCGGGTGCAAGACGTGAGGTGATGGAACAATACATCAAACGCTTACGTGAACTGGAGGACGTAGGGTTGAGTTTTGAAGGTGTTGAGAAATGTTATGCTATACAGGCCGGCAGAGAACTACGCGTGATTGTGGATGCAGAGAAAGCCACTGACGAGCGCGCCAGTCAACTTAGCTTCGACATCTCTCAAAAGATAGAGCACGACATGCAATACCCTGGGCAGATTAAGGTGACTGTAATTCGCGAAATGCGAAGTGTTGCTTACGCCAAGTAATGGAAATTCTACACAAAGAGACTGATACAAAAGGTTCTTTCTATGTAGGCGATCCTGCATTGGCTGAAATGACTTATTCCAAGGCTGGCGACAACCTTATTATCATTGATCACACAGAAGTAGGCGAAGAGCTGAAAGGCAAAGGAGTTGGTTTACAGCTAGTAAAGGCAGCTGTTGAATTTGCTCGAAATAAAAAGATTAAAATCCTTCCATTGTGTCCCTTTGCCAAATCCGTATTTGATAAAAAAGAAGAGCTCAGAGATGTCCTCTGAGCTCTTTTTAACTTTCATAGTTAAATATTAATGTTCTCCTTTCCATCCAGGCCCTCTCACTACTCTGCCAGGTCGTGCTCCAGTATGCTCACCGTCAGCTAGCACTTGCTCACCGTTGACAAACACATGCACCATGCCCGTACTGTACTGATGGGGTTGCTCGAAGGTGGCATGGTCCTGAATTTTCGCAGGATCAAAAGCTACAACATCAGCATAATAGCCAGGAGTTAGGGTCCCTCTTTTTTGAATTTTCAAATTACTTGCGGGCAGCGAGGTCAATTTCCTGATAGCTTCATGCATAGGGATAACTTTTTCATCCCTTACATACTTACCAAGTAATCGTGAGAAATTACCATACGCCCGTGGGTGATCGTTGGATTTAAGAAAAACTCCCTCCGTTGCCGGTGATCCAGCATCTGAACCAAAACTTAAGTAAGGCAAAGCAATTTGTCTTTTTATATTTTCTTCACTCATCATAAAATAAGCGGTACCCACTCTTGTACTGTCCGTCATTACTAAATCCATTGCAGTTTCTTCTGGAGATTTTCCATGGATAGCCGCTACCTCCGCTAATGTTTTTCCAGTAAACTGTCTGAGTGAATCGTTAGCAAATCCTAGCAATAGCACATTTTCAGCTCCACCGGACATGAGTAATAAATTCTCCCATTTATCTGATGGCTTTCTCATCTCAGCTAGAGCTTTCTTCCTGATTTGAGGATCCTTCATTCTCTTGATCCACTCCTGAAGTCCTCCCTCCTGCAACCAGGGTGGCATGGCTGCATCCAATCCTGTTGCTCCTGCTCGGTAGGTATACATATCGGCAGTTATCTTCAGTCCTGACTGATTAGCTGCATCAATCATAGCCAGAACTGAATCTAATTTATTCCAGTTTTCAGAACCTGCCATTTTGAGATGATAAATTTCTGCGGGCAATCCCGCTTCCCTGGCAATACGAATGGTTTCATCCACTGCTCCAAAGATTCCATTGCCTTCGCTACGCATATGTGTGATGTACATTCCCCCATATTCTGCAGCCACTTTATTCAGTGCAATCAATTCTTCCGTATTGGAATAATTCGCAGGCGCATAAATCAGAGATGAGCCCACACCCAGGGCGCCATCCTCCATGGCTTTGCGTACCAAATCCTGCATTCTCGCAAGCTCTTCTTCGTTGGGCAATCTATTGTCATAATTAAGTTCATGAATTCGTACGGTGGTAGCTCCTATAAAAGAAGCTACGTTGGGTGAGATTCCTCTTTTCACTAACGATTGCAGGTATTCATCCAATGTAGTCCAATCGATATCGTATGCGTAGTCTGGGTTTCGCCTCATATCATCCAGCATCCCCTTTCTCATTTCTTCATTGATTGGCCCCATCGATCCACCTTCTCCAAACACCTCCAAGGTGACCCCTTGTCTGATATCGCTTTGTGAGTTACCATCAATAATTAAACTCTCAACCGCCCAGCTAAGCATATTAATAAAGCCTGGGGCCACTGCAAGGCCTTTGGCATCGATCTCCTTTTTACCAACAGCCTTTGATAAATCGCCAATCACTGCAATTGTATCTGCATTGATACCAATATCAGTTACCTTTCCTTCTGCACCAGTCCCATCATAAACAGTTCCCTGACGGATAATAACATCGTATTCTTCTTTTTTACAGGACAGAATACAGACAATAAGTAGGAGAATTATGGATATTCTTTTCATAGAAGAGGGTTTAAGAATTTAATCTACATAATCAGTGCGAAATTATGAAGCACAATTACGCTAAGACAGCCGATAGCGCCTGTAAGTTACTGTAGAATTACCCTTATTGAATCATTTTGCATTCGTGCCTTAAGCCAACTTGTTATTTTTTTAATCTGAGAAGCGTTGGGTCTACGCTTCATCTTTAAATAGGCAGTCAAGGCCGTGTCATATTTATTATCGTCAGCTTTGTAATAGATAGAAGGAGAGATAGAAAGTTCTTCCACTGGACTTACTACAATACTTAATTCATCCGTCATACTTTTAATTGGCCAAGTTTCCGGTTTCACTTTTTCCAATTCCTTTTGTAAAGAATCAATTACGCGATCACGCTGACGCAGGTTTTTTTCCGTATTCTTATACAAATCTTCCAGTACACCCGTTTTAATAGCATTATAATCTATAGGATCAGCCTTATCTACATTTTGACGGATTTTTAGTTCTGTTTCAGTAAGTCCATAAATAGCCATTTTGTCTTTTATAATGGCCAACATATCATCATCCAATTTTTCTCCAAAGAGCAATAATTCAATCTTTTTCTCCTTGGAATCAATGGAGCGGCTAACGATTTGAGTTTCGGGCAGGTTAAATTCGGTATTAATAAAATTAAGAGCACTTTGTTCGTAGAAGGTTTTAGTCACAATCTGATAAGCCATAAAAACACTCGGCCCGATGGTTAAGATCACGACCAGTGCAATGTATCTTCTTACCCTTCTTTCTGTATGGGCATCCACAAAACTATACAGTGAAAAGCGTTGGTACTTTACCATCAAGTAAGTTGCAATCGCTATGAAAATACTATTGATGAAATAGAGGAAGAAAGCGCCAAGAAAGAAAGGCCAGTTGCCAGTTGCAATGCCATATCCAGCGGTGCAAAGCGGTGGCATCAGTGCAGTAGCAATGGCCACACCAGGAATAACATTTCCTTTTTGTTTGTTGGTATAGGCAATTATTCCTGCTAACCCGCCAAAGAAAGCAATGAACACATCCCAAATCGTGGGTGTTGTTCTGGAAAGCAATTCAGAACTGGCATCACTGAGTGGAGTCATCAAGAAATAAACAGTAGAAGCAATCAGGCTTATTACAGTAGCTACACCCAGGTTTCTTAATGCTCGTTTTATAAGCGCAAAATCATAAATTCCTACTCCTACTCCCAAGCCAATGATAGGCCCCATCAAAGGTGAAATTAACATTGCCCCAATTACAACTGCTGTAGAGTTCATATTGAGGCCGATGGAGGCGATGAAGATCGCGAAGATCAACACCCAAAGGTTCATTCCACGAAACTCAACGCTCGTACGAATATCCTCTACGATTTGATCTTCCTGAGATTTGTCAAAGCCCAGATTAAACTGATAACTGAGGAGCTGGCGAAGGGTTTTTCCCAACGTTTTCTTAGGTACTTTTTCCTCTTTAGTTTCCTGTTCCATACTGAAATTATTTCTTTGAGTACCTAGTTCTCCCTTCTTATTGTTCTACCCGAAAATTGATGAGTGGAACCGCTTTCATTAAGCACTTCAACACCATTTACAATTACGCTCATTATTCCAGTAGACAAAGCATGGGGTTGATCGGAAGTAGCTTTATCCGCAACCGAAACAGGATCAAACAATACCAGATCAGCATAATATCCAGGCTTAATCTCGCCTATTTTTTTCAAATTTAAATTCGTTGCTGCTTGTTGGGTCATCTTATGTATTGCTTCTTCTAATGACAACGTGTGTTCCTCATTAACATAATGTCGCAATATTTTGGTGAATGACCCATGCCCACGCGGATGAAGTCCTTCTGTGGTGCCATCAGAACAAATATTTGTATAGGGCCATTTCATAATGCGCTTTATATCCTCCTCAGTCATACTCGTAGCAATAATACTCTCATCTCCATCTTGCTTTTCAACGATTTCAATTAAATCCATAAGGGTTTGTACAGGATCGGTTTTTCTAATGGATGCCACTTCTGCTAAAGTTTTACCTATGTACTCCGAAATAGGTGAATAATCTCCAATAAGAACGCCTTCAGGAGTTGTTAACTCAGATAACGCAAAGCTTGCTGCCGCTCTATCCTTAAAATTCCGCTCCGGAAACAACACCGTCATGGTGGATTGCCAGTACGGGTAAGGATAAATATCAGCAGTAATGTCTATTCCTGAATTTCTGGCTGAATCCAATATCTCAATCACTTTGTTTGATTGCCCCCACAGGCTTTTCATAGCCAGCTTAGCATGAGAAATCTGAACAGGCACCCCACTCTGCTTCCCAATGTTGATGATCTCTTTTAATGCATCCCAGAAATAACGATCCTCACTGCGCATGTGACTAATGTATCTTCCATTATACTGAGCTACTATATCAGCTAATTCAAGTACTTCTTTTTTATTGGAATAAATGCCAGGATCATATTCCAAACCTGTAGACAACCCCAACGATCCTGACTTCATGTCTTGCGCCAACATCTTCTTCATTTGATCTACCTCTTCTTGGGTAGCCTCTCTTTGATATTTCTCACCCAAAACCATTCTTCTTAGTGTATTGTGCCCAGTATAAGACCCTACGTTGATGGCTACTGGTGTACTATCTAGCCTACTGGTCAACTTTGTTAAGGGGAACTGCGACCCGCCATCTTGCCCAACAATCATTGTAGTAACGCCCTGGCTAGTGAGTGCCAACAAATCTCTGCTTTCAAACATGCCCCTATCATGATGGCTATGCGTGTCAATAAAACCAGGAGCTAAAACCAAACCCGTTGCATTGATCTCCTTTTCAGAAATAGCTTTTGATAAATCTCCAACTGCTGCAATGGTGTCCGCGTTAAAACCAACGTCTCCAATAAAAGAAGGGGAGCCACTGCCATCAATCACTTGCGCGTTTCTTATGATAACATCGAAACGATTTTGACTACAGGCACCAATTAAAAGGGAGCAAAGGGTTAGGGATAGAAGTTTTTTCATGTGTTACTTATTTATGCGACCCAGTCTTAAAAATACTGGAAAATAAACAGATTCCGTTTCCTTTTTCCAGAGTGGCCTAATTCCCTCCACAAACTCATCTACAGGATTAAATCCGTTTTGCTTTATAAAGTGTTGAACGGCTGACCAAGTAGTGATGTAACCATGCAAGTCCTTTATGGACCATTCCAGGTTTGTCCTAAAATCCGGGGCATCAATTTCCTCAAAAGGAAATGAAATAGATTGATATTGATCTTCAACCACCTTTCGTTCGGTGTCCCAATAAGGGTAGATGACATCAAAATAAAAACGGTTAAGTGCCTCATCAAAAGGTGGTGAAAAACGAACCGGGTTGTAACCAAAGGCTGCTATAATAGCGCCTAGTTTCCCTACTCTACTTACTTCTGTATAAAATTTCTCTCTATCAAACCAGTGAATGGCCTGCCCAACTGTGATGAGATCAAAGCTATCGCTCGCAAAATCAGTTTGTTCTACTCCCGAAAGATGGTACTCAATATTAGCAGCAGTAGAAGCGTTTTCAATTTGTCGGGAACTGATATCCGATGCCTTTACCTGTTTGAAGGATTTTGCCAAAACTCTGGCCACTTGTCCGTTTCCTGTTCCACAATCCCAGGCATTATCAAATTGCTCCACGAATTGGTAAATGAAATCATAAAGTGTTTGAGGATACTCAGGACGGAATGCTGCGTAATTTTTTGCGTGACCAGAAAAAAGGTCTTTAGACATAAAAGCCTAATTAGTTTTTCAAAAGCAAATGAAGTAACTCTTTATATAATTTAGCCGCCAACATAGCAGTAACACCCGATTGATCGCGCGTTGGATTCAGCTCAACCAGATCCGCACCTACCACATTTCCTTTAATGCTCTGAATGATGGACAAAATTTCCCTTGTAGTAAAACCTCCCGGTTCGTGATGTGAAACACCTGGCACAAAAGCAGGATCGATGGCATCTAAATCCAAAGATATATAAACAGGGCCGTCAAATTGAAATCGAATATCCGAACTCCAATCCTTCATTTCAATTACTTCTACACCAAAACGTTTTACTTGCTCAGCCTGGTGTGTATTCATAGTACGAATCCCCATCTGCACCAGCCTACTTGCAAGACCCTCTTCCATAATTCTAGCAAACGGACAAGCATGAGAGTACTTATTACCCTCAAAGTTATCATAGAGATCTCCATGAGCATCCAGGTGAAGTATGTTTAGCTTACCAAACTTCTCAGCAAAAGCTTTTACTATTGGGTAAGTAACTGAATGATCTCCGCCTAAAGACAAAACCTTGTCAGACTTGCTCAGAAGAGTAGAGATTGATTCTTTAATCGCAGTTATCGCCTCAACACCTTCTGGCAACGTAAGGTCCCCCTCATCTTGCCAGCCATTGTGGTTTTTTAAATCGACCAGTCCTTCCGTAAAGTAATTGGCAGAATCGGAATGGTACGCGTCCCTAATTTTTGGAGGTGCTTGTGCAGGACCCCGCATAAAAGAAGAGAATTCATCAAATGGAATACCTACAACAGAAATCATATTTTAATTTTTCTAGCAAAATCAGTAATCATATCCCAACTCTTTTTCACCTCCTCCAATGAAGTATTTGAGTTACCTGACACAAATCGCACTGTATACTTACCGTTAAGCTTTGTTTGTGTCAAAAGTATTTTACCCGTTTGATTGAGGCCTTCTAACAGGATAGTGTTAATTCTATTGAGCTCCTCCTCATTGGTCATTCCGGCCGGATGATATCTAAAGCAGATTAAGTTGACGGGAACTGGTGCCAATATCTCAAAATCCCTTTCCTTTTCTATCTCCTTCTTCAACCATTGTCCAATGTTAATATGATCTTCAATTATTTTTCTAAGGCCATCTACTCCGTAGCTCCTAATAACAAACCAAAGTTTCAGCGCTCTAAACCTCCTACCTAATGGAATACTCCAATCTCGATAGTTATTGACCAAATGATCTTGAGGAGTTTTAAGATATTCAGGAAGAATACTAAAAGTGTTAATCAGCGCTTTTTTATCTTTTACAAAATAGGCAGAGCAATCAAAATTGGTCAGCATCCACTTATGAGGATTGAATACAAAACTATCTGCCAACTCTACTCCATCACTCATCCACCTCATAGAAGGTATTAATAGTGCTGCCCCAGAATAGGAGGCATCGATATGATGCCAGCATTTGTACTTGGCACATATTTCACCAATAGCCCGCACGGGATCTACTGCTGTTGAACTTGTAGTTCCAATGGTAGAGACCACACATAAAGGAATATAACCTGCCTCCAGGTCATTTTTAATTGCGGACTCTAATGCATCCGGGATTATCGCAAAGCTGTCATCTACTTCAATCTTCACTAAATTCTCAATACCGAAACCTGCAATCTTCACACCTTTGTCCACTGATGAATGTGCCTGCTCAGAAGTGTAAACTCTAAATTTACCCTTCCCTTCGAACCCTGCCTTGTTGATAGCATAATGAGTATGGGCCTCTCGTGCAGTGAGCAACGCCACCAGTGTAGACGATGAGCTACTATCTTGTATTACCCCAATGAACTCCTTAGGAAGACCGAGCATGTCTCTCACCCATTCCATCATTCGCTCCTCCAGCTCTTCAGCCGATGGAGAAGTAAGCCAAATCATACACTGTGCACCCATAGTTGACGACAACATCTCTGCAAGTACAGAGGGGCCGCTGGTTCCCGAAGGGAAGTAAGCTGCAAATTGTGGATGCTGCCAATGAGTAATCCCTGGAAGAATGATGTTATTAAAATCGGAAAAAATGGATTGAAACTCCTCCCCCTGCTCTGGTGCTGAGGATGGCAGTTGAACTTTTATATCACCTGGCTTGATATCCGGCTTTACAGGATAATCACCTACGTTATCCATATAATCAGCCATCCAGTCTACTAATTCGTGCGCAGCCTTTCTAAATTCTGTTGATGTCATGATCTGAGTAAGATGTAATATGATAAAAGTACAATCGCGCTCGTGCTGTACCAAACCTTAGCGGCAGCTATTTAAGTTGATAAAAATCCAAATTCACAAAAAGAAAGCAGATGGAGAACCACCAATCAATTGTGGAGGTTTATGTAACGCAAATTAAGTAGTGACCCCGGCAGGAATCGAACCTGCATCTTCAGAATCGGAATCTGAAATTCTATCCATTGAAATACGGAGCCAGTAACAATCGATGTTACAAATTTACGTCTTTATTTCAATTCAAAAATCTCCGAAACCATGTTATTTATTGCTTTGCAGCTGACCATGTAATTGCCCGGCAGGGAGCACTATTTCAAAAAAATGAGTAGAGATTGACCTGAAATTGAAAAAAATCTTCATATCAATACAAATTTTTTTTCTAGACGTGATAAAACGTTATTTAGATAAAACAGACTTGAACGATTTATTATTTTTTTACTACCTGAAAAACATAATACTCATTCATTCACCTACTGTCGACAACTATTTGCACGTTGAAAAGCTAAACACTAATAGTTTTTCCTTTGCTTCAAAGGAACATAAAAAGCTGTTTTTTGATTGTCTACAGCTGTTTTACAGCTAATCAAAATATTTAACACCAACACCAACATACTTATAGTACTACTTGAAGTAAAGTAAATTCAACACACTACATCATCCAGCGAATTTTAAATTCAAGTCTCATAAAATATTTTTTTTATGATCATAAGAGAATGTTTTTCTATTCACTTTCATTGCAAAGAAATCATACGCAAGAAAACAAAAGTGGTATTTTTTTGGTTTTTAAGTATTTAGTTACTTATTTCAAAGCGTATTTGTTAAATATGTTTAATTAAAAACACAAAAAGCTATGGCAAAGAAAGCTAAGAAAGCTGCTAAGAAAAAAGCAGCAAAGAAAAGACCAGCAAAGAAAGCTGCTAAGAAAAAAGCCGCTAAGAAAAAAACTGCTAAGAAAGCAGTAAAGAAAAAGGCTGCTAAGAAGAAGACTGCCAAGAAGGCAACTAAGAAGAAGGCAACTAAAAAGAAAGCTGCCAAGAAAAAGAGATAAAGTTTAAACTTTATCAAATAAAAAAAGGTTAGCAGATGCTAACCTTTTTTTTGTGGAGCCGCAGAGAATCGAACTCTGGTCCAGAGAAGATAAACGCGTAGATTCTACATGCTTAGTTAACTTTGATTGTCGGGAGGAGCAAGGCAGTCAACAACCTCAACTTCTCCTTAGTCACTATGTCTTAGCTGTGTTTAGTAACGTCACACAGAGCAGTTCCGACAAACGACACCGCATATTCACCTCCTGCAGAACAAAGGCGGTGAGCGATGTTGGCCTCTCCGATCTTATCGGAGACAAACTTATCTAACGATACGTTAGATTAAGCAGCCAAGGCGTAGTTAGACTCGCCAAGTATGGTTTTAGGACTATCTTTTAAGGCTCTCACCCCATGAGCCTGCATGCTGGCATACGCACTCACACATCCTGTCAAAACCGGTCGGCCCCATTTTCTTATTAATGAGTAGGTTTCGTCAATGGATAATAAGTACAACCATTATCAATGAACGCAATTCAATTACAAAGATAGGTGTTATTTAGTTCACGCAGAAAACTATA
The DNA here is from genome assembly GCA_020436125.1 of Cyclobacteriaceae bacterium. Classification (GTDB taxonomy): domain Bacteria; phylum Bacteroidota; class Bacteroidia; order Cytophagales; family Cyclobacteriaceae; genus ELB16-189. The sequence goes on along the minus strand of JAGQYK010000003.1, from coordinate 57,064 downwards.
AACCCACTCTTATTCTTCGAATTTTTTACCCAAGGCAGAAACAGAAGCTACATTAAAGAAACCAAGTACTGGTTTTCCGTTTGGGTTCTCATTAAAAATGTTTGTAGAGACATTGGACAGCGGTGTTGCAAACAATTCAGAAAAACCACCAGGACGATTCGTTTGGATAGCTACTTCGCTTAAAAAGTTAAAAGCTTCCAGTGTAATCGAATGCAACTCCACATAAATGGAATCTCCGGGCATATAAGGAGAAAGTAGTTCGTTGTTGTCATCCTCCTCAAATGGATTGACTCCTTGTCGTATAGGTGTGGCAAAAACAACACCATCAAAATTTCCACCTGCTGAAAAACCAGCATCATACGCCAGATTTAATTCACTGGGCTTATTCAATAAAACACCGTTCTTCCATGCTTTTATCCGATAAGTATCATTTGGTCCCGTAAAATCTCTAGCCCAGAATTCAGCCAAATACATATCAGGTGTGATCGAATTCTTTTCCTCAAAAGTAAAAGTCAAACTGTCTATCGTGGGTACCCTTCCCATTCTTGATGACGCTACAAAGGTTTCACCTCCAACCTCAACTACTAAATTAAAAGTACGTCCTATTGTACCAATAACTTCGCTGGCAATTGGGGTCCATACATAATTTCCTTTGACTGCGGCATCTTCCTGAAATAGAAAAGTATTTCCTTCATTATCGACAACAGAAACGGTAGCACCTGATACACCGGGAGGCAGTGCTTTATCAAAATAAGGCTGTGTTTCGGTAATAGTTATTACCTGACTACCCGGAATATCAGTGAGCCATGCATCAATAACCAAAATTGGATCAGCTTTCTCCAATTCAGGAGATATTTCGTCCTCACAAGAAGAAAAAAGAAGGCCTGCCGCCAATACGGAGACACTCATTATAAAAAATGTATATAACTGCTTTTTCATGTTAGAATCTAAAATTGTATGAAACTGAAGGCACTACTGTACCTATGATAGACAATTGAGTAGCCTGAGAGTTAATGGGGGTTCCTTGTGGTGTACGCTCATCACGTTGAGAAAAGTAGATAGAGAATGGGTTCTTTCTACCATATACGTTGTATAGAGAAAACACCCAGTAATCCGTATTCTTTCTTTCCTTTCCCTTTCTCACTTTTTTACCTTCCAAACGGAAAGAAACATCTAATCTATTATAACTGGGTAAACGAACATTACTCCTCGATCCATTCGAATTATAAGGGATCAAAATATCTTGTAACACAAATCTGGATGTTGGGAATGTTGTTGGTGTTCCACTCACAAATACAAAATCCGAAGACACAGACCATCTCTCATTGATATCATAAAAAGCAGCTATTTTCAGATTATGCAACTGATCATATCTTGTAGGGTACCATTCACCACGGTTGATACCCGTGACCTGTAATTCCGTTCTACCCAAAGTATAACTTATCCAACCGCTCAGTCTTCCCTTCTTTTTCTGAAAATAGGTCTCGATTCCATATGCACGACCTTTTCCACTCAATAACTCCCCTTCTAAAAATTCATTGATCAACAAATCTGCTCCATCGATGTAATCAATTTGGTTTTCCGTGGCTCTATAGTATCCCTCCACTGAAATTTCGTATGTACGCTCCTTCCCCAAATCTTTGAAATAACCGAGTGTAAATTGCTGACCAATCTCAGGTTTAATCATTTTTGAACTGGGTGCCCACACATCTAATGGATTGGATGCGGTAGTGTTTGAAATCAAATGAAGGTACTGTGACATCCGATTATAACTTCCCTTTACAGAACTTGTAGGGCTTGATTGAATTCTAAATGAGGCACGCGGCTCCCAATTATTATAATCAGCAATTGACTCTCCTTCTTTGAATTCCTCAAATCCGATTGGGGTTTTTCGCAAGCCAGGAATTGTATCATTGTATTGATACGACTTACCTGGGCCATAGGATTGAAAATGTGAAAAACGCAAGCCATATTCAACGGAAAGTACATCATTAATGGTCTGTCTGTTTCCTACATAAAGAGCAGTTTCAAGGTTGTATTTCTTATCTAAACTTATATCAATAATATCTCCGTTAGATACACCTACTGCATTGGCAGGTTCAAATGAATAATAAATTGCCTCCCCTCCAAAGTCTAACTCATTATTGCTATTAATAAAGTAGGTGAACTGTGGCTTTAAGATGAAGTTAGAAATAGAGGAGTTCCATTTAAAACTATCGCGATCGTCCTCACCAAACTGGAGTTTATAATCATAATTGCTATAGACGAAGGTCAGGTTTGAGAATAGTCGCTCATTGAATAAGTGATTCCACCGTAAAGTACCGGTTGTATTTCCCCAACTAAATCCCTGATTGGCATCGAAGAGAAATACATCTCTACCAAAATAGCCTGATGCATATAGTTTGTTCTTTCTGTTAAAAGTATAGTTGGATTTTAGTGTAAGGTCATAGAAATTAAGCGCTCCACCATCCTTCAACAATGGCACAAAAGGCCGGGCGATTACGTCAATATAAGATCGTCTTGCAGCAACGATAAATGAAGATTTGTCTTTTATAATGGGAGCTTCTATCGCTAAGCGGCTAAATAATGAGCCAATACCACCATTCGCCTCAAATTCTTTACTATTCCCCTCTTTCATTCTCACATCAAGAAGTGAAGCCAGTCGTCCGCCATAACGGGATGGGATGGCACCTTTATAAAGTTTAGTGTCTTTCACTGCATCTGGATTAAATACAGAAAAGAAACCAAAAAGATGAGAAGAGTTGTAAACTGGAGCCTCATCCAACAATACCAGGTTTTGCCCCACACTACCTCCCCTCACATTAAAGCCAGAGGCCCCCTCACCCACTGTACTTACTCCAGGCAATAACAATATGCTCCTAAAAACATCTGCCTCTCCTAAGAAGGTGGGTACCTTCAATATGGTACGGATATCGAGTTTATTGGTACTCATTTCCATATTCTCCACATTGGCCTGCTCACGATCTGCAGTGACCACTACCTCGTCCAATTCCTCACTTTCCACCACCAGATCAATATTGATCTCCTGATTTTTAGTCAGCGCGATATCTCTTGATATTGTACTATAGCCTACGTAACTATAGTTTACTGTATAGTTCCCAGGGTCAAGGGTTATTGAATAAAACCCATAAACATTGGTAATTACTCCATTGCTAATTTCTTTAACGTATACAGTTGCTCCAATTAATGCTTCACCATTGGATGCATCTTTTACATAACCATTGATGGTGAGCTTGTTCTGAGCATTTACCAGAGAGGTGAAAGAAATAAAGAATATGAGAACGAGACTAAATTGCTTCATGAATACTTGTTAATACTCCTCCTTAATCGCAATAGGCGACAAATTGTTTCAATAAATTTCAATTAGTTATGGTTACTAAATTATGAAGTGACCATGAGCGGGTTTTGCTCAGAATGAACCAGGTCTTTAATGCCTACTTTCTCGATTACGAGATAATCTCGCTTTGAAAGTGACTGCATGGCTATCATTTCCGCCAAATAACCGGTAAGAAAGAGTTGAACACCAATAACAACGGCCACAAGGGCAAGGAAAAAGATAGGTTGATCAGTAATATCCCTTTTTAGAGGAATTTTAGAGAGGAATAATGCGTCTATTTTATCATAAAATATTTTTGCAGTAAAGCCAAAACCAAATAGAAATGAAACGATTCCAAGGCTCCCAAAAAAATGCATCGGGTTTCTTCTGAATTTTCCTACAAACATGATGGAAAGCAAATCAAGGAAACCTTTAACAAAGCGTTCGAGTCCAAACTTAGTTACCCCATACTTCCGCTCTCTGTGCTCCACTACCTTTTCACCTATTTTGCTAAAACCAGCCCATTTAGCAATAACAGGTATGTAGCGATGCATCTCACCATACACACTGATATTCTTCACTACAATGGATTTGTATGCCTTTAGTCCGCAATTAAAATCATGGAGCCTAATACCCGTCATTACCCTGGTGACGTAGTTAAAGAATTTAGAAGGGATAGTTTTCGAAATTGGATCGTGACGTTTCTTTTTCCATCCTGAAATTAAATCAAAACCGCCCTCGGTTATCATCTTATACAGCTCTGGTATTTCATCAGGACTATCCTGAAGGTCTGCGTCCATAGTAATGACCACATTGCCTTTTGCCGCTTTAAAACCCGTATGCAATGCTGCAGATTTACCGAAGTTCCGATTGAACTTAATTCCCTTAAAAGCAGGGTTCATCAAGTTGGCCTTAAGTATTTCAGTCCAAGTGTTGTCAGCACTACCATCATCAATGAACAAGACCTCAAAAGACAATTCGGCCTCATCCATTACACGGACAATCCATTGACATAGCTCCGGAAGAGATTCTTCCTCATCTTTTGCTGGAATGATAATACTTACATCTACACCTTTCACTTTATCTTGGATTGTTATACCAGCTTATAAATATTTATTTGTCGAATACAGGCTCCGACTTTCTAACTATTAATCCTGTAATCAAGGCAAGTATGGCAGAGACGATGATAATGAAGCCATATCCTTTGAATTGACCTATCAAAGTATACTGATTGGCCATTCGCTCACGAGTATCATCTATTGCTTTATCAATTTGATCTTGGGGTGCACCAAAATTATTCATCATCTCAGCAGTTTTCTCAATAGCTACCTCAGTTACTTTCCCTCCCAGGTCTGAGTCAATGACCTGAAATAAAAGGATATTAAAAACAGTTGCTATTAATCCGGAAACAACGAAAATCAAAAAACCATGCTGATAAGCTTTACCAAATGGAAGATACGGACCGGACTCCTTCCTGTAGCTTATTCCTGAATAGATTGTTAGTCCAATATAAATCGCAAATAGCGATAGCCCCACCTTCCAATCCGCCAATAAGGAATAATCAACCGCATAAAGAAGCAATGATAATATTCCGCTAGTTAAACCTACGATTAGCCCCCACCTAAGGGCATGCTGAAATAGGGTTGGAGGGATAGTGTCCTCCTGATTAATATTTTCTGTTTCCATAAAAAATCAGAGTTTTGGCTGCCTCCTCAAAATTACAGATATTATTATGCTTAAAAAAAAGCTAATAATAAAGGACTGCCAGAAGTAGCGAATGGCCAAAAAAGAGGCATCTGCTTCCTTTAAAGAGGCAATCCCTGACTCATAAACATCCCTTCCAATCCTATCGATATCCTCATCTGCAAATGCCTGAATCTGCAACAGCGATAGATCAATGTACGATTGAACAAATTCTTGATTATTAGTGGCAAAAAAGTATAAACAAGAACTTACAATCAAAGCAAAAATGGAAGTAATGAATAGCGTTGCCAGCATCCCCTGCCAAAAATGTAAAATACCCTCATAGTAGTAATCCCTCAGTTCCTTTAAAGCAAATACAAAGACGATAGAAAACAGGGCTATGCGAAAATCAACATATATTGGTATAACAAAGGGATGATGGTTGGTATAATAAAGAATAAGCAGAAGAATAAAACCCAATACACCTGCTACCAAACCATATCGCAGAGGCACTCTGAGCAAAGGAGGCCATTTAGAAAAATTAAGCATCCATCCAGTGCTTTGAATTGTTAAACACGGCCTTGGCCTTTCCCACAATTCCCTTCCCTAACCACGGAGAATTTTTGGATTTAGAACGATTAGACTCTTCCGTAAAAACCCATTTTTCATTGGGACTGAAAAGGGTAAGGTTAGCCCTCTCATCTTCTTCAATGGTAGGAATAGGTAACTTAAGTAGTTTACGGGGAGTCATTGTTACTTTGGTAATCAAGTCGTGGACATCTACATATTTAGAAAGGCTCGCAAGTTGTGATGCAAATGTTTGCAGATTAATGATTCCAAAATCAGCATGGTCAAATTCCAGCACTTTACTTTCCGTGTCCTGCGGCAAATGCCCCGAAGTCAATACATCGATTGTTCCATCTTTTAGTCCTGCTATTAATGCATCCAAATCAGCCTTCTCTCTGAGGGGTGGATTCACTTTATAATTGGTATCAAAATCCTCCAGCAATGAATCATCAAGTAAAGCCTGATAAGCAGCAATGTCACAAGTCAAATTTAGTTTTTTCTTTTTTGCTGCCCTCACCAGATCCAACGCCTTGGCAGAAGACAATCTGGAAAAGTGAAGTCTACCTCCTGAATAACCAAGCAGCTCAATGTCTCGACCCACCGCCAAATCCTCGGCAATCTTTGGCATTCCTTTTAATCCCAAAATAGTGCTGTTCTTTCCTTCATTCATTTGGCCAAACATATTCAACCAAATATCTTCTGGATGATTGATCAGCAGTCCGTCAAATTTCTGAAGATACTGCAACGACTTCAGTAAAATATCGGTATTCCATACTGGCTTTAAACCATCGCTAAAGGCCACTGCCCCGGAAGCATTCAGATCGATCATTTCTGTCAATTCCTCTCCCGCATTTTTCAGGGTAACGGCACCAATCGGATGAATTTGAACTAACCGATTATCGTTTCCTTTGGTAATGTAGTTGACCTCGTTTTTACTCTGCACTGTAGGCACCGTATTAGGAAGCATTACAATCTCAGTAAACCCTCCCGAAGCCGCTGCCTTACCTGCAGAATCAAGATCCTCTTTATACTCTAAACCAGGGTCTCCGACAAATGTACCTAAGTCGATCCAACCTGTAGAGAGAATCATTCCCTCTGCCTCAATCACTTTATCTGCAGCAATCTTTTTTGAAGTAATCTCAACTATTCTGCCATTTTGAATGAGAATATTCTTCTTCTTTAAATGGTGCGATGAGTTAGGGTCACTAATAGTAGCAGACTGTATGAGTATCTTCATTCTGTGGTTGGTTCAGGAGTGATTGAGACTCTCACTAATTTACTTTAAAAAGCGTATGAATAAAACCTCAGCCATTAGGAAGAGTAGGGCCAAAATAATCGCATACTTCCACAATGGAGTACCCAAATATCTCTCTTTTATTTCGTTGCTGAAACTTTCAAGGCTGGTGCTTTGAAACATTGTAACATGATCTCCCCCTCCAAACAACTCCCTGATCTGGTCCGGCCCATACTGGGTCAAATCTGATTCACTTTTATCCAAATTAACGGCTAACATATTAAGGGTATCTTTTTGGTATTGAACCGTATAAAAGCCCGAATTCATTGAAAATTTAGGCATTTCTAGAAAAAATCGATCCCCAACTCTTCGCTGCGGAGGTACAATCTCCTGGCCGCCCACCAAACGAATAGGCTCCTCCCCATAAATACTATCTGCACGAAGTGAGATTAAATCATTGGCTAATGTATAATAGAGGCTTTGCTCAGCTCTCTTAGAGGCTGCCGCAATTCGATACATCACAGGCACAAATAGCGCATGATTATAAAAATTCGTGTAGTTCCGTTGCAGCGGGCTTGACAATACAAATGTCTTGTTACTCTGTGATAAGAAAGCTTTGCCCGTTCTGAACTTAAGAATTGCACTCCTGTCGAGTCCCCAATCCAACAATGGTATGGCACTTGGCATTTCCATAGCAGGGGATTTTTCTTCAAACACATTTTCGAAGAATGGATTTTGAAAATCAGGCCGATCCAATTCAGCCATTTCTGAAGCGACAGCCAGACTAAGATTCTGAAAAGGCAATAATCGCTTATATGCATTAAGGTCTGGTCTTTCACCAGGGATAATAAGCAGCGATCCAAGATTATCCATGTTGGAAGTTATAGTGGCAGACAGTGACGCATCAATAGCATCCAAGCCATTCAGAATAATAAGGTCAGCCTGTGCCAACAAACTGTAGTCAACATTTTCAGCCAAAAAACCTCGATAGCTAAATAATTGACCGTTGCCAAAAACACGTTCTACAAACGCATCCTCTTTTTTGCCTTTAATCTCAACTACCCTAATCGTTTCCGTGAAGTTGAGTGTGAAGTAAAATTCATTATCAAAACTAATAGGGAAATCAGCAAAACTAATTTTTGCCTGATTGAGTCCTCGCATGCCAGGGGTAAGATCAAAACTTGCTTCTGCGTAGCTATTTGGTTCTAAGTCAACAGAAACTGCCCCCATTTGAATGTCATTGACTACGAGTTTTACATTAAGTCCATCTGTCTGTTTAGATCCTACATTTCGCAATCTGATATTTACCGTGTTTTTCTCACCACCAATTACAAACGGGTTTTCAAGATATAGGGTATCCACATAGATATTTGATGCTTGTCCAAAGGTCACAGGAACCAGATGCCATTGACTGGCCGAGTCAGCATGAAAACTGCCACTCACACCTGATGTTGATTTTTGAAAGTCCGAAATCCAAAATATATCAGTTCCATTTTTTTCTGAACCAATTCTTTTATCAACTTCCTCCAATGACCGAGACACTGCCGAAAGTCGAACTTGTGTAAGCAAATCTAAAATCTCTGTTTGGGTTTTAAACGAATTTGAAAAGGGGGCAAAATCGTTTGTAACCAACTTATAGCGTGTATCAGGAGGGAATAAATCCACGATCTCTCTTATAAAACTTGTTCCTGCGTCCAGCGCACGAGTCTTCTCACCCACCTGGGCAGACATACTGAACGAATTGTCCAAGTAGAGCACGATATTCCTGGCTGCACTAACTTGTTCTTTCGCTGGTAAAAATGGCTGAGCAAAGGCCAGCACGAGAAACAAAATGAATAAAAGCCTGGAGGCGAGCACCAGGTATTGCTTCAATTTCCTTTTTTGAGTAGTCTCCTCTTTAATTTGCTTTAACAGACGATTGTTCGAAAAGAAAATCCGAGTAGTTCTCCTAAAATTAAAAAGATGAATGATGATCGGAATAGAAAGAGCCGTAAGTGCCCAGAGAAACTGAGGAAATGCAAAATTCATTAACGCCAAAAATAGATAAATTACTCAGGAATAACGGGGATTTTATAAATGAGTTCGAAATAACAGATGAATGGAGAAGTACCCCAAAAAAGGGTTTATTCCTTATAAGTACCCGGTAAAAATGAGATCAGCAATTCACCCAAAATGGTCTATTCGTGTCTCAAACTGTCAACAGGATTCAGCAGAGCCGACTTTATCGCCTGATAACTTACCGTCAATAAAGCTATCACCATAGCAATCAATCCAGACCACAAAAAATACTGATAACCCAACGTAGCATGGTAAGCAAACCCATTAAGCCATTGGTTGATAAAATACCAGGATATGGGTATAGATATGACAAATGCTATTAATACAAGCGACAAGAAGCCAATTGAAGCCGTAGAAAATAACTGAATCATGGATGCTCCAAAAATTTTACGGACACCGAATTCTTTGGTTCGCTGCTCCAACGTAAACGAAGCCAGCCCGAATAACCCAAGGCAAGAAATTATTATCGCCAATGCAGAGAAATATTTAAAAATTGTTCCAGTCTGCTCCTCTGCCTTATATACAGCATTAAAGTCATCATCAAGAAAAGTATAAGCGAATTCATTATCAGCATTGAACTTCATCCATGTATTCTCAATAGAAGCGAGAATTCCCTTTGGATCTCCCGCCTCCATCCGAATCAAAGTGTAATTATACGATCTCATATTGAATCCAATAAATATGGCTAGTGGTTCAATCTTTTGGTGAATCGATTTAAAGTGAAAATCATTCACAACCCCCACAACCGTATAAGGCTGAGGCATTCCTACTTCTAATTTTTGCCCGATTGGGTTACTGAAACCCATCATCTCCACAGCAGCCTCATTGAGAATAACCGAAGAAGAGTCAGTTCCATACTCTTTGGATAAGCTTCTACCTTTCTCCAATTTCATACCCATCGTTTCAAGAAAATCAAAATCGGCAATAAGCGTATGAATTAAAATATTTTCGTCTTCTCCTTTACCTTCCCATTCTATACCTGATGTTGAGTTACCAACATAGGCGGGATGTTGGTCGGCAGCAGTTACGTCAACGATCCCCGATTGGGACATTAATTCATTTTTGAAAGAAACATAGTCATCACTTATTCGAGGAATTTTTACCACATTCTCCTTGGTGTAGCCCAAATTTTTAGAACGGATGTATTCCAATTGCGCATAAACTACTATGGTGCCCACAATCATCACCATTGAAATGCAAAACTGAGTCACCACAAGTACTTTTCTAAACCAAGACCCACCCGATTTCCTCATCACATTCGATTTCAGAACACTGGCTGGCTCAAATGAGGATAAGAAAAATGCCGGATAGCTTCCCGCCACCAACCCGGTAAGTACAGAGAATCCCAACAAGTAAAACAGCAATAGGTAATTGGAAGAAAAATTAAGCGAAAGCGTTTTGCCTGCTAATAAATTAAATTGTGGTAATAGAAGATCAACCAATAGAATAGCCAAAGCCATAGCAATCAATGCAGTAAAAACTGATTCACTCAGGAATTGTAAAACAAGCTGATGGCGATTCGCTCCAATTGACTTCCGAAGTCCAACTTCCTTTGATCGGCTTATTGACCGAGCTGTGGCAAGATTCATAAAGTTGATACATGCTATGACCAAAATGAAAATAGCAACCACTAGAAAAATGGCTACATACTGCATATTGCCTTTACCCCTTGCATCTGCAGTAAAATGAACCGCTCCAAGATGGATATCCGTTAATGGCTGAAGATAAATATCCGTTGTAGAACGCTCATTGTTCTTTTTTATTCTATCAACTATCTGTGTATTAAGTTCAGTAATATCAGCTCCATCTTGAACCAATACATACGTATACATTGTATTGTTACCCCAGTTGTCCCTTAACCTCTCATTTCTTAACAACGCATTTTCAATTGGAATCAAAAAATCAAAATGAATATGGGAGTTATCGGGGACATCTTTAATTACACCACTCACCTGCAACTCCCTATCTCCCACCCTTAACAATTTACCAATGGGGTTTTCACTAGAAAAGTACTTCTTTACCAATTTTTCAGTAAGCACTATGCTATTTGCTTCACTTAACATGGAAGCGGTATTACCATCAACTATTTCGAAAGAAAAGATTTCAAAAAATGACTCATCTACATAGATTCCCGCTTCGTATAATAGTTCATCATTAACCTTAAAGGAGAGATCTGCACTCCATACCCTGGTACCTTTTTCAATGTTAGCGTATTCCTTTTCCAGCGCGGGACCCAATGGGGCTGGTGTTACTGCCACAGGAAATACTGGTTGACCAGCATAGAACTGATTTTCAACCACGCGGTAAATCCTATGCGATTTTTCATGAAATCTATCGTAGCTCAATTCGTCCACCACGTATAGCATAATGAGAATTACACTTGTCAACCCTATCGTAAGACCGAAAAGATTGACTAATGAATAAAACTTTTGTCTTTTAAATTTTCGAAGTGCAACCGTGATGTAGTTCCTTATCATAATCTGAAAATTTTGAGCGTCAGTTCCCTAGACTGGCAATGCCAATGCCAAATAGCAAAATGCATCCTCATAGCCGTAGAAAGCATTATATTGACTCAACAATAGCCATCAAGTGCCCAAGGGTGTCGCCCACCTGTCCATGAATGGACAGTAGTTATTGAATTCATAAGTACAGTTCCTACTTTTGAACCATGGCTAAATCAAATGCTAAAATATTAATTGCTGATGATGATGATATGGTATTGCTATCCATAAAACTCCTTTTGGAACAGAAATACACTGAAATACACACCACCAATGATCCAAAACGAATCCCTTCTTTAGCTCGTCAAATCAATTTCGATGTAGCGCTGTTGGATATGAATTTTAGACAAGGAGATACCAGCAGTACCGAAGGCCTTTTTTTGCTGAGACATCTGGTAGAAAACCATCCCGAAACACAGGTAATCCTGATGACTGCCTTTGGCGAAATCCAATTGGCAGTAGAAGCCATCAAAGAAGGGGCAATGGACTTTATTGTAAAGCCATGGGAAAATGAAAAACTTCAAACCACTATTGCCAATGCGGTATCACTAAGCACTGAAAAAAGAAAAGTACGTCAGCTCCAATCCAAACAAAGAACCATAACAGCCGCGGTGGATAGTCAATACCCTGCCATCATTGGAAACGCTACACCCATGAGAGAGATATTGCAAATGGTCGATAAAATAAGTGGGACAGATGCAGATATTCTAATACTAGGCGAAAATGGTACCGGCAAAGAGGTCATCGCAAGAAATATCCACAGGAAATCAAATCGAGCGGATGAAGTATTTATAAGTGTAGATCTTGGCGCCTTGAGTGAGCTTCTTTTTGAAAGTGAATTATTCGGTCATAAAAAAGGTGCCTTCACCGATGCAAAGGAAGATCGCGTTGGCAGAATTGAAGCAGCAAACGGGGGCACTCTTTTTTTGGATGAAATAGGAAACCTTTCCTTGCCTCTGCAATCTAAGTTGTTGACTTTTTTGCAAAGCAGACAAGTAACGAGAGTGGGAACCAATAATCCCATCGATGTGGATGTAAGAATTATTTGCGCCACCAATTGCAACCTCCAAAAACTGGTAAAGCAAAATCAATTCAGGGAAGATTTACTCTACAGAATAAACACAGTAGAGATAACGATCCCTCCTTTGAGAGAAAGATCAGATGACATTCTACTTTTAAGTAATCACTATTTAAAGTCCTATAGCAAGAAGTATCAGAAGAATATATCACCCATTGATAACACTTTAGAAAGTCATCTTCAGAAACACGATTGGCCGGGGAATGTTCGAGAGTTACAGCACGCCATTGAACGAGCAGTGATTATGAATGAAAGTGGAGTCCTAACAATAAATGATTTCCAATTTCTTTCGTCTGATAATAATAAAAATCCCTCCTTCGATAATTATAATTTAGAAGCCGTAGAGGCTTGGGCCATTAAAAATGCCATAAAGAAACACCATGGCAATATTAGCCATGCTGCCAAAGAACTTGGCCTTTCCAGAGGATCACTGTACCGTAGAATGCAGCGATATGGCATTTAAAAATTTCAGAATCAACATCATTCTAAGAGTATTGATTTTAACCTTGATAATAGGGGTATTAACCTATTGTCTTTATAATGAATTATTTCTTCGAAGCATCTATGTGGCGATCACACTGATAATAATAATCACTGAATTGATAAGGTATGTGGAGAAGACAAACCGAGACTTTACCTCCTTTTTATCAGCACTTTTACAAAATGATTTCACCACTACCTACGCAGAAAAAGGAAAGGGCAAAACATTTAATGAGCTATATATCGTCTTTAATCAAATCACCAACAAGTTCAGATCCATCAGTGAAGATAAGGAAGCGCAATTCATCTTTCTTTCACTTCTGGTAGAACATGTTCGGGTAGGTATTCTCAGTATTGATGATAGTAATCAGATTCACCTTATCAATCAATCAATGAGAAGCTACCTGGCTAACACTACTGCGAGAAACCTCACTGACCTGCCTCATCCTGAGCACGAAATCGCTAAAGTCTTTCAATCCATTAAAGTGGGGGAAAATCAATTAGTTAAAAAAACAGTAAATGGAAAAGTTATTCCCCTGACGATACATGCCTCTGAAATCTGGCTGCAAGGTCAATACTTCAAACTGATTTCTGCTCAGGATATTCACAATGAATTGGAGGCTAATGAACTGGAAGCTTGGCAAAAACTAATCAGAGTGCTAACACACGAAATCATGAATTCCGTCTCGCCAATTATTTCATTGAGTTCCACTTTGCATCATCTAGTCAACGATAATAAAAGCAACCAAGAACTAAATGACAATGAAAAGGCCACTTTACAAAAAGGGCTCGAGGCCATCCTGGTAAGAAGTCAAGGACTTCATCATTTTGCCAGTGCCTACCGCAGTCTTACCAAAATACCACAGCCTCAATTTCGAAAGGTGCAGATAATCAATATCATCGAAAGGTTAACCACTCTTTTTCAGGAAGAACTCAACTCAAAAGGAATTGAGTTAAAGATAGATGTTGCTGATAACAATGAATTGCTTGCTGATCCGGAATTACTAGAACAAGTTTTAATTAACCTAATTCGAAACGCTATAGATGCGGTAACAGGCCAAGCAAACCCATGGATTATTATAAAGACTGAAACTCGTCAACCCAATACAAGTATCATACAGATTGAAGACAATGGAATTGGTATTGAGCCCAGCCAGCTTGATAAAGTATTCATTCCATTTTTCACCACTAAAAACACAGGTTCGGGAATTGGACTTGCGTTATCAAAGCAAATCATTCAAATGCATAGTGGTCAGATATCCATTACCTCTCAAGTTGGGATAGGCACTATCGTAGAGATTAAGCTTTAAATAAAACAAAAAAGCCCGGCTCAATTGAACCAGGCTTTAATTTTGTTGCGGTGAATTTTTATTCAGCTTGCTTTTTTCCAAGCATTACCAAATCATTCACATTGATCTCGGTAAAGAATTTCTTTTCACCCTTTTCCGTTTCATAAGCACGATGCACCAGCTTGCCTTCTACAGCTACTTCAGCACCTTTTTTTAGGTACTTCTCAGCAACACCAGCAAGCTTGCCCCAGATCACAAGGTTGTGCCATTGCGTATCTTCTATTTTTTCTCCTTTGTTATTTTTGTAAGAATCTGAAGTAGCAATAGAAAAAGTAGCTTTCTTCTTATCACCAAACTCCTTTACTTCAGGATCTTTTCCCAAACGACCGATTAACTGCACACTGTTTCTTAAACTTTTCATGATTGTAGAATTTAATTGTTTAACATTTTGAATTTGATACCAGTGACTTTATTGACGACTGATGATGCAAAGGTGTAGGGAGAAAGAAACCCGAATCGTATGTTAAATGCTTACTTTCGGTTATATTCGTTAGTAAACGTTTGTAATCGGGAATAATCCTTAAAATATGGCTGCAAAAGAGGAAAAAGCTTGTTTAGAATGCGGTGAAAAAATTGTGGGCAGAGCCGACAAAAAGTTTTGCTCAGACCAATGTAGGGTGTCATACAACAACCGCATCAATAGTGAAAGAACCAATTACGTCCGCAACGTCAATAATATTCTTGGAAAAAATAGGAGAATTCTGGAAGACCTCAACCCTACCGGAAAGACCAAAGTAAACCGTAACAAACTAAGCGTAAAAGGCTTTGATTTCACCTATCATACGGATACGTACCGCACCAAAGAAGGAGCCTACTATCGGTACTGCTATGAGCAAGGTTATTTAGAAATTGACTCCAAAACTGTACTTATTGTAAAAAAGGAAATTAAATAATAGTATATGAGCGCATGGACACTTGCAGGTAAGAAGGCCTTAATAACTGGTGGATCAAAGGGAATTGGCCTGGCCATTGTAGAATCGATTGTGCACCTCGGTGCCGAGGTAGTCATGGTCGCACGCAATGAAAAAGAACTTAACAGTTGTGTCCAAATGCTGCAACAAAGAGGTTTTAAAGCCACAGGAATTGCAGGCGACATTTCCGACCGAGCTTTTCGCTCTACGTTGATTGCTGAAGTTAATAAACGTTTCGGTAAGCTGGATATTTTAGTAAACAATGTAGGTACCAATGTGCGAAAGCAATTCGTAGCGTACTCAGAAGATGAATATCGCAAACTATTCGAAACCAATTTATTCAGCTTGACTGAAATGGCGAGACTGTGTTACCCTCTTCTTAAAGAATCAGGTAAGGCCAGCATGATTAACATCGCATCTGTGGCGGGATCCATTGATATACAAAGTGGGCCTCCATACGGAATGACAAAAGCGGCTATCATTCAGCTGGCAAAACACCTTGCTGTAGAATGGGCACAGGATAATATAAGAGTGAATACCGTTTCTCCATGGTACATCGATACGCCACTTGCGCAACCTGTTCTAACGGATCCGGAAAGACTAAAGAAAATTATTGAAAGAACTCCCATGAAGCGGGTTGGCCAACCTGAAGAAATTGCAAGCCTTGTAGCCTTCCTCGCCATGGACAAGTCCAGTTACATCACAGGTCAAAATATCAACGTAGATGGTGGTATGATGTCTAAAGGGTTATAATTTTCTATCAACCAAAATTTTAGCAAATGAAAAGATTAATTGCTCTCGCTTTGCTCTCTCTTCCCATTATTGTTTGGGCACAACAGGCAACATTAACCTCAGGCAATCCTGAAAGTGAGGGAATGTCTCCAGAAAGATTAGACAGAATTGATCAGAGAATTCAGCAGGCTTTAAATGACAATTGGTTTCCTGGTGCTGTCGTACTCATTATGCGTAATTCCAAACTGGTGCACTATAAAGCATACGGTTACAGTGATTTGGAAAATAAGGTAACAATGAAAAGAGACAATATCTTTCGCATCGCTTCTCAGTCTAAAGCAATAACAAGTCTTGCAGCCATGATGCTGTTTGAAGAAGGTAAGTTTCAACTGGACGATCCTGTATCAAAATATATACCTGAATTTAAAAACACCAGAGTACTTTCAAACTTTAACAAGGAAGATTCAAGTTATTCAACAGAACCTGCCAAAATGCAAGTAACCATCCGTCAGCTCATGACACACACCTCCGGAATAGATTATGCCGCTATTGGTAGTGCGTATTTTAAAGCTATCTATGCAAAAGCCGGTGTTCCATCCGGTATCGGCAACGACAAAATGATATTAGCCGACAAAATGAAAGTACTGGGCGGCTTACCAATCGCTCACCAGCCGGGTGAGGCTTTTACCTACGGATTAAACCTTGATGTTTTGGGGTATCTAATAGAGGTTTGGAGTGGACAAACACTGACTGATTTTTTTCAAAAACGAATTTTTAATCCGTTGGGAATGAACGATACCTATTTCTATTTACCCAAGGATAAAATAAGCAGGCTTGTGCCTCTGTATGAGGAAAAAGAAAATAAGCTTGTAAAAGTGGATCACGAAATATACGACCATGTAAATCCAGTATACCCTACTTTGCAAGGGAAGTACTACAGTGGTGGCGCAGGCTTAAGTTCAACGGCAGAAGATTATGCAAAATTTCTTCAACTGTTTCTCAATAAAGGAGAATTCAATGGAACTCGTTTGTTGAGTCGTAAAACGGTAGAACTAATGCTCACTAATCAAACTGGAACTTTACCAACTCAATTTGGTCTGGGCTTTCAGCTAATAACATCAGCCAACGATTATCAGACACCTGCTTCGCTTGGAACATTCTCCTGGGGTGGTGCCTTCAACACTACCTATTGGGCCGACCCAAAAGAAAACATAGTCGCCCTGTTATACACTCAGGTTTACAATTCACAACACAGGGAAATCGGAAATCTTTTTAAAAACCTGACCTATCAGGCAGTGATTGACTAAAAATAGCAGATAGCTATATATCCGATTTTTTAAGTTTCAGGTAAGCCAGATAGTTGAACACAAAAGTCCAGGCCCCTGCAATCAGAACAGAAGAGATACTGACATAATCCTGAATTTCCTGAAATACATAACGAGGAAATGGCATTGGAACCAAATTGCTTATCGACTCCATAGGAAGATACGGAATCATCCAGGGTACATAGTCATCAATGTTTGCCATAATGATTGCCTCAATCAGACGAGACAATACAAGAATTACAATTGTTAACCCCGACCGCTGTATAAGAATACCTAACAATAGGGCAAACGATAAAAAAGCAAAGACCTCAAGAAAATAAGCAAGGAAAAATTCCAGATCTGTCAGCACATCACCCATTATAATCGAAGGACTATAAATCATTCCAGTAATAAGGGCAATAACGAAAACCATGATTGTACTCATGGCACTCAAGAGCACATTGGTAAGTACTTTAGAAATTAAGAATTGCGACCTACTTAATCCATCAATTACATTCTGACGAACAGTACGATAGCTAAATTCATTGGTGATGCTGATCACCACCATGAAAGATAAAATAGCTTTAAAGAATCCACTAACAAATGTGATATTCTGCCACACATCGGGAAAATGGTAAAAGGGAATTCTTGTAATATTAATTTCAGCACCAAAACTGGCCCCCATGCTTACAAGCCATTTTAAAAATTCCATACCACTGGCCGTAGTGGTGCCTAACGTAAAGAAATACAAACCACAGACTACCCAGAAGGTGCGGTAACTGGTCAATTTCTTGAGATCTATTTGTAAGAGGTGTAGCATTATTTTGATTCAGCCAAAATTTCTAAAAATTGCTTCTCGAGGCTTCTTTTTTTAGTTACCAAATGTGATGCAGTAACTCCCTGCTCAAATAGGAATTTATTTAGGTCTTTACTTTTAATTCCATCTTTTAGCTTTACTTCATAAAAACCATTTTCTCGGTTTACTGCAGACACCCCATCGAATGCACTCAGTACTTCCGAAATATCACCTTCTGCGTTTACTTCTACCGTTTCCGAACCATTATTTACGTCTTCAACAGGCCCGCTATACACCATGTTTCCCTTCTTCAATACCGCAAAATGAGTACATACTTTTTGTACTTCATCCAGGAGGTGGCTCGCCAGGATAATCGTTCTGCCATCTGACGCTATCTTTTTAATAAGCTCCCGAATCTCAGCAATACCCATTGGATCCAATCCATTGGTAGGTTCATCTAAAATCAATACCAGAGGATCGTTAAGCAGTGCGGAGGCGATGGCCAATCTTTGCTTCATCCCCAATGAGTAGGTTTTGTACTTGTCGTTCCTTCTATCTGTTAACTCCACCAATTGCAACACCTCTGCTATTTGATCCTTGGTAGCTCCCTTTATCATGGCGGTTAGTTCCAGATTCTTTTGACCAGTGAGATAGGGGTAAAAAATTGGATGCTCTAATACAGCTCCTATTTTCTTGCGCGTTTCATGAGTGGCCTCTTCACCAAACCATTTGAAGCTCCCGGAAGATGGATTAATTACACTCATCAACATACCCAATGTCGTAGTCTTCCCACTGCCATTGGGGCCAAGCATACCAAATACCTGACCAGCTTCCACTTTGAGGTTCATCTTATTTACCGCACAAAGCCGACCAAAATTCTTGGTGAGATTCTCAATTTGTAAAACTGCTTTCAATCGAAATGTATTTAATTCTTGCCAACTCTTCTTATCCGATCGCGTGAATCATGATCATCGGAGAATGCTTTAATCATTTTACCGATTTCAGCACTGTTATCTATTTCTCGAAATAGCTTCGTTACCTTATTCAATTCTACCTTTCCAAGAATATCCAACACGTACAAACTAGAAGAATCATTAACTAACACCACCATCCCTTTCGTACTTCCATTTCGTTCGTTAAGCAAAACATCGAAATTCTTTCCCTCAAACCGACTGGTCATAATTTCTTCGTAATTCTCACCTTTATAGTCGTTAGTCAGTTTTTTATAATCAGCGGTACCAAAATTATCAGAGGTTTTTTCGATCACCAAAAATTTCATCTTTTCGATATCCTTAATCAGATCATCAAATTCTTTGTTTTCAGATTGGTTAAGCATGCGCAATGTATTCTTATAGAAATACAAAGTGAGCGCATCATCAAAGCGCTCATTTAATGCTATTGTTGTTTCTGTTTGTCCATTTGCTTGATAACCAAAACTCAATAGACAAGCGCTTATAATAAACAGGAAGATACTTTTTAGCATGGCATTATTTTTAAGCGAAAGTCTAAGGGTACACGCATTGGTTTACCCTTAGACGTTACTTTCTTAATTTTTGTTTCCTTTCTTATTGTCTTTCAAGCGTTCCAGGTCTTTCAACCCATCCACATCCATCTTACTGCCAATTTTAGAAATTTGTTTCAAATCAATTTCTCCAAAAATAGACAGCAGCATGAAATCATCACTCCCGCCTGCAATCATCACTAATTCACTGATCTTACCCCCCTTTTCACTGATAAAGAATCGCATGTCCTTTTCCTTGTCTCTTACATACATTAGTTCTTCGTACTGTCCTTTTGGCAACATTTTGTTTGCTTCATCATACAGTCCTCGTGCATCCCTGGTTTGATCTTTTGCTAATACCTTTAAGCCCTTGAGCTTGCTGATGGCATCCAATACTTCCTGGTCTTCTTTATCCTCCATCTCCATGTTTGTGAACAAACCGAACATCTTACTGGAAATGGTTACCTGACTGAAAGTATCATCAGACTGATATTTGCTAAAAAAATTGGAGACCGCTTCTCCCTGTGCATAAGCACCTGCTACTATGAGCATCATTGCTCCAAATACAATTACCTTTTTCATGTTATTAAGTTTAATGCTTTAGATTTCAATTTTCTCTTTACCTTCTTTAGTCACACCATTTTGAATGATTTCTTCCGCCTCATTAAAAACAGTGATCTTTCCGGCTTCCTGTTTGGCTTTCCCGAACGTCTTCGAGATCATCATCAGTGCCTTTTTTGTTTCCTCAAAAGCCAATTGAGGATCACTATAGGTGTCAACAACTTCTTCAGGGTAGGACTTTCTTATCTCTTGCCTTACCAAATAAGTAGCTGCTACCAACACTAGTACACCTGCTGCAATTTTGGCTGTAGTGAAAATCATTTTGATCACTTTGCCCCTGTCAACAGGAGTTGCTATCGCTTTAACCCTATGGTCAAAATCGATCTTACTTATTCCCAAATTTTTTTGTGCTTCAAAGTATTTAAAGAGCATACCTGTCTCCTTCAAATCCTCTGACACCTCATTCTCATTGAAATAAGCTTTTAACTCTTTCTCCTCTTCTAAGGAAGTTTCGCACTTCCAATATTTCTCTAGTAGCTGTTCTATTTTAGAGTCCATAAGCGTTAATCTTTGTCAATTTTTCCCTTACTGCACTACGCGCCCTGAATAAACTAACCTTCACCTGATTCATATCTATTTCCATAATTTCTACAATCTCGTTGTAGCTATACCCTTCCACATCCCGCAAGTGCATCACCTGGCGTTGCTTTTCGGGTAAGGAGGCGATAAGTTTATTTACTTGTTGCATACTTTCTATCATTTCAGTCTTCTCATGTGGCGAAAGTCCGTCCTGCTTTACTTCAAATCCAACCTCTAGCGAATCTGTTGCTTTTCGCTTTTGAGCTCTCAATCGATCCAGTGACAGGTTTTTGGTTAATCGCATGCACCAAGCCTCCCAATTGTTGATCTGATCCATAGCCACCCTTCCATTCCACACTTTTATAAGCACTTCCTGAACGACATCCTCCGCTTCCTCTGAATTGTTCAAAAGCCTTAAAGCAAACCTAAAAAGTTTGTTTTTCGCTGGTAAGACCCGATTTTCAAAAGCTTCAAGATTCATCGTTCAAAAGTAAGACGGTGATGCGCTGTAGATGTTACTAATGAATTTAACTATTTTTTTCATTGGAAAAGGAAGACTCACTCATAGATCAGCTATCTTAGGTTCGTTGACGCTAGACTAATGGAAGAAAAAGATAAAATTATAGTTTTTAAAGGGTTTGATACTGGCGTTGAGGCCAACTTAGCTAAGACTAAACTGGACGCTTATGGAATCCCCTGCTTTTTAAGCGGTGAAGGTGCCATGAACATATATCCGATTAGAAATGATATCTTTCCCGGAGTGCGCCTTCATATTTTTGAAAATGATAAACCTAGAGTAACTGAAATTCTAGAAGCTCAAAATTAAGTTTTCAATACAGTAAACTCAACTCGCCTGTTATTGGCTCTACCTTCTTCCGTGTCATTAGAGTCGATGGGTTTTGTCTCTCCATACCCTTGGGCTGAAAGTCTGTAACTTTCTATTCCCTGACTTATCAAATAGTCAACAACAGACTGTGAACGGCCTTGAGATAGATTCAAATTATAATCATCCGACCCTTTACTATCGGTATGGCCAGAAATCTCAATTTCCACCGATGGATTAGTTTTTAATAAATCAACCACCTTGTTCAATTCAACAAACGATTCGGATTTGAGCGTGGTTTTATCAAAATCAAAATAGATGTTTTTTAGCCGTACAGTCACTCCCACCTCAATTTTATTCAAATAAAGGTCTTTTATTACGGGGTTTGTTTCTTCATTAAACACTTCTACACTATCCGAAGCATTGAGATATCCTTCTGCCGAAGCATTTAATACATACCAACCCATATCTGCAATTTCCCTTTCATAGTTTCCTTTCGGAGCATCCAGGTTTTTACTCGAATTGTTTCCTTTATACACAGTATTGACCTTGGCTTTGATGGGTTCATTCGTTTTAGAATCGAATACCGTACCCGATAACATAAGTTTTTTTGGTATGGGCGCAAGATAAATATCAGCAATGATGGTGGTATCATTGAATAGTGTTGGTATAGGGAATGTTAGCTCCTTAGCAATATATCCATTGGCCGAAGCTGAAACTATTACCTGATCCGTCTCGGGAATACCCGTTTCAAATTCGCCATTATTCTCAACCTTAATATTAATCGCATCAGCACTTTTTGGTTTTACAGTGACGGTGGCGGTGAGTGGTTGCATCGTCTTCTCATCATAGACGATACCCGTTACCTTTACCTGAATATCTTTTGGCAGAAGAATAAACAAATCCAGATTTCCTCCATCTACTCTGCTATTGGCCCTTGAGGTAAACACATTACCGCTTGCGTCCATTGAAAAATAAGCATCACCAGCAGCCGTATTAATGGGAGGCCCCAAGTTTACTGGCTTGGACCAATTTTTCCATGTGTCATCAAGGCGAGTAGATTTATATATATCAGATCCTCCTTGTCGCTTTGGATCAAGCTTATCGCTGGCAAAATATAATGTCTTATCATCCGGACCGATAAATGGACCAAACATATCAGATCGGTCTGTGATGTTCAATTTTTCAGGTTGCGACCAGGATCCATCCGGTTGTCGATTACTTACATAAAGATCACTTCGAATACTTTTGGGTACTTCCGTAAAATACAGAATCATGTGCTTGGCATCAGAAGAAATAGTAGCTCCGTTGAACCTGCCCTTCTCCATATCCTCATATCCTTTTACTGACATTTCCTGCCAACTGCCACCAGGACTAACAATTGAAAATCCTTTAGAGTCCCGCCCTTTGCCACCGCGTACAAATAAAGAGCCATCGGGCAATACATTAAAAACCTGATTGGACCGGTGATCATTAAAAGGTGACTTAAGATGCTCGGGAGCTGACCACTCACCATTTTCATCTTTGCGTGTTACCCAAATGTCCTGACTACCTTCTTTACCATAAGTGTTCTCAGGATGATTTTGAACAAAAAAATACAAAGTCTTCCCGTCAGGAGAAATTACAGGAGCAGCTTCATGATAGAAGGTATTGACCTGTTTTCCAAGATTAACCAATTCATATCGCTGGCTGAATTCCTGAGCGTAGACAACAGTACCAAAATGACAAAATAAAAGGAAAAGTAATTTTCTCATATCTCAGATTTTGTTCGATTGTAAAGTTAGCAGATTCTCAACTTTATAACAGTCGAATCCTTGCAAAGGAGATGCCACTTATATGCTAAAAAACGCCTATTTAAGGAATTCTAAGCACGAACCGGAATTATAATACCGCGTCCGCTCATAATGATTGCCATCACAATTAGCACCAGGGCAATGGTTGACATAATAAAAACCCTCTTATGCTTCGCTTTACTATCCGTGAGCTTTTTGGTGGACGTACGCGCCAAGGTAATAAAAACAATAGCGATGAGCATTATAAAAGAATGTTCCACTGTCCAATACCGTGTAATGGAGTCTTTCATGGTATTGGCTCCAAACTGAACATATGGACTCACAAAATAAAGGATCAAGCCCACAAGGAGTTGAATATGAGTAGCAATCATCAACCATAATGTTAACTTCTCATCTGTTTTCTCAAATGGTTTTTTACTAATCAATCCAACCATAGACTTAGCTACTACAATTACCAAAAGGAGTAATACAACGTATCGCAAGCTGGAGTGAGTGTGAAGAAGTCCTGTGTACATGGTTTTATTATTTATACCCAAAAATAAGCCACGGAACATAGATTATCATATAATATGACACATATTATTGCCCAATTCACACTCAGTTTTCCTTTCAATCAGTGGACATCATTTGAAATATTTTGGCCAGGTTGGTTATATTGTCCCTTGTTATGATCCGCAAGGTTATTTTTATTGCATCTCTGGTGCTTTTCTTTGGCGTTATTAGATTAAGCGCACAACCTGATACTGTAAAGGCAGGCTCCTATGTAATAAGTGTTCATGATATTAACTTCCACGAAAAGGAATATACGGTTCGCTTTTGGCTGTGGTTTCTCTATTCAAATCCCGACTTCGATTTCGCTACACAACTTGACATTCCCAACGCTAAAACAATTGACCCTCCAGAGATCATCTACGATAGCCTAAACGGAAAAGCCTGGGTGATCATGAAAATGAAATGCACCATGAAGCAGAATTGGGATGTGAGAGATTTTCCTTTTGATGAGCAACGATTAAAAGTTCAGATAGAGAACACATTGTTTGACAAGAGTTCACTTGTTTTTAAACCAGATGTGAACGGGAGTAACTTCGATAAAAAGGAAGCCATTGACGGATGGACAATAACAGGTTTTAAAGTTGTAACTGGTGACAACGATTATGAGACTGGATTTGGAGATCAAGAAAGTGACTACCAATTATTTTCAGCGCTGAAAATAGAGATGAATATTGAGAGGGAGGCTTGGGGTTTATTTGCCAAAATATTTATTGGCATGTATATCGCGTTCCTTATTGCTATCATAAGTTTCACTCCCAAACCTTCTGAACTAGAGCCAAGATTTGGTTTACCTGTCGGTGGCTTGTTTGCTGCAGTCGGTAATAAGTATATTATTGACTCCCTATTGCCAGAATCTTCTGATTTTACTTTGGTAGATACATTGCATGCCCTTACTTATCTGGCCATATTCGGATGCTTGCTGGTATCGGCAATAGCTTTGAAGTATAATGATATGGGGAAAGTGGATGCCAGCTTTAAGGTAAATGCCATAGGCGGTCGTCTTGTGATTGGCATTTATGTTCTGGCCAATATCCTCTTTGTTACCCTGGCCATTATCTAAATATCTAACACTTATTTTTAGTATCGATTAAAATGGTAACAGGACCATCATTAATCAGCCCCACTTTCATATCCGCGCCAAACTCACCACTTTGTACTGGCTTTTCAAATACGCCCTCCAAATCTTTTAAAAAGCTTTCATATAAAGGAATAGCAATGTCTGGTTTTGAAGCCTTCAAATAAGAAGGGCGATTACCTTTCTTGGTACTGGCATGGAGGGTGAATTGGCTCACCACAATGATTTCGCCACCAACATCTTTCACACTCAGGTTCATTACACCTTCGTTATCATCAAAAATTCTGAGATTAACAATCTTGCTAGTAAGCCAAGAAATATCCTCAATAGTGTCTGCGTCTTCAATTCCCACCAAAATCAAAAGACCCTCTTGAATTGATGATTTCACAGCATCATCAATTTTTACCGAAGCTTCTGAAACACGTTGAATTACAGCAATCATTTAAAAACTCTGAAGTACTTTAGATTCTGATACTGAGGTTCCCATTTCGCTAAGTTTGGCCTTCGCTACCATGGCTCTGGCTACTTTCGAAGAATCAATCGCTTTGTACTTTCCGGGCACTAAAAATCCAAAAAGTTTAAAAAAAATCTTTGCCGCATCCTCACCAGACCGTTCTTCTGCTCGTTCGCCTAGCAGCAGGGATGGTCTGAAAATGTGATACCCTTCAAATCCAACCTCGGCTATTGCCTCTTCCACCTCTCCCTTTACCTTATTGTAGAAGACGGATGAAGACGGATCAGCACCCAGTGCTGATATCAGCAAGAATTGCTTTGCACCGCCAGCTTTTGAGACCTTAGCAAGATTTAACGGATAGTCGAAATCGATTTTCCTAAATGCCTCTTTCGACTTTGCTTTTTTAATAGTAGTTCCAAGGCAACAAAATACATCATCAGCAGTCAAAGAAGAGGCCAGCTCAGCAAGGTTATCACCATTGGTGTGAATGACTTCAATCTTACTATTACTTATAGGCAATTCATTTCTTGTAAGGCACTTAATCGTACTATAAGCCTCATCCATAATCAGAAGCTGAAGTAATTGACTACCTATCAACCCGGTCCCTCCCGCAAGTAACGCTACTTTCATTGTTGAAATGAATTAACCTTTTCCCACTCAATAAATCTAATTAATTCTGATTCTAAAGAATTGTAGGTCCACACAAGAATACCAAAATCATCGACAAGGCCTGTGAATGGTATTATATCAGGAATAATATCCGCTGGGTTTATAAAATAAATTGTTGCGGCTATAATACTTACACTCGCCTTCCATGGCAATGCCTTATATCTTCCAGTAGCAAAAGCCCTAAGTAATCTACCCAGCACAAAAATTTTTTCCTTTACTTCAGTAGTTATTCTTTTTTTATCTTCTATACTATTCACTTTTTTTCCTAATTGACCCAACAGCGTCAT
Organism: Cyclobacteriaceae bacterium; assembly: GCA_020436125.1. Classification (GTDB taxonomy): domain Bacteria; phylum Bacteroidota; class Bacteroidia; order Cytophagales; family Cyclobacteriaceae; genus ELB16-189. The sequence continues at coordinate 30,740 of JAGQYK010000003.1, read as the reverse complement.
CAACCTATATCTGTTAGATATCAGATTCCCGGCAGTATTCTTTGCTGCGTTAAGAATTGGATTATTGAAATGAAATGTCGACCTCATATTTCTAAAAGATTTGTTGAATCTCCTTTTTTAACTCCGACATAGCGTGATTTATAGGCTCAACCTTTTTATCGATTGCAGATTGAAATATTTGACGTGCCAGATCAATACCAGTAGCTCCCTCCTTCATTACTCCTGCCGACTCATTAATTTGAATAACAAGATCCTCTTTGGCGTTTCTAATCATATCCCAAAGCTGCTCGCTCATATATACTTGCTGGCTTACGTTGTGGTTATACTCGTTCCTTATTTCATCAAGAAGAATTTTTTGAAAATCCTGTGCGGTATAAGCCGGATTATTCAATCTGACTAAAAGATTTTGAGGGGAGATTCTTTCCAGAAATAAAGTCATCCGTTCGTAAGCCTGCAGTCTTGTAGGCAGCAACGTTTCAATACTTCTTCCCCTCACCTCTAGTCTCTTCATTTCCAGTTCCTTTGAAATAAAAGCCCTCACCATTAGATACACTGCATAAAGTACAACCGATGCTGGTATTAATATCTTTCCAAACTCAATCAATGCGTCCATAGAATTATTTATCTCAATTGAATGTTTAAAATTAAGCTATTTTAGTGCCCAAGTTACCTGTTAATTACCTAAAAAATCAGTATTGCACCATCTCAATTATGCCGAACACCATTATTCCAGTTACACTAACAAAAAAAGCAGCAGAGGAAGTTCGAAAAATAATGAAAACGAAAAGTATTCCTGATGAATATTGCTTACGCATTGGAATAAGGGGCAGCGGCTGCGGTGGGGCCGCTATGATGATCGGCTTCGACAAAAAGAAAGATTCTGATCTATCTTACAAAATCGAAGACATCGAAATAGTGGTGGATAAAAAACACACCATGTATGTCATAGGAAAAGAAGTTGATTTTCATGAAGGTGCTGACGCACGTGGGTTTATGTTTGTAGACCCGCCTAATTAAGAACTACCGTTTCGCTGAAGCCCTACTGACACCTGCGCTTTTCTACACACTCCGCCAATTGGTGGATTAAATTTCGAAATAGTAACCTCTGCTTTAATGGCTGAGCTGAAGGAATCCAAAATCTTTTGAGCAATAGAATGAGCTACTGGTTCCAAAAGTTTGGAAGGGGTTTCCATTTCACCTTTCACGATTGAGTAAATTTCCTCATAGTTGATCGTTCCAGACAAATCATCATGAAAAGCTGATTCATCAAAGGTTGTATCAACCGCGATATCTACCTCAAATTTATTCCCCGAAGATCGCTCTTCTGGATAAATCCCATGATAAGCATGAAACTCTAAACCTTCAAGAACGACTTTGCCCTTTAACTTCATATCCTAATTGCAAAATCATTGTATTTCATCAAAGAAAGATTTTTGAGGCTTTGACTCTGTTACCTGCTCTATCTTTGGTTGCAATTCCTCTTCAGTATAATTGTTTGCGGAAATAGTATTGGATGAATTATTTGGGTTTGAATTAGGGTTCAAGGTTTGTTTGGCTTCACGCCTCGCCAAATTCAAATGTTGATCTGGATCAAAACTACTTGTTGCAGTTTTCAATCGTTCGACTTTGTCCATGGTTTCACCAGCCAGTCGCTTTAAATCACCTAATAAATTTCCTCTTTCAGATTCAATACTCTTATAATTTTGAACCAGAGTTTTCAACCGCTCCTCCATTTCTTCCAACATTTGCCTTGAAGTAGCTTCAGATTGTTCAATAGTATCCTTCGCTTTTGTCTTTGCTTCGTTTAATAGCGCTTCCGCCTTCAACTGTACTTCTTTCAAATGCAATTCCGCAGCTTTATTGGCTTGTTCAATTACATTGGCGCCCGTATCCTCTGCTGTTTTCAACGTTTTATACAAAGAACTTTCCACTTCCCTGAGCTTTGTTACTTCCCTTTCAGTGGCCTCCAATTTGATCCTCATCTCCTTGATTTCGTCTTGCACACGTTCCCACTCCTGAGATAATGACAGTAGAAATGCGGTAACTTCATCCTTATCGTAACCTCGCAATACCTTTTCAAATGTCTTCTGACGGATATCAAGTGGTGTGACTTTCATGAGATTATAAGTTTGCTGTGGTAATCAAAGTTTAAAAAATAATTTCCCAAATGGATAAGGTTCTATCATCGCTGGCACTCACCAGCTGATTATTAAACGAAGTCCAGAACAATTTATTGACTGAGGTGCCATGCCCCGCATGGCGTGCCTTATCAATTACCTTCAATAGCTTAAACTCATTGCTATCCCACACTTTTATGGACTTATCCATGCTACAAGTTACAAAATGTTTGCCATCCGGGCTAAATGCAATATGATTGATCGTATACATATGAGCGGCTATATCGTCTCTCAATTGATAGGTTCCAGCCGAATCCCACACTTTCAGATGTGCATCTCTTGAGCCACTCAATAGATAATTTCCATCATTTCTAAATTGAACAGTGAAAACTGAATTGTTATGCGCTTCCCATTCTTGCTTCATTCGATGATCAAATAAATCAAATACCCGGATGAAATTGTCGCTATAGCCTACAACTAACTCGTTTCTTTCTTTGTGTATGGCCATTGTTCTGGCACTCTTTTGTGCATACTCAAGGCGATCAAGAACGATCCATTCTTCTTTATCTACAACGTAAACCACTCCATCTCCACATGCCACAAATATTTTATTTCCAATGGACTGCAAGTCAAAAATATATGAATTAGTAAGTTTCAGCGATTTGATCTCCTTACTATTAGAGTAATCAAGCAGGTGAATTCCTTCGAAATTCTGAGCCGCAATAAGTTGATCTTCGCCCCTTAGGTAATGCAGGGCATATATAGAATTGGGGAGTTTAGCCACCAATTCCCCTACTCCAGGAGTTTCCATATTCCACCGGACTACCATCCCATCACCACCTGCTGAAAACAGGTCTACGACATTTTTACCACTCTGAATTGTATAAATACAATCCTTATGGCCAGTAAGGGTATGAAGCCTTTTTACTCCCGTAATACTCATCAAAAATCAACATTACCAACCCAACTCATTTGTTCTTATTTTTGGTAAAATTGGATAGATAAGCCAAATAAACCAATGCCAGCAAAAGATTTGAATGGAGTAACTAAAGGCAAGGTAGCTTTATGGCATATCACAGAGGATGAAAGTTTTCTCGCTAATCAATTGAAGCCCGAATCGTTCCCAAAAGAAATAATCAGCCCGCATAAAAGGCTGGAGTGGCTATCTGGTCGCTTACTCATCCAACATCTGGTCAATTCTCAGGGACTTACTTACCAGGGTATCGAGAAAGATCGTTTTGGAAAACCTTTCCTTAAAAATATTGATCATCATATATCTCTCTCCCATTCATACCCCTATGTGGCCGCGCAAATAGACCCATCAAATTCCGTAGGAATTGATATTGAGCAACCGAAAGAAAAGCTACTAAGAGTTGCGCCCCGCATTTTAAATCCTTCTGAGTTAAAAAATGCTGGTAGCGATATTACCAAACACTGTATTTACTGGTCTGCCAAGGAAGCATTGTATAAAATATATGGTAAAAGAGGCCTCCTTTTTACCAATAACCTCAGTATTCAACCTTTTGATTTAGAAGAAACAGGTCAACTCAAAGGTTGGATAAAAACGGATGGCGCCAGTGTATTGGCAGAACTTCAGTATATTGTTCATAAGGATTACGTGCTCGTTTATTCAAAAACAAACTGAGATGAAAAACTTTGTGATTGGCATGTTATGCCTGATGAGCTACTCAGGTTTCGGACAAACTGTCCAAGATTTTACTTTGGTCAATATTGTAGATGGCAAAAATGTATCACTCAATGGATTCACCAATTGCCAGGGAATTGCCATTATTTTTACCAGTAATGAATGTCCGTATGATCAGCAGTATAGACAACGGATAAATGAGTTGAATGATAAATATAAAGGGATGATTCAGTTTTTACTCATTAATTCACATACCGAACCGCGAGAAAATGCAAAAGCAATGGCGCAAAAGTATCAAGGATGGGGATTAACTATACCCTACCTTGTTGACAAAGATCAGATCGCCATGGATTGTATGGGAGCGAAAAAAAGCCCTGAAGCATTTCTACTAAAAAAGAATGGACCAACTTACACTATTGTTTACCACGGCTCAATTGATGATAACCCATTGGTAACAACTGATGTAGGTAAAGCCTATCTGAGTCTAGCCATTGAGCAAATGCTTGCCAACAAAAAAATTGAAATTACTGGAAATCGAGCTGCCGGCTGTACCATAAGAAAAAAGATAAAGTAACTACACACCAAGATCACCACCATCTGATATTTCTATCAGTAAGACTTTCACTTCATCCGCCTTGGCATGTTCGCCCATTTTCTCAAAAGACATCACAAGGTTTCTTAATGCTCTTCTAATAATTTCTACATTATCACAGGGCTCATAAAATGAAGGCTGCGGGGTTAAATGAAGTTCATTGATATAGTTTTCAATATCCTGTTTGGAGAATATAAGACCACGATTGAATGAGTTGATGTAGAACTGGGTATTCTTATCATCCTTATAAGTAAGGATAAAAAGATTAGGCAAATTAACTCCATAAACGGGAAGTTTCAGCTTCTGTGCCACCAGCATATAAATTACACTCAGTGTAATAGGATTGCCCTTACGTGTTTCGAGTACTACATTAATCAAAGAGTTTCCCGGTGAATGAAAGTTTTTACTGTTGGGCCCAAATTTCAACTTACCAAACAGAACACTGTTAATCACTTTTACCTGATCAAAAGGATAAAGATCATTCCTAAATTCTAACCAGGTTTCATAATAAATTTGTTCCAGATCTTGCCTCAATTTCAACAAGTCGGTATCTGGGTATTGATAGGTGGAAACGATCCACATACCGGTAAGCAAATCATGTTCTTTACTAGTGTACCATTCCTTTAGCCTTTCCTTCACCAACTCATATTGAAGAACATGAATAAGGTCTTCGATTCGCTCTTGTGCTTTTGGATTAAAACAGCTCTCCCATTCTAACTCTAAAAGAGGAATAATAGAAACTCCAATTGATAGGATTTTCTCCTGAACGTGAGTGACTACCTGGTTGTCGTCATCGTCAAGCAAGGATACCAGTGCTTTAAGTTCCTTCTCCTCCATTTATGTTTGAATCACCCCTACATTGAATTTTTCAATTGGTGCATGATTGGCCGCCTCAATGCCCATCGAAATCATTTTTCTCGTTTCTAAGGGATCAATCACTCCATCCACCCATAATCTAGAAGCTGCATAGTAAGGGCTCAGCTGATCGTTGTAACGATCTGTTATTTCTTTTAGCAACTCCTCCTCGGCTTCCTTTGTAATGGTTTTACCCTGTCCCTTTAGAGTGTTTACTTTTATTTGTAATAATGTTTTGGCTGCGCTTGCACCACTCATTACAGCAATTTGAGCAGTCGGCCACGCGTAAATGAGTCGTGGGTCGTATGCCTTACCACACATCGCATAATTTCCAGCTCCATAAGAATTACCTACAATCAAGGTAAATTTGGGGACCGTAGAGTTGGCCATCGCATTCACCATTTTGGCTCCGTCTTTTATAATTCCCCCATGCTCTGCTTTGCTGCCCACCATAAACCCACTTACATCCTGTATAAAAAGCAGGGGCACCTTTCTTTGGTTACAGTTCATAATAAAACGGGCTGCCTTGTCAGCTGAGTCCGAATAGATCACACCACCCATCCGCATTTCACCCTTTTTAGTCTTCACAATCTTTCTTTGGTTGGCCACAATACCTACTGCCCATCCATCAATACGAGCGTAACCACATAAAATAGTCATCCCATAGAGCTCCTTGTACTCTTCAAACTCAGAATTATCAACAAGCCGTTTGATAATGTCCAGCATGTCATAAGGCTTTACCCTACTATTGGGTATCAAACCATAAATCTCCTTTGGGTCTTCCTTAGGAACCACAGCCTTAACCCTATCAAAACCTGCCTTTTCGTTATGTCCAATTTTATCAAAAAGTTTTTTGATGTAATCGAGGCAGGCTTGATCATTAGGGAATTTATTATCAGTAACTCCTGAAATTTCACAATGCGTGGTGGCTCCTCCTAAAGTCTCATTATCAACATCTTCTCCTACTGCTGCCTTAACCAAATAAGATCCGGCCAGAAAAATGGACCCCGTCTTGTCTACAATCATTGCCTCATCCGACATGATGGGCAAGTAAGCGCCCCCGGCCACACAACTACCCATGATAGCAGCTATTTGCACGATACCCATTGAAGACATTTTTGCATTGTTTCTAAATTGTCGGCCAAAATGTTCTTTGTCGGGAAATATTTCGTCTTGCATAGGAAGAAATACACCGGCACTATCTACGAGGTAGATAACTGGTAACCTGTTTTCTATTGCAATTTCTTGTGCTCTGAGATTCTTTTTAGCTGTAATAGGAAACCAGGCGCCTGCTTTTACGGTGGCATCATTGGCAACGATCATACATTGCCGGCCCATTACATAACCTATACCAGTAACGACACCGCCTGAAGGACAACCCCCTTCTTCCTCGTACATTCCATCACCTGCAAAAAGTCCTACTTCCAAAAACTCAGAGTCTTTATCCGTAAGATAATCTATTCGTTCACGCGCGGTGAGTTTGCCTTTTTTGTGTTGACTTTCAATTTTCTTCTCACCACCTCCCAACTTTGTGATTTTCTCACGGTGTTTCAGTTGCGTGCATAGCTGTTTGAAAAGATCTTCATTCTTATTAAACTCCAAATCCATAATCTCTAAATCCAATGATTAATTTTTCTCCGCTGCCCTTTTCCTGTCTTTGTCTATTCTCTTCTTATTCTTTCCAAGAGGAGCTAAAAAATGTTTAGGGTTACTATCAAAATGCACGGCTAGTGTGTCCAGGTTCAACAGCAAACGATTCAAGTTGACGTATAGAGAATCGTCTGTCATTAATCTACTCACTGTATTGTCCCCGCTATTCAATTTAGAGAGGGTGCTATTCAAATTATCAAGTGTCTGCTGTGTCTTAGCTACAGTTTTATTCAGCTCCATTTGCTTCAGGGTATCCGAGAAAGTTTTAAAGTTTCCAATCACTGGCCTGAGATCATTAAGTGTCACCGCAAGATTATCGGAGGTAGTCTTAAAGCTTGCTGATAGCTCTTTCATTTTTTCATCGGTAGTAATCAGTGTACGATTAACCAGCCCAGGCGTATAAGCCAATTTCATAAACAGGGTGTCCAACCTTGCTGAGTTAATAGCGAGATTATCAAGCACAGCGTTTAATTTACGCAAAGTAGTCTGCACATTGTTGGCAACTGGCTCAGCTGTTTCTGTAAACACATCAAAAATACCTCTTGCTGCCTCTGCTAATATTGTATCTCCAGGAGTGTGGGGTATCAATTTGTTGCCAATGTTCAGCAATATGGATTTGCTCCCCAAAAAATCACTATTAAGTATGGCCGTAGCGGAGTCGCCAAGAATAATTTCTGAATCAATTTCTAACTCAACCAATACTTTATTTTCCTTTCCCTGCACGATCCTAATGTTGCTCACTCTACCCACTGCATATCCATTTACGAGCACGGGGTTTGACACGGCAAGCTGATCTACATTATCATATATAGCGTAGTACTTATTATTACTACTTAGAAAATCAATTCCTTTTAGAAAATTGAATCCGAAATACAACATGACCAAAGCGATGGTCACAAACAAACCTACTTTTACCTCTTTATTCACAACTGCTAGTTTACGGATTCAATTTGATTTTTGTACTCTTTGAAGGCACGATATATGCCTGAAGCTATATAGTCTTGTACTTTATCGCTATTCAATTCACGTTCCTCCTTGGTATTAGAAAGAAATCCCGTCTCTATAAGGATGGAAGGCATTGAGGTTTTATATAAAACCACAAACCCAGCCTGTTTCACGCCTCTACTTCTTCTTCCAGCACGCTGACCAAATTGATCCTCTACTTTACTTGCCAGCAATAAACTCGCCTCTTGATTGGCTGATTGAGTCAAACTGAACAAAATGTAAGACTCCGGTGAATCAGGATCAAAACCTTCATATTTCTCTTTATAATTTTCTTCCAGTAAGATTACTGAGTTTTCCCGCTTCGAAACTTCAAAATTTTCATCTGTTTTATGAAGTCCCATTACATAAGTTTCGGTTCCATAGATTGACTGCTTGCGAGCATCAGGGGTTTTAGTAGGTAGTGAATTGGCATGAATAGATATAAATACATCCGCGTGATTTCTATTGGCAATATTGGCTCGTTCACTTAAATCGATGAACTTATCTGTATCACGGGTATAAATTACCTTTACCCCTTTAATGTTTTCTTTTATTATTTCTCCTAGTTTCAGGGCAATTTTAAGCACTACATCTTTCTCTTTGCTATTGCTCCCTAGCGTTCCTGAATCATGACCGCCATGGCCGGCATCAATTACCACCACATCGACCTTAAAATCTGTGGTAATAGGAGTGGAAGATGAAATTAGCAAGGTTATTGCTATAACTAGGGCTTTGAATCCGATATTCTTCACTGGCTTAACGATGTCTGAAGTATTTGCAATAACTTTACGCAAAGTTGTGAATTTTTCACTAAAAGCTAAACACCTGGAAATCAAACCAGAAGGCGTGGGGAAACATTTTTTTTTCATTTTTTCGATACTTTCTTTTCTTTCAATTTCAGGCTATGCCCAGGTAGAAAATCCGATTCAAGCTCCTGAACTTGCTATCCCCGCCCGATTAGATACCCTACCAACAGATTCCAGAAGGTTATTAAACAAAAACGATACCTTAATTAATAAAACTGATTCTCTAGGTATAAAATCAGATTCCCTCAAAACCCCTCCTCCTAAAAGCGATATAGAGACCACCATCTTCTATTCAGCAAGAGACTCCATCAATTCCAGTCTGGAAAGTAAGATTATTAAGCTGTATGGCAACGCCAAAATCAAGTACGGTGAGATAGAGCTCGAGGCGGATGAGATCATCATAGATTATGAAAAATCAACCATTACGGCTAGAGGTCAATTGGATTCCTTGGGACAACGGGTGGGCTACCCCGTATTTAAAAATGGAAATGAGGTTTACGAAACACGAGACATTGTCTACAACTTCAAGTCTAAAAAAGCCAAAATATCTGAGGTCGTGACCCAGCAAGGAGATGGAATCGTTCATGGAGATGTAGTCTTTAAGAATGACAAGAACGAATTGTTCACCATTGGCAATGCCTACACCACTTGTAACCTTGCTCACCCTCATTTTAGAATAGTCTCTCACAAAGCAAAGGCTATTCCCAACGACAAAATTGTTACGGGTCCTTTTTATATGGAGCTTAATGACGTTCCCCTTCCTCTTGGTTTTGCTTTTGGAATGTTTCCCGCTCAGAAAAAAAGCGCATCAGGAATTATGGTTCCTTCCTATGGTGAGGAAGCAAGAAGAGGCTTCTTCCTCAAGAATGGAGGATATTACTTCGATATAAGTGATTATGTAAAGCTTGCCGTTACTGGTGACCTATACAGTAAGGGATCTTCAGCGCTTTATATCAACTCCATGTACCGTAAGCGATATGCGCATAATGGTAGTCTTAATTTTTCCATGACCAACAACAGACTTACTCAAAACATTGAGGACAATCAAAAAATCAGAGATTTTAGGATTGCATGGAGCCATTCTCCGCAGACAAAAGGCACAGGACGATTTTCCGCCTCTGTCAATGCGGCTACATCAAGTTTTACCAATAATAATTTATTGGGGATCAATACCAACCCTAACGCTACCAATATTGATAACTCATCAAGAAAGTTAAGTTCCAATGTTTCGTACTCCAAAACATTTAAAGGCACTCCATTTTCGATGGGTATTAACATGAGGCACAATCAGGATCTGGTAACCAAAAGAGTAGACTTGCCCTTACCTGATGTAAGCTTTAATGTAAACAACATCTATCCTTTCAAAAAATCAAATAAAGAGGCGCTGGAAAACTTCGTTGTCAAATACACTGCAAAAGGCACCAATCAAATTACTAATAGCCTGGGCCCTATTGGAGATGTAACCGATAGTATCATCCCCTTCAATTTTGATAATCTTTCTACCTTCTTAAAAAATTCAAGGAAAGGGGTTAGGCATGAAATTCCAATTTCCACCTCAGTAAAAGCGCTCAAACACTTTACGCTCTCTCCATCCATCAACTACAATGAAATATGGTATTTTGAAAAATTGACATGGGGACTAGATGAAACTGGAGAAAAGGCAATTGTTTTGGATACCATCAAGCAATTCAACAGGATTTACAATTACTCCACAGGCATTTCGCTTAACACAAGGATTTACGGAATGTACATATCAAAAAATCCTGATAAAAAATTAAAAGCCATTAGGCATGTGGTTAACCCGAGCATCTCCTATAGTTATCAGCCTGACTTTACAGATCCTAAGTTTGGGTATTATCAAACATTTACAACTGATAACGGAACCGTTATCCAAAAATCCCGCCATGAAGGCTCACAATTTGTCTATGGTAGATCAGCACAAAATCGTCAAAGTGCAATGAGCTTTAGCATAGGCAACAACTTGGAAATGAAAGTAAAAAATGCCACAGATTCCGTAGCCAGAAAAATTTCGCTTTTGAATAATCTATCCATATCAACGAGCTACAATTTTGCAGCCGACTCGTTTAAGCTCTCACCTTTTTCTTTAGGCGCAAACACCAACATTCTCAATGACAAAATTAACATTAACATAGGTGCCACTTTGGATCCTTACCAATATAGGATAGACAGTATTAGCAGTTCAGAAGCAGACCTTGGAAGAATTTATGAAACGCAGATCAGCAGATATGCATGGCAGGATGGTTTTAGCCTTGGGCAGATCTCGAGCTTGAATGTATCGTTTGGCACTAACTTATCCCCCAAGGGAAATGAAAAAGATGCAGATACCAGAAGCAAAATATCACAGTCCAATATTTCACAAAGTGATAAAGAATTTCTACTCCAAAACCCTGATAGCTATATTGATTTTAGCATTCCATGGAACTTAAGGGTAAACTATAACTTAGCCTACAGTAAACGAGGGAGGCAAGATTCTAACATTACTCAAGCTGTAAGATTCAACGGAGACTTATCCTTGACGGAAAAATGGAAAGTAGTTTTTAACTCTGGCTATGATTTAAAAAGTAAGGAGTTTACTCAAACCACCATTAACATCAATCGCGATCTTCACTGCTGGCAAGTAAGTTTAGGCTGGACTCCATTTGGAGCTTTTCAATCCTACAATTTTTCTATTGGGGTCAAATCAGGAATGCTCAGAGATTTGAAACTGGATAGAACCCGTGGCTTCTTTGATATCAGATAAGCTATAGCTTACTCAACCATCCTTCCACCTCTTCCAACGTTGGATTTTTCACATCCTCCAATTTCATTTTCTTTCTTGTACCGCACACATCATTAAACAACTTCGAAGCTTTCTGTTCCTTTAATTTTGATTTGCTAGTCAATGAAAGTTTTTGAAGAATAGGTAAAAGCTCTTCTCTGATACCCAACCCATTCAACTCAAGCTCAATATTCGCTGCTTTCTTTTCCGGCTTCATCTGTGGGAAGAAGATTACATCTTGTATTGAAGCTGAATTGGTCATAATCATAGCCAGGCGGTCGATGCCAATACCCAAGCCAGCAGTTGGCGGCATACCATATTCCAACGCACGCAAATAATCTTCATCCAATGTCATGGCTTCATCATCTCCGCGCTTACCCAATTCCAATTGCTCTTCAAAACGCGCCCTTTGATCCAATGGATCATTCAATTCTGAGAAAGCATTACAAATTTCTTTCCTGTTACAAATGGCCTCGAAACGTTCTACCAAACCCGGCTTGGTTCTATGTTTCTTTGCCAAAGGCGACATCTCTACTGGATAATCAGTAATGTAAGTAGGTTGTATAAGATGGTGCTCACACTTCTCTCCAAAAATCTCATCGATCAACTTACCCTTGCCCATACTTTCATCCACTTTCACATTCAGTTGCTTGCACGTAGCACGAAGCTCTTCCTCACTCATCTCAGAGATATCGATTCCTGTAAAGTGCTCAATCGCCTCGTACATGGTAAATCGCTTCCATGGACGCTGAAAGTCGATCACATTTTCTCCCACCTGTACTTTTGTAGTTCCGTGTAAATCAATGGCCACTTTCTCCACCATCTCCTCCACTAGGTCCATCATCCAATTGTAATCTTTATACGCCACATACAACTCCACCTGCGTAAATTCAGGATTGTGAAAACGTGACATGCCCTCATTGCGGAAATCCTTACTGAACTCATATACACCCTCTATTCCACCGACAATCAATCTTTTTAAATAGAGCTCATTGGCAATACGGAGGTACAAAGTCATGTCCAGGGTATTGTGATGCGTCTTAAAAGGGCGAGCTGCAGCGCCACCATATAGCGGTTGTAGTATGGGTGTCTCAACCTCGAGATAACCCTTGTCGTTGAGATAATTGCGCATGGAGTTGACCAACTTGGTGCGCTTAATAAATGCATCTTTCACCTGAGGGTTCACCACCAAGTCAACATAACGCATACGGTACCTTTGTTCGGGGTCAGTAAAAGCATCATGAAGCGTTACCTTACCACTTTCATCTAAAGTCTCTTTTACAATGGGTAAAGGGCGAAGTGACTTTGATAAAATCTTAAAGCTATTTACATGAATAGAGGTCTCACCCGTTTTGGTGGTGAATACATAGCCCTGTACACCAATGATATCTCCAATATCCAGTAATTTTTTAAAAACGGTATTGTAGAGCGTTTTGTCTTCTTCAGGGCAAATGTCATCCCGTCTTACGTAAATCTGGATTCTACCTGTAGCATCCTGCAATTCTGCGAACGAGGCATTACCCATTATTCGCCTTGACATGATGCGACCTGCAATGGATACACTCTTATACTCAATCTTTTGTTTTGGGTAGTTCTCCAATATTTCCTTTGCAGAAACATTTACCTGAAACAAATCAGCTGGATAAGGGTTGATACCCAGTTTAACCAGATCCTCCAGAGCTTGCCTTCTAATTACTTCCTGTTCACTTAATTGCATCGAATTGCGGCTGTTGATTGTATATAAAAGTGCGCAAAAATAATGATTTAGGCTTAGAGCCCCTAGGCACCTTTACTACCCATTTACAATTTTTAAACCAGCTTTTAAACAGCCAGAAGTCATTATCAGGCAGCGCCCGTATCTTTGTAACTATGCGTGAGCTGATTTTCTTCTGGAAAGTTCAGTCCTTATTTGAGTCAATTCTCGGCTACTTTGACCAGCCACAGAAGTGTTTTCTTCAGCCCTGCGCAGCAAATAGGGAACCACAGCCTTTACTGGGCCATAGGGCAGATATTTCGCCACATTATAACCCTCCCTAGCCAGGTTGAAAGAAATGGTGTCGCTCATACCAAAAAGCTGAGCAAACCAAACTCGACTGTCATTATTTTTCATGCTATGCTTCTCCATTAATACAGTAAGATATTGATTACTGTAATCGTTATGCGACCCGCACATGAGTGAAATTCTTTGCTTATTATCAATACAGAAAGCAAGTGCTTTATTAAAACTTTCGTCTGTTGCTTCCTTTGAAGGTTGAATCGGGTCTGGGTAATTCATTTTCTCGGCACGCTCCCTCTCCTTCTCCATGTACGCTCCTCTCACCATCTTTACACCAAGATGGTAATTATGCATGGTTGCTTCATGGTGAGCATTGCGCATATTGGTCAACATATCCGCTCTATACATTTGATACGTGTTGAATACAATAGCTGATGTCGTATTATATTTCTTCATCATCTCATAGGCCAATTGATCGATAGGATCTTGAATCCATGTTTCTTCTGCATCAATTAATACCTTGATTTGATAATCGTGTGCTTTCTTACAAATTCTATCCACTCTGTTTCTTATCCGTTCAAATGCAGACACTTCCTCCGCAGTCAACGTCTTTTTTGAGTTAATCTTTTCGAGTAGTGCTGTATCTGCAAGCCCTGTCATTTTAAATACACCAAAAGGGATACTGTCATTACCCTTTGCCTCTTCAAAAGTTTGGAGTATTTCCGAAGTCGTTTTATCAAACCCCTCTTCTGTTTTTTCTCCTTCAACCGAATAGTCCAATATAGCACGAACATTATGGTCACTAATATTCTTTATGATCGGTCTGCATTGTTCAATGTTTTCACCTCCGCAAAAGTGATCAAAAACAGTATTTTTAATCAACGCTTTTATTGGGAGATGAAGAAACAATCCTAATCTTACAGCTCGAACAGCAAGACCAGATATCACAGGATTGTTCACCAATGTGAAAATGAAATTCGCCTTCCTTAATTCAGCATCACTTTTATAAGAAAACGCAGTCTCGGTATCATTAAATTTAACTTTTGTATCAACTTCCATGGGGCCTAATTTATGGGCGTAAATATAAGAGCGGTGGCAATTCTTTTAGCCTATTTTTATATCTACAGTCAATAATTGAGTTATTTTGTTTGAAATACCGAGTAAGCTGAAATATGATTTTTGACGACTGGCGAAGTTGGACCCATAACAAAAATAATGCGCTGCTAATAGCGGGGCCTTGTAGCGCTGAAAGCCCTGAACAACTGATGCAAGTGGGTACCCATTTAAGTCAGTTAGGTATTGGTGTAATGCGGGCAGGGGCATGGAAACCCAGAACCCGACCCAACTCCTTTGAAGGCAAAGGTGTTGAAGCACTCAAATGGCTTAAAGCTGTAAAACAGCAAGTTCCCATTAAGGTAGCTACTGAAGTAGCCACTCCGCAACATGCTGAGGCGGCACTGAAATACGGTATAGATATATTGTGGATCGGAGCACGCACCACCGTCAATCCATTTCTCGTACAAGAAATAGCCAATGCAGTCGAGGGAGTAGACCTTCCGATTCTTGTAAAAAATCCGATTAACCCAGATTTGGCCTTATGGCAAGGTGCTCTTGAGCGAATTTATAATACCGGAAATAAGAAAATAGCGGCAATCCACCGTGGGTTTTCTTCTTACCAAAAATCCAAATTCAGAAATACACCCAGCTGGCAAATCGCCATTGAGTTAAAATCAAATTTTCCTTCTTTACCTCTCATCTGTGATCCAAGTCATATTGCGGGCAACAGAGATATGATTTTTGAAGTAAGCCAAAAAGCATTGGATTTGGGTTATGATGGCTTAATGATTGAAACACATCCCAACCCTGAACAGGCATTAAGCGATGCAGATCAGCAGGTAACTCCTGAAGGATTGAGTAAAATAATAAGTCAGCTTAGGTTTGCCAAAAAGCATTCCAATGATGCTTTATTTATTAGTCAGCTGGAACAGCTAAGAGAAAAAATTGACCTTATCGATCAGGAGTTAATTGAGGTGCTTTCGCTAAGGAAGCAGCTGATAGAAAAAATAGGCGACTACAAGAAAGAAAATAATGTAACTGTATTTCAATTAGAACGCTGGAATGAGATTCTCAACTCAAGAACAGCTTGGGGCAATGGAAAAAACCTGACCTCAGAATTCATACAAGAAATTTATAAAGCCATCCATGACGAATCTATTCGAATTCAGACGGAGATAATGGGGCAAGAAACTGAAAAGAAAAAATAGTGCAAAGCGTAATTATTAAGCGGAAGATTGGCCAACCGCTACAAGATATACTAGGCCAGAAAAGTTACAGTAAAATAGGAGTGTTGGTAGATGTCAATACCGAAAACTTATGCCTTCCTCTGATCCAAAGTGAAATTCCGAATTTCGAATTACTGAGGGTGGAAGCGGGTGAAAAGTTTAAAACATTAGAGACCTGTCAAAACATTTGGGAACAGCTTACTCATAAAGGATTTGATAGGCACTCCATTCTAATTGTGCTGGGGGGTGGGGTACTGGGAGATATGGGAGGATTTTGCGCCTCCACCTTTAAGAGGGGAATCGATTTCATTTTGGTGCCTACCACACTGCTCTCTCAAGTAGACGCCAGCGTAGGTGGTAAGTTGGGCATTGATTTTATGGGCTTCAAAAACCATATTGGTTTGTTCAGGGAACCCACTGCTACCCTAATATCTCCTAATTTTTTAACAACATTACCAGTAAGAGAATTGAGATCAGGCTATGCCGAGGTGATTAAACACAGTTTGATTGCTGATAAGGGGAAATGGAACAGCATTAACAGGAAGGGGCTGGATGAGCAAAATTGGGAGGACCTAATCGACTTTTCTTTCCAATTCAAATCGGGCATTGCCGAAACCGATCCTTATGAAGGAGGCATTCGCAAGATTTTAAATTTTGGCCATACCATCGGTCACGCGGTTGAAAGTTGTTGTCTTACCACTGATTCACCATTATTTCATGGTGAGGCCATTGCAGTAGGCATGATCACAGAGTCTCACATTTCCTTTCAAAAAGGAATGCTCTCGGAGGCAGATCTTGGTGAGGTTACAAATTATATCAAAGGTGTTTTCGGAAAAGAAAAGAACCTACCCACTACGGAAGCCATACTGGAATGGGTAACTCAGGACAAGAAAAACAAAGGCAATAGAGTATTGATGGCCCTACTTGAAGGAGTAGGTCATGCGGTGTGGGATGTAGAGGTTAACGAAAATGAAATTCGTAATTCATTAGATTACTATCGCTCACTTTAGATGTAGTGGGCCTCGTTGTCATCATTTGAATCTATTTCTTTCTTTAATGTTTGCTTCAGGTCTTGCGCTTTTTTCACCAAATAGTCCTTTGTTTTCTGACCTCTAGAGCCAGAAAGCAACCAAGCGGTAAAAAGAGCGGCACCACCTGCCAACCCTAATCCAATTGCAAATTTTTTAGATGCACCCATGCTGTTATAAACCACAAATCAAATTAAAATGTTTCACACCAAAGTAAAAAGGATGACTAATATTTATTTTTTTAACTTAAGCTCCCATGCCTAATCTTCATCTCAAACACACACCCCAGATAGGGGGAACCATACAGAAGCTTCCAGCTTCCAAAAGTATCAGTAACCGTGCCTTAATTTTAAATGCCCTCTCCGGCAACCGTTCGACAGTTAGCAATCTGGCAACCGCACGCGATACCCAACTCATGAAAAGCCTACTCGCTAACCCCGAGAAAACCATCGATGCCATGGATGCCGGCACTACTATGCGCTTTCTTACGGCATATTATGCCATTACAGGCCAAAATAAGGTGCTCACAGGAACGCCAAGAATGAAAGAAAGACCGATAGGACTATTGGTGAAAGCCTTAAGGGAGATTGGAGCAGACATCAATTATTTAGAAAAGGAAGGATTTCCTCCCCATGAGGTAAAGGGCTTCATTTCTCAAAAAACATCCGAAATATCTTTACCTGGGAATGTCAGCAGCCAGTACATCTCCGCCCTGATGATGATTGCCCCTATTTTGCCAGAAGGGCTTACCATTAATCTGGAAGGAAAAGTGGGCAGCTGGCCTTACATTGAAATGACAGCAGCCTTGATGGCCAGTTTTGGAGGAAGGTTTTTCATGAAGAATGGAAAAATAGTAATACTACCTGGCCAATATATGCCCACCAGCATTACTGTAGAACCCGACTGGTCTGCCTTAAGCTACTGGTATGCTATCGTAGCCTTGGCAGAAAAGTCTTCGATTACTCTTTCTGATGTTTTGCCCTACTCTATTCAAGGAGATCGGGTAATTGTGGAGATTATGGAGCAACTCGGAGTAAATACTCGATTTGAAAATGGTAACGCCATTCTAAATAAAACAGACCTTATCAATACACATTTGGAATGGGATTTCAAGGACTGCCCTGATTTGGCTCAAACTGTCCTTCCAGTATGTGCTATGAAAGAAGTAAGAGGTACTTTTACTGGATTGGAAAGCCTTTACATCAAAGAGACAGATCGTATTGCCGCCCTGCAAAATGAATTGAGTAAAGTGGACGCCCAACTAGTGGAAACCTCAAAAGGAATTTTCACACTCACCCCTGGAAAGATCTCTTCAGAAAAAATCAAAATCAATACTTATCATGATCACCGCATGGCCATGGGATTTGCTCCTTTGGCTACGCTCATGGATGTGGAAATTGAAGCACCAGAAGTTGTCAATAAGTCTTACCCAGAGTTTTGGGATGATTTGAGGGCGATCGGATTTGATATGAAATAGAAATCAAATTC
Organism: Cyclobacteriaceae bacterium; assembly: GCA_020436125.1. GTDB lineage: Bacteria > Bacteroidota > Bacteroidia > Cytophagales > Cyclobacteriaceae > ELB16-189. Next base: position 12,518 of record JAGQYK010000003.1, on the reverse strand, counting down.
GATTAGAAAAGAGTATTAAAATAACCTGGAGCGCCAATCAGTCGGCTTCCGTACCAGCTAAAAAACTGACCGTCTACAAGGGTTAATTTTGAATGAGGAATGATATCCTTAAGCTCAAAAATATGATTTTCCTGAAAAGGGTAAGGCTCAGAGGAGAAAAAAACATGATCAGGATTAAGCACTTGAATCTGCTCTGCAGAAAGCTCCGGATAGCGGCTGGTTGTTAACACATTGGTTAAACCCATTTGATCCAGCATAGCATCAATAAATGTGCCTTTACCTGCGCCCATCCACGGATTGCGCCAAATAAGATAAAGTACGCTAGCCTTATGCTTTTTTACCTTCGCAAACGCCTGTGTTATTTTATTGTTAATAGCTCTACTTTTCTCAAGACTACCCGTCAACTCCCCCACTCCATTGATCATCCATAAAGCATCATCGAGTGTAACAATGTCACTCATCCAAACAGGATACTTCAACTGTAAGATTTCAATACTCTCCTTCTCGTTTTCTTCCTTATTGCCTATGATCAAATCAGGTTCGAGAGCTTCGATAGTCTTTAATTGCAATTTTTTAGTACCACCTACTTTGGTTTTCGTTTGATGCCAACGTGATGGGCGTTCACAAAATTTAGTAATACCCACCACCCTCTCTTCTAACTCCAAATCATAAAGTAGTTCTGTTTGAGAAGGTACTAGGGATATGATGCGTTGTGGCGGATAATTGAATTTCACTTCATTACCCAGCTGATCAATAACTGTTTTCTGTAAAGTGCTCATCCTTAAACAAAAAAGGCTTCCGAAGTTACAGAAGCCTTTTTCAAATTTTTCATTCTTTTATTTGATGTACCTGTAGTCTTCACCCGGTTTTAGATTCAACACTACTTCATGAATCAACTTGATTACATTTTCCACATCGTCCTTATGCACTGTTTCTACCGTAGTATGCATGTATTTCAATGGAAGTGAAATCAGTGCAGAAGCAACGCCTTCTGCTGAATAAGCAAATGAATCTGTATCCGTCCCTGTTGACCGTGATACCGCCTGACGCTGGAAGGGGATCTTTTTCTTATCCGCAATTTTGATAATTGCTTTTAAAACATTGTTTTGCACGGCAGGTCCATAGCACAATACAGGTCCATCCCCACACTTTAGATCTCCGCTTTCTTTTTTGTTGTACATGGGAGAGCCTGTATCATGAGTCACATCAGTACAAATTGCGAGATCTGGCTTTAATCTTCTTGAAATCATTTCTGCTCCTCGTAAACCGATTTCTTCTTGAACCGAGTTTACTATATACAAACAGAAGGGAAGTTTGGCTTTACTCTCTTTTAGTCTTCTCGCCACTTCGGCAATCATAAAACCACCCATCCGGTTGTCCAATGCACGTCCGGTTAAATAGTTTTTATTTAATTCCATCAATTCATCTTCGAAGGTTATCACACAACCTACGTGCACTCCCAATGCCTCTACTTCCTTTTTTGACTCGCATCCAATATCAATAAAAATATTTTTGAGTGTAGGTGTTTCTTCTTTAGCATTATCACGAACGTGGATCGCTGGCCATCCAAATACGCCCTTTACCACTCCTTTTTCTGTATGGATATTTACACGCATAGACGGAGCAATCTGATGGTCAGAACCACCATTTCTTCTCACATAAATATATCCTTCAGGAGTTATGTAATTGACAAACCATGAAATTTCATCGGCATGTGCCTCGATCACCACTTTATATTTTCCTTTAGGATTGATCACGCCCACGGCTGTGCCGTAAGTGTCTACCATATATTCATCTGTGTAGGGCTTAATATAATCCAGCCAAATCTGCTGACCGGTATGTTCAAAACCTGTTGGAGATGCGTTATTTAAATAATCAAATAGAAATTTTTTACTCTTCTTGTCCATAGTAAGCTCAATTAAAATTATAACGGAATATTACCGTGTTTCTTCTTAGGCAATTTAGCCACTTTATTTTCTAACATCTGAAAGGCTCGAATCAATTTTTCTCGGGTCTGATCAGGATAAATCACCTCATCAATGTACCCACGATGGGCTGCCCTGTAAGGGTTGGCAAACTTGCGCGTATATTCATCAACTTTCTCGTTCAGCTTGGCTTCAGGATTCTCCGCTTCAGCAATTTCTCTTTTAAAAATAATTTCAGCGGCTCCTTTAGCACCCATCACAGCAATCTCTGCTGTTGGCCATGCATAGTTCAAATCTGCCCCAATATGTTTAGAATTCATTACGTCATAAGCTCCACCATATGCCTTACGGGTAATGACTGTAACTCGTGGCACTGTGGCCTCTGAAAATGCGTACAACAGTTTTGCTCCATTAGTGATAATCGCATTCCATTCCTGATCAGTACCCGGCAGAAACCCAGGAACATCCTCCAACACCAACAATGGAATATTAAAGCAATCACAAAAACGAACAAATCTTGCTCCTTTCACGCTGGCATCGATATCCAATACCCCTGCCAAAGACGCAGGTTGGTTGCCTACTATTCCAATACTTCTTCCCGCAATTCGCGCAAAGCCTACAACAATGTTTTCAGCAAAATTTTTATGTGCCTCAAAGAAACTTCCCTGATCAACAATCCCATCAATCACCTCCCTCATATCATACGGTTGGTTGGGGTTATCAGGAATGATACTGTTCAGTTTTTCTCTGACCTCTTCGGATGGCGTATAGTCGAGGCGTGGAGCATCTTCCTCACAATTTTGAGGCATGTAACTCAGTAATTGCTTGATCTGATTGATACATTCCATTTCATTAGCAGAAGCAAAATGGGTCACCCCACTTTTCATACTGTGTGCACTGGCCCCTCCCAATTCTTCCGCAGTTACATTCTCATGTGTTACGGTTTTTACCACATTAGGTCCAGTCACAAACATGAATGATGTATTCTCCACCATAAAGATAAAATCGGTCATGGCCGGTGAATAAACTGCTCCACCCGCACAAGGCCCCATGATGGCAGATATCTGCGGAATAACTCCTGATGCCATTACATTGCGATAAAAAATATCTGCATATCCACCCAGCGATACCACACCTTCCTGAATACGAGCACCCCCTGAATCATTAAGACCAATTAATGGCGCACCATTTTGCATGGCCAATTCCATTACTTTCACAATTTTCTCTGCGTGTGTCTCCGAAAGAGATCCACCAAACACGGTAAAATCTTGCGAGAAAACATAAACAAGTCTGCCATTAATAGTGCCGTAGCCTGTCACAACACCATCCCCCAAATAATATTCTTTGTCAAGCCCAAAATCCTTAGATCGGTGCATAACAAATTTACCTAACTCCTCAAATGACCCTTCATCCATTAACAGATGAACGCGCTCACGGGCTGTTAATTTATTCCTTGCGTGTTGTTGTTCAATTCTCTTCTCTCCACCACCTAACAGTGATTCTTGATTTTTTCGGTGCAACTCATCAAACTTTTTACCGAGTTCCTGAGAGTCAACTTTTCGCTTCATCATTGATTTTTATTTGATAAAATTCAGCTCGAAATATAGGCAAAACAATAGCCCTTGACGCTCTATTCAAATAATTTCTAAGCAAAAAAGAACCTGTCACATCATGTGACAGGTTCTACAAAACCGGTAGAATAGCAGGTATCTACCGTTCCAGCTCTACTCATTGCACCTTAACCTAAACGCACTAGCTGGATTGATCTACTGACGAATCAATTTTAGTGGCCAAATTTTGAACTTTACTTTTAATGTCATTAAAAGTTGTTTTGGCTCCCTCACGGATATCTTCCCAAGTCTCCTCAGTAGCATCCTCTACCTCATCAATCGTTTTTTCGAGCTCTGAACGCTGTCCGGTCAAATCTTTCTTGGTTTCGATCAACTCTTCTTTCGCATCTTGAGATGCATCTTCAATGTCTTTGGAAACTTTATCCAATTTCCTATCAATATCATCTCTTAAATCTCTCAGATTTTCCGCCAACTGCTCCCGATCCTCCCGCATCTCTTCTTTAAATTCAGCTGTGGTGTTATCAGTTTCTTTCGGCTGTGTACATTGGGAAAATGTAAACCCAATCAATCCCACTATCATCAATATTATCAACTTTTTCATTTCAGTTTCACGTTTTAGGTTTTGCAATAATTTAAAGAGTAACAATGTTTAAATTGCCATTATTTCCTTCTTGATTTCATCTTTGGTCTTACCCAATTTTTTTTGGATTCTACCAATCAATTCATCTTCTTTTCCTTCTGCCAAGTTCAGGTCATCATCAGTAAGTTGTCCATACTTCTGCTTTAGTTTACCTTTTACTTCGTTCCAGTTTCCTTTTAATTCTAGATTATTCATAGTTGTATTATTTTTAGTTATCATTTCTATAACAACTATTAGAATAATTGTGCCATTCAAGGATCACGGCCTACGAAAAGTCAAAAACAGGGATACAAGAGAGTATGACGTTAAATTGATACCTTCCTCAGTCACTAATCTAAACTCAGGTGTGGATATTTTTCTACAAATCGTGGAAATGAATAGAATATTTATACTGTCCTAACTAACAGCATTAAACGTAATATAGAATGAAGTACCCTTCCCTAACTCACTTTGCACTTCAATCTCTATCTTATGGCTGTTCAAAATATTCTGTGTAGAAGTAAGACCTAGCCCCATGCCCCCTTGCTTTGCAGAATAGAACGGATCAAATAGCTTTTCAAGCTCCTCCTCAGGAATACCTTTGCCATTATCAGCTATTATCAATACAATCTGATCACCTTCCTGATCAATAGAAATTTTCAACACGCCCACTTCCGGTTCCATGGCCTCAATCGCATTCACCATAATATTAGCCAATGCAATCTTTACCAATTCTTTATCTACAATCACATTAGGAAGGTCATACTTTATTTCGTTGACTAATTCCATTTCGTTGAGATTGATCCTGTCCTTAATCAACTCAACAGTCTCATTAAGTAGTGTATTTAAAGGTGTTTTTGATAACTGAAGTTCCTTTGGCCGAGAGGATCGCAATAATTCACTGATCAACTCCTCAATCCTTGCAAGGTTTCTATCCAAAATATCAGTGTACACCTTGGTGTTATCATTAGCTGTAAACTCATCTTTAAGTTGATCTATGGCCAGATTTAAATTAGTGAGTGGGTTTCTGACTTCATGCGCGATGGTTCTCGCAATTTTTCCGGTTGTAGAAAGTTTTTCAGCTTGAATCAATTCACGTTCTACCTTCTTCCGCATAGTCATATCATGGATTATTCCCTGATAGTAAACCTGACTGGTAGTATCCTCAATACGAACGCAATTGATCAGGCTAACCAACTTCTTACTGTTTTTATCCTTTAGAACAACTTCAAAATCTTTCACGTGATTATCTTTCTCTAATCTCTCTTTAAATGAAGTAAATTCTTCTTTTTCAATAAATAGCTCATGCAAATCCAGACCACAAGCCTCCTCGTATGAATAATTAAATAATGTCTGCAATGATGAATTGGCATCAATCATATTAAACCTATCATCTGCGAGAAATATAGGGTCGATAGATCGTTCAAATAGAGATCGATATCTTTTTTCTTTTTGATCTAACTCTTCAATTTTGATCTTTAATTCCTTTTCAGTTCTTCTTCTCCGCTTCAACTCATCATTAATCCTAACAAATAAAAAGCCCGCTACACCTAAAACCACTAAGCCAGACAGCAGCAAGGTAAATGGCGCAATACTCTTCAAGTCATATTCCTGGGTTAGTCGTGCCTGCAACACATCATTCTCATACTGCGTCATCCTCCCACAAACCTGCCTTATTCGATCCATGTTTTCTCTTCCAACGATAAGCAAATTGATTTCATACCGATCGATAAACCGTTTGCTTTCCTTTTCATTTTCTAAAATGGTTTTTATAATTCGATACTGCTTATCAATCAACAGTCGTAACGAATCACTTCTCTGCTTCTGCGCGGTTTCACCTAAAAAGAGACTATCCAACTTATTCACCTCTGTATAGATAGATTCAATAGAGGTTTTATAAGGCCGTAAAAAAACAGTATCTCTGGTTAACTGATATCCTCGATGACCGGTCTCTGAATCTTTTACGATGGAAAGAACAATTTCCACCTGGGCAATCACTTTATTAGAATGTCGGATCCACTTCACTTCCTCCATGTAGCCATTCACATTCCAATACGTAATTAAACTCACGCCTGTTAAGAGCAAGAGTATTACGCCAAAAACCAGATTGTAATAATTTTCTCTTCTCATCTTTAAAACATTCTCAAAACATCATTTCACTGATTTAATCTACACACTGTAGAATAAAAGCAACAAGTTTCCTCACAAAAAATCACTTTAAGCCTACCAAACCCGTCATTTCAAAATGGCACCAATTTGACTATAACAAGATTGAACCAAAATGATTGTATTATGATTACGAAAACAAATTTGAAATTATTTATTGGAACAATAACGGTGATAGTGTTATCAATTTCCACCGCGAATGCACAGGAAGCAAGAATGGGTGTAAAGGGTGGATTGAATATCAGTAACTTATACGTTGACAATGTAAATGATGAAAACTCGCGTATAGGACTTAATGTTGGTCTTTATGGCCAAATTCTGGCAACAGATTTTTTCGCTATTCAACCTGAGCTACTTTACACCACTAAAGGTTCAAAGAATGAGTATGATGGATTTGTAGATCAAGAAGTAAAATTCAATCTTAATTATCTTGAAGTACCCGTGTTGGCCGTATTTAAACTCGGTGAGGTAGCTGAATTGCACGCAGGCGGCTATGGAAGTTATCTGTTGGGCGCCAACGTTTCTTATGCGGGTGATATTGTAAATGGTGGTGAGGAGTTAGATAGAGACAATTTCAAAACCTATGATTACGGTCTTGTTGGCGGTCTGGGCTTGAATTTTGGTGGAGTACAAATAGGAACAAGGTATAATTATGGACTTGTGAAACTAGCAAAGACAGACAACGCCAAAACAATTTTAGGGGATTCAAAGAACTCAGTTGCTCAAGTTTATGTTGCATTCAACTTTAAATAAATAATTCAAATTCCACAATTATAGAGCAAGTCCTAGTTCTTGCTCTATAATTTTATATCATATGCTTTCAGTTTGTTATAAAGTGTTTTCCGGTCAATCTTAAGCACTTCAGCTGCCTTGCTCTTATTAAAACCAGTTTTTTCCAACACATCTATTATCGCCTGTCTTTCTGCAATGCCCGTTACGGACTTAAGTATATTGCCAGTTTCAGGTTGAGCATCGGCTGATACTATAGTGTCTGATCGAAAAGCTGATGCATTCAAAATTTCATTAGGCAAACTCTCAACAGAAATTTTATCACCAGTTGTCAGTAATACGGCTCTCTTTACTACATTATTTAATTCCCTTAGATTTCCATACCATTCGTAAGCGGTTAGTCGCTCTTCCACAGCTGGAGCAAACCCAGATACACTTTTATTGAGTTGTTTATTTGCCTTATCTAAAAAGTGATTGGCAAAAAAAAGTATATCATCCTTACGCTGCCTTAATGGAGATAATTCAATCTTAAACTCATTCAGTCTGTGATACAAATCTTCTCTGAACTTTCCTTCCCTCACAGCTTTGGTCAAGTCTTCATTGGTTGCTGATATTATTCTCACATCAACATTAATATCACTCGTTCCACCAATCCTTCTAATCCTTCTCTCCTGAAGTACGCGCAATAATTTTACTTGATTTTCATAAGTCAAATTTCCTATTTCATCCAGAAACAATGTACCCTTATTGGCCAGTTCAAAATTGCCTTGCTTCTCATTCAAAGCACCGGTAAATGCCCCTTTCACGTGACCAAACAATTCACTTCCTGCTAGCTCTTTTGGCAAAGCACCGCAGTCAATGGCTACAAATGGCTTTTCACTTCGATTACTTTTTTGATGAATAGCCTTTGCCACATATTCTTTACCCGTACCCGTTTCTCCTGAAATGATTACAGACATATCTGCTGGTGCTATTAATTCTATATGGCGCTGCACGACCTCGGCCTGTGGACTGACACCGTCAACATAGACATCATCTTTTACTCCAGATTTTTTACTCTTCCCACTTCCCTCAGTAGATTTTACTTTATCCTCTTTCTTTTCCAACGCCTCCTTAATGGTAATTAAAATCTCATCCGGGTAAAGCGGCTTTACTACATAGTCATTGGCACCATGCTTAAAGGTCTCAATGGCTGTTTTTACATCTGAATATCCTGTTATGATAATAATGGCTGCGCCTGGTTGTATCAACTTAATACGCTGAATCATCTCTACACCATTTGTGTCAGGCAATCTGTAATCGCAAAGCACCAAATCAAATTCTTTCTTCTTTAAACTGGCAATTGCCTCCTCCCCATTATAAGAGGTGGCAACCTCAAATCCCTTCTTGGATAAAAAATTTGAAACAAGTGTACAGATGTCCTTGTCATCATCAATAATCAGAATCGATTGCATATTGATAAAATTAGTTAAGTAGAGATTTAGTCAAATAGCCTTCAATCAATTTGTAGATCAGCAATTGCTGAAAGGACAATATTTCGACTAAATGGTTTTTTTATTAAATAATCAGCACCCTCCTTTGAGGCTTTGGCAAGTCCCAAATCATAAGCACTGATCATTATTATCTTAGTGTTACTGTTAATTTCTTTGATAATGGGAATTAGCTGAGATCCAATTCCATCCGGCAAATTAAGGTCAATAAAAGCTGCAGCAAACTCCTCTTGTGACAACATTCCTTTTGCATCTTCAAGATTTAAAGCATATGAAGTTTTGAACCCCTCTCGCTTTAGAATACCCGAAAGCAAGAGACAAATATCCTTTTCATCATCAACTAACAAAACCTTTGACATCTTCTGATTTAATTAAAGCCATGAAAAGCAGAAAACGCATCTCAACCCGCTTAACGTGAATACCATTCCTTCAATTTATTAATTATAAGCATAAAAATGATGCCATTTACAGAACTATCGATTCCACTTTGGTTCCCACTCAAGGCGCTCAAAGAGAGAAATATATTCCTCACCAGAGTGTGGAATTGATTCTACAATTTACGGAATTAAAAGGCAGATCAGCTGCAGAAAGGGCTTTTGTACAATGGCATGTTATTTCCAATAATCCTCATGAACAAAATTAAAAATGTTATGAGTGAGTTATTATATTTAATTGCTGTCATCTTGCTAATTGGGTGGGTACTTGGTTTTTTCGTATTTAGTCTTGGTAGCATTATCCATCTTCTATTGGTTTTTGCAATCATAGCGGTGCTATTCCGGCTCATTAGAGGTCGTGGTGTTTGATTTTGATGATTAGCTGACAAATTGAGAAAAAAGCCCTAAACAGTTATCTCTACAATGTATATTTGGCCCCTTAAAATGGAAAGCCGAATTGCGATAGTAGACTTAGGTACTAATACTTTTCACCTGTTGATAGCAGATGTAAAGGGAAATCAACACCATGTTGTATATCGGGAACGTAAGGCTGTAAAGCTTGGTAAGAAGGGAATCAATAAAGGGTTGATAACAGAGAAAGCGCTCAAAAGGGCCTTAATTGCGATTGCAAGATTTCGAACTGCCATCGACAATTTCAATGTCACAAAAGTGTTTGCCTACGGCACCAGTGCCCTTAGAAATGCAAGTAACCAGAAGGAAGTAATTAGCAGTATTAAGGAAAATACAGGTATAGAAGTGAACGTTATTTCTGGTGATGAAGAAGCCAGATTAATTTACATGGGCGTTAGGTCTGCTATCTCTCTGGGTAATACAAAATCTTTGATTATAGATATTGGTGGCGGTAGTGTTGAATTTATCATTGGAAATAAAGATGATATTTATTGGAAAGAAAGTTTTGAGATAGGAGCTCAACGACTATTGGAGGGATTTCATACTCACGATCCTATTCGCAATGAGGATTTAAATGCATTAGATGAATACTTTGACCATGAGCTAGGATCGCTCTTTAAAGCGCTAGAACAACATCAACCTAAAACTTTGGTAGGGTCTTCCGGTACATTTGACACACTCAGCGATATCTATTGTGCAAGCAAGGGTATTGAAAAGCTTACCGAAAATACTGAAACACCATTATCGTTCCAGGGATTCCATGAAACGTATAAAGAACTTATTGTAAGGGACAGAGAAGCCCGCATGGAGATACCAGGCATGATCGAACTCCGGGTTGACATGATCGTAGTAGCATGCACGCTTATCAATTACATAATAAAGCGATATAACTTTAATGATATACGCGTATCCAGCTATGCGCTTAAGGAAGGTGTACTGGCAGACATTATGAAGGTCAATCACACAGTGTGATTGACCTTCAACTATTAAAGTCCTGAGATTTGTTTGTCTTTAGGGTACTTCACCTCATAACGATAAACCACTTTCTTAGTTTCATTAGGTTGGAGGATTAGCTTCCAGGTCAGTTTACCAGATACAGGATCAAATTTTGCTCCTCCGTTATCTAAAGAGTTCACTTCTATATCCTTATTTCTAGTTACCGGTAATTGATCATCAACAGTAATAGTAATGGCCTCCGTCTTGGTATTACGAATAGAAATCTGCCAACTATGTTCCTCCTTTCGGTTGGTTCCAATTAATTTCTTTGAAGTAAGGTCTTTTAACTCCTCTCTCTTCACTACAATTCTTTTATCACGCCCCAAAGAAACGGATAATGTATCACCGATAGCGTTAGGATCAATAAACGTTTTACCTACAAATGTGCCTTCAAAAAAGATATTTGCTTCTCCGGGCAGCAAACTATACTCCTCCCATCCAGTAGCTTTGGCTATAAGAAACGCATCGCCATCTAACTTAGGCACAACTGAATAAGAATATTCTGCTCTTACCTCCTGATTTTGAATATCAACAAGAGTTGGTTTGGATGAAGATGCTACAGTATACGGTAAAGCAATTTGAAACTCAGTGTTCAATGAAGTTTGCACCGTACTCACCATCTCAGCCATTGACCCAGCAGGTGCGGATGCTGCTACCTCCATTTCAAAGGCCATATCTTCAGATTGAGCTTCCGACTTTGCACTTCTTCCCAGGTCCCTTTTATTGTATTGTTTATAAGCCACCGGGTTGTAAAAATCCAGGTACCAAGGATAAAGCTCTGGCTTCAATCCGCTTTGATTGGGATTGGCCGTAGACAATATCAGATTTACGTTCTTCCACTCCTCTCCTGTCCTTTGAAAAACATTTGCTTTATAGTTGAGCTGCACCGGTGATTTCGTGTTGATCGCTCTCAAATCATAAACGGGATACCACCCAGCATTTGCCACCACATAATTTACTTCCAATGTGGCGGCTGTTGCTGATTTCGCAGATACGCTAATTACAATTTCGCTGGTGTTTTTACTATACAACTCATTCTCACTATTGATTTGTCTTTGTAAACGAAGGATGTGCTCATTAATTGATTTCATTTTTTCGTCCTGACTCATCCTGTTGGACACAATCTCACCTAATCTGGATCTATAGAAATCTGCCATTGCTTTCAATTCTGCTACAGTAAGATTTTGATTATTGCCTCCAATTTTTTGATTGCTCAAAAGCATTTGTTCCTCCTTGTTAAGGATTTCTTTTTTGCTTTGTTCCAAGCTCAAACTCTTTTGATAAAAACTCAATGAATCCTTCAATATCTTCAGTTTTGCAGGCACATTAAATTCATTGAGGTAGTTTTGCTGATGGCGAATACCCATAATCAAAAAGCTACCCTTACCGGCTACCTGAATGCTGGATGGATCTAATTGAGATGTTAAACCAGAAAGCACCAGTTCCGCATTACCTGCTTCAATTCTCGTTTTCACCTCTCGTGTCACCTGTGCTTTGTTCAAAAAGACAGTAACATTCGTAATTTTGGAGTCGATTGATTTCTCCGTTTGACCATAGGAAATCAAAAAACTAAAAAACAGGGTTATTACTAAATTTATTCGTTTCATGGGTTATTGTTTAGCAGTAAGATGCACTAATCCTTCAATTTCCATAATTCGAACGATAATTTATTGCAAATAGCATATATCGCCTGTATTAATGAATTTGATAATTGGAATTAGAGCTCAAAAAAACACTTTTGCCTTATCATGAACAATTTATATACCGAAAAAGCACTTCGAGATTTTGCCTACAACATATTCATCAAAATGGGTTGCTCTGAGCAACATGCTGAACTTGCTTCCGATGTTTTACTTCAATCCGATCTCCGCGGCATCGACTCACATGGTGTAGCTAGACTAAGCGGGTATGTGAGGCTTTGGGAAGCGGATAGAATCAATGCAAAACCTTCTCCAAAGATTATTCATGAAACACCCAGCACTGCAGTGGTAGATGGGGACAAAGGACTTGGGTTAGTCGTAGCCCCATTCGCAATGAATATTGCTATCGAAAAGGCTAAAACTTGTGGCACCGGATGGGTAGCTGTGAAAAATTCCAATCACTTTGGTATTGCTGGCTATCATTCCATGATGGCACTTCAACATGATATGATTGGTTTGTCAATGACCAATGCCAGC
>JAGQYK010000039.1 GCA_020436125.1 Cyclobacteriaceae bacterium | reverse complement strand
CATCTGCATACCCCAAGGCAGGCTTCATTAATGCCTTATTGGAGATTATTATATAATTGTGGGCTGAAGGAAATATCTGCCTAAAACTGGTACGCTTAATAACGGGTGTTTGAAAAGAATTTTTAACATAAAGCTTTTTACTAGTTGACGTATTAGGAACAACAGCACTTGTATTTGGTCCGGCTGGATTGGTTCCAATTATCTGAATAGAATTGGGATCTGTAATATCCCAAACTGACAAACCAGCTGCCGGGTTGGCAATCTCAATATAGGATTTATCTGCAATCTTCTCCTCCAATACAAACCACTTTGAACTCTGAAAAGCCATATCAAAATTCTGTGGATGGATAACCTTAATATATGAGACACTCAATCGGTCGCGTACACCTCCCACTCCTAATGCCTTCACACGAACCGTAAGTTGCCCCCCGGCACTAATGTCTGTCCACTCAAGTGGAAGGTTGATCTTTTTGGTTTGATAATTGAGAAAACTTTCAGTTGATAATAATCGAAGTGAGCCCGAAGAAGGCCCAACATACACCTCAGCCAAGTGGTTAAGCGCATCTCTACCGACCATTATCATTTCCAATTGAGGAACACCACCAGGCACAACTCCACCTGCCAAATTATTAATGGTGAAATCCTGCTGGCCTGTACAACCAGCATTGCCAATGCATATGGTCGAGCCTGTCCACCCTTCTCCTTCATCAAATTGAGTGTACTGAAGTACTCCACTAATTGTTAAACCTGTTGAGTATTCATTCGAATAAACTCGAAGTTGCTCATTGTAATGAAATGTTTCTTTGGGGATACTCGTGACATTCACTTCAGAGAATGTAGACATCCGTTTGCCTTGGACAATGGACTGATTCCAGGTAAGAAAATAAGCGGTGGTATCGCTATATAAATTGTGGTAAAGGTGAGGTTGTAAATTTGGAGCCGAGTAAAGCCTGGTGTCATTGACTCCATCATTCTTCTTTCCATAAAATTCAATGTAATCACCAGCATTAAACTGAGCATCAGCTTGTCCTTGAACAATAATCGCCTGCTCTACGCCCCTATGATAAAGTTGAATCCGTCTTGGGTCAATTGAACCCACAGGAAATCCAGCATTTTGCAGGTCATTAAAAGATAACCTGTAAGCCCCATCGGCAGCTACTGTAACTTTGTAATACTCCTTCCCAAAATCGATCCAGTCATTGGCATATTGCCCACACACATTAGTGTGCAAAACCAGTAGCAAGGCCATTAATACCGGAAAAACAAAGGGAAATCTATTCATCAGCGCGAAACCAACGTAACACAGGTTTAGAACAATTCAGCAAAAATAGGCACTAACACCCACTTAAATACGATTTAAAATGCCAAAGTAACAGGCGGAAATGGGACTCCCATCAGGCATTAACATGCTACTATTTTTCAGGGAAATAGGACTACTAATACAGTTCAAGAATTAAGATTTAAAAAATAATTCACGAAAAAACATGAGATTTTAGGCTGAATCAGCAGTTTTTAAAAATATTTCATATGGTACTTGGCCATACATAGTACTTTTCCGTATATAGTTATAAGAGTCACTTAAAATTGGATGTATGAACCTGGAAAACACACAAGTTCAGATGAGGAAGGGGATATTAGAGTACTGTATTCTTCACATTATCTCAAGAGGCGAAGTTTACGCCTCAGATATGCTCGAGGAGTTGACCTCAGCTAAAATGATTGTAGTGGAGGGAACGCTGTACCCGCTTCTTACCCGTCTCAAAAACGCTGGACTGCTAGAATATAAATGGGTAGAATCAAAGTCAGGCCCTCCTCGGAAATATTACACACTTACTAATATGGGGAAAAATTTCCTTGATGGGCTTTCCAACACATGGAAAGACCTTGTACTTTCAACTCAGAAGATCACTAATAATTCAAAGTAGCCTAAAATGAAAAAGAATATTAGCATCAATATTAGTGGAATCATCTTCCACATAGAAGAAGACGGATATGACATACTACGCAAATACCTTGATTCCATCAATGCGTATTTCTCGTCCTTTGAAGATAACAGTGAAATTCTGGCTGACATTGAAAGTAGAATTGCCGAATTGTTTCTCTCTAAGTTAAGTGAGGGCAAGCAGGTAATTACAAAAGAGGATGTGAGTTCGCTCATTAACACCATGGGAAGTGTTAGTGATTTTAAAGCAGCCGAGGAGCAGGAAAATGCCGGTGGTGCACCAAGCACAAAATCATCAAAAGAAGAAAAAAGATCCTCCAGTCAAAGTACAACTTCAAAAAAACTGTACCGCGACCAGAAAAGAAAAATACTAGGAGGAGTTTGTGCCGGATTAGCCCATTACTTTAATATCGATCCTGTTTGGCCACGGTTGTTATTTGCACTTTTGGTGCTGGGTAGCTACGGAGGATTGTTACTGGTGTACATCATTCTCTGGATTTTGCTTCCAGCATCCACGGAGTTAGAAGAAGAGGAAGAAATTAAGAAAATGTTTAGGGACCCCGAGAAAAAGGTAATAGGCGGGGTAGCCTCAGGTGTCAGTGTTTTCTTTGGCATAGATGTCACCTTGGTTAGAATTCTCTTTGTGATTTTTACAGTAATAGGCGGTATTGGTTTTTTGACCTATATCATCCTGTGGATAGCCTTGCCCGAGGCTAAATCCATTACTGAGAAAATGCAAATGCAAGGTGAACCTGTTACACTCTCTAACATTGAGTCTTCAGTAAAAAAAGGACTCAATGAAAAAGACAGCGAAGAAGAAAGCGTGCTTGCAAAAGTAATTTTGTTTCCATTCCGTCTTATTGCTATGATCATCAATGGCGTGGCAAAAATACTGGGGCCAATATTCTCCATGTCTGTAGAGATTCTGCGAGTAGGTTTTGGTGTACTCATCACGATGATAGGAATCATTCTACTTTTCAGTCTATTCTTTTCAGCAGGAGCAGTTTTGGGTATATTTTCTATGGGGCCAGAACTTTTCTGGTGGAATATGGATGTAAAGGGATTGGGGTTACCGATTGAAGCCATAAGAAACACATTCCCTCTATGGGTGCTTCTTACTGGGTTTGTGATGTCAATCATTCCAGCACTTTTTCTCGCGCTTCTTGGTATTTCTGTAATTGTAAAGCGCGTCATTTTCAAACCTATTGTTGGATGGAGCTTGTTTGTGCTGTTCTTTATCTGCCTGGCCATTCTGAGCTTCAAAATTCCTCAAACCATTTATGCATTCCGAGAGGAGGGAACGGTGAGACAAGAGGAACAGTATCCTGTAGATGGTAAAACTTTGGTTTTTAAAATGAATGAAGTAGGCCTTGAAGACTATGATGTAAGTTCACTTCGCATAATGGGGCAAGATGAGAATACTGTAAAAATTGTAAAACGTTTTGAGGCGCAAGGACCAACACGTAAAGCGGCTATAGAAAATGCTGAAATGGTCACCTACCAGATTGTTAGAGAAGACAGTATTTATACATTTGATTCTAATATTACTTTTAAAGATAAGGCAGCCTTTCGTGCGCAGCGCATCAATATTGATGTGTATGTTCCCTACAATCAAGACATCGTAATTGATGAGTACTTATGGGATTTAATTGACAACTACGGCCGTCATTATTATCGCAACTATAATCAGAACGACACCTGGCGCATGACTGAATCCGGACTTGAATGTATCACCTGCGAAAAATCCAATAAACCATCAAAGATCACGAACGAAAGTGAACTCACTGATTTTGAATCCGTAGAATTAAGTGGATTATTTGATGTGAGAATTGAAAGAGGAGACAACTACTCTGTTGAAGTGATTGGATCAAATGGTCAAAAAGAACACTACCACATATACACAGAGAACAAAACTTTAGTGATAGACTATGATAATGATCATGAGACCTTCTTTTGGGAGAACAGCCTTTTTGAAGATGATAAAATTACCATCAACATAACAATGCCTCACTTAAGGGATTTGGAGGCCAAAGGAGCTGGAAAATTAAAATTCAGGAACTTTAAGGAAAGCGATGTGGAAATAAAACTGACTGGAGCCGTAATTGCCGATGGAAAATTGGACGTGAGCACTCTGGATATTGATATTACAGGCGCATCTTTTCTAGACCTTGAAGGTCAAGGTTCTTTTATGGAGGCGAAAATAACTGGTGCCTCTGGACTTCGTGCTTATCAATACGAAGTAGATCGAGCAATTGTTGATGCCAATGGAGCTTCTTCAGCCAAGGTTAATGTTAACGAATCGCTGGAAATCAGCCAAAGTTTTGCAAGCAACGTATCACATAAAGGTGATGCTCGCGTAATTAAAAATCAGTAAAGAATTTATCAATGAAACTAAAGGGGGCGTTATGCCCCTTTTTTATTTCTAAAAGAATGCTCTCCTTTACTGATAACAAAAATGAATGAGATGGATGTTCGTGTAAAATTTCTTGGCGGAGCAAAAAGTGTAACAGGCTCCAAATACTTATTAGAAATAGACGAAAAAAAAATACTTGTGGATTGCGGCCTTTTTCAAGGCAAGAAAGAACTTCGACTTAGAAACTGGAATGAACTACCAATAGATCCATCAACTATCGATATGGTAGTAATTACCCATGCTCACATCGATCACACAGGCTATCTTCCTCGATTAGTAAAAGATGGGTTTGGAGGAAAAATATTTTGTACACGCGCTACAGAAGATTTGATGAAAATTTTACTTCTTGACGCTGGCAAGTTGCAGGAAGAAGAGGCTCAGTTTGCACAAAAAAAAGGTTACTCCAGGCATAACAAGCCTCAACCATTATTTGGTACGGAGGATGCCAAAAAAGTACTTGATATGGTGGAGTCCTATCCATTAGATCAAGAAATTGAATTGGCTGAAGGGGTAAGTACTAAATTTTATAATGCGGGTCATATCCTTGGCGCGTCCATTGTTGAGATCAGCTTACAGGGAATTACGCAAAATAAAAAAATCGTATTCTCAGGAGATTTAGGACGCAATAGTGACCCTTTGATGTATGCTCCTACTGTCATAAAAAATGCAGATATACTATTTATAGAATCTACCTACGGAGACAGAATCAATCCAATCGATGACGTAGAAGACAATCTCGCTAAAGCGATTAACTATACCTATGACAAAGGAGGCTGTGTAATTATTCCTGCATTTGCTGTTGGACGAACTCAAAATCTATTACTCTATTTAAATAAACTGGCAACAGACAACAAAATACCTACTCTTCCTATTTTTCTTGATAGTCCTATGGCTATTACCGTCACCAACCTATATGAAAAGTATAGTAGCATCAATAAACTTAATGTTCAGAATAACAATGGTACATTAATAAGTATTTTTGATTCAGCTAATATTCATTTTTGTAATTCCGCTGAAAGCTCAAGAGAACTCAATGATAGAAGAGAGCCTGGCATTATTATCTCCGCCAGCGGCATGTGTACAGGAGGAAGAATATTGCATCATCTCTATCACCGATTATCCAACAAAAATGACACAATACTATTTGCCGGATACCAGGCAGAAGGTACACGTGGTAGAGACATTTTGGATGGTAGCGAATCTGTAAGAATCTTTGGAATAGAAGTACCGGTGAATTGTTCCGTCAAAGAGGTTACTGGATTATCCGCTCATGCTGATCAAAAGGAATTAATGCAGTGGATTTCCAACTTTGAATCATCACCAAAAATGACTTTTATTACTCATGGAGAAATAAGAGCCGCAGAAGTATTACAAAACAAAATCATGACAACTTACGGTTGGAATTGCACTATTCCAGAATACCTTGAATCATTTGAATTGTTTTCCTCGATATGAAAAAGATAGCCATCATAGCTTTCTGCTTCCTCTCGCTACATGATTTGCAAGCCCAACGATATGGAATTAAAGGCCAACTTTACTGGTCTACTTCTGAAAGTTCCAACACCTCTCAAACAGTTGCTTATAACGGCATTCCCCTTGAAGTCTTTGTTCATGAATTGACATCAACTGCTGAGGTCGACATTGTTGACGGAGTTATTACAAAAATATACACTCCGGTAGCTGAGCGTTTTTTCTGTAAATGGGATGGTTCATTTAAATCCAAACTACCGGCTGGTCAATACTCCGTCTTTGTGCACTATAAAGATGGGTTTTATGGCAATCTCCAAGATGGTGCGGGTAATATAAGTCCAGTGTCTTTAGGGAAAAACAAAAGTGAATGGATCACTATCACTATCAATTATTCCAACTATCATTGACAAATTATCGCATTGCGGTTCACTTAATAATATAGTACATTGAAAATTATGAGGGAATTCTTAGTCCTTCTCATCATCCTACTCACAGCTTGTTCCCCCACACAACCAAAGCAAGGCGTAAAAGGGCAAGTATTCTGGCTAGCTGGAAATCAAATGCCCGGACCGGGGTCAACGAAAAGCTCCGATCATGGGATTCAAAGAGAATTGTACGTTTACGAACTCACTACCCTTGAGCAGGCAACGCTGTCTTCAGATGGGTTTTTTACTAATATCAGAACGAAGCTAGTCACCAAAATATCAACAAAGGCAAACGGTACCTTTAAATTGCGACTCCCTGTAGGGGAATACAGCCTTTTTGTAAAAGAGGACAAAGGATTATTTGCCAATCATTTTGATCAAAATAACGCCATCAACCCCATTATTATCAAGCAAAAAGAGTTTGCGTGGCTACCTATTACAGTCGATTATCAGGCTTCTTACTAAATAAATAATATAGAGCAGATGCAACCTAGTGGTAAGGTTCAGCATCTTGCTACTGAAACACTTTAAATGGGACTCCAGATTTATAGCGCTAAGGAAACTGATTGGATAGAAGGATGCAAAAGGCAGGATTCACGGGCCCAGGAATCCCTTTATGCGCATTATTCTGGAAAAATGTACGCCTTATGCTGTCGGTATGTTCCATCAAAAATGGAAGCAGAAGATGTACTGGTGGTTGCCTTTACAAAAGTGTTTGAAAGGATTGATCAATTTAAAGCAGAGGGAAGTTTTGAAGGTTGGTTGAGAAGAATTGTTGTCAACGAATCACTGACCTACCTAAGACGAAACAAAAATATGTACCTGGAGACAGAAATTGAAACGGTAGACAAAAATCCAGACTTCGGTCAACTGGAAAATCATTTGGAAGCTGATGATTTATTAAGAATGGTTGGAGAACTGCCATCAGGTTATCGAATGGTGTTCAACTTATATGCTATAGACGGTTATTCTCATAAGGAAATTGCTGAGCAGTTAGAAATAAGTGAGAACACATCCAAATCCCAGTTGAGCAGGGCAAGAGTATTATTGAAAAAGAAATTGAACGCGTTGGAAAAGGAAGTGGAGACAAAAAAATCAAATGGTTATGAGTAATCAAATAGACAATTTATTCAAGAAAAAACTTGAAGCCCATTCCATGGAACCAGGACCAGGTGCCTGGAAAAAAATTTCTTCAAGTACTTCAAAAAAAAATAAAGCAGTAATCTGGTTTAGGGCCGCTGCTGCACTTTTACTAATGGCTTCCGCGCTTTGGCTATTTAATAATACCACCGACAACAGGTCATCAGAGATCGCAAAAGTAATACCTGAGAAGGTAAAAACAGACGAACCTGTGGTTACTCAAAAGGAAGCAGATAAAACGATAAGTTCTGAAGAAAACAATGTAACACAGACCCCGGTTCCTCCTACTAAAAAAAGCAAAGTGCCAACAGGTGTACCTAACAATGAAAAAGCAAAAAATGAAAAGACAGAACCACTAAGAATAGATATAATAACTGAAACGCTAGAAACCGTTGCGCAAATAGATAGTAATGAGGCTCAAGATGATTTTAAAATTGATCCAAGTACACCGGAAGGTACTGCTAAACCAATTGTAATTGTGTATGAATTAAAATCATATGCAAAAACAGCTGCACCAGAGCCAGAGATGGAATCACTTTTACAAAAGAAGAATGGGCTTAAAAAAGTGCTTGATGTTGCTAACAATATAAGAACTGGCGAAAGTTCACTAGGTGGATTGCGACAAGCCAAAGAAGATCTCTTTGCCTTAAACTTTAAAAAAGAAGATAAGAAGAATAATAGATAAGAATATGAAGAAAATACTAATCGTGTTGATATTGATAATAGGAGGAATAAGCCCAATGGCATTCTCACAAACCTCCGCACCAGATTCTGTAGTAATCAAAATAGGTGAATCTAGTAAAGTGATTTTTGCCATACATAAAGACGACCTACAGACCCTTAAGTACTACGATTTTCAAGCGCTGATGAATGACATGATCACTAAGCTCGAAAATGAAGACAGATCAAATGTTGCCACTCCACCTTCAGATTATCTTATAGATAATCAAAATGAAACAGTTGCTGATGGCGAGGAAGAAATAACTTATGAATGGCCTGAAGATGAAGATTCTAACCGTAGGTATGGAAATGATGATGACAGCGGATGGGTAACTTATGAAGGTAATGATCGTACTTATAGAAATAGCGAGCGCCATGAAAATAGAAGCTACAGAGGCAGGAGAACAACTTCAAGTATTAACTTTGATGTAGGAACGAATAACTTTTTGAGCGATGGTAAATTTCCAGACAGCAACAATGATCTGTATACTGTCAAACCATTTGGCTCATGGTATGTAGGCATCAATTCTATTCAAAGAACTCGACTAGCAAGAAAATTCTTTCTTGAATGGGGTGTGGGTGTAAGCTGGTATAACTTCAAATTTGAAAACCAACGGACGATCATGACCAAAGATGATGCAGGAGTAACCTTCGTCACCGACACAAGAGATCTTGACTTCAAAAAAAGTAAGCTTACAGCATCCTATATCAACGCTTCGTTTGTTCCGGTTATTGATTTTGGAGGCAATCGAAGAAAACCAATGCTATTTGATAGTCGAGGTGCCAACTCTTTTAGAATAGGTGTTGGTCCTTATGCAGGCTATCGCATCGACAGCTATACCAAACAGGTGTATGAAGAGAATGGAGATAAGAAAAGGGATCGTAATCACGACAATTATTTCCTTGAAAACATTAGATATGGCGCACGTCTGCAGATAGGATTTGACGATGTAGACCTCTTCTTCAATTACGATATGAACGAACTTTTTAGTGATGGAAAAGGGCCAGCCTTAAATGCCTTCAGTTTTGGTATCACCTTTTAAATAAGCATTAAGAAAATACCAATTTTTATAAGAGAGTCTTTCTGTTCAGAGAGACTCTCTTTTATATAACACCATCTCCTTTTCATCTCCTTTCAACAACAATTCGGCACACATTTTTTTTGGAGTGGGCCACTGATAAGCCATCCATAATAAAATCCCCAAGAAGTACGCACTAAATATTTCGCTCGCTGTAATCAAAAGCCCACCAGCCACTAGCACAGATACCAAGGCTCCCACTACAATTCTATTCAATCCCAGATAAAAGTATCTATTCATCTTATTACCCAAACTCAATTCACGCGAATGGACCTTCATTTTTCTCTTTGCCACCAAGTGAACGATCGTTAGGATGGTTGTGCTAAGAACAAAAACTACTATCTGTATAATCATTATTTGTTGTTGCTCTTGAATGATGGCTGAAATTTCTCCTTCTTGCATTTTCAAATAAAGAAAGATAAATACACCCAGTGGAATCAGAGTAATCACGTAACAAAGGTTATTGAGCTTGTAGAAGTACTCTTTGATAGAACTGAATTTCATGAGGTGTAACTTTTATCAAATTTAATTAATTATCTTAGGGTGTAGATTGATATGGAAGCTGTAATGAATTTAACGCGTAAGGAACAAGTCATTCGCATGGCGGCTGAATTGTTCAGAGAAAAAGGTTATGCGGCATCCTCCATGCGGGATTTGGCACAAAAACTCGGGATTGAAGCCGCAAGTTTGTATTCACACATTAAGTCAAAGGAAGAAATTCTGAGAAGCCTTTGCTTTGATATGGCAGCAGAATTTAGAAAATCCCTTGAAGATGTGGAGAAACAAAATGTTTCAGCCAGTGAAAAACTGAGATTGGGGATTATTGGCCATATCAGCGTAATGGCCAAAGACCTAACCGCCTCTGCTGTATTTATGAATGAGCATAGACACCTTAGCGGGCCATTTCTGAGAGATTTTCTACTATTGCGCATCAATTACATCAACCGCTTCAAAGCGATTATAGAAGAAGGAACCAGAAACGGTGAATTCAAAGAGAATATTGACACCAAGCTCTCGGTAATGACCCTCTTCTCTTCTCTCAATTGGATGCCACAATGGTACAATCCCGATGGAAAAATTGATTCAGTCAATATTGGCCAGCAACTGTCTGACATGCTCGTCAACGGCCTTAAGAAACAAAAAACCTGATTCTTCTGTTGTACTGTCAATAACCCTAACAGATGTTAGTCTAAAAACTATCATCTAGGCTTATTTTGCATTATTTTTACTAAAAAAATAAGATCCTATGTACGGAGGTGGAAATACATTTGAAGGAATAAAATCTGACGAGCTCACTGGTGAAGATCCAATCAAATTAGCTGAGTTTGAAGCACGCATTGAAAGAGGCGAAAAAATAGAACCCTCAGACTGGATGCCCAAATTGTATAGAAAGCAGCTCATCCGAATGATTGAGCAACACGCCCATAGTGAGATTATTGGAGCCCTTCCTGAAGGAACTTGGATCACCAGAGCTCCAGGCTTTAAGAGAAAAATGGCTTTAATGGCAAAAGTACAGGATGAAGTAGGTCACGGACAGCTTTTATACAGCGCAGCCGAAACCTTGGGAAAGTCTCGTGAAGAAATGATAGACGACCTCATCAACGGAAAATCTAAATACTCTAATATATTTAATTACCCCACCTTCACTTGGGCGGACTGTTGTTTCATTTCCTGGCTGGTAGATGCTGGTGCCATTGTAAACCAATTGGCCAATGCCAAAGGGAGCTACGGCCCGTATTGCAGAGCCCTTGATAGAATTTGTGCCGAGGAGTCATTCCATTTAAAATATGGACATCACTGCGTAATCTATCTTGCATCAGGTACACAAACGCAGCGCGACATGTTTCAAGAAGCGCTCAATCGTTGGTGGCCACCTATGATGCATTTCTTCGGACCATCCGATAAAATTTCAGTGCATACTGAAATTTTAATGAAGTGGAAGGTGAAAATGGGCACCAATGATGATATGAGAAATCAGTTTTTGGACATGTACGTGCCCAAAATTTGGGAGCTTGGCTTTACCATTCCGGATCCAAACCTTAAAAAGAATACAGAAACCGGAAGATGGGAGTACACAGAGCCTGATTGGGAAGAATTTAAACGTGTAATCAATGGCGATGGCCCATGTAATAAAGAAAGATTGGAGGTAAGAAGAATTGCAGAAGAAAGGGGCCGCTGGGTGAGAGAAGCCTTACGGACTCCAAAGACGGCATACGTTACTCCACTGGCCTAGCCAATCAAACTGATCGAAGTCATTTTGTAAGTTGGTAGATGAAGCTAACTTTCGTCAAGTGAACTGGCCATTAATTCATATAATATAAAGAACGTAAATTATTATCCATTGAA
This sequence comes from Cyclobacteriaceae bacterium, assembly GCA_020436125.1. Lineage (GTDB taxonomy): Bacteria > Bacteroidota > Bacteroidia > Cytophagales > Cyclobacteriaceae > ELB16-189. The sequence continues at coordinate 17,158 of JAGQYK010000039.1, read as the reverse complement.
ATCCTTAGATCCGCGAGTAAACCGATTACCAAAAACAGATAGTGCTAACACCGCGCCAAAAGTACCTCTGGATCAATTTGGCACCTTTGAGGTTTTTGTTCAACCTAAAGCTGGCAAACCTTTTCAGCATGAAGGCATAGTTCACGCTCCTAATCTCGAAATGGCTTATGTGCTGGCCAAGGAAGCATTCACAAGAAGGTTTACATGTGTTTCTATCTATGTAGCAGAAACCAGAAATATTCATATTTCCGTCTTAACGGACGGTGATGATGATGCATATAACCATGTAAGTGAAGTTACTCCGGAAGGTGAAAAAACCTCTTTTGAAATTTTCCATCTATTTAAACGCGGAAAACAGCACCAACATGTCGGAGCAGTAGTAGCAACTAATCCCAATGAGGCGCTATGGATAGCGAGTCAAGAATTGAGAACTGATAAGCAGGTTTTTAATATTTGGACAATTCGCACCAGCGATATACGATTTACCAATCAAGATGATATGGACCTGTGGCTTACACTGCCTGAAAAGAAATTCAGGGATGCGGCAGCCTACAAGGGTGGTGACAAACTCAAGACCTTTCTCGAAGCATCAAAAAACTGACTACAACCCTAATTCGTAAATGAAATGAATCAAGAAGCCATCAAAGAACTCCTTTATAAAATGGCAGATGACCAACTTATTTTAGGCCATCGAAATTCAGAATGGACAGGTTTTGGTCCTTTACTAGAAGAAGATATTGCTTTCTCCTCGATGGCGCAGGACAAAGTAGGACATAGCCTGGCGTTGTACACCATTTTAAATGATCTTGGTGAACAAGACCCCGACACCATAGCTTTTACAAGAAATGCAGATCAGTTTCACAACACTGTACTCACCGAACTACCCAACGCAGAATACGATTTTAGTCTCATCCGACATTTTCTTTACGATACTGCAGAAGCACTTCGTTTTGAAATGTTAAGCCACTCTTCCTTTGAGCCGCTTGCCCTTGTCGCAACTAAAGTGCGAGGCGAGTTAAGGTATCACACTATGCACGCTAACACCTGGGTCAAGCAATTAGGAGCTGCTACAGAAGAAAGCATAGGTAGGTTGCAACAATCATTAGAGTTGGCGTTACCTTATGCACTTGGCATTTTTGAGCCTTCTCCCTACGAAAGCGATCTAATCAAAGAGGCAATATTTGAAGGAGAGAAAGCATTGGAGGAGAAATGGAAGAAGAAAGTAGAAGAGGTAATCGCGCAAACTCAATTACACCTTCCAAAGTGGGAAACTATAGCACCACACTATGGTGGGCGCACAGGAAAGCATACTGAGTACCTACAACCATTGCTGGATGAAATGAGTGAGGTTTTCAAAATTGATCCAACAGCAGAATGGTAATGGAGAAGGTCATCAGAGAGCTGGATGAAATCGTAGTTGAATTTACTAAGAAAATAGGAGCTTTTTCTGAAGCTGAATTGGCGGAAAAGCCATTGCCCAGCAAGTGGAGCAAGAAAGAAGTGGTGGGCCATTTGATTGATTCAGGACAGAACAACCTGCGCAGGTTTATAGTAGATCAACACGCTAACACACCGCCTAAAATTGTTTATGATCAGGATTTTTGGGTAAAGGCAAATAACTACCAGCAGATGGATGGCAAAGATGTGATCGAACTTTGGAGATTAGTCAATCATCAAATCGCTAACGTTCTTTCTTCCATGCAGAGTGATATGTATGCAAAAACTTGTGATACCGCTAAAGATACGGTACAACTTCGGTCGTTAGAATGGTTAGCAGCTGATTATGTAAAACACCTTAAACACCACCTCAATCAGATAATTAAAGGTTCATTTGATATTATCTACCCATAGAAATGGCTGAAACAGTTACCATAGAAAAGATTTATCAATGGCTCGAAGAAGTCAAAGATCCGGAGATACCTGTTCTTTCTTTATTAGATCTTGGAGTGATTACCAACGTTTCTATTGGGGATAAAGTAAAAATAGAAATGACCCCCACATTCGTTGGCTGCCCCGCCATTGACTACATGAAAAATGACATTGTGGATACCTTAAAAAAACATGGACAAGAGGCAGAAGTAGAAGTTACATTTAGAAAACCATGGAGCTCCGACTGTATTTCTGAAAAAGGTAAGGCAGCACTAAAAAAATATGGTCTCGCCCCTCCCCCTGATAATAAGCTGTTCACTGACCTCGAAATTCTGGAGAATGCCGAATGTCCAAGGTGCAGTCAAACCAACACAGAACTGAAAAACCCATTCGGACCAACATTATGCCGAGCGATCTACTATTGTAATAATTGTAAAGAAGCTTTCGAGCAGTTCAAACCCGTTTAAAATTTTCCCAACATTTATGAACGAGTTGCGTATGTACGGGGACAAATAACGAATGATCAAAAAAGCATCCTATATCGCCCTTATCAGTTCATTTACCTGGCTCATGGCTTGTAATAAGCAGCAGGCTACGCAGCAAAAAACTACTTTCACTAAAATAGATTCGTTAACGGAGACCTATCTTATCCTTCAGGATAGTCTGTTACACGCCTGGAATGTGATGGCCTGGGACGAAAAAGAAAAGACCAAAGCGATGCATGGCCTGATTCATATGATGCATCAAAAGGAAGAATTTGATGACCAACAACTAGTTACACTTGAGCAGCGATTGGATCAGTTGGACCGGATTCGCTTTACTCAAAAATCGTTAGCCAATAACTATGTAATTGAGGAATATGATTTTGCGTCCAATTCTCTGGTTTCTGAAATTCTGAGCCTTGCCGAAGCAGACCCTGAGTTTATCAAAAATATGGCTGCGCAAAAACTGGTGGATAAGGTAAAAATGTCAGATCAGCGTGTGGGTGAATATCGCTCCCAATATGACAAGATCGCTTCACGCTACAACGCCTTCCTTGAAAAGAATAATGACTACATTAAGGAAATAGACAAAGATTACAATGGTGAAAAGTATGCCTTATTCCAAATGGCTTACGACTAATATCTTTTTCTAGACTTGGGCTTATTCTTTGAACCGTAAAACCTTTCCTTTTTCTTATCAGAATACTTTTCCTTCTTAGCACTAGTCAATTCAAGGCGTACCGCTCTCCCACGCACTTCCACGTCTTCAAATCCTTTAAATACTTTTTCCGTTTCCTTTTTGGTGAGTTCAAAAAACGAATAAGCCCCCTTAATATCGATCTTGCCAATGTGTGACTTATCTATTTCTCCAAAGTCGCATATCAAACCGAGAAGACTGCCCTTATCCAGACCGTCCATTTTACCTACATTGATAAATACTCTATCGGCATTCGATGATGTTGATGAGCGATCATCAGCATGGCGCTCCGGTGCATTTTGATTCAAATCTGGAGCATCCCTGTAATAAGCCAAAAATCGATTGAACTCAATTGCTGCAAAACGTTTGATAATATCTTCTTTCGATAAATTTTGTAGCTCATGAAATACTTCCGGAAGGAAGTAATCCATTTCCTTTTCGTTAATCTCAACTTCACGCACGCGGTGTGTCAAATCAAGTAATTTCTTTTGACACACTTCATTTCCTGTAGGAACAGAAACCTTTGTGAATCGCCTTTTAATAACTCGCTCTATTTGTTGTATTCTACCTATCTCACGCTTGGATACTATTGCCAATGAAATACCTTTCTTACCAGCTCGGGCAGTCCGGCCACTACGATGGGTATAGAATTCCATTTCATCTGGCATATTCATATGGATAACATGCGAAATGTTACTCACGTCTATACCGCGGGCAGCTACATCTGTGGCCACGAGTAATTGCAATGCATTGTTTTTAAAACTCCGCATCACACGATCGCGCTGCATCTGAGATAAATCACCATGCAAGGCATCAGCACTGTAGCCATCCTTAATTAAGTGTTCTGCAATCTTTTGCGTATCTATTTTCGTGCGACAGAAGATCACTCCAAAAATCCCCGGGTTGTAATCAACATGACGCTTCAAAGCCAGATACTTGTCTCTTTCAGCGACTACTGAATATTGATGATCAATATTTTCATTTCCTGTTTTTTGAACATCCATGGTAAGTTCCACCGGATCGTTCATGTAGTTCTTAGCAATCGCTCTTACCTCTCGCGGCATGGTAGCCGAAAACAACCAAACCTTTTTATGCTTAGGCGTAGTTAAAAGAATTTCATCAATATCTTCCTTAAAGCCCATGTTGAGCATCTCGTCTGCCTCATCCAAAACCACAAATTTTATGGCTGTAAGGTCTACTACTTTGCGAGACAACAAGTCAATTAAGCGACCAGGAGTGGCTACAATGATCTGAGCTCCTCGCTTTACTTTTCTGATCTGATCTGAAATACTAGCTCCTCCGTATACAGTAACGATATTGAGCGATCGGGTGGATTTACTGAAGTTTTCAAGATCGCTGGTAATCTGGACACTTAGCTCTCTTGTTGGAGCTACTATAAGTGCTTGCGTAGTTTTATTACCTGTATCGATTAATTCAATCAACGGAAGGCCAAAGGCTGCTGTTTTACCAGTTCCGGTTTGTGCCAAGCCTACCAGATCGGTATCTCCTTTTAAAAGTATGGGAATGGCCTGCTCCTGAATAGGAGTGGGTGTTTCAAAGCCCATCTCTGTGATAGTCTTCACTATTTCCTCGGACAGACCGAGGGCATCAAATGATTTCATATGTGTTTTTTTATAATAACTGCAAGGCCAGACGAAGCACCTTACAATTTATATGCTGCGGTCATGCAGCAAAGGGAGGCAATCCATCCAATCTCAATAATACCACAAAGGTAATCTAATTAATACAAAGTCATTTTTTTGTTGTTGAAAACGATTATACCAAACTTACAATATGCCAATCAGTCACCTAACCGTATTATCTATTGGCGTTATCTATAATAATCTCCTAAATTAGTAGTCGCTAAAATTCACCCCCATTGAAAAAACTAAAGTTCTTCTATGCTTTTGAAGTCCCAGTCTTGGTGGTTTTGGGCTACTACCTGGGAGGTTGGTGGAATTTTCTGGCCATTGGTTTTGCTTTTATTATCCTTCCTCTTATCGATCAACTGATTGGAATCGACACTTCCAATATAGAAGAAGATAAAGCCAAAATTGTAGGCAATCAGTTTTATTACCGTTTCGTCACCTACATCTGGACTTACGTTCAGATAGCAATTGTATTCTGGGGAGCCTATGTTGTATCCACTGGCGCTCTTACTTTTTGGTATGAGTGGGTGGGCTTCATCATCAGTTTCTCATTGGTAACTGGAGGAATCGGAATTACGGTTGCCCATGAACTCGGTCATAAAAAATCTGCTTTGGAAAGGTTTTATGGCAAGATGCTATTAATGACCGTTAGTTATATGCATTTCTATATTGAGCATAACCGAGGACATCATGTTCAAGTAGCTACTTTAGAGGATCCTGCTACTTCACGAAAAAATGAGGCTTTCTATATGTTCTGGTTGCGTTCTGTATTTATGGGTTACTTTCACGCCTGGAAACTGGAGATCGAAAGTTTGAAAAGAAAAGGCTTGTCTGCATTCAGCTTAAAGAATCAGATGATTTGGTTTGCTCTACTTCCTGTTCTTTTTTGTGGGCTACTCACGTTCATTTTTAGTCCAGTGGGTACAATTAACTGGCAGGTACCCCTCTTCTTTTTTGCTCAAAGTTTCTTTGCTTTTACATTGTTAGAACTGGTCAATTACGTAGAGCATTATGGCATCCTAAGAAAAGAGAGAGATGGGAAACCAGAAAGGGTAAACCCACTGCATTCGTGGAACTCTAGCCATGTGATTAGCAATTTCTTTTTGTTTCAGTTGCAGCGTCATTCTGACCATCACGCTAATGCGATCAAAAGATATCAGGTATTGAATCATTACGACTATAGCCCACAGTTGCCATTTGGCTATCCTACTATGATCATCATAGCATTGGTTCCTCCCCTATGGTTTTACATGATGAATCCAAGATTAGAGGAATGGGAAGGAAAAATATACAACCAACCCATTGCCGCGTAGCGTTGCTTAATTGTCTTTAAACCAATTGAGATTGGCTGCCTTCACCGTTTCGCGATAGGTTTTCCATTCATTATCAAAAAATGAATTAGACTTTTCAACAAATTCATTGATCAATTGCTCCGCCACCTCCACTCGCTCAATATCTTGTGCAGAAGGTTTATACAATCGCGCTCTTAGCGCTTGTTGCGCATCCGATAATTTAGATTGAGGCGTTACTGCAAAAGAACTCCATGCCCCCACTTGTTTTTTAGGTCGCGGTGCACGCGCCTTATCAGTCAGATCAGCAAGTCCTCTTTTTATTTCTTCTGAAGCTGCCTTTAATTCATCGGTTTCTTTTCCTTTATCCGAATTTAGCTGAGCTAGAATTTGGTCGACCACCTCTTCACTTTCATTTATTCGTTGAAGCTCATTTGCCAATTTCTTCGTAGCCGCATCCAGTCTTTTAGAAATCAAATAATTGGATTCATCCACCACCTTCATCTCATCAAATCTTGGATCAGGAACTACTTTTACCATAGTGGAATCTTTCTTACCCAAATAACTCAATACCACTTTGTAATTACCAGAAACTACAGGAATCCCCTTAGGGTCATCCCCACTATAGCCACCTGGAAGTCGGGATTTCTGCTCGTCCAATTTCCAGGGGATGTAATTTAATCCAACATCTAATTGAGAAGTCGATATCGTTTGAATCAGTCGATTACTTGCATCAAAAACCTGTCCCTTTACCACAGCGCTATCTCCCTGAGGAACTGATCTTACATAAAACGGAATCATAGCCCTTCCGAATGGCCTGTTCTCTCCTTCAAAAGTGGTATGAAACCCTGTCCAGATATTACCAGGAGGATTGATAAAAAGTCCTTTCACCTGAACTGTTTCATTAACAGGAAATACAGTAAGGTCTTTTGTTATTCCTTTACCAGCTACTTTTCTCAATGTGTTAAGATCATCTAGTATCCATATCGATCGGCCAAAGGTTCCCACAATCAATGCCGACTCCCGCTCCTGAATGGTCATATCCATGGTAGACACAGAAGGAAATCCATTTCTAAATTGCTTCCAGGTTTTTCCTTCGTCTATACTGATCCACAATCCATTTTCTGTACCTAGAAAAACCAGTTTAGGTTCTACCGGATCTTGTATTGCTGAAAGTGCATACCCTTTCACTTTGACATCATCCACCACACGTTGCCATGTTTTTCCGAAATCTTTCGTTCTATACAAGTATGGACTATAGTCTCCCTTCCTGTAATTATTCGCCACTACCCAGGCTTCACCTTTATTAAATCTGGATGCCTGTATCTGAGCAATCCAACTTTCTTTTGGTAACCCCTTTATGTTCGCTGTAAGATTACTCCAGGTCTGCCCTCCGTTTTGAGTCAGCTGCACATTGCCATCATCAGTACCCACCCAAATAATTTTATTGTCGAGTTTACTTGGGGCAATACTCAAAATAGAATTATAGATTTCCGCACCCGAAGCATCAATGGTTAAGCCTCCATAGTCTTGCTTTTGGTGTTCTGGGTTATTAGTTGTGAGGTCTGGAGAAATAATTTGCCATGTCGCTCCCTTATCAGTCGTTTTGTGTAAAAACTGACTTCCATAATACGCAGTAGAATTATCATTTAGATCTTGGGCAAACCCTGCGTTCCAGTTGAAACGTAAACGGGTTTTAAGATCAGGCTCGGGAGGCATTATACTCTGATAATAGCCGGTTAGTTTATCATAGCGATAAAGGTTTCCATTTTGGGATGTACCATACCCAAATCTTGAATTTTCAGCATCGGGCGAAATATAAAAGCCATCACCCCCCACCAAATATTGCCAGTATAAAGTTCTTATCCCACCACGCTTCCAAACATATCCCGGCCCTGACCAGTTTCCATTATCTTGAAGTCCTCCGTACACATTGTAAGGCACATCGTTATCTACATTGATATGATAAAATTGTCCTACAGGAATACTTTCTGGAAAATACCAGCTCTTTCCTTTATCGTGTGTGATTCCAATACCGCCATCTCCACCGATGATGAAGAATGTCGGATCATTGGGGTCTACCCAAAAAGCATGAAAGTCTGCGTGAATACCTTTCGTTTCATCTGCAGGTATCATGGGCTCAGGATCAAAACTCTTCCCACCATCTTCACTGACTGAAAGTGGCTGATAAATGTTGTATAACCGATTCTCGTCAAACGGATCTACAGCAATATCCTGAAAGTAAAAAGGACGGTTGTTGGTAAATCTTGGATTATCGTTAATCATTGTCCAGGTATGGCCACCATCTTCACTTCGATACAAAGCATTTTTAGTAGCCTCCACCTTTGCATAAATTCTATTGGTGTTGCTTCTCGCAATAGCAATTCCAATTCTCCCCAACTCTCCTTTTGGTAATCCATTTTCGGCTCCTAATTTTTTCCAGTTCTTACCACCATCATAAGTTAGATAGAGACCGGACCCAGGACCACCAGAAGTAAAACTGTAGGGTGTACGATGATGTTCATATATGGCTGCAAAAATCTTATTGGGGTTGAATGGATCCATCACCATATCTCCAACGCCTGAAAGGTTGTTGGTAAACAAAATCTTATCCCAACTCTTTCCTCCATCTATGGTTTTATAAACCCCTCGGTGTTCGTTGGGTGTAAACGGATCTCCCATCACACCCACATAGACAGTATTGGAATTTTTAGGATCAATAAGAATTCGGTGAATGGCTTTCGAGTCTTCAAGACCTACATTCGTCCATGTTTTCCCTGCATCCAAACTTTTGAACAAACCTAATCCTAAATTCATAGAGTTGCGTGGATTACCCTCTCCGGTGCCTACCCAAACTACACTGGGATTATCTTGTTGTACAGCAACTGCTCCAATGTTAACTATAGGGTTGTCATCAAAAATACTTTCCCAAGCACTTCCTCCATTTTCCGATTTCCAGACTCCACCAGAAGCAGCCCCGAGGTAAATAATTTTGGTATTGGACTGAACCACATCGATAGCGGTAATCCTCCCACTCATATTGGCAGGCCCTACATTCCGTATTTTTAAGTTTTTAAAATTGTCCGTATCAAACTGTTGGGCTGATCCCGTTTGGAGGAAAAATGAAAAAGCAACTGTAACAATTACTTTATTGAAGAAAGAAAACATGCAATACGGTTTTTGGATAAATACTATAAATCAAATACAATTAAAGCAAAATTGAGTGAGTTAGGTCACGGTCTACCTATGATCTGCTGAATCATTTTGTGAGTAGGGTTATATCAAACACGCACCTTTCGTTCCTCCACTTTACCCAACTTTCGCATTCCTGCTTTACGGGCTTTTCTTACATCTACAGCTACTACTTTGTATTCAGGACACATGGCTTCAGAATCCATGACTCCGGATGTCAATATATTCACCAGCACTTCAGGGAAATGGAAGGTCGTACTGAGTACACCCGGCTTAACTTCATTAGTTACACGTGCCTTTAGGTCCACCTTACCTCGGGCAGAACTAACACATACAATATCCCCATCCTTAATCCCTTTATCATCCGCATCCTGCGTATTGATCAACAACGCATCTTCAGTCAAAATTTCAACATTAGGTGTTCTGCGGGTCATCGCACCACAATTGTAGTGTTCCAGTTCGCGGTTGGTAGTCAGGATAAACGGAAATGATTCGCTGTTCTCTAAAATCTCTGAAGACTCTTTAAAATCATGGTACTGAATTTGACCTTTTCCTATTTTAAATGTTTCGGTGTGCATGATCTCAGTTCCCTTTCCATCTTCCAGCACAGGCCATTGCTTGCCATTGTCGCCCAGCTCATCCCATTTTACACCTTTGAAGAAAGGAACGATTTGAGAAATTTCCTCCAGTGCAGTCTTGGGGTGATAGTCAGGTTGCTTGTATCCCATTCTGTTCATGATATCCACAATGATCTGACCATCCACTCTGGTTCCAGGCAATGGATCAACCACCGCATTCACCCTTTGTATTCTTCGCTCACCATTGGTAAACGTTCCGCTCTTTTCTAAGAATGAGGCCGCAGGAAGCACTACATCCGCCATCTTTGCGGTCTCTGTCATAAAGAGTTCGCTTACAATAAATATATCCAGATTAGAAAGTGCTTTCTTCACGTGATTGGTATTCGGATCGGTTTGCACTACATCCTCTCCAATGATCCACAGTCCTTTCAATTTTCCGTCAATGGCCGCATCAAACATTTGTGGAATTTTATAGCCTTCATGCAACGGTAATTTGACACCATAAAAATCCTGGTACAGGCTGTGATTCTTAGGATCATCTACGGCTAAATATCCAGCGCCCTGATGCGGTTGTGCTCCCATGTCCGCCATTCCCTGTACGTTGTTTTGTCCCCGCAAAGGATTCACTCCAACACCTGGCCTACCGATGTTTCCAGTGATCATGGCCAGATCGGCAATTAACGTAACTGTAAATGTTCCCTGATAGTGCTCGGTAACTCCTAGTCCATGGAAGGACATCGCATTTTTAGCAGTTGCATAGGTGATGGCTGCTTCTCTAACCAAATTTTTATCTACACCTGTTATGGATTCAAGTTCATCCATGTTCAACTTCAAAATACTTTCCTTGAATACCTCAAAGCCTTCAGTTCTCTTATCAACAAAATCTGTATCCACTAACCCTTCTTTCACAATGTAATGCATCATCATATTTAACAACGCCACATTGGTTCCGGGTCGTAACTGAAGGTGATGGGTCGCATATTTTGTAAGCTCAATCTTGCGGGGATCAATCACAATCATAGGTGTCCCCTTCATTGCCTTCTGCTTCAGTTTAGCACCGGTTACAGGATGGGCATCTGTAGGATTAGCACCAATAACCATGATACAATCGGTAAACTGAATATCTTTTATCGAATTGGTAGCAGCTCCGGTTCCGAAAGTACGTTGCATACCTAAAGCTGTAGGTGAGTGACATACACGAGCACACCCATCTATGTTGTTGGTTCCTACCACTGCACGAATAAACTTCTGCATGAGATAATTCTCTTCATTGGTCGCTCTTGCACAGGAGATACCCGCAATGGCATCAGCACCATTGTTATTTTTAATCTCAGTGAACTTATCTACTATATAATCGTATGCTTCGTCCCAACTCACTTCCTCAAACTCTCCGTTCTTTTTGATCAAAGGACTTCGGAGGCGATCTTCATGATCATAAAACTTAAATGCATAACGTCCCTTCAAGCAAGTATGTCCCTGGTTCACTTCTGCATCATAGGGTGCTAGTATAGATTTTATTTCTCCGCCTACAGTAGATACATCCAGATTACAACCCACACCACAATACGTACAAACAGTGCGTGTGACCTTCTCGGGTACGGTCTGTTTTGAATTAAATATATCAGTGATAGCCGAAGTTGGGCATGCTTGAGAACAGGCACCACAACTAACGCAATCAGAGTCTTTGAATCCCTCATTCATTCCCATGGTAATGGTGCTGTCATACCCACGACCCGTCATGGTCAACACCATCTCTCCCTGTACCTCATCACACGCCCTCACACAGCGGTAGCAGTTGATACAAGTTGATAGATCCGCACGCATATACGCATGGGAAGCATCAGGTTTTCTGTCCAAATGGTTTTTACCTAACGGATATCGGATATCATCCGGGGTGATGCGCAATTGATTGGCAACATTCTGTAATTCATTTTTCCCTGCTTTGTTCTCATACAAACGATCCAAAGGATAATCTGTAAGCACCAGCTCAAGGATATTCTTTCTTAATCTGGTAATGCGTTCATTGTCTGTATAGATATATGAATTCGCCATTACAGGTGTATGACAGGAGGCAACCGTCTTTGCTTTACCATCCTTCTCCAGTGCCACATCCACACTGCACACTCGGCAAGAACCAAATGGTTTAAGATTGGGTGCATCACATAGTGTCGGTACGTTTACAGATTTCTCCATTCTCCGCACAAAACTTAAAATCATCTCTCCTTTCTCAAATTCGAAAGGTTGATCATTAATGTAAGCGATGTTTTTCTGTTCACTCATAACCTTCTTTGTTTACCCTATTAAGCAAAATAGGCTTTCAATTCTTTGTCAAAATATTTTAATGCATTCTTTATCCCTAACGGCAATCCACCACCTAATGCGCATAATGAGCCTATTTCCAGCGTCTCTAATAAGTCATTCATTAATTGGCGATCTATTTTAAAATCATCCTTCTGTGCTTTTTGAATTAACTCCTTCCCTCTCACTGAACCGATACTGCATGGAAAACATTTTCCGCACGACTCTGCTGCAGTAAACTCAAAAAGATGCTCCATGTACTTGATCATAGGAAAATCTTCAGGAATACTCACTACCCCCGCATGCCCTAACAAAAACCCACTGCTGGCAAATGATTCAAAATCAAGTGTTAAATCATTAATTTTTTCCACCGGCACAATTCCACCCAAAGGGCCGCCTACATGGATGGCCTTTACTTTTTTCTTAAATCCTTTTCCGAAATCATTTACGACTTCTGATAATGGAGTGCCCATTTCAATTTCATACATCCCGGGACTATTAAACAAACTATCCAGACACACCAACTTTGATCCTGTAGATTTTCCTGTACCTAAGGATGCATATTTATCCCCACCATTTTTAAGAATATAATAGAGGGTAGCACTTGTCTCCACGTTATTCACTACTGTTGGCAGATTAAACAGTCCTTCTTGTGTTGGGTAGGGCGGCCTCACTCTTACTTCCGGGCGCTGTCCCTCAATGGAAGATAGAAGGGCAGTCTCCTCTCCACATATATAGGCACCTGCCCCTTCAATGACTTTAAATTCAAAATCAAATCCACTCCCATTGATGTTGTCTCCCAAAACACCCTTCGCCTTCCATTTTTCAATCTCATCATGAATGGTTGCAATGGATTCAGGGTATTCGCCTCTGATGTAGACTACGCCACGATTAGCTCCAATAATATATCCTGCCATCAGCATGCCAAACAATAGCAAATGAGGTTGTTTCTCTAAGAGGTAACGATCTGAATACGCACCAGGATCTCCCTCATCAGCATTACACACTACAAACTTTTGATCACTTGGTACATTTTTACACGACTCCAGTTTGAGTCCCATTGGAAAACCAGCGCCTCCTCTCCCTCTAACATTTGACTTTTTTATCTCTTCAAGCAATTCTATTTTATCTCTTGTCAAGCATTGTCCAATAAAATCAAAAAAAGAATTTTCTTCAGGATAAGGATTAGTTAAGATGGGCTCTTTTAAATTAGATTGAACATGATAAGTGTCCAGATTTTCACCTTTTCCTTCAATTACTTTCTCTATTGCCAATCCATTTTTACCTGAATAATTCTTTCCTTCATAGTGAAATGCGCTGTTCTCATGGCACCTGCCCAAACAACACATGTGTCCGATTTCTTCTTCTTTAAAATGTGTTGTTAGTTTTTTCTTTAGCTCATCCTGCGTGCCTGCTACCAGACAGGCACTTCCATTGCACACGTAGACTTTTTTGGATTGATGTTCATCACTCAAGAAATCATAAAAACTAACTGTTCCATTTACGTTAGCATTGCCCACCAAAAATTCTTTGGCCAGAGACCTCATCTCCTCCGCTCCCGGCTTTCTTTTCTCTTTGGAAATGGTGACCAGTTTCTCAAACAAAGGATTTTTCAACCCTTTACGATAAGCTAATTTTGATAAATTCTCAGACATGCGGCATTCATTTCATTTATCCTCAACCCATTACCATTTTTCGGGATTAGGTATGCCTAATTTAATCAAAGAAAATCAAAACAACCCTCCAATGTTGATGCCGGAACATTTATTGATGTGAGAGGCAGATGAACCCTATAGCCGATGGTGATCAGCTTCAAAAAACTTACAAAATAGGGCTAAAATTCCGTTTTAAGCGTCTATCCGTTGGCTTCCACAGTATACATTAAAACTGGCCCCTCTAACAAAACCCATTAAGGTCATACCCAAATCCTTAGCTAAGGTAACTGCCAGACTAGAGGGGGCACCTACTGCTGCCATTATGGGGGCGCCTGCACGCAATGCTTTTTGCGCCAACTCAAAACTAGCACGGCCACTTACCATAAGGATGGTTTCAGACAATGGAATTTCCTTTTTGAATAAACATGCTCCCACGATTTTATCCATAGCATTGTGTCGACCAACATCTTCTCGAGTCAGAAGGAGTTTACCATTTAGATCAAACAATCCTACGGCATGAAGGCCACCCGTATGTTCAAATATTTGCTGTGCCTCTCTTAAGGTCTTAGGCAATCCATGGATAACCTCTTTATCTACTTTGATGTTATCCTGAATTGGGGTACAGGTTACATGAACCGCTTCAATTGATGATTTACCACATACACCACAACTAGAGGAAGTGTAAAAATTGCGTTGAAGTTTTTCTAAATCCAGTTTGACTTCTGGCTTCAATTCCACCCTCACCACATTCTCCCTCTCCTCCTGTCTACCTACATCCTCGCAGTATTTTATACTCTCTACTTGATCAAAAGTGTCAATGATCCCTTCTGTAAAAAGAAATCCAATAGCCAGTTCATAATCGTGGCCCGGTGTACGCATGGTTACCGATAAACTTTTTTGTTGCCTTTCACCTAATGCACCGTATCCTATCCTGATCTCAAGCGGTTCTTCAACCGCCATCAAGTCCGGTGTTACTTTGCTTCCTTCCGCACTTACTTTAGTAATCTCAACCGGTTTGACAGACAAGCTCATTATTTAATCTACATCAGGAGAGTCCTGAAATTTTACCATCGTTATCAATATCCATACCCATTGCTGCCGGCACATTAGGTAGTCCAGGCATTCTCAACATATCGCCCGTTATTGGAATAACAAAACCTGCCCCAGCTGCCACCTCAATCTCACGCACAGTAATGATGAAGTCTTTTGGTCTTCCCCTCTTTTTGGCATCATCGGAAAACGAGTTTTGGGTTTTAGCAATGCAAACCGGTTTATCACTTAATCCCAGTCTTTCAATTTTATTCAGGTTTTGTCTGGCTTTAGGCAAAAACTCAACCCCCTTTGCACCATAAATTTTAATGGCCACAGCTTCAATTTTTTCCTGAATACTGTCTTTCCATTGATACACCGGCCAACACTTACCTTCAAATGATTCTGCTGCTTGGGAAACCTTTTCAGCCAGTTCCTTCATCCCTGCTCCTCCTTTTTCCCATCCTTCAGCTAAGGCAATTTGAACTCCCAACTCTTTGCATTTCTCCATCACCCAGCTGATTTCTTCCTCCGAGTCTGTAATAAATCTATTCAAAGAAATTACTGCAGGCAAGCCAAAAATCTTAGTATTCTCAATATGCTTTTCGAGGTTAGCAAAACCTGCCTTCACGGCATCCAAATTAGATTCAGTTAATTTTTCACGCTCTATTCCGCCATGATACTTCAGTGCCCTAATGGTGGCCACCAATACCACTGCATAAGGGGAAAACCCTCCATAGCCAGAAACAATGTCAATAAACTTCTCAGCGCCTAAATCCGATCCGAAGCCAGCTTCTGTTACCACAAAATCTGAAAGGCTCATTCCCATTCTGGTGGCAATAATAGAATTAGCACCTTGCGCTATGTTGGCAAAAGGTCCTCCATGAATAATTGCAGGATTACCTTCCAGTGTTTGCACCAGGTTTGGTTTTATAGCTTCTTTCAAAAGCAACGCAACAGCACCCTGCGCATTGAGATCCTTAGCAAACACAGCCTTCTTTTGATAGGTATCTCCAATGTAAATGTTTCCGATTTTTTCTTTTAGATCATTCAAATTTTTGGCCAGACAAAGTATGGCCATGATTTCGGACGCTGCGGTTATATTGAAACCCGTTTCTCTAATCATTCCTCCACTTTTTCCTCCCAAACCGGATACAATATTTCTCAGCGCCCTGTCATTCATATCCATTACCCTTTTCCACTCCACCGTACGGGGATCTATTCCTAATCCTCCATCTGGTTTTTGAATGTCATTATCAATCAACGCAGCCAACAGATTATTTGCTTTTTCAATCGCTGCAAAGTCACCCGTAAAATGAAGGTTGATATCTTCCATTGGAACCACTTGAGAAAACCCTCCACCAGCAGCACCACCTTTCATTCCGAATACTGGACCCAGCGATGGCTCTCGTAGTACTACCGTAGTTTTTTTACCAAGTTTATTAAGTCCCTCACACAAACCAATTGAAGTAGTGGTCTTCCCCTCACCTGCCGGTGTGGGTGTCATGGCGGTTACTAATATCAATTTAGCATTGGCAATCTTACTTTCATCGGTAAGTGCGAGCGGCAACTTCGCTTTGTATTTTCCATAGAGTTCGAGATCGTCCTCTTTTATTCCAAGCGTTTTAGCAATTTCAACAATGGGCTTTAGTTTTGAAGCCTGAGCAATTTCGAGATCTGATTTAAAAGTCATTTTCCTAAATTTATTCAGTTTTAGAAAGATGCACAGAAAAAACGGCTCAGACAACGCGTTCTATTTCAAACAGTTCCAAATTCACCACGACCGGTCTACCATGAAAGTGGGCACCGATGGCGTCTTATTAGGTGCCTGGGCAGACATAGGCTCAGCTAAGCATATCCTTGATATTGGCACTGGCACCGGATTGATTGCTTTAATGCTAGCCCAGCGATCAGGGGAAAATATGCATATTGACGCTATAGAGATCGATTTTGATACTTATCAGCAAGCTGTTGAGAATGTGGAAGCCTCTGTTTGGCAAGATAAAATCAACGTTTGCCATACCTCTCTTCAGCATTTCTCTACTTCCAAGAAGTACGACCTGATCATTACTAACCCTCCCTACTTCGTCAATAGTCTTAAAGCACCTGATCAAAAAAGAAATCTTTCCCGTCACTCGGATCAATTACCTTATACTGATATAATCAATAGCTGCCACCGACTCTTACATCCAAATGGCCGATTATGCCTTATCCTTCCACATTCAGAGGGAATTATTTTCACCAAAATGGCTGCAACTGCCCGCCTATTGTGTAATAAGAAAATCAGCATTCGTCACAAGGAATCCAAACCCACAGAACGACTGCTGTTGGAGTTTTCATATCAGTCGTCCATCTGTCATGAGGGCAAGCTCGTATTGTTTAATCAAGAAGAAAAACGCACCCCTTCTTACCATCAGCTG
>JAGQYK010000038.1 GCA_020436125.1 Cyclobacteriaceae bacterium | reverse complement strand
TTATGGTACCTTATACAAAGGCGCCAATTTCAACTTCACAGGATTTGTGCGCAACACCAATAACTCCATACAAAGAGTAAGTGATATCATTGGCGATACAGTAAGAACCACTTACTTAAATATTGGTGATGAAAAAGCATATGGTATGAGTCTAAATATCAATCTCATACTTAATGACAAAATTTCCATAAACACGGGTAGTGAATTATATTATCTGACATTAAGTAATAATGTGGCTGACCCAAATTATAGTGCCAATAATGAGGGCTGGGTATTCAGCGGAAGGATATTCGGAAGTTATAAGATGACTAAAACATGGAGTTTGCAAACATTTGCTTTCATACATGGCAACCGAGTTCAATTACAAGGTATGCGCGGAGGTTATAGAATGTACTCCTTAGGAATCAACAAAGACCTTCCAAACAAAAGAGGAAGTATAGGTTTTGGTGCTGAAAACTTTTTAGGCAACAGCATTACTATAAAAAGTGAAACCATCTCACCTATCATTAACCAACAAAGCACTACTGTACGACAAAATCTGAATTTCAAGGTCAATGTCAATCTTCGTTTTGGGAAAATAGAAGGTAACACCCGCTCTACATCGCCACGCAGAAGTCGTAAAACCATTACTAGCGATGATCTGAAAGATACAGATGGTGGTGGCGGACAGGATAGTGGTGCGGAACAACCGCAGGCTAGCTTCTCACCAGGACAGAGAGGAAGCGCCCCTTCAAAAGCCAAAGAAGTAAAGTCTGACCCTACGGCAGATGTCAACCCAACAGGTAACTGGTCCTATACTATCGAATCGCCACAAGGAGGAAATGGAACACTCACATTAATTAAGGAAGGTGATAACTATACAGGAACGATTATCAACAGCAGAAACAACAAAGAAACACCTTTGAAGAATGTAAAGTTGGAAGGCAATGGATTGACTTTCGACTACGAAACAACATTTGGACCTAACACCAACAATGTTAGTGTGCAACTAGTCATCAAAGACAATTCTTTTGAAGGGAATATGACCATAGGTCAATTCGGTAGTTTCCCCATGAAGGGAAGCAAAACTGACAACTAAACATCGGTCAAAAAACAGAGCGAACTCATTTTTATATCTGACCCCTATCATATTTTCATTTGGCTTTTAGTTCTATTTTTGGAATATATCCAAAGATAGAACTATGAAGTCCATATTGGTACCTACAGACTTTTCATCAAACGCCAACGCTGCTATTGAGTATGCCTGTGAGTTGGCCAAGTCCCTTCACGCTGAAGTTATTATTCTGAATGTATATACACCTGCTGTTACACAATATGATATAGCTAGCGTTCTCATCAAAAAAGAATTAGATAGCGCAAAAGAGGTTGCTGAAGAAAAATTAGCTGCTATCTCAAATATGATACAACAAGAGTATCAGATTGGTTGCAAAATAAAATTTATGGTGGGGGGCGTTGTCGATTCCATAGAAGACCTGATAGAGAGTGCAGAATCCGATTTCGTGATCATGGGTACACGGGGAGCAAGCGGTTTGGACAAAATTCTATTTGGAAGCAATACTACCCGTGTTATTGAAAGAGTAATGTGTCCGGTGCTGGCCGTACCTAATGATTGCGAATTCCAAACCCCTAAACGGATTGTGTACGCAACCGACTTCAACAATGCGGAATTAAACCACATTAATAAACTCGTTACTATTGTAAGTTCGTTTAATGCAGAATTAATGATGGTGCATATTACAACAGATAAGGAGGCACTGCAATCTGAGGAAATGCTAAAAAGAAACTTTGCAAGGCAAGTAAGCCAGCTTACTGATTACGCATCCATTACCTACTTTGCTAAATATGAAGAAGACGTGAGCAGGGCCCTCGATTCATTCACCAAACAGGTTGGAACAGATTGGATATCCATGCTTACCCATAAAAGATCTGCGTTAGAAAAGTTTTACAACCCAAGCCTGACAAAGGCTATGGCTTACCAAACAAAAATCCCATTGCTGGCGCTTAAAGCATAGCGTTTTCTGCTAGGGAACGAATGCGCCTTACCCGTTCGGGGTCAACAGATCTGGTTAGAAACTCCGAACCAGCATCATCGCCCATGGCAGCAATATGTGGATTTCTAAATTGCATAATACTGTCTTTGAATACTGTGGCGGAAAAGTGAATATCATTCACTTTAGTAGTGTTTACAATTTGCGTTACCGTATCCTCATTCACACCAGAGCCCGCCATGATGGCTATACGGCCATTTGCTTTTTTCACTAGTTCTGTAATCAAATCCAGGCCATCAATCGCCTTGAGCCGCTGCCCAGACGTAAGAATCCTATCAAAACCTACTTCTATACAATCTTCCAATGCTTCAAAAGGATCCCGAGTCATATCAAAAGCACGATGACAGGTAACTTTTAGAGGTCGTGCTATCGCTATTAGTTCTTTACATCTTTTTTTATCAAGCGAACCATCCTCATTAAGGATCCCAAAAACCAATCCATCAACACTCAACCGCTGACACTGAAACAGGTCGCGTTTCATAATATGAAACTCGTAATTATTATAACAGAAGTCTCCTCCGCGAGGTCGCAACATCACATAGACATCCATGCTGATGTTTTGTCTTACTTGTTCGATCATTCCAAAAGAGGGTGTTGTTCCTCCCTCTGCTGGATTATCGCAGAGCTCAATTCTATCAGCACCACCCTCCTGAGCTCGAAGCGCTGAGACAATATTATAAACTACTACTTCACAAGTCATCAATAATAACTCTTAGCTTCAAACAAAGTGTTGGGAATGTCTGGTGAATAAACAGCATAGGTAAATCCTTTCTGTAGTGCGTATGCGCCATACTCACCTCTTTTATTAATGGCCAGAAATCCGACTTGAATTTGTTTCGAGTTCTCTGGTTGGTTCTTTACTATTCTTTTTACCGCCACCTCACATGCTTCCTGAGGTGAATTACCTTGCCGCATTAATTCTACTACCAGATGCGAACCCACTATTCGAATCACTTCCTCTCCCACTCCCGTAGAAGTAGCAGCTCCGATTTCATTATCGACAAACAAACCTGCTCCAATAATAGGCGAATCACCTACTCTGCCTCGCATCTTATAAGCCATCCCGCTGGTCGTACAGCCACCAGAAATATTGTCGTTGGCATCCATGGCTACCATACCAATGGTATCGTGATTCTCAATGTTAGCAATGGGCTTATATTGTGAGGTCTTCAGCCATTCCTTCCATGCCGCTTCCGATTCTTTTGTCAATAAATTTTCCTTTTGAAAGCCTTTCTCTAAGGCAAACTGCAAGGCGCCATCTCCCACCAACATTACATGAGGTGTGTCTTCCATTACTTTTCGGGCCACCGAAATAGGATGAACAATATGTTCAAGGCAAACTACGGCTCCACAATTGGCCTTCTCATCCATGATACAAGCATCCAGAGTAACTTTCCCCTCTCGGTCCGGCAGCCCGCCTAATCCAACGCTGCTTTCAGTAGGATCACCTTCGGGCACTTGAACACCTTTTTCAACGGCATCCAAAGACCTGCCGTTGGTTGACAATATTTTCCAGGCTTCCTTATTGGCCTCAAGTCCAAAATTCCACGTGGATACTACAATAGGCTTTACAATCGCCTCCTCTTCTTCCTTCGCACATGATTTAATAAAAGGCAATGCCGTCAATGCAGCGGTGCCTAAGCCGATAAACTTTCTTCTGGAGGTCTTCATATAAAAAGCATTAGTCGATTATTCTCCTGCCAAAGCGAAAACGTTTTTGGTAATATTCAGAGTACAAATTGGTCTCAATTACACCAAGCGATGTAGAAGCATGAATAAACCGCACATCTTCATTTCCTTTCACCTCGGTAACCATACCCACATGAGTAACCTCCCTTCTTTTCTTGCCTGTTGCAAAAAAGACGAGATCACCCTTTTTCAGTTGTTTCATTTTTATTTTTTCACCCATCAACGCCTGATCTGCCGACTGACGGGGCAATGAAATATTAATAGTGCGAAACGAATTAATTAAGAGACCCGAACAATCCATACCAGAACGTGTAGTGCCTCCCCATTTATAGGGCGTCCCGGTAAATGTTCGTGCTGTTTGAATGACCTCGTCAATTTGCCTTGCCCTAATTTTTGCTTTGCGCGAGGCCGCACAACCAGAAATCAGAACAAAAAGGAGAATAAAAACCCCGAGTCTTTGAAATGAGAATTGCGTAATTTTGGGCTTTCCAGATGAATACACAAACCAAAGATACATAATTTGATGGCTTACGAGAAGGAAACAGAGGTGTTAGATTCGGTACTACTGAGTGAAGAAATTATTAAGAAGTTCACCGCCATTGTGGGCGAGGAAAATCTTTTTATGGATGAAGATCGGCTGGCAGAATACGGTCATGACAAAACGGAGGACTTGGTTTTTCTCCCCGATGTTGTTCTCAGGCCAGGCACCACTAGCGAGGTGAGTGAAATACTAAAAGTTTGTAACACACATAAAATTCCGGCAACACCCCGTGGAGCTGGAACCGGATTGGCTGGAGGAGCCCCCCCGTACACAAGGGGGTAATCATCTCCATGGAACGATTCAATAAGATTTTGAATATTGATGAGCTCAACTTACAGGCCACCGTGGAGCCTGGTGTGATCACAGAAGTATTTCAAAATGCTGTTAAAGAGAAGGGGCTATTTTATCCTCCTGACCCGTCCAGCAAAGGCTCTTGTTTTCTGGGTGGCAATCTGGCCAACAATTCTGGTGGGCCAAAAGCTGTTAAATATGGTGTTACCCGCGATTATGTGCTCAACATGGAAGTGGTGCTACCAACGGGTGAAATCATTTGGACAGGTGCCAATGTAATGAAGAACTCTACCGGTTATAACCTCACTCAACTGATGTGTGGTAGCGAGGGTACACTTGGCGTAATTACCAAAATCGTGTTTAAACTTCGTGGCTATCCACAAAAAAATGTATTGCTACTCATTCCTTTCACCACCAATGAAGAAGCTTGTAAAGCCATAGCCGCCATATTTATAGAAGGCATCACTCCTTCCGGGGTGGAGTTTTTCGAAAGAGAGGCTGGAATAAAAACCATCGCGTATTGTGATCAAGTATTGGGAAGTCCAGTAACAACACAACTACCAGAAAACATGGGGGCCTATCTTCTTTGCGAATTAGACGGCAACGATGAAGATGTGCTCATGAAAGATGCAGAACGTGTAATGGCTGTAGTTGAGCGATTTGAAATAGGAGAAGTATTGTTTGCTGACAGCACTCTACAGAAGGAGGAACTCTGGAAAGTAAGAAAAAATATTTCACCAGCTGTCAACTGGAAAACGGTAACCAAGTCGGATGACGTAGTGGTACCCCGATCTCAATTACCCCAACTTATTGTTGGCATAAAGGAAATTGGCAAACAGTATGATTTCAATACAGTTTGTTTTGGACACTTAGGTGATGGCAATCTTCATATTAATTTTCTTCGAGATGGTATGAGCGACCACGATTGGGAAACAAAAGTTCCAGAAGGAATTGGAGAGGTTTTTAAACTGGTAGTAAGTCTGGGAGGCACATTATCTGGAGAGCATGGTGTGGGCATTACAAAGCGGCCCTATATGTCAATAGCCATGAATGAAGTGAATCTCAATCTGATGAGGGGAATCAAAAAAGTATTTGACCCCAATGGCATCTTGAATCCTGGTAAAATATTTTGAGAGGTTTCACTCTTTCCCCAATTTCATTAACCTACATTTAATGTGTGTGGCATAACCGGAGTATTTGCGTTTAACCTGGTTGGCAAGTTCAACATGATCAACGTAACGGCTGCCACCCAAGCACTGATAAAGCGTGGCCCGGATTTTCAGGATATCTATACTGATGGTTTCGTTGGTTTAGGTCATCGAAGACTCTCTATCATCGACACAAGTGATGCTGGAAATCAACCCATGTGGGATGAAAGCAAAAGGTACTGCATCATCTTCAATGGAGAGATTTTTAATTTCAAGGAATTAAAAGCTGGATTGCAATCCAAAGGAGTTTTCTTTCGCTCAGAATCCGACACGGAAGTACTTCTTCAACTATACGTCCACGAAAAGGAAAATTGTCTCCATCAACTCAACGGTTTCTTCTCCTTCTGTATTTACGATAAACATGAGCAATCTTTCTTTCTAGCCAGAGACCGTTACGGGATCAAGCCCTTGCTCTACCTGATGGATGAGGATAAGTTTCTTTTTGCTTCAGAAATGAAAAGTATGTTGTGCTATGGTATTGACAAAACCATTGATTACGCTTCGTTGCACACCTACCTTCAACTCAATTATACACCAGCTCCTCACACCATTTTCACAAATGTTAAAAAACTGAGTCCCGGACATTTTATGAAAGTGGCGCAGGGAAAGATGGAGACTCAATCCTATTATGACATTCCTTTTTCGAAGGACACGATTGATCAAAGCATGAGCTACGAACAAGCTAAAGTCAAATTCAAAGACTTGCTCGAAGCTTCAGTACAAAGAAGGTTGGTAGCAGATGTTCCTTTAGGCTCCTTCTTAAGTGGTGGATTGGATTCATCTATCGTGGCAGGATTAGCCAGTAAACACAAACCTGACCTCCACACTTTTAGCATCGGGTTTAAAGATGAGCCCTTCTTTGATGAAACCAATTATGCAAGATTGGTGGCCAAACATTTTAATACAGCGCATACCGTATTTTCATTAACAAATAAAGATTTATACGAACACGTTCACACCATTCTTGATTACATAGACGAACCCTTTGCAGACTCCTCAGCCATTGCCGTATACATCCTAAGTAAAGAAACACGAAAGCATGCTACCGTTGCGCTTTCTGGTGATGGTGCAGACGAGTTATTGGCGGGATACAACAAGCATGAAGCGATGTACAGAATGTTGCATCCCAGCTTTAAAGAAAATTTTGTTAGTAGTTTAGGTGGACTTTGGAATGCACTCCCCCATTCTCGCAACAATTCCTTGTTTAATAAATTCAGACAACTCAGTCGTTTTGCACAAGGCATGAAGTTGAATGTAGATGAACGCTATTGGAAGCTGTCGGGTTTTGCGAACGAATCTGAATCCCGTCAACTGTTTTCAGTAACTGCGCTTGAACTGTTTGAACAACAACAGTATCAGGAAAGGAAAAGCGAGTTATTAAAATCAGTGGGCTCCGGCTCCATTAATGAAGTCCTGCTGACAGATATGAAACTGGTTCTTCCCAACGACATGCTTACTAAAGTCGATCTCATGTCCATGGCGAATGGTCTAGAGGTGAGAACTCCATTTTTAGATTACGAGTTGGTCAATTTTATTTTTAGTCTTCCTGATGATTTTAAGATTAATAGTTCTTTAAGAAAACGAGTGGCTCAGGACGCATTCAGAGAAATGCTACCAGATCAACTATACAACAGACCTAAAAAGGGATTTGAAGTTCCTTTACTAAAATGGTTTAGAAACGAAATGAAATCGATAATCACGGATGATCTGCTGTCAAAATCCTTTATTAAAGAACAAAACATTTTTAATTATACTGAGATTGCCAAACTCAAAAAGCAATTGTTCTCCTCTAACCCGGGCGATGTGCATGCACGAATTTGGGGACTGGTTGTATTTCAATGGTGGTGGAAGAAGAATGTAGCCAGTAAATAGCAACAAGTCGTTAGTATCAAAAAAAATAGATTATGAAAAATTTATTGCGCTTTGAAGAATTAGCACTTTTCGCCCTGGCCATTTACCTCAACTCTTTCCTGCCGTTTCCTACCTGGCTGTTCTGGGCTTTATTTCTTGTTCCCGATATTGGTATGTTAGGTTATTTAGTCAGCACCAAAGTAGGAGCACTTACCTACAACCTTTTACACCACAAAGGTATTGCCATAGTCTGCTATTTTCTTGGGTACTACCTGGTCATTCATGAGCTCACCTTTGTAGGGGTGCTATTACTTGGACACAGTTCCTTTGACAGGATATTCGGTTACGGACTAAAGTATACAGATGCCTTTAAGCATACGCATTTGGGAGTGATCGGTCAGAAAAATTAGGTTTACCCTTTCTTCTGTTCTTTCGACCACATGTCTCGCAACGTAGTAGTACGATTGAAAACCAGTTTATCTTTTGTGGAATCTAAGTCCAGGCAGAAATAACCGATACGCATAAATTGAAATCGATCATTTATTGTTGCATTAACCAATTCAGGTTCAGCGTAAGCCTGTTGTACTTTTAAAGATTCAGGGTTCAGGTGATTGGTGAAGTCATCTTCAATGGCTCCCAAATCTTCTGTATTGAACAACCGATCATACAACCTTACTTCCGCAGGAACAGCATGTTTAGCACTTACCCAATGGATAACTCCTTTTACCTTTAATCCTGAATTATCAGATCCACTTTTACTTTCCGGGAAATAAGTACAACGCAACTCAGTCACCTCTCCTTTTTCATCTTTAATGACCTCATCGCACTGAATGATGTAAGCACTTTTCAATCGCACCATGCCACCTGGCGCCAGACGGAAATATTTCTTAGGAGGGTTTTCCATGAAATCATCTCTTTCAATATAGAGTTCATGACAAAAAGGAAGATTCCTTGAACCTGCTGCTTCATCTTCAGGATTGTTCTCACTGGTAAGAAGTTCTTCTTTGCCATTTTCATAGTTGGTAATGACCACTTTAATAGGATCAAGTACCATCATGCGCCTAAGGGCAACTTTATTTAAATGATCACGTACACAAAACTCCAACACCCCAAAGTCAATCATATTATCTCGTTTGGCTACACCGATGCGTTCACAGAAATCACGAATACTTTCTGGCGTGAACCCTCGTCTTCTCATGGCACTGATGGTGGGCATACGTGGATCGTCCCATCCCTTCACATACTTTTCATTGACCAACTGCAGCAACTTGCGCTTGCTCATCATGGTATAGGTCATATTGAGTCTCGCAAACTCATACTGTTTAGAAGGGTAGATTTCCAATTTATTAATCAGCCAATCATACAACTCACGATGAGGCACAAACTCAAGTGTACATATACTATGTGTCACCTTTTCGATGGAGTCACTTTGTCCATGGGCAAAATCGTACAAAGGATAGATACACCATTTATCCCCGGTACGATGATGTTTGGCATGTTTGATCCGGTATAACACAGGATCACGCATGAGCATATTGGCATGCTTCATATCAATCTTGGCACGAAGCACTTTACTACCATCCAGGTGCTTGCCCTCTTTCATCTCTTCAAAGAGTCTCAGGTTCTCTTCTGCCGTTCGGTTTCTATATGGGCCGTCAACTCCTGGTTGAGTAGGCGTTCCCTTTTGTTGCGCTATCTCTTCACTGGTACTATCATCTACATACGCCAATCCCTTGTTGATAAGCTTTACAGCAAATTCATACAATTGATCGAAATAATCAGAAGCATATAATTCATTCGCCCAATCAAACCCTAACCATTTTACATCATTTTTAATGTTGTCAACGTATTCTGTCTCTTCAGTTAGGGGATTGGTATCATCAAAGCGAAGGTTAGTTTTTCCGTTGTAATCCTTTGCCAATCCAAAATTGAGGCAAATACTTTTGGCGTGCCCCAAATGAAGGTATCCGTTGGGTTCTGGCGGAAAGCGAGTAACGATCTCTTGGTACTTGCCCGACTTTAAGTCTTTTTCAACAATCTCTTCTAAAAAATTAAGCCCTTTTTCGTCCGCCATGATGAGTTAATAAATGAAAGCGCAAATCTAGGCATGGTTTAACAAAACGTAATGCAATAGACATGATATTATACAATCACACATCGAATGAATTCTTATTCATTCACAGGGCTATCAATGATCAAAGCTAAATCAAAACAAACCTTCCGTTTCAACCCTCATCAAATGGTAGTTATTTATTAACACTAACCATATCATATGAAGTGGCCAAAAACTAATTAAGGAGTTATATGATGCTATTTTTAGACTAGCCTAAAAATATATTTCTATACTTCTAAATAATATTTACTTTTGGGGCATGGTTGACTTCAAAACCCTGTCTTTTTGGTCTATTTGCGCTTTCGGGCTCATTTGCTCCTTTCTCATGGGATGTCATGATTTGTTACCCTCTGCTCCTTTAGAAGAAGATTTACTGGATGGTCCAGTGGAAGGGCTCACTCCAGATCAATCCGCTTTGTTCATTGCAGGTGATATCGCCTTTAACGATGAGGTCTTTATTCCAGAATCCGGACTGGGTCCGATATTCGTAGCCACCTCTTGCGGGTCGTGCCATGCTGGCGATGGTAAAGGACACCCGTTCACTACGCTTACCCGATTTGGTCAGCCGGATGCTGGCGGAAACAAATTCCTGAATCAGGGCGGCCCGCAACTACAGCATCGGGCAATACCTGGCTACAGACCTGAAGCGATTCCAGCCGGAGCCACCTTTACAAAACTTTTACCTCCTGCCAACACAGGTTTGGGGTTTATCGAATTAATTCCTGATAGTGATATCCTGGCCCGTCATGACCCAACAGATGTAGATGGAGATGGTATTTCAGGAAGGGTCAACCTAATCGACCTTCCGGATTATGTAACACCACACGCAGAAGCCATCACTATGGGTGGAAAATATATCGGACGATTTGGGAAGAAGGCTGCCGTCTACAATCTACTTCAGCAAACAGCCAATGCTTACAATCAAGATATTGGCATCACCTCCACCTTCGAGCCTATTGATACTTATAGTGGATTGGTCATCGACCCTGAGATTTCGGATAAAACTATTAATGAAGTTGTCTTCTATTTACAAACACTAAAGGCTCCCGTTCCAAGAGCTGGAATCATTGAAGGGAAGAAACTGATGGAAACGACCGGTTGTACTAAATGCCACGTGCCTCAATTTCAAACTACGTTTTCATCCGTTGCCGCACTCTCCCATCAAATTATATATCCTTATACCGATTTACTCCTTCACGATATGGGCCCTGAATTGGATGACGGTTATACAGAAGGGTCGGCCCTAACTAGCGAGTGGCGCACACCTCCACTATGGGGACTAGGTCTCTCTAAAAACTCTCAGGGTGGAAAATATTTTTTGATGCACGATGGCAGAGCCAAAAGCATAGAGGAAGCCATTCTATTACATGGTGGTGAAGGACAAAGCAGTAAAGCCACTTTTGAAGCGTTGTCTGCTGAAGAAAAGAAACAGTTGATACAATTTCTGGAAAGTTTATGAAAAGGAACGAATTCATAAAAACTTGTGGATCTATCTGCTTAAGCACAAGTGCTATTACCCTCTTACTTCAAAGCTGTGGAAGTATTCATTATGCCTCGCACACTTTAGAGGAGAATATAATTAAACTCAATCGGTCGGAGTTTGTAGAATTAAAGAATGAGCAAACCAGTCAACGTTCTTTTGTTATCGTAAAAGATGAAGGGCTCCCGTTTCCCATTGTTGTTTATAAAAATGGGGATCAGGCCATTGCGTTACTCATGCAATGCACCCATCAGGGATGTGAAGTAAATCCTAATGCGTATTCACTGGTTTGCCCGTGTCATGGTAGCGAATTTGACACAACTGGCAAAGTCATTAACCCACCAGCTGAAGAGCCACTTAAAAACTATAAGGTCACCATGGACGACCATTATTATTATATTCATTTAAGTTAAAGGAGATGATGCGAAATATTCTATACTCGTATCTCTTGGCCTTTACCACAGTTATTTGTTTTGCACAGGAAACACAAACAGAAACTGATACTACTCAACTGCAAATGAACATGGATGCCGTTTATGCGCGGCCGTTTATGCAGGTAGGTAAAACACCCGTAGCCGTAGGTGGATACGTTGAAGCCAATACCCAATACTTTGTAACGGATGGTATCACAGAGGGATTCTCCTTTCAGATGAGAAGGCTGACTGTGTTTGTGTCTTCAACCATTAGCAAGAATGTAAAATTCCTTTCAGAGATAGAATTCGAAGACGGCACCAAAGAGATCAACATCGAATTCGCTGCCATTGATTTTGAATTCGATCCGCTCTTCAACCTAAGGGGTGGTGTAATTATGAACCCCATTGGTGCATTTAACCAAAATCACGATGGCCCCAAATGGGAGTTCATCGATCGTCCGATCATGGCTACACAAATGTTGCCAGCCACCTGGAGTAATGTGGGCTTTGGGTTTCACGGAAAGAAATATACTCGCAACATGGTGTGGGCTTATGAAACTTATCTTACTAATGGATTTGACGATCGCATTATTGCCAACACAGAAAACAAAACATTTCTTCCTGCTACCAAACTCAACCGCGATCGATTTGAAGAGAGCAACAACGGGATTCCATTGCTTACCTCCAAGATAGCTGTAAGACACAGAAAGATCGGTGAGATCGGAGTTTCACACATGGGTGGGGTGTACAACAAGTTTCAGGTAGATGGCACCCCACTGGACAAACGAAGGAGAGTCGATGTATGGGCTGTTGATTTTAATAGCACTCTTCCTACCAAAACCTACCTGGCTGGAGAAATTGCTTTTGTGAATGTGGATGTACCAGAAACGTATACACAGCAATTTGGTACCTCTCAATTGGGTGCTTACCTCGATGTAGTGCAACCAGTTTGGTCAGGCCTACTATTTGGTTGGGACAATGCTTTATTCAACGCAGTAATAAGAGCCGAGTACGTAGACTGGAACCAGGACTCCTTTATAGAAACTGGTGACGCCATTGCCGATGATATTATTGCTATCGTCCCTGGGATAAGTTTGCGCCCTTCCAATCAAACTGTGATCCGATTCAATTATCGATTCCATTCTCAAAAAGATTTGCTGGGAAATCCGCCTGTAAAAACAGGCGGATTTCAATTTGGAATATCAAGTTACTTTTAATTCGAGTACCCTAATCGCGCAAGGTAACTATGTGTCTGTTCATCAATTAAAATTGACTTTATATACCATCTCCATTTGCCTTTCATACATGCGTTGTGGCATAAGCCTGAAAAGCGTATCGCGTAGGGCTCCTAAAAAAGTATTTTCCGTTTGAGCTATCTTTCCTAATCGCCAGGAATCTTTCACTATCTGTTGAGTTCGTCCCATTCGCTTTCGTTCAAAGTTTTGAAATGCTTTTGAAACATTGGATTCTTTTGATAAACAGTTAGCCAATACCACTGCATCCTCTATGGCCATGCACGCACCTTGTCCCATGTTAGGTGTGGTGGCATGTGCCGCATCACCAATAATTACAGCATTTCCAAAAGCATATTTTTGCATCGGTTCTACATCACAAATGTCACCCCAAATCAAATTTTCTGGTCGTGTTGCATTGATGATATCAACAATCGGTTGATGGTAGTCCTTGAAATTATCTGCAAGCGCTGAAAGCGAATAATCTTTGTATAACGCATTTTGTTTAGTGGTATTTTTACATGCAAACCAATAGATCTGATTGTTGGCCAATGGAACAATACCAAACCTCCCCTCTCTCCCCCAAGTTTCTGACGTTTCACTAATTTTTAAACTGGTATTAGAAGCAATACCTCTCCAACAGGTATATCCAGCAAAACGAACCTTGGCATCTGGCACAAGTACTTGACGCAATGGTGAATGGATGCCCTCCGCAATAATCAGATAATTACATTCAATGGATGAACCATCTTCCATCATTACCCTAAAGCCAGATGAAGTTTCCAATAGTTCGACAGATCTCTTACCCGTTAGTACCTGCTCAGGATCAATTTTAGAAAGCAGTACCTCATGCAAACTAGCACGATGAATCGTAAAATTAATAGAGGTAGAGGATGCAGACTGAGCATTTACCCTCTTAATCACTTTTCCTCCCTTATTGAATAGCGTGAAAGACTTCAATGCTCTTCCCTTGCAAATTACTTCATCTGCTATATTCAAATGTTGCAACGCTTCAATGGCATTGGCTGCCAAGGAAAGGCCAGCCCCCACGGGTCGAATAGTTTCGCTGGCTTCTATGACGGTTGCTTCAATCCCTATGTTTTTCAATGCAATCGCAGTTGACAGACCCGCAATCCCCGCCCCGATAATAATAAATGCATTCCGTTTCATAATTAACGCTTATTTTATTTTATAATGCAAAGGACGACATAGCCAAACTACCCTTTGATAACATGCGTTAAAAAGAGATTTTACAAATGTTAAAATCCGAAGTAAACTTATTGCTTTCCTCCCCGAATGCGGCTGAGGCTTACCTGAGTGGTACCCAAGTAGCTGGCAAGATGCTTTAGAGATACCCTGTTGGTAATGCCAGGATATTTATTCAACAACTCGTGATACCGTTCGGCTGCTGACAAAAACCGAAGATCTTCAATTCGTTTTTGCCCTTGGAGCACAGCGGCCACGGCCAGCTTTCTGCCCAATGCTCCTATTTCTAAATTCTCATCACAAAGCTTTTCAAAATCTTTATAAACAAATGACTGAACAATTGAATCTTCCAATAACTCTACAGCTTTGTGCGATGGTTCACCTGTAAATAAAGCAGGTACCGCACCCACAAAACTCATATCCAAAGCCAAATAATCTGAAATATCCTGACCATCTCTCAGATAGTAAACTCTGCCTGCACCTTTAACAATAAAATTAAAATGAATGGGCACCTGCCAAAGATTGATCAAGTGATGGCCTTTAAGATAGGCCCGTTCCGTCATCAAATTCTCCAATCGTTTTTTTGATTCATCAGAGAGTTGATGAATAGCACACATGATATTAATGATCTCCATTACAAATCAGATCTAATGACTACGGCTAACCTACACTATAAAATTAATTATTTTCTACACTCGGTAGGATTGATGCCAAACTTCTTTTTAAAGGCAGAAGAGAAATGGTTCGGGTATTTATATCCAATGGTGAATCCTATGTCAGTAATAGTTTGATCGGTGGATTGCAACAATTGTAAACTATATTCCAGTCGCTTCGATAGGATGTAATCAAATACAGTTGTACCTGCATTTTCCTTAAAGCCCTTTTTTAGTATGAATTCATTGATACCAAAATGACGGGCAATATTCTTAAGTGAATGTTCTTCTAAAAAAGTATCATCCAGATAATGTTGAATTGCAAAAAATAGCTCTTTCTTTTGGCATGTACTCTTGTGAATTTCATCCCGCCCCATGGAGCTATACAATTGCATGGCCACCAGTTCGAGTACTTTGGCCTCAATGAGCACTTTCTTTAACGAGCCACTCATTGAACTATTGAAGATAGAATGAATCGTCTGCATCATGGGAAGTGAAAGTTTAAATTCACCCGGATAAAATAAGGAGTTGTTTAGTATTTGCTGCCTCATCTTTACCGACCACGCTTCTGAATCGCCTAAAAGATTAAGGTAATAGTCGCGTGCTACTTCGATATGCACATTCAAAAACTGAGCACCCATACCCAAGTGATACTCATCACCAGAGAGGTATAGGTGATGATAGGAGCGAGGAGACAGACTTGCTGTTAAATTATAGTCACGAAAGTTAGCAGCCAGCTCACCCTCAACCGACATGCAATGGTGTACGTATTTTTCTAGCCCACTATTATCAAAATGGACATTAACATTTTGCTTTAAGTCTGCGCGGTGTTCATATACTTTAATATGCCCAAGGTCCATAAATTTCTCCTGCCAGCTACCAAACTCAGGGTGCATCCGTTCTACCGTTTGAAACCCATTGACCTCTTCGGCCGTGGTCTTATAGTGATCAAACTCATTAAAATGTATTGTTGGGGCCAACTTCATAATTCCGCTTAGGGTAGTCAACGTTCCGTATAACGTAGCCCTAAGACCAAGGTTGTACCGTTTTTTGCAAAAAAAATAGATTATAACATATGTTAAAAAAGATTTTTCTGGGCTTGGGTGCTCTCCTTGCCCTTTTGATTGTAGGCATTTCAGGCTTTTTCGCGAAAGCCTACTTCAGTACGGAATCAAGAAGGAATACTGTATATAAAGTTAACCTTCAACCTGTCTCCATCACCTCAGATAGTGCCGAGCTCGCTTATGGCAACCGGTTGGTCACTGCCAAGGGCTGCAGGGATTGCCACGGTGATGATCTGGGGGGAAAAGTATTTATTGATGATCCAAAACTGGCATTTCTTGTAGGAAAGAACCTAACCAAAGGAAAGGGCGGATTACCTGAAGAACATGACATCAACGACTGGGTATTGGCCCTCAAGCATGGCATTCGTAAAGATGGTAAGCCCCTTCTCTTAATGCCTTCCCATGAATATACTTTGTTGAGCGAACAGGATATGTCTGCAATCATCGCCTACACCCAATCCCTGCCTCGTATAGACAGGGAGTTTCCTCCGCAGAAGATTGGATTTCTGGGTCGCATTCTTACTGAAATTGGAAAAATTGATCTTTTCCCAGCGGAAATGATTGATCACAATCGTACCCTTCTAAAGGAGGTAAAGGCGGAAGTAAGTGTTGAGTTTGGAAAGTACCTCTCCAGTGGATGTCAGGGTTGTCATCGTGCCAACATGAAAGGTGGTGAACCCATTGCTCCAGGGTTTCCAATCGTAGCAGATATTAGCTCCACCGGAAATATAGCCCGCTGGACAGAAGAGCAATTCCTTCAAACATTGCGCACAGGAAAAACTCCAGAAGGAAAAATACTAAAGCCCTCGGAGATGCCATGGAACATGACGGCTGCCTATACCGATACGGAATTAAAAGCCTTATATCTCTACTTACGAAGTATTTAATACAAATTTTATCAATGTGATTATGAAAGATTCTCGTTATAATTCCTTTTTTTTAATACATAATGGATTAAGAACAGTTTTATTTGAAACTGCCATCCAATTACAACAATCCGATTTATCCGATCCACAATGTACTACCACCGAACAGGTAGAAGATATTCTATCAATGTTTGAAAGTCACGCCCATGGTGAAGATCATTTCTTCAATGAACCACTTGAAGAAAAAGATTCCAGGATCTCCAATATGTTTTTGAAAGAACACGAAGAAGATCATCGACTAGGGCAAGTGCTTTCAGATTTAATTAATCAGTGGAAAAACGCCAATGATCATCAAGAACGTTCCACAGTTGGAAGAAATCTCCTATATGCTTTCAACGAATTTATTGCGTTCAACTTGTATCATATGAACAAGGAAGAGATAGAATTGAATGCTGTGTTGTGGGCGCACTATTCTGATGAAGAAATTAAAGCTACAGAACAGGCCTTGGTACAACAGGTACCACCCGACAAAATGATGCGCTACGCAAAATGGATGATGAGAGGAAATAATGATGAGGAGCTATATCATTGGCTGAAAGAAGTTCAACTATTTGCCCCCCAGGAAGTTTTTAATGGTTTATTTAAAATTGCACAAGAAGAACTCCCTGCAGAGCGTTTTCATCAGCTTCAACTCAAACTGGAAACACAAAAGGTGGCTTAACCATGCAAAATTGCATTAACCCTCATGTTTATAGTGACCATAAACATGAGGGTCATACTTCATTTGATAGTACCCTAAATCTAAAACCCGCTATCAATAATTCTATTTTAGCCTTGCACACAAAGCTGTCATGTCATCATGATTAGGCGTGTCTTCTGAGAAGTCATCTGCATCTTGAAATATGCGATTCAAGAAAAGATCAAAATCCATCGATGCTCTCAGCTGAGTTTCGGTTGCATTGCTAAATCGCTCAAAACCATACTCCTCCTTTTTCAAATTAAAACGCTCGAAGATACCATCAGAAGATACAATGAGCATTTGTCCTATTATAAATGGAACCTCCTTCTGGCCTATTTTCATTTGCTTAAAGAATCCCAATGGAGGTTGTCTCATTTCAAGTGTAGACAATTTGTGCTCCCTCACATTATAAATCATTGGAAAGGGCATACCACATGAAGTAAATGTTAATGTCTTTTGCTTTGAATCTATAAGGAAAAGTTGGAGCGCAAGTCCTATTCCTTTCACCGACACACTTCCCAGAATAGAATCATTAATGGCATTGATGATACTCACCAAATCATTAGAATCCTTCAGCCTGCCAAGGTTATTGAGCAAAGCTACTTTGGCTATAGTCACCATTATTCCTGCCGTCATACCATGACCCGTTGCATCTCCAAAAGCCACAAGCAATCTATTCTCATCAATTTGAAAATAGTCGTAATAATCTCCACCAACTTCTGTGGCCGTTATCATCTTTCCTCTTACCTCCACCACTTCATTATCAATCGGTTTTTGTGGAAGCAATGAAAGCTGCACCTTACGCGCCTGCTCCAGTTCATCAATTTTATGCTGCAATTCCTGTCTCTCAAACTTTCTCTTGGCGCGAATCCGACTATAAAAGAGAAACCCAATCAATACGAAGCCGACTAACCCTGAAAGAGCAAAATTTCTTATCAGTCCCTGGCGCTGAATTTCAAGTCCTTGAATGGCATTGAGCTGAGAAAGAATTTTCATGTCATCCTTACTTTTTTGGATTTCATAATTGGCATTGATAATAGCCGCCTTTTTTTCAATGTCTTCAGAATGAATTTTGTCTTTCAGGAGCGCATAATGCTGTAACTGCTGAAAAGCGAAATTGTTAAGTGATAACGCACGATGTATTTCATAACTTAATTTATAGACATCAGCTAATAATTGCTGAGTAGCATACTTCTCAGCTACGGGTAAACATTGTAAAATATGATACTTCGCCTTTGAGTAATTCTTTTGGTTGAATGCATTAAAGGCTAACCCATAGTGAGTAAACCCCACGGCTATTTCAAGATTTGATTCGCTAGCGAGACGCATACACAAATCGAGTACTTGCTCCGCTTGGTCAAAGCTATTTTTAAGAGAATAGATCTCACCTAAAGATTCCAGGGCAATGCAATATTGAAATGTGTGCGAAGGTTGTAAAAGCTCATAGGTACGAACTGACTCCTCGGAATACACTAGTGCAGAATCAATTTGCCCCAACTTAATATGATTCCAAGCAATAGAATTAGTCACTGATGCCCAAATCGTGAGGCTATCCGATTGCTTTAGAATACCATATGCTTTCTTGTAATATGGAATTGCCTCACCATAGCGATAATAAAGATTATACAAGTCACCAATCTTCCTCGATGTTCTGACCGTTAACCAGGTATCACCATTTTCTTCAGCCAACCGCAAAGCATCAAAATAACTCTGCAATGCCTTTTGCACATCATTCGTCTTGCCAAAGCCATCTCCTGCTAAAAGGATTTGTTCAACTTGTTGTGTTTTAAGCGAGTCCTGCGCTTGCAACAGCGATGAACAACCAACAAAAAGAATAAATAATAAACTGTATCTCACAAGTATTAATTGTCATTAATTATAATCTGATTCCTCTATCAAGATAGCTCTTAAAATGAAAGACAACAATATGATCAACAGGTTGCGCGAGCAGAAAAGAACTGCGTGGAGATTATGAATCAATTCTTTTTAGTTCTGATTACTTAATTGTACCACACTGCATACCTTTTCCTTCTCAATTCCAGTGCAAGCTGCTCCTCCATCTTAAGGGCTTCTGCGCGGGTTTTCATGGGATCGATATGATTGAAAAGACTCGGCCTCAGATAGCGACCATACTTTTGTACAATGTTAGAAGATAACTTGTGGCCCTTTTTATTTCTATATCCCGTGCGATGTTGTTCAAATCGCTCCTGAGGCGTTTTGCTGGTCATACCTACGTACAAACATTCCAACACACCATTAAACTGAGGATTCGCCATCCGAAATTTTGCATTTTCGGTGAACACCTTTTTAGATAATTCGATAACGTAAACTACGTAGGGCAACTTTAAATTATTTTAATTTTAGGTTAAAGTAGTAACTGTTCAGCTCATCCGAGTTACTCTCGATAATATCAAGACGGCCATCTCCGTTTAAATCAACAGCCATAATGTCGTAGGTATCAAAAGCATTTTTGCTGAGTTGAATCTGCTTCCATTCCTTAGCGCCTTTGCTATTCAGAAAAACTGCATTGGATTCACCTGCATTGCCAACAACAATGTCATCAAAACCATCCAGGTTCAAATCACCAATAGCCACTGCATAGGAATTGTTCTTTCCTGCATCAAACTCAACACTGTTTTCAAATTTAATAGACGGATCACCAAAATAAATCCTATTCGGTTCTTCGATGTTAGCCGTGATAATATCCAGGTGCCCGTCTTTATTCAAATCTGCAATGGCTACAGATCGGGTGTTGTCTTTTCCGGTGCCAAAGGGAATCCTTTTAGAAAAGTCCAGATGACCATCATTTAGATAAATGAAATTTTGTTGTTCATCCCTATTGGCCAACACCAGATCATTGTGGCCATCCTTATTCATATCGGCCACCTCTACATCAATGGTTGAGTCGTCTTTGGTACCAAAACTTATCACCTCCCCAAAATTTCCCTTACCATCGTTAAGGCATATTTGGTTTTCGCGGCCCCTGTTGGTGATGAGAATATCAATGTCTCCATCTTTGTCAATATCTGCCACAGTGATATTTCTGGTAGGTGCATAGGGTTCTCCAAAAGAAGCACCCTTTTTAAAGTTCCCTTTACCATCGTTGAGAAAAATATAATTGGGCGCCATGTCGTTGCCCACCGCTACATCCAAATCACCATCTCCATCAAAGTCGGCCAACTCTGTAGCGTAGCTGGTTTCACTTTCCTCACCCAGCGGTCTAGATACGGTGAAGATCCCTCTACCATTATTGATGAACACCCGATTCTGTCCCGGCCAATGTCTTCCGTTGGCCACTATGGCATCCATGTCGCCATCGTTGTCGATATCTCCCACTCCGATGGAGGCAGTTCGTTCTTTCAAAATACCTAGTATCAATCGATCGGTAGTTCGGAATTGCAGGTCCTGACCATAACCCATGAAAGGTATTAATAATAGGAGGACTAGCTGGAGCTTCTTCATGCGCTATGCTTTTACTCAAATGTACTTTTTTTGATTGCGTTTTCAGATAGTTACATCATGTTCGCTGGTAAAGAACACCAACAAGGCCA
Organism: Cyclobacteriaceae bacterium; assembly: GCA_020436125.1. Taxonomy (GTDB): domain Bacteria; phylum Bacteroidota; class Bacteroidia; order Cytophagales; family Cyclobacteriaceae; genus ELB16-189. Next base: position 7,760 of record JAGQYK010000038.1, on the reverse strand, counting down.
AGCATTCGTCACTTAAACCAACAATCTTCCTTGAAAAATGATCTGCGCCTCACCCTTGATCTGTAACTCTTTGCCGCCTTCCACGGAAACTGTCATTGAGCCAGTCCGTTTTGAGCACTGAAAAGACTTCATTGTAGTCTTCCCCAGTTTCTTCGACCAGTAGAGCGCAAGGAATGTGTGAGTGGCTCCTGTGACCGGATCTTCTAATGTGCCACTCCACGGCCAAAAATATCTTGATTCAAAGTCAAACTCTTCGTGGCTCGATTTTGCTGTAACCAATACTCCATCTATTCCGCTATGTGACTTGATCAAAGTGGAGTAATCCGGAGCAAGCATTCTTAACACCTCGCTGCTTTCTATTTCTATCAGCAGCATATTTGTTTCGCTATTGTATTCACAATTACTAAAACCAGTGAGCCCCAATGCCTTTAGCAGAGGAACTGGTGCTTCTGCCGGTTGAGTCTGATATATAGGAAATCTCATTACGATTTCACTTTCTTCTCTTTCCACTGTTAGCACAGTACCCTTTATGGTTTCAAACTGCACCCTATTTAGTGACAGCGATTCACTAAACAGCACCTTTGCAGCCGCCAGTGTGGCATGCCCACAAAGTGGAATTTCCATTTTGGGAGAGAAGTACCTGATCCGATAGATTCCTCTTGCATCAGCGTTCATAACAAAGGCCGTTTCTGAAAATCCCAATTCACATGCAATAGAAAGCATCTCGGATTCTCCACGCATTTCATCCATCAAACACACGCCTGCAGGATTCCCTTTAAAGGGTTCCGAGGTAAATGAATCAACCAGGTACAATGAATTACTTGTTTTCATTGCGTTCACTTTATTATTCACTATGAAGTATCTACTTCGTTGCCTTCCAATCTTTCCAACTAATTTCTCTTCCTGGATAAGCAACTTTCTTGAATGGCCACTCCTTAGCCATCCATTGTTTTACCGTGTTAAATAATATTTGATCATATCCTTTATCCAGCGTACTGGTTCTTACCCACATATACACTTCTGCATCATAATCTGTTTTGGTGGTTGAATCGATGTACAAACATCCCACCACTTCACTTTCATCTAATGCAACTACGGTGTACGCGAAAGAACGCCTCAATTGAAATTCTTTCTGATGCCATCCCAGATCGATCAGGTCTTGCTCAAAAGTTAAATCTGCAGATGGCCAACCAGAGTCAGGCCATACTTTTTGTAAATGATCTACACTGCTCATTACCGCATCATAGTCTTTGACCACGTCATTCACGGTGAGCATTCTTATTCTGAAGTATTCATTTTCTAATACTGAAGGTACTACAAAATCTTTCGGAACAAATGATTGAGAATAGGCGGATGAACTCACAAGTAGTAGGATTAGTAGGAAGTAATCAATTCGTTTCATGCTGTCTTTTAATTAGAAGTATTTAAACTACGAATTATTGATGAACTAATTAAGTGGGTAATGAACTCAGTAATGGAGTTAAAAAAGAATCAAACATCACCCCTTCATAATCACCCGAAAGTAACTCGGAATAGGTGCTTCAAATGTCATTTGTTTTTTGGAGAAGGGATGTGAGATGGTAAGCGTGGTGGCATGTAACGCCAATCGCTTGATTCCCATTTTTCCTTTACCATACAATTTGTCGCCTGCTACGGCATGGCCCAACTCCGCAAAGTGGACACGGATCTGGTGCTTCCTGCCCGTGTATAACTGGATTTCCAATAAGCTGAAGTTGCCTGTCTCCTTAATGACTTTGTATCCTGTCTCGGCCAACTTACCTTTTACGGTGTCTTCTGTGGAGAATACTTTGTAGGCCGTGCTTTCCAGCAGGTAGGAAGAAATCGTTCCTTCCTTTTCTTTTAATTGTCCGTGAACAACAGCCGTATAGGTTTTAGAAAAGTGAGCCCACTCCGTCTGCAAATATTGTTTGGCCTTTTCGCTTTTGGCAAAAACCAAAACACCCGAAGTATCCTGATCTAAACGATGAACGATGTACACCCTTTTGTGCGATTTAGGATTGCCCTTTTGCACATAGTCATTTAAAATATAATGGGCAGTGTTTTCTTTTTCCCCGGCTGTACTGATCGTGAGCAACCCATTGATTTTATCCACCACCAAAATATCCTTATCCTCATAAAGGATGGTGAGACCCTTCGGAGCATATTTTTTGGGAGGCCTTTTAAAATCGTTTTCTTTTCCAGCTGGTGATGATTTTTTATCCATAAGAACAGCGTGGGTTATTGGGTGTGAGTTGTTACAGAGCAAAGGTAACTTGTTTTGATGGAATGATGGGATTTTGTTTGCCTTTGGCCATTTTTTCTATTCGAAATAAATTCCCAATATTTTCTCGACTTGATCAAGTTGAAGCAGTAATTTGTATAGACATTGTCCAGATCTTATTCATGAAACATGAGTAAAATTTACAAATTTCCTGTAGACCAAAATGAAACTGGCCGCAAGGTGGGAGGCACTTTTTTTACTGCTTTCGGTTCGTTAGGAATACTACTTGATGCGCTTGACATTTTTCACGGACTTCCAATAGTCTTTGGGTGGATCCCATTTATCACAGGGGTGCTTATTTTCGGAGTAAAGCGTAATGTGACCATTGACATGGGATCAGGAACCATTCAATCAGTTAAGGGATTTTACTTTCTCGTTAGTAAGGAAATGTTTCTAAAACGGGATTTCGAGGAAATCTACATCCGAAGAATGGTCAGTGAAAGAAATAAAGGAAGTCTTAGCAGTAACGACTCCACTTCCTATAATATCGTTCTCAACGGAAGAGGTCTCATCACCGTGGATTCATTTCCCGATCGCGAAAGTGCCCTCCATTGGGTGCATGAGCTGGCCGAAGCCCTACAACTGAAGTGTGGACAGGAACGTAACGCAGACGGCACCATAGACAAAAACATACCTGTGCCTACCAAGCCTGAAGCATGAAGACACCAGAAGAATATTTCGATATTAGAAAGGAGGATGGTTGCACCATCTACGAATGGAGGGAAAGCGCCAGACTAATAGTAGCCGGACTAATAGTGATAGCTTTATTTGTCAAGTCTTTTGTGAAAACATTTATAGATCACGCAGCACCACCCTATGTCTTTATCATCACCATGGCATTGGGCTTGGTCGTTCTTATTTTCTTTTGGGTGTATGACCGTTTTAGATTAGTTATTGATAAAGAAGGAGTTTTCGTGGCTCGTGGACTACCCTTATTTTTGGGCTCTGACCCAGGCACACGTTACCTCAAAAAGGATTTCGAGGCGTTGTATACTAAGTCGCCTTCCAACTTCAACAATTTCGATTTTGGCAATGATACTACTATCATCTGCTTACAACTTAAAAGCAACAAAAAGATAAGGCTAACTAACGCCTTACTTAACGAACACGCTAACTTTCTCATTGACGAATTGAAAGTGTTTTTCATTTTTAGCGGCCAACCTACACCTGTCAACCTAAAGATGGGCCCAAAGGTATTGCTTGCCTGGGCCATCATAGTTGCAGCAGGAGCCGCGACACCACGATTACTTGAAGTGGGCGAGTACGCCTTGGAAAAACAATCAGACGCTATGAGGATGGCTTCAGGTCTGCTGGGAATGAGTTTTCTCTTTTGGATACTTACTTCTAGTGATGCTATTTTCAAAGAAGGAGAGTTATCGCAAAGTCTTAAGATTTTTCTTTTTTTGGCAAGTCTGGTTCCCACAGCATTAATCCTTGGTTACCTCTATTTATTGTAGGTTGGCTCCTCAGGGACACAACTAAATTTCATCTACAAAACAACTTGACATCAGATAAAGAATTCAAAAAGTCAATAAAAATTCATCACCTGTTGACCAAATTCGTCAATAGAACCTCACCTTAAATACCCACGTACCATGACCAGCCTGAATCACCGATGTCGATGAACTCATCGGTCACGACAATACGTTGAAGATATTTCATGCTTTTATAACCAATTTGTTTTTCAACCCGCAGTCGCAATGGCGCTCCATGCGGAATGGACAGGTCGCGTCCATTCATACCATAAGCCAATATTGTTTGCGGATGGAATGCATCCAGCATATCAATGCTATCTTCCCATCCATCGTACGAATAAAAATTCACAAACCGGGCACTTGGATATATTCCCGCATGTTCAAGGATACTTGCCAGTGGCACGCCAGTCCATTGGCCAATGGCGGTCCATCCTTCTTCACAGGTGTGGCGTGTGATCTGTGTTCGAGATGGGAAACTTTGAATTTGCGACATCGAATAAGTTCCGGGGCGAGCCACGCGACCTTCAATGGTCAATCTCCAATCCGCAAAAGCACCTCGCTGCAATTGTGCGTATTCCTCGCTGGAATCTCCAAATAAATTATCTGCAGGATTAATTGTACCCGTTGCTGGAAAAGAGGAAATATCTCTGTAGTTATATTCCTTGGCCATTGACTGCTCTGGCAACAAAGTACGTTGGGCATTATAAGTTAGCCAATCCCCCATCCGTAGAATATTGCCATAGGTAGGAGGAGAAGAGTGAGAGCAACCTGGCAGCAAGAATGCACCCAAAGTACTTAGTCCTGTGATGATGGCGGTGCGCCTGGTGACGAGTTTTTTTCTTTTCATTCTATTTACCAAAAGTCATATAGCGTATCTGCTGTTTAAATCCTGACAGGATAATCATGAGTAAGTGCATCAACAAAAACAATTCAAGTGCCACGGACGCAAAGAAGTGAATGGTACGCGCAGATTGAGCTCCTCCGAAAATGGCAAGCAAAAAAGGATAGGCAGCCGTGATAGCAGGTGACATGGTGAACCCCGTCATCACCGCCACTGGCAATGCAAAGAAGGTGACGAGCATATAAGTAAATTTTTGAAGCAGACCATATTGAGGTCCGCCTGCAGGTGGCGCAATTCTCATTTTAAGGTGATCCTTAAAGTCACGCCAAAATGCAGCAGGCGTAAACTCCTTTAATTTTGGCCAGATGTAATGCTTAAAGTGCCCTGTGATAAGTCCCGTTATCAGGTATGCCAGTCCGGTAACTACCAGCAACCAGGCGGCCAAAAAATGAAGGCTTCTCCCCCATCCATTTTGATTAAATATATCGTATGTGCGACTGGCACTCACAGGTGATCCTGCTTCGGCCCTAAATGAAACCGGGTTATCATAGCCACCGTGCTTGTAGTTCCTGCTTATTGGTAATTCAAAAAGTGCGGGTGTCAGATCATTTCCCACCTCACCCCAGTAAAGTCGGGGGTGAACCATAAGAATCTCCACTCCAGTGAATACAAGCGCAAAAAAACTTAATGTCACCGTCCAATGGGCCGCTCGCACCCATGCTTTGTGTTTGATTCTTATTTCACTCCTATCCGCTGGTGTACCCATAATGGTAGAAATTTGGGCAATTTACTTATGAATTCATGGTAACTTAGTAAAAAAATTATGACCAAGTATTTCGACAGTAAGGGAACCTACAAGGCCTACACCACTGACGGGCAGCACCTCTTCAATGACGATGCGCAGCCCATTGGCTACTTTTCCAATGGTTTTCTTTACGACTTAAAGGGAACAGCGCTTGGTCATGTAAAGGGGAAGCGGATATTAGATAAGAGTGGACAGCCGCTTTATTATACCGAGTGATCAACTCCTAAGCTCCTGAAGAACACCAAGGCCAGGGTAAAATAATCAAGCGAATTGCGGTATAGCAAGATCATTCCTTTCAACTAATTTTATTTAGTTGTCATCTTCATATGAAGCACCTGTTAATAGTGGTATGCCTTTGGTTCGGTGTTATCTCTGCATCTTCTCAAAGATTGGCATTTTCCACAGGGCTCGGGCTTGGATCAGAAATACAAAAAAATGCGCGTCCAGGTATTAGAGCAGTGTTGCATTTCTCCGGATATTACAATCTAAATACAGCACTCAGTCTTGGCTTTGAAGTGTCCAATTCGGGTAACATTTCTTTATATCCGACAGGGAGTAAATTTGATGAAACGGGGACTATTCTGACCATAGACCCGTCTGGGATGCACGCCAATACTTTGCTTGCCAAAGGCAGGTACAGTTGGCATGAAAAAGATCTTCAGTTATTTGCAGAACTTGGTTTAGGTGTCAATACCTTTTTTTACAAGTATCCTACATTCGATATTGAAAGGGTGGATCATAGGGATTTGGCCATCCAACCCGAAGTTGGTTTTGTAATGGAGCGGTTTCAACTGTCCCTCTGCTATTTTCATGGCGGCAGCACCCCACAGTTCAATAATTTCGATCAGGGCTACGAAGTAAGACTTCGCTCTGTCTCAATCTCAGCGCTGTACATAAAGGGCGGCTTTAGATTAGAGGCGCTTAGAAAGAAATGATCAAGGTGTAGAGTAGCCTACCAGAACTCTTCATTACTCAGGCCAAGTTGGTGTTCTTCACCAAACCCGCTACAAGTGATACGATAGCAATTCCCTTTCCTGCACGAGCATACCCTGAAGTTACGGTAACAGGTGCAAATGATGCGGTGGCAATCCCACTTCCTACACAAGCGTACGCGGAAGCTCCGGTGCCAAGGTGCGAAGCTACGGTGGCATACGCAGAAGTTGCGGTGTCAGGCGCTAATAATACAGTGGCAACATTTCTTTGTACATAAGCATATCCTGATGCTGCGGTATCATGCGCAGGTGATGCGGTGACAATCCCACCTCCTACACAAGCGTACGCGGAAGCTGCAGTGCCAAGGTGGGAAGCTACGGTGGCCTACGCAAAAGTTGCGGTGTCAGGCACTGAAGCCCTTATTGGTGTTCTTCACCAACGAAGGCTAGGGATTGAGGAGTACAAATTGATCCTGACCGGAATCAAATTGAATATTTATTTTTCCCGTTTTAAGCTTCTCCTTTTGAGCCGGATCATTCAGGCCGATATGATATTCGATGGATCTACCTACCTGTGGTAAGGTGAAGTAATAATTTGATTCAATGGGTTCCACATCCTCTTTGAAAAAGAGTGATAAAGATGTTTCTGGAAATACATCCGTAGTTACTTCTCTCAACTTATTATTTTCCCATTGATAGAACCTGGGTATGCCACCACTCACTACATGTGTTATTTCATCCCTGCTATATCCATTCAACGCGATCAAGTAGGATTTATCAGATTTTCGAAATAAGGCCACCTCTGTATAAAGAAGTGTACCACCTCCCGTGCCTTCATCTTCAATTTGGATATAGCCATTTTTAATATCTACAATGGATGGATAATGGCGTACGGCATCTAACGCTCCTTCATAATTGAAGTCACTGCCCATATCTTCGATACACACCCATTGATCACCTTGCACTACCAATACAAACGGATCGATCATTTCTTTCCACCTCAACAAATTATAATAATCAACAACGGTTTTGGGATCCGTGAGGGGTGGCTGATTGATTTCTGCCACCGCTTCAGCTGCTGTGTCCTCTTGAGGTGGGGTATTTGCTTTTTCGTCCGTCTCAGATTTAGGAGAGGCGCAAGACATCATAAAAACCAACAGTAGTAAGCAACTGATTTTCATAGTAGATAAAGCTAGTGAATTACTCATATATAATGCAAGCTGGATTAAATCCCATGTTGACGTTCTTCACCAAATTGCAGGATACCTAACAAGTCGCATTCGATTATTCCCTTTAATTTATGTATTGGGATTATCAAATAGCCTCTTTCACCTTGTTCGTTGGTGAAGAACACCAACGAAGGCTTGGAGAAATTTGAAATAGAACAGCATGCGCAAAGCACATCAAATTGATTAGTCTCATTTAT
>JAGQYK010000037.1:9151-29161 GCA_020436125.1 Cyclobacteriaceae bacterium | reverse complement strand
AATATCGTGTGCCCCAATCTTGGTCTTGGACTGGTGTTTGGCTATGGATGTGGCTATATGATCAGGTGAAATGGCACCTTCTACAAAAACATTCTTGATCTTGGTTTCCATGGATTGGATGTTTTTCACTAAGGTAAGGAAGAAAAGAGAAAGTAGCCTCGGCAAGAATCTAACTATTTATCTGGACTCCCTGTTATTTTAGTGCCTTTATACTTTGCTATGGGTTTTTCTGCTTTTTCAGGATCTTAACGATTCTATTATTTATGATTTCTGACAAGTTCCAATTGTACAGTCTGGTATCCGTGGTACTGTAGAACTCAACAGTAACTGCATCAAGGTCTTTGTGGTATTTTGCAAAACTTTGATATCCTGGAACCCACTCCCCATGCTCGTACTCATAAATAGAAGCATATATTTACTGTTCTCCTGGTGCAAACAATGAACCATCGTTCAATGCCTTAAGAAAGGTGCCAACGTCTTCATCTGTAATGGGAATCAACTATTCCCAACTTCCGCTTTTGGCGAGATAGATGGCTTTAGCCCTTTTAGTATAGTATTCAAGAGCATCCTGAACAACATGGGATGTTTCTTGAGAAAAAGCACCGGTCACAAAAAGAATGATTGCCAACGAAATGCTTGAGGAGATAAACGACCAATTCTTCATGCCCGCTTCACCTTTTACAATTTCTCTTTTATGCCTTTTCGCCAAAAATAAAATCCAAAAACACAAGTAACAATGGCAAACATAATTCCGTTTTCGCCAAGCCAGTGTTCAGCTCCTTCAATTTTCATGGTTAGAGGTGGCATTATCTTTTGAATATACACATTGCTTACTGCGTGAAATATTACTGCTGGCCATAAGCTATTCGATTTAAAAGTATAGTAGGCCATTATAAAGGACATAGAGATAATGACTATGAAGAATGTTATAAATTCCAATAATACATTATTGCTATAGTAAACGAGCAGGGGCCAATGCCAAGCAGCCCATATAATTCCGCTGAAAATAGAAACACCGGTAAAGGAAAGCACCTTTCTTAGTTCGTGGATAAAAAATCCTCTCCACCCAATTTCTTCTCCCAACGTTGTTGCGGAAGCTCTTATCACTTCTACAGTCCCCAATAGGATAATAGCTATAATGGTTATCGAGGTTGGATCTAAAGTTCCTATTCCAAACAGTCCCAGTTCTGTCCCCCAATCTGTTATCACTTCTTTATTGGCCAATTCTCCAAATCCGAAAATCCAGATCAACACATAAGTGATCACTCCATATAAGGCTGGAATAAAATAAGACCATCGGATATATTTCCAATCTCCCCAATTCCAATTTAGAGAGGAAATTTTACGCCCTTTTATTTTTAAGGTAATAAATGCCGCAATTGCAGGACACCACATTATAGCTCCAACATATATCCGTGAAGGATACAATTTTACTATGGCATAATGGAAAGGTGATGTAAGGGCAACGACAAGGACAAGAAATAAAAAGATTGTTCTCCAGACTTCTTTACGTTCTGATGAATTTTTAAGCATTTTGTTTTTATGATTGGTTCGGTTGTTTTAGGAAGACGAAGCGATGCCAGTTTTGTTACATTGTACCTTACTTGCATATAATGAAACAGGATGCATCCGAAACCTTATAAAACCAATACTTTTAGCTAAATGTTGAAGATTTGTGAACCCTTAAAGGCCGAATCAAGGGATTCGGTTAAAATCAAAAAATAGTAAATATTTGATTTCTATAATTTAATGATTTATTGAATCGTTCGGAAGTCAAAAAGTAGCCCCGGCAAGAATCGAACTTTTCTTTCGGGCCCCTAAGTTTTATTGGGGTTTCCAGTTTTTGATTTCAAAATGTTGACGATTTGTGAACTTTTATAACTGACTTGTCTTTCGTTATTTCAAATATATTTAAAACAATACAAATTAAGGTTTTGAAGTACTAAATTAGATTTTGTCTTCTAGCCTTTTGCACGGCCTCCAACTTGTTATGGACCTGAAGCTTTTTATAAATATTCTCGATATGCTTCCTGACCGTACTGGGTGATAGAAAGAGATTTTTGGCAATCACAGTATAGCTTAACCCTTCCGCCAGTTGTTCCAATACCTCCTTTTCACGGGAACTTAGCAAAATGTCCTCTTCCTCCACGGATAGTGTTTCTTGTTTTTCCGGATACCGTAACAATTTGAGTGTCTTTACAGCGATTGAAGGGCTCATCGCCGCACCGCCCCCAAGGGTCTCGGTAATGGCATTGTACAACCTTTTCCCTTCAATCTCTTTCAGCAAATACCCATCGGCACCTGCCCGGATGGCATTGAAGATATTCTCATCATTATCAAAAACGGTAAGCATGAGGACTTTAATGTGGGGATATTTTTGTTTCATTATCCGAACGGTTTCAATACCGTCCAAAACAGGCATTTCTATGTCCATGAGCACCAAATCCAGGTTATGGTTTTTTTCCAGTTTGGCAAGTAATTCACTACCGTTGTAGACCATATATTTGATGTCCAATTCATTAAAATAGCCCAATTTTTCACGGAAAAAAAAAAAAAAAAATGTATGGAGCGGAAACGGTGGCGCTGACTATCAATACTGCCAAAATGGATCAAAAGGACGCCCGAGACTATGCAACTCAATATGAAAAGGATTTAGGCATACCTTGTATTCTACCTCTGGAAGATGGTGTGGAACCACTCATTCCTATTTTCAAGAAAATGATTGAGGAGGCAAAAAAATAATTTCATCAAATAAAACACGAAAGAATGACCCGTATCAAAGACATTAAAGTTTGGAAAGAAAACCTGGACAATACCAAGCCCTATACGATTGCTTACAAAACTACCGATAAGGTGGAGAGTAGTTTTGTGGAAATTACTCTTGAAAATGGAACGACAGGAATTGGTGCAGGAAATCCAAGTGACTATGTAACGGGAGAAACTTTAGAGGCTTGTATGGGCGCCTTGGAAGAAAAGAACATTCAGTTCTTGATTGGTAAAGACATCAGGGAAATTAATCAATTGACCTACGAGGTGTGGGAGAAAATGCCCAAGAACCCTGCTGCCCGTGCTGCATTGGATATTGCCATTTATGATGCCTTCACTAAACACTTGGGGGTACCATTGGTGAAGTACCTGGGCCAAAAAATAAAGTCACTTCCTACCAGTAATACGATAGGTATCATGAATGTGGAGGAGACTTTAAAGGAAGCAGAGGACTATGGTAAGCGCGGTTTTAGCGTGCTCAAAGTAAAGTTGGGAATTGATTTGGAAGAGGACATCGAGCGGATGGTGAAGCTCAGAGAAAAATTTGGCGACAAGTTTACAATTCGCATTGATGCCAATCAGGGATATACCACCGAGAAGACCATCGAGTTTTATAACAAAACCAAGCACCTTAACATAGAGCTGATAGAGCAGCCATTGAAAGCCAAGGCGATTGATGAGATGAAAAAACTGCCTGCGGAAATAAGAAAAGTAATTGCTGCCGATGAGTCGCTGATCTCTCCGAAAGACGCTATCGAGTTGATTAAACCTCCATTGGCTTCTGGTATTTTCAACATTAAACTGATGAAGTGTGGAGGTGTAAGCCAGGCATTGAAAATCGCTGATATAGCTGCATTGGAAGGAGTTGATTTATTCTGGGGGTGTAACGAAGAAAGTATAGTAAGTATTTCAGCGGGACTTCATGCCGCTTTTGCGTGTACCAATACCAAATACATTGATCTTGATGGTAGTCTTGACTTGGGCCGCGATGTGGTAAAAGGTGGCTTTATTTTGAAAGATGGGGTGATGTATTGCAACGACCAGCCAGGTCTTGGCGTGGAGCGCATCTAACTGATTTTAGTCATTTGACTGCAAGTAGGGGATTCTCTACCTTCGTAAGGATAGGATATATGATTATGCGAAGGTGGTTACTTCTATTATTTACTTCGACAGCATTCATTTCAGGGTATGCTCAGTCGTTGACGGGAATAGCTGATATTAAGTTAAAAAATATCCGTGGCAAAGGGATATCCATTGCGGCCACCGACAAAAACTCGGTGATATTATTTCTAGGTACGGATTGTCCGATTACTCAGAAATACATTGCCCGCATCAAAGAAATAGTAGAGAAGTTTGAATCTACTACCGACTTTTATGGCGTATTCCCGGAGCAGTTCTCCATGAAGGAAATTCGAAAATTTAAAAAAGAGTATAAGATATCCATTCATTTTTTGAGAGATGATAAAATGGAGATGGCCCATTTTCTTGGAGCTAAAGTTACCCCCGAAGTATTTCTGTTGGATGATAAACTGGAACTTCAGTATAAAGGAGCCATTGACAATTGGTTTTATGAACTGGGTAAAAACAGACGCAACACAACGGAACAATATTTGATTGATGCACTAACGGCATTGAATCAAAATGAAAAACCCCCTTTGCAGCAAACTGAAGCCATCGGGTGTTTTATTCAAATGTCACATGGGATGAAACATCACTGATTAGAATGAGGCCATTTGTACTGCTTATCATTTGTTTGCTTGTAGCAAGTTTGGGTTTTGGTCAGTCGGTTACTTACTATAAAGACATCGAACCCATTATTGTCAATAATTGTGTTACGTGTCACCGACCAGGTGGACTAGGGCCTTTTAGCTTGATGACCTACGAGGAGGTATCCAATAAGGGCAACTTCATAGCGCATGTTACTAAAACCAAATACATGCCCCCTTGGCAAGCCGATCCGTTATTCCAAACTTTCCGTAATGAGAAAATTTTAACGGACACAGAAATTCAAACTATACAGGATTGGGTGAAAGGCGGAATGACGAAAGGGAGAAAGTCTAAACGAAAAGCAATAGCTGAAGTTGAAGAGGAGATTGTAACGCAACCCGACCTGAGTCTGAAAATGGGGAAGCCATTTGAAATATCTGATAAAAGTGTGGAGGAGTTCAGGTTCTTTTCCATTCCTACCAATCTTCCGGAAGATACTTATGTGTCGGCCATTGAATTTATTCCTGGAAATAGAAGATTGGTACACCATAGCCGACTAATGTCGGATACCACCAATGACATTAGGGGGATTGACGGTATGTCGGAATTGGATCCGAGAGTAAAGAACTTTCAGAAGACACCTTTGGCCGATGATTTCCTCTATGGATGGGTGCCGGGCAACAATAAAATCTTCTTTCCGCCCAATACAGGTAAGCTGCTTTATAAGTCTACCGACCTGATTTTAAATATGCATTACTCACCTTCATCCAAGAAGGAGACGGATCAGTCAAAAATCAATTTATACTTTGCTAAAACGGAAGTGGATCGGGTGGTACATACCTTAACACTTAGGGAGAATGATATTGTTAACCAACCATTCTATATATACGCTGAGACCTCGCCTACCTTTTATATTAATTATAAGGTAGACAAAGACATTTCACTTATTTCATTGTTGCCCCACATGCACTTTATAGGCAAGCGGTTCAAGGCTGTGGCAGAAACACCTTCTGGTGAAATTATCCCATTGATTAAAATAGATAAGTGGGACTTTAACTGGCAAACGACCTACCAGTTCAAGCATATGTTAAAGATACCTGCGGGATCCTATATAAAGATGGAGGCGCAGTACGACAATAGTTCGAACAATAAAGCCAACCCTTTTGTACCGGCACGCAACATCGGTTATGGCTGGGGGTCCACTAGCGAAATGTGCAACCTTATTATTTACTACCTCGATTATCGGGAAGGGGACGAGGAGATTGACTACTAAGTTTTGGTTAATCTACTTAGCAACTCAGCTATTGACTGATAAGTATGTGTTTCGTTATTGAGATGGGTAGAAAGGCTAAGTCTATTTGGCAATGTTTCAATCTTAACAGTAAGGCTTGAGTTTGGGTCGATATGAAAACCATTTCGCTCCAAAGCATTCTTGGTCCACAGGTAGGCATGCCCTTCACCAATCAATTGGACGCCCGTATTGCGATAGGGCTCTTGCCTTACCCGGCCAGTTTTTAAATCAAAACCTTTGAATTGAAATACTTCATCGAAAGTACCATCTAGTACTAAGTCTTCGGGCATTCCTACCCGTATTGATTTTTGTGAAGTGGCCAGCCAAACTACATCGGCCGTTTGCAAGGCAAGGGCAAGTTCGTGTGTGGATACCAGAATGGCTTTGTTATTTTCTTTTGTCAGCTTTCTGAGTAGGTTCATGATCTCTACCCTATTATTAAGATCAAGATGGGCAGTGGGTTCATCCAGCAGAAGTACGGGTGTGTCCTGTGCCAGCGCACGGGCAATCATCACCATCTGCATCTGGCCATCGCTCAATTCATGAATCGGTTTGTCCAGTAAGTCTTGAATGCGCACCTGCTGCACAGCCTCATCGATTTTGGATTGATCTGCTTCTGTCATTTTTACAGACCACCCGAGGTATGGGTATCGCCCATAATTTACCAACTCCCTTGCCGTCATCATTCCAGCATTTACTCTCTCTGTTAAAACAACGGCAACGTTCTTATTTCCAATTCCATGAATTTCCCCGGATATGGGTTTTTGCGAACCCGCCAATGTTCTTATTAATGTGCTCTTGCCAATTCCGTTGGGGCCCATAAAGCATACCAGCTGACCATGATATAATGATAGGTTAAGATTATCCAACAAAATATGATCTTGAATGGACGGGTAGCCGATGCTTAGACTTTTTGTATAGAGAGGAGAGTCTTTCATCATTTACATTTTTACGCCTTTACTTCTCATGACCACCCAAATCACTACTGGGGCGCCTATTATAGAGGTGATCGCATTCAGTGGCAATACATTGGAGCTTCCAGGAACCTGTGCAAGGATATCGCAAAGCAGTAGGAGAGCAGCCCCTCCCATCATTACCATAGGTAATAATATTTTGTGATTGGTGGTGGGTACTAAAAGTCGGATAAGGTGAGGAACGGCCAGACCTACGAAGGCGATAGGGCCACAGAAAGCAGTTACCCCGCCTGTGAGTAAGCTGGTGGCCAATACAATTTTTAGTCTCGATTTTTTGATGTCCACCCCAAGGCTTTGCGCGTAGTTGTCACCCAGCAGCCAGGCGTTGAGAGCCTTTACAGAAGTAATCGATATGGCACCACCAATAATTAACAATAGGGTAAGTATTAAAATTTCACTCCAGTTGGTTCCGCCAACGCTCCCCAGCGTCCAAATGACGAAAGCCTGTAAGTCCTGTGCTTTGCTTAAGTATTGAAGCACGCTCACCAAAGAACCTGATGCTGCTGCTATCATGAGCCCTATAATTAGTAAAGAAGTATTATCACGAACGCGGTGGGCAACGGCTATTACTAAAAGGAAAATAGCTCCACTGCCAAAACTGGCGGCCAGTGCCAATGACCAAGGATTTACTGTTGGCAAATAGGAGGCTGCGGAAGTGCCAATGAGTATTACGAAGGCTACCATTAGGCTAGCCCCTGAGCTTAGGCCCAATACATCAGGGCCTGCCAAAGGGTTTCTAAAAAGGGTCTGCATTAATAAACCACCAATAGAAAGCGCAGCACCGGCCACAATACAGGTAACGGCTTTCGGGATGCGCAACTGCCAAATGATGCTGTAATGAGTGTCTTGAGTGTCTCCTTGCCCCAAAAGTGCGTAGAACACCTTATGGAAAGGTATTTGTATGCTGCCCAATGAAATATTGGCTATAAAAAGGATCAAGAGTCCAACTCCTATAATATAGACCGGCCAGGATTTAAGGCTAAAATTCATGAATGCCTGCTTAGGAATTGGTGAGTAAATAGACCGTTTAATTGAACCATTCTATTCTGGCATGTACTAAGCATGAAATGGGAAATTTTCAGAAAGCCAAATTAGGCTTTAAAATGTCAAAAAAAGGGCGTTTTTAATTCATATTCAAAATTTTGAAACCCCCATTTGGTAACTACTGTATAGTTCCTATCTTTGCAGTCCTTTTTGCGTGGAGAAACCCGCAAAACGACTCAGAAACAAGCAAAATAGGTTTTAGGCATGCCTGGAATAATTGGAAAAAAGGTCGGAATGACCAATGTGTACGGCCAAGATGGTCAAAACATAGCAGTGACGGTAATACAGGCTGGTCCTTGTGTTGTCACTCAGGTGAAGAATGTAGAGACCGATGGCTATAGAGCCGTGCAGCTTGCCTATGGTGAGCGCAAAGAAAAACATACTACTAAGCCTATGATGGGCCACTTCAAAAAAGCGAATACAACTCCTAAGCGTTTCCTTGCAGAATTCAGGGATTTCAGGACCGAGTTTGACGGCATGATTGAATTGGGCAGAGAGATTAAGCTAGAAGATATATTTAAAGAGGGAGACTGGCTGGATGCTATTGGTACTTCCAAAGGTCGTGGATTTCAGGGTGTGGTAAAACGCCATGGATTTGCGGGTGTTGGTGGTCAGACTCACGGACAGCACAATAGACTAAGAGCACCTGGATCATTAGGTAATGCGTCTTTTGCAGCTCGTGTAGTAAAAGGCAAGAAGATGGCCGGTCAAACAGGTGGTGATCGCGTGAAGGTGCTTAACCTTCAGGTGATAAAAATCCTACCTGAGCAAAATTTGATATTAGTTAGTGGCCCTGTCCCAGGAGCCAAAAACTCAACAATTATACTTGAAAAGTAATGGACTTAGCTGTTGTAAAACATAGCGGTGAAGACACCGGTCGCAAAGTGAGTCTTTCTTCCGAAATATTCGGAATCGAGCCTAACGATCACGCCATCTATTTAGATGTAAAAAGCATTCTGGCCAATCAGCGTCAGGGTACTGCCAAGTCAAAGCAGCGTGCAGAAATTAAAGGTTCTTCTAAGAAATTGAAGAAGCAAAAAGGAACAGGTGGAGCCCGTGCGGGTAACATCAAAAACCCTTTGTTCCGTGGTGGTGGCCGTGTTTTCGGACCTCAACCTAGAGACTACTCTTTTAAGCTCAATAAGAAAGTAAAAGATCTTGCACGTAAATCAGCCCTGGCATACAAGGCAAAAGACAATGCAATTGCTGTGCTTGAGGATTTTGATTTCGAAGCGCCAAAGACAAAACAATACTTGTCCATGCTTAGTGCACTTTCAGTAGCAGACAAGAAGACCTTGGTGATCTTAGGAGAAAACAAGCAAAACATTGTGCTTTCAGGTAGAAACGTACAAAACACTAAAGTGATTACTGTTTCTCAGCTGAATACTTATGATTTGATGAATGCAGATCAGGTGCTTTTGGCAGAAAGCGGTATAGAATTGATTAGCAACATTTTAAATAAACAGTAAACCAATGAGCATATTAAAAAAACCCCTGGTTACTGAAAAAGTCTCTGCCCTTAACGAAAAAGGGAAATATGGTTTTCTGGTTGACAACGATGCCAACAAAGTGGAAATAAAGAAGGCCGTAGAGAAGATGTATGGTGTAAATGTGGAGAAAGTAAATACCATGAATGTGATGGGTAAGTACAAGTCACGTTACACTAAAGCAGGTGTTCTTTCAGGTCGTATGCCGAGTTACAAAAAGGCAATCATTACGGTAGCTGAAGGAGAAGTAATTGATTTTTATAGCAACGTTTAATAACGAATAGCGATGGCGGTAAGAAAACTTAAACCAATGACAGCAGGAAGCAGGCACCGCATGGCGCCAAGCTTTGACGACCTCACTGCGTCTCGTCCTGAAAAATCATTGGTAAGTATTATTAAAAAGAGCGGAGGTCGTAACAGTAAAGGCCGTATGACCATGCGCTATATCGGTGGAGGTCACAAGCAGAAGCTGCGTACGATTGATTTCAAAAGGAATAAATTTGATATTCCTGCCACTGTTAAATCTATAGAGTATGATCCTACGCGTACTGCACGCGTAGCACTATTGTATTATGCGGATGGTTTCAAGACCTACATTTTAGCTCCTCAAGGGCTTAAAGCTGGTCAAACTGTTGTATCAGGTGAATCTGTTCCTCCAGAAGTTGGTAATGCACTTCCACTAGGTAAAATTCCTGTTGGTACTATCATCCACAATGTGGAGTTGAAACCAGGAAAGGGAGCGTCTATAGGTAGAAGTGCCGGAGTATTTATTCAGTTGGTTGCCCGTGAAGGAGCTTATGCTACTTTGAAAATGCCATCAGGTGAAATGAGAAACGTGCTCACTACTTGCATGGCTACTATTGGAGCTGTGTCAAACCCTGAGCATATGAATGAAAGTCAGGGTAAAGCAGGACGTAATCGTTGGAGAGGTATTCGTCCACGCACCAGACCAGTAGTAATGAACCCGGTAGATCACCCTATGGGTGGTGGTGAAGGTAGAGCAACTGGAGGTCATCCAAGATCACGCAATGGATTGATTTCTAAGGGTAAGAAAACCCGTTCTCCTAAGAAGTATTCAGATCGTCTAATCATTGTAAGAAGGAAGAAATAATGGGAAGGTCAATAAAAAAAGGTCCATATCTAGATGCTCGTCTTTTGAAAAAAGTAGAGACGATGGAGCAATCAGGAAAAAAATCAGTGATCAAGACTTGGTCAAGAAGATCAACAATTACACCGGATTTAATTGGACATACGCTAGCCGTTCATAACGGGAATAAGTTTATCCCGGTGTATGTTACCGAGAACATGGTAGGGCATAAGTTGGGAGAGTTTTCACCAACGCGTGTATATAAAGGACATTCAGGAAATAGAAAAGATTAATAGGTATTAATCGCTCTGTCATGGAAGAAACAGTAAAAAAGACAAAAAGATCAGTAGTTAAGAGAGCCAAGTTAGAGGCTATAAAAGAGGCTGCCAAAACTGGCCCTGCCACTGCTTACTTAAAAGATGTACCTACTTCGCCTAGAAAGATGAGGTTGGTAGCTGATATGATAAGGGGTACAAGGGTGAATCATGCGCTTAACCTACTTAAGTATGAAGCAAAATACTCTTCTCAGAAATTGGAGAAGTTGTTATTGTCTGCTATCAGCAACTGGTCAGTAAAGAACTCAGATCAAAAGCTGGAAGAGGCTGATCTGTTCATCAAAGAAATATTTGTAGATGGTGGTCGTCAGCTAAAGCGTTTGAGACCAGCCCCTCAAGGCCGTGCTCATAGGATCAGAAAGAGATCAAACCACGTAACACTTGTGGTAGATAGCATGGTGCCTGTAGTGGAAAAGCCAGAAGCAAAAAAAACTGAAAAAGCTGAAAAGCCTGTGAAAAAGGCTGCTAAGAAAAAGTCAACTAAAAAGGAAACAAAGGAATAATGGGACAGAAAGTTAATCCGGTAGGTTTTAGACTTGGAGTTATCCGCGGATGGGATTCAAGCTGGTTTGGAGGCAATACGTTTGCTGACAAATTGGTTGAAGATCAAAAAATCCGCAAGTATGTAAGTGCTCGTATTCCTAAAGGAGGTATCTCTAAAGTTGTAATTGAGCGCACATTGAAGCGTATTACATTAACCATACACACTGCCCGTCCGGGAGTTGTAATTGGAAAAGGCGGTACAGAGGTTGACAAGATCAAGGAAGAGTTAAAAAAATTAACCAACAAAGACGTTCAGATCAATATTTTCGAGATCAAACGTCCTGAGTTGGATGCGAAGTTGGTAGGTGAGTCTATCGCTCAGCAGCTAGAGGCAAGGATTGCTTTCCGTAGGGCGATGAAACAAGCTATTGCATCTGCAATGCGTGTTGGGTCTGAAGGTATCAAGGTGAAACTATCTGGTCGTTTGGGTGGAGCTGAGATGGCGCGTACCGAACAATACAAAGAAGGAAGAATCCCTTTGCATACACTTCGTGCAGATATCGACTATGCGGTAACAGAAGCACAAACAGTTTACGGAAAGATTGGAATTAAAGTGTGGGTGTTTAGAGGAGAGATTTTCGGTAAGCGTGATTTGTCACCTAATGTGGGCATGGTAAGCAATGCAGGTGGTGACAATAAAGCAGGAGGACCTCCAGATCGCAGAAGAGCAGGAGGCCGTGGTCGTGGTGAAAGACCTGACCGTGGAGGAGACAGAAGAAGAAAAAATTAATTAGGAATTTTATAACAGGTAGCAAATATGTTACAGCCGAAACGTACCAAGTATAGAAAAATGCACAAAGGCCGTGTAAAAGGATTGGCGACTCGTGGTCATTCGATTGCATTCGGTTCTTTTGGCTTGAAAGCACTAGAAGGTGGTTGGATAACAGCACGTCAGATTGAAGCAGCCAGGATTGCCGTAACCCGCGCAATGAAGCGTGAGGGTCAGGTGTGGATCCGCATTTTTCCTGACAAGCCAATTACTAAAAAGCCTGCAGAAGTAAGGATGGGTAAAGGTAAAGGAGCGCCTGAATATTGGGTAGCCGTAGTGAAACCTGGTACTATCCTTATAGAGGCCGGAGGGGTTGATATGGCAACTGCTAAAGAGGCATTGCGTCTGGCAGAAGGTAAACTTCCTTTTTTAACAAAATTCACCGTACGCAGAGACTACGTAGAAGCTGCAGCAAGCAAATAAAGCAATGAAAAACGCGGAGATAAAAGCATACACAGTAGACGAGCTCAAGGAAAAAATTGGTAGCGAGCAGGAAGCGTTGCGCAAACTTAAATTTGCACATCAGATTTCCTCCATCGAGAACCCTTTGAAAATCCAGGAAACCAGAAGGTTGGTTGCTCGCTTGAAAACTGAATTGAGAGCTAAAGAACTTCAAAAGTAATTTCCAATGGAAAGGAATCAGAGAAAAGAAAAAGTAGGTACGGTCACCAGCAACAAAATGGATAAGACCATAACCATAGCCGTGAATAGAAAGGTGAAACACCCTATCTATGGTAAGTTCATGAAGAAGACCACCAAGTTGATGGCTCATGATGAGAAAGGTGAGGCAGGAATTGGAGATACTGTGCGCATCAGTGAAACACGCCCTTTGAGCAAAAACAAAAGGTGGAGATTAGTAGAAATAGTAGAAAAAGCTAAATAACATGATACAGACCGAATCAAGATTAAAGGTGGCTGACAACAGCGGAGCAAAAGAGGTTCTCTGTGTTCATGTATTGGGAGGTACCAAAAGACGCTACGCATCTGTAGGTGATACCATCGTGGTGACTGTAAAGTCAGCCATGCCTTCCAGCGCAATAAAGAAAGGAACTGTTTCTAAGGCGGTTGTAGTAAGAACCAAGAAAGAAATAAGAAGAAAAGACGGGTCATACATCCGCTTTGAAGAAAATGCAGCAGTGCTTTTGAATCCGCAAAACGAGCCACGTGGTACTCGTATTTTCGGTCCTGTAGCACGTGAGCTGAGAGAAAAGCAGTTTATGAAGATTGTTTCATTGGCCCCTGAAGTACTTTAATTATGGATAGGAGATTTAACAAGCAGCCAAAAATGCATATCCGCAAAGGAGACACTGTAAAGGTGTTGGCTGGAAACGATAAAGGAAAAGAAGGAACAGTGCTTGAGCTATTCCTAGAGAAGCAACGCGCTATTGTTGAAGGTATCAACATGGTGACGAAGCATGAGAAGCCTTCAGCTGGAAAGCCAGAAGGAGGAATTAAAAAAACAGAAGCAGCTATTCATGTAAGCAATCTGATGTTGGTAAACCCGGCTGATGGGAAAACTACCCGCACAGGAAGAAAGCTGAATGATAAAGGAAAGCTTCAAAGGTATTCTAAGAAAACAGGAGAATTTATTAAGTAATGGCAACGCCTAGATTAAAAGACAAATACTTGAATGAAATTGTGCCTTCACTGAAGGACAAATTTCAATATAAGTCCATCATGCAGGTACCTAAGATGACAAAGATTTGCATCAACAAAGGTATTGGAGCAGCTGTAGCCGATAAGAAATTGGTTGATATTGGTGTAGAAGAGCTAACGACCATTACAGGTCAAAAAGCAGTAGCAACAAAATCAAAGAAAGCGATTTCGAACTTTAAGCTACGCGAAGATATGCCCATCGGAGCAAAGGTGACTTTACGCGGTGATCGTATGTTCGAATTCATGGATCGTATCATGAATGTGGCTTTGCCTCGAGTACGTGATTTCAAAGGAGTAAGTGATAAGGGATTTGACGGCCGCGGTAATTATACCCTCGGAGTGAAAGAGCAAATCATTTTCCCTGAGATATCTATTGATAAAGTGACTAAAATCAACGGTATGGATATCACTTTTGTGACTACCGCTCAGACTGATGAAGAAAGCTTTGCATTGTTAAAGGCATTTGGGATGCCTTTCGTTAACAAAAATAAACAAGACTAATGGCAAAATTATCCATTATAGCAAGAGACAGAAAGAAGGAAGCCCTTGTGAAACGCTATGCCGCGAAGCGCAAAACGTTGAAAGAGGCCGGTGATTGGGAGGGTTTAGATAAACTTCCAAGAAATTCTTCTAAAGTTCGCATTCATAATCGTTGCAAATTGACAGGGAGACCCAAAGGATATTTGCGAAAATTCGGTATTTGCCGTAATCAATTCCGTCAAATGGCTTCTGACGGGTTGATTCCAGGAGTAACAAAAGCTAGCTGGTAATAGGAAAACCAGCTTTTGAATAAAGGAAAGGATTCAATAACTTTGCAGCCCCGTTTTTTTGGCGGGTTTGCTTTTTTAAATGGAATATGAATATAACAGATCCGATAGCAGATTATTTAACCAGGTTGAGAAACGCCATTAAGGCGCGTCACCGTGTGGTTGAAGTGCCTTCATCAAACTTGAAAAAGGAGATTACAAAGGTGCTTTTTGATAAGGGTTACATTCTGAACTATAAGTTCGAAGAAACACCTAATAAGCAAGGTTTAATAAGGATCGCATTGAAATACAATGCTGAAACTAAAGAATCTGCAATATCAAATCTTAAGCGCGTGAGTTCGCCTGGGTTGCGTCAGTATAAGGAAGCCAGCAAATTGCCTAAAGTACTTAATGGCTTGGGTGTTGCTATTCTTTCTACTTCTAAAGGTGTAATTACCGATAAAGAAGCCAAGGCAATGAATGTGGGTGGTGAAGTATTGTGTTACGTTCATTAATAGAGAATAACGATGTCACGAATAGGTAGAAATCCCGTACAAGTTCCAAATGGTGTGACCATCACATTCAATGAAGGTGATCACAAAGTTTCTGTAAAAGGACCGAAAGGAGAGCTGCATCAGGTAATTGATCCTGATTTTAAGATAAAGCAGGAGAATGCAGAATTGCTGGTAGAGCGCCCTTCTGAGCAGAAAAGACACAAAGCAATGCACGGTCTTTACCGTTCATTGATTGCCAATATGGTAACTGGAGTAAATGAAGGTTATAAGCGCCAATTGGAGTTAGTGGGTGTGGGATTTAAAGCCAGCGCTCAAGGCAATGTACTTGAATTGAGTGTGGGTTATTCACATAATATCTTTTTCGCTGTGCCTACAGAATTGAAAGTGCAGGCGATAACAGAAAAGGGATCAAACCCTACTATTATTCTGGAAGGAATTGATAAGCAGTTAATCGGTCACGTAGCGGCCAAAATAAAATCGCTTCGTAAAGTGGAGCCTTACAAAGGAAAGGGTATTCGTTTCACTGGTGAGTTTGTACGCAGAAAAGCTGGTAAAGCTGCTTCTAAATAATTATAAGTATGGCTAACATAAAGTCTAAAGCAGATAGAAGGAAAAGATTAAAAATGGGTATCCGCAGAAAGGTGAAGGGTACCGCAGAAAGACCACGTCTTTCCGTTTTTAGAAGTAATAAGGTGATTTATGCTCAAGTGATAGATGATACTAAGGGAATGACCCTGGCGGCATCATCTTCCGTTGAGCTGGATAAGAAAGGCGGAGTGAATTTGACGATTTCTAAAAACGTAGGTAAGAAGGTAGCTGAAAAGGCGCTTGCCTCTGGTGTAAACACCATCGTTTTTGATCGCAACGGTTCTTTGTATCACGGTAACATCAAAGCTTTGGCTGAAGGCGCCAGAGAAGGAGGTTTAAAATTTTAATTGAATGACACAAAGCAACGTCAGCACGGTAAAGGCAAGTGAAATAGATCTTAAAGAAAAGGTCGTAGCAATTCAGCGTGTAGCCAAGGTGGTGAAAGGTGGACGTAGGTTCAGCTTCTCTGCAATAGTAGTAGTGGGAGATGGAAACGGTGTAGTAGGCTACGGACTGGGTAAAGCCAATGAAGTAACGGATGCTATCACTAAAGGCATCGATGATGCCAAGAAGCATCTGGTGAAAGTACCTATTATTAAAGGAACTGTACCTCATGAATCGATCGGTAAGTTCGGAGGTGGTTTTGTGTTGTTGAAGCCAGCATCAGCCGGTACGGGTGTTATCGCTGGTGGTGCGATGCGTGCGGTACTTGAGAGTGCAGGTGTACATAATGTACTAGCGAAATCTAAAGGATCTTCCAACCCGCATAACGTGGTGAAAGCAACTTTCAAAGCGTTGACCGGAATGAGAGATGCACATACAATTGCAAGAAATAGAGGAATTACCTTATCAAAGGTTTTCAACGGATAAGAGATATGGCTAAAGTTAGAATTACTCAAAGAAAAAGCATGATCAAGAGGCCTGAGACTCAACAGCTGACTATTAAGTCGCTGGGACTGGGCAGATTGAATAAGTCTGTAGAAGTGGAATACACTCCTCAGATTCAGGGCATGGTAAAGAAAGTGAGTCATTTGGTTAGCGTAACCGAGATATAAGATGAAACTACACGAATTAAAACCGGCAAAAGGATCGACCAAAACGAATAAACGTTTGGGAAGAGGACAAGGGTCTGGTGGCACTACTGCTGGCCGTGGTCATAAAGGTGCCAAGTCACGCTCAGGCTATAGCCGAAAGATAGGATTTGAAGGTGGCCAGATGCCCCTTCAGAGACGTGTTCCTAAGTTTGGATTTACCAACAATAATAAGGTTTACTTCAAGTGTGTAAACTTGGATGCGTTGGAAGGTCTGGCTGAGAAAACTAAATCTTCTGAAATCAATATGCAGTTGCTTATCGACAATGGTGTGGTAGGTAAGAAGGATAAAGTGAAAGTATTGGGAAGAGGAGAATTGAAAGCAAAGGTAAATGTAGAAGCACATGCTTTTTCAGCAACCGCTATTAAGGCGATTGAAACTGCAGGTGGTAAAGCGACTAAAGTGTAACGATGAAGAAATTCTTCACCACCATAAAGAACATTTTTTCGATCGAGGATCTTCGGGTTCGGATCATGAACACGATCGGCTTCCTGATTATTTTCAGGTTAGGATCGTATGTAGTGCTTCCCGGAGTGGATGCTAATCTACTGGCCGGTAATCAAGGTGGTATTTTCGACTTGTTGAATACTTTCCTCGGAGGTTCGTTTAGCCGTGCATCAATATTTGCATTAGGAATCATGCCGTATATCTCGGCCTCCATCGTGGTACAGCTGCTTACAGTGGCCGTTCCTCATTTTACCAAAATGCAAAAGGAAGGGGATAGTGGAAGAAAGAAATTAAATCAATTTACAAGGGTATTGACGATTGCTATTACTGCAGCTCAATCCTATGGATATTTAAGAACTACAATTAATGATGAAGCCATCATTAATCCAGGTATGTTCTTTATTGTCTCCTCTATCATCATACTAGTAGCAGGTACTATGTTCTGTATGTGGTTGGGTGAGCGTATTACAGATAAAGGAATTGGTAACGGTATCAGTATGCTGATCATGATCGGTATTGTGTCTCGTTTCCCAGCTGCTATCTGGCAGGAGATGGATGCGAAAGGAATGAACGGAGCGCTTCTTTTCATCATTGAATTGTTGGCCTTGTTCTTCGTGGTAGTGGGAGTGATCGCACTAACACAGGCGACCAGACGTATTCCAGTTCAGTATGCCAAGCAGGTAGTAGGCAATAAGCTTTACGGTGGTAAAAGAGATTTTATTCCTTTAAAGTTGAACTCTGCTGGAGTAATGCCAATCATCTTTGCTCAGGCATTGATGTTCATTCCTCCTTTGTTGGCGGGTATTTGGAGAGACAGTGATGTAGGAGCCTATGTAGGTTCAACTTTCGCTGACTTTACCTCATGGCAATACAATTTACTTTTTGCTATCCTGATTCTGTTGTTTACATTTTTCTACACAGCAATCACGGTACCGAGTAATGACATTGCTGATAATTTGAAACGCAACGGTGGATTTGTTCCGGGCATAAAACCTGGAAAACAAACCGCTGAGTTTATAGATGGTATTTTATCAAAAATCACTTTACCAGGCGCAATCTTTCTTGCGATAGTAGCTATTCTTCCTGCATTTGCGGTGAGGGCTGGTGTTACGCAAAATTTTGCTCAGTTCTACGGTGGTACTTCTCTTTTGATTTTGGTGGGTGTTGTGTTAGACACGCTCCAGCAAATAGAGAGTTATCTGTTGATGAGGCATTATGAAGGAATGATGAAGTCGGGAAGAGTGAAAGGACGTTCTCAGTTTGCTGCGGCTTGAGTTTGAATGATTCATTACAAAACGGCAGAGGATATTCAGGTAATTAAAGAGGGAGCCCAGATTTTAGGGCAAGCTCATGGGGAAGTGGCCAAGCTGGTAAAGCCTGGCATCCAAACCAAAGACCTGGATAAAATCGCTGAAGAGTATATCAAGGATCATGGAGGCTCGCCTTCTTTTAAGGGTTACAATGGCTTTCCGGCTGCCTTGTGTATTTCTGTCAACGAGACAGTAGTTCACGGGTTTCCAAGCCAGTACGAGTTGAAGGAAACGGATGTAATCTCTGTGGATTGTGGTGTTTATTTTAAAGGATTCCACAGTGACTCAGCTTATACTTATCCGTTGGAAGGTGTGTCTCAGGAGGTACTTGATCTACTGAATAGAACATATGACTCTCTTTATCTTGGTATAGAACAAGCTAAAGTTGGAAATAGAATCGGAGAGGTCAGTTTTGCAATACAAAGTTATGTAGAGCAATTCGGATACGGAGTGGTGAGAGAATTGGTCGGTCACGGAGTGGGAAAAGATCTTCATGAAGATCCAGAAGTACCCAACTACGGAAAGAAAGGGAGGGGAGCAAAGATTAAAGCAGGGATGGTGTTCGCGATAGAACCGATGATCAATCTTGGAACTAAGAGTGTAGTTCAGGAAAATGATGGTTGGACCATACGAACGGCCGACAAAAAACCATCGGCTCATTTTGAGCATACGGTGGCAGTGCTAGAAGATAAAACAGAAGTCTTAACGACTCATAAGTATATAGAAGAAAATTATAAGTATAAGTGGCGAAACAAAAGTCGATAGAGCAAGACGGTACCATTTTGGAAGCGTTATCCAATGCGATGTTTCGTGTACAATTGGAAAACGGCCACGAGGTACTGGCACATATTTCAGGGAAGATGAGGATGCACTACATCCGCATTCTGCCTGGGGACAAGGTGAAGCTTGAAATGTCGCCTTACGATTTAACAAAAGGAAGGATAACTTTTAGATATAAGTAAAATGAAGGTAAGAGCATCCATAAAGAAACGCAGTGCTGATTGCAAGCTGATTAGGCGCAACGGCAAATTGTATGTGATTAACAAAAAGAATCCGAGATTTAAACAAAGACAAGGATAATTATGGCACGTATCGCTGGTGTAGATATTCCCGATAACAAAAGAGGTGAGATTAGTTTGACTTATATCTATGGCATTGGCCGTAGATCAGCTCAAAAAATTCTTGCTCAAGCAAACGTGGAGTTAGATAAAAAGGTGAAGGATTGGAATGACGATGAGTCGAATACCATTCGTGCCCTTATTGCAGAACAATTTAAAATCGAAGGTGTGCTTAAGTCTGAGGTTCAGCTGAGCATTAAGCGATTGATGGATATAGGATGTTACCGTGGTTTAAGGCACCGTAAAGGGTTGCCTGTAAGAGGTCAGGGAACAAAGAATAACGCACGTACGCGCAAAGGAAAGCGTAAGACAGTAGCGAATAAGAAGAAGGCAGTTAAAGGTTAATAAGTAAAAACTTTCCAAATGGCTCAGGAAAAGAAAAAAGATAAAAGTAAAAAGCGAGTTGTTACTGTAGAAACTACTGGACAAATTCATATCCAGGCTACATTCAACAATATCATCATTTCCATTACAAATATGGCTGGTCAGGTAGTATCCTGGGCGTCTGCTGGAAAGATGGGCTTCAAGGGTTCTA
>JAGQYK010000037.1:5228-9056 GCA_020436125.1 Cyclobacteriaceae bacterium | reverse complement strand
TCTAAAAAGAATACTCCTTATGCTGCTCAAACAGCAGCACAGGAATGTGGTACCAAAGCCTACGAATTGGGAATGCGCAAAGCTGAGGTATTTGTGAAAGGCCCCGGATCTGGTCGTGAATCTGCGATTCGCACCCTCCAAGGTGTTGGAATAGAGATTTCCACCATTCGTGACGTCACTCCGTTGCCTCACAATGGCTGCCGTCCTCCAAAGAAAAGAAGAGTTTAATTAATAGAGCATAATCTAGCCATGGCAAGATATACAGGTCCTAAAACAAAGATTTCAAGAAGGTTCGGTGAGCCTATTCTCGGAGATAGTAAAGCGCTTCAAAAGAAAGCTTATCCTCCCGGACAACACGGTAAGGGTAAAAGACGCAAGCTATCTGAATATGCTGTTCAGCTTGCTGAGAAGCAAAAGGCCAAATACATCTATGGTGTATTGGAGAAGCAGTTTGAAAATATTTTTGATAAGGCTACACGTAAGAAAGGTGTTACCGGTGAGGTGTTACTTCAAATGTTGGAGTCTAGGTTAGACAATACAGTGTATCGTCTGGGTATAGCAACTACGCGCAGAGCTGCCCGTCAGTTGGTTGTTCATAAGCATATTCTTGTTAATGGAGAAGTGGTAAACATTCCTTCATACACATTGAAGCCTGGCGAAACTATTGAGGTAAGAGAAAAATCAAAATCTTTAGAGACAATTACTGATAGCCTTGCCGCTCATTCTACTAAAAGACACAGCTGGTTAGAGTGGGATGGTGGAGATATGGTAGGTAAGTTAATTACCCTTCCGCCTCGCGAAGATATTCCAGAGAATATCAATGAGCAGTTGATTGTCGAATTGTACTCCAAGTAATATTTAATATTAAATCAAATTACCTATGTCAATATTAGCATTTCAAATGCCAGAAAAGGTTGTAATGGAAAAGTCCGATGATTTTCGCGGTCTTTTCACATTTAAACCACTGGAAAGAGGATACGGAGTAACGATTGGTAATGCATTGAGAAGAATCCTTCTTTCATCATTGGAAGGATATGCCATTACAGGTATTAAGGTTCCTGGTGTGTTGCATGAGTTCTCTACTATAGAAGGTGTAGTTGAAGATGTTTCAGAAATCATTTTGAACCTGAAGCAGGTTCGTTTGAAGAAGAATTCAGATAATTTCGAAAGTAAAATCACTGTAAGCATTAAGAAACAAAAGCAGTTCACCGCTGGTGATATTGCCAAGTTTACTACCGGCTTTGATGTATTGAACCCTGATCACGTAATCTGCAACCTTGATGAGTCAGCACAATTTGAAATTGAGTTGACTATAGAGAAGGGTCGTGGGTATTTGCCTGCAGAGGAGAATAAGCCAAGTGAGCAATTATTTGGGTTTATTCCGATCGATGCCATTTTCACTCCGGTGAAGAATGTAAAATACAGTGTAGAAAATACCCGTGTGGAGCAAAAGACTGACTATGAGAAGTTGGTTATTGATATTGAAACAGACGGTTCTATTCACCCTGAAAAGGCATTAGAAGGAGCTGCCTTCATACTAATTCAGCACTTCCGTCTGTTCTCTGATAAGTCTATCGAGTTGGAGACTGGCAAGGACAGCGAGATCGAGCAAGTGGATGAGGAGATGCTTCACATGAGAAAATTGTTGAAGACTGCCTTGCATGACTTGGATCTTTCAGTACGTGCATACAACTGCCTTAAAGCAGCAGATGTAAAGTCGTTAGGAGACCTTGTAAGATTGGAGATCTCTGACATGATGAAGTTTAGAAATTTTGGAAAAAAATCACTAGCTGAATTAGAGCAGCTGGTAGCAGAGAAGAGTCTTACTTTTGGTATGGACCTTTCAAAATATAAATTAGAAGAGGACTAATGAGACACGGGAAGAAAATTAACCACCTTGGCCGCAAGGCAGCCCATCGCCATGCGTTGCTTTCCAATATGGCATCGTCACTGATTCTTAATAAAAGAATTACGACTACTGTTGCTAAAGCAAAAGCATTGAGAAAGTATGTGGAGCCATTGCTTACTAAATCAAAGACTGATACTACCCATTCGCGTAGGACTGTATTCTCTTACCTTCAGAATAAGGAATCAGTATCTATGTTATTCGGTGAGGTTGCATCACGTATTGCGGACCGTCCGGGTGGGTATACAAGAATTATCAAATTTGGCGACTTGCGTCATGGTGATAATGCTGAGATGTGCCTTATGGAATTGGTAGACTTCAATGATATCTATAAGAAGGAGGGAGCTGAGAAGAAAGCCAAGACTCGTAGAAGCCGTAGATCTAAGAAATCTGATGATACTGCAGAGGCAGAAGTAGAGGCAGCTTCAGCAGAAGCTCCTGAAGCTAAAGAAAAGTCAAAGAAAGCCGTAAAAAAGGCAGCAAAGAAGACCACTAAAAAGAAGGACGAGGAGTAGTGGCTTGTTTAAACAATATCGAAAAGGGATCAGTTATCAATACTGATCCCTTTTTTTATGCCCTGTCAATTGACCGGGAAATTTTATCTAAGATATCCCAAGATCAAATTCGAAACGGGTTATTTTTGTCAAACCAAACCGCACAATGAGCTCAACTAACAAAGCATACTTACTTTTAGCAGACGGACTTTTAATCGAAGGAAAAGCAATAGGCAAGAAGGGGACATCCGGTGGAGAGATTTGCTTTAATACGGGAATGACCGGTTATCAAGAAATCTATACAGACCCATCCTATTATGGTCAGATTGTCGTGAATACCACCGCACATATTGGTAATTATGGCTCCCTGGATGCTGAACAGGAGTCTGATGGCCCTAAAATCAAGGGGTTAGTGGTCAATGAGTTTTCGGAAGATTACAGCAGAAAGACTGCTTCAGAGAGTCTTCAAGAATATCTAGAGAAATACAATGTGGTGGGGATTGCGGATATTGATACACGCATGTTGGTGCGCCATATTCGCAGCAAAGGTGCAATGAACGCTATTATTTCATCTGAACTGAGCCCGGAGGAATTACAGCAAGAGCTTAATAACGTACCTTCTATGGATGGCCTGGAATTGGCTTCTATAGTGAGTACAAAGAAGCCCTACTTTGAAGGAGATAGCAATTCACCCTACAAAGTGGCGGTGCTTGATGTCGGAATCAAAAAAAGTATACTTACCAATCTAGCGGCAAGAGGATGTTATTTGCAGGTATTCCCAGCTAAGACTCCCTATGCTGAAATGGAGAAGTGGAGTCCTGATGGGTATTTCATCTCTAATGGTCCTGGTGATCCGGCTACTATGGACTATGCAATCACTACCGTGAAAGAGATGATGGAGTCGGAAAAACCAATTTTTGGAATTTGTTTAGGGCATCAATTATTGGCGTTAGCCAATGACATTTCTACCTATAAAATGCATCATGGTCATCGCGGGTTAAATCATCCAGTTAAAAATTTAGTAACAGGTTTGGGCGAAATGACCTCACAGAATCATGGATTTGCTGTGAGTGAAAAAGACATTGAAAAGAATAGGAATGTAGAAGTGACTCATGTTCACCTTAATGATAAAACCATTATGGGGCTGAGTGTGAAATCAAAAAATGCATTTTCAGTTCAATACCATCCGGAGGCATCACCCGGCCCACACGACTCAAGGTATTTGTTTGATCAGTTTGTTGATATGATTAAGAAGAGTCAGTTGGTCACTTCATAATTGCTTTGAAATAATATCTACTAACCAATAATTAGAAAAGTGAGTTTAATAGAGAGTATCCATGCCCGCCAAATTTTGGATAGCCGTGGCAATCCAACTATCGAAGTTGATGTAATTACTGAATCAGGTGCTTTTGGAAGAGCTGCTGTTCC
>JAGQYK010000037.1:0-5129 GCA_020436125.1 Cyclobacteriaceae bacterium | reverse complement strand
TTCTGGGGCATCTACAGGTATGCATGAGGCGGTAGAGCTTCGTGATGGTGATAAAAAGCTATACATGGGCAAGGGTGTGCTCAAGGCAGTGAAAAATGTTAACGAGATCATTGCTGAAGAAATTGTTGGATTTGACGTTGTGGATCAAAACCTGGTCGACAAAATCATGATAGAAGCGGATGGCACAAAAAACAAAAGTAAGTTGGGTGCCAATGCGATTTTGGGAACTTCACTTGCGGTGGCTAAGGCAGCTGCAATGGAATCAGGACAGTCATTATTTCGCTATATCGGAGGGGTAAATGCCAATACATTACCTGTTCCGATGATGAATATTTTGAATGGTGGAAGCCATGCAGATAATTCCATAGATTTTCAGGAATTCATGGTAATGCCAGTAAAAGCCAATACGTTTTCGGAGTCATTGAGAATGGGGACAGAGGTTTTTCATCATTTAAAAAAAGTGCTTCATGACAAAGGGTTGTCGACCAATGTAGGCGATGAGGGAGGTTTTGCTCCTAATATAAAAAGCAATGAAGAAGCCATAGAGGTAGTATTGAAAGCTATTGAGAAGGCTGGTTACAAGCCGGGGGTAGATATTTTTATTGCTATGGATGCAGCCTCCTCTGAGTTTTACGATAAAAAATCAAAGACCTACCATTTCAAAAAATCCTCCGGAAAGAAATTGACATCGGAAGAGATGGTAGAATATTGGGCTAAGTGGGCTAAAAAATATCCGATTATCTCTATTGAAGATGGAATGGATGAGAACGATTGGAAGGGTTGGAAGCAATTGACTGATAAAATTGGAGATAGTGTTCAGTTGGTAGGTGATGATTTATTTGTAACCAATGTGGACTTCCTTCAGAAAGGAATCGATCAAGGGGTAGCCAATTCTATTTTGGTTAAAGTGAATCAGATAGGAACGCTTACGGAGACTATCAATGCAGTGAACTTAGCTAAGCAAAACAAATACAAAAGTGTGATGTCTCACCGTTCAGGTGAAACTGAGGATAGTACCATTGCCGACCTGGCGGTAGCATTGAATACAGGCCAAATTAAAACCGGATCCGCTTCACGCTCTGATCGTATGGCCAAGTACAATCAGTTGCTTCGTATTGAAGAGGAGCTTGGAGAAACAGCTTATTTTCCCGGACTAAAATTCTAAAGGATATTTTGAAGCAACCATTGTGAAATCAATATCACAATGGTTGCTATCAACTTTATTCGCAATCTACATCTTCCAAGGTGCTGTCCCAGCAATGGAAGTTTTCATCGCCAAAGTGGTTGGGGTTGCTTACTCGTCCCTCCTTAGTATCACGATTCCATTCTATTTCTGCTTTATTATCGTTTTCCTTATCGTAAAGGTGATAGAAAGCATTGAAAGGTGTTTCTTCATTGATGCCAAAATAGATGTAGCCACCCTTGCCTGGAGCATCAGGGTCAATGCTAGTATACTTAATGTCCGCTACTGTATTATTGATATTTCTGGTCCAGTCGATTTGAAGAAATGGCTTATTTTGGTTAGGTCCAAAATTCAAAATCCATTCACCTTCCGTACGTTCTGCGTTAGCATGACCGGTGTACCATTCGAAATCTGTGTACGCCCCGTCCTTAGAAAGCAGCATTTTCCAATCTATACCATCGCTAACAAGCGTTCCTTGAAGTTTTGCGGAATGCTGCACATTGGCCACAGAGAAATTGAAAGTCCACTGCCATGTGTTATCCCCAATGAACTCTGGAGTTTGGTTGATAGATGCTTTAAATGCTGCAACCGGTACAACTGTGGCTGTACCTAGTATCAGGTTCCACACTCCGATGCTGACTACGGAATGTCCCCAATTGTTTTTTGTGTTGGTGCGTCCGCCTATTCTGCCGCCATCGTCCTGTGGCAGCTGGTTTAAATCCATTTCAAATGTAGATGCTGGAGGTACTTCTGGGGCAGGGCCCGGAGGTGTGCCAATGCCGTCATCATCACTGCACGAAGACAAGATGATGCTAAATCCCAAAAAATAGACTGCCAGACTCTTGAATAGGTTGGTTTTAAGTGATTTCATAAATGTGTTGTTAATTATTCTCGATAAATAGTTCAAATTTTAAGCCAAAATAGACTTAGACAAGGTCTTCATTATCTATAACACGATTATAGGGGGATACCCTATGTTATAGATACGGAATTTTAAAATGGATTGGAATGGAGTGAGAGGTAATTGTGGTAAAACAGCGATCGATGGGGTATATACGCTACAAAAAGTTAATGATCAGCTATGGTATACTCTTGATGCGATGATTAAGCCATCATTGACTTCAAGAGTTTCACCTACTCTAAGCTCGTCTTCATGCTCCACTTGTCTTATGTACTCCATGAATACCCTGTTTTCATAAGAGATGAGATGAAGTAGTTTGTATTGCAAAGACGGAAATCGCTCAAATGCTTCTTGCCACCAGCTGCGTAAGGCTGCTTTTCCCTTTATTAAACCCAAAGTGTCTGGATATTCTAGCTTCAATTTGGGGCTGTAATGCTGCGCATCATCATTATAAAGATGGAGTAGCTTTTCCAGATCATGTTGATTGAACGCCTCCAACCAATCCAGCGCTATCCTATTCAATTCATTATTGGTCATTTCTTCATCAGTTTGGCGGGCAAAAGTAATGTTTAGACTTGAAGTTAGTTAGTAAATTGTGGGGTATCATAAGCTTCAGTTCAAATAAATTGAAACTCCTAAAGGTTCAATATCAGGATATCCTTCAAACGCTTGAGGACCAAAAAATACCTCCAGAAAACCTTTCATTAGTGAAAGTTAAAGGAAGAATAAGAATGCAGGTATCCGGGATTGAGTCATACTTTGAATTTTTTAGGAGGAAGTCGGTTACAATAACCGAGACACACCAATGGAAAGACTTAGAGCATTATGAGTTGAATATTTCAGGAAAGCACAAAATTGTTACAGTTTGGTCAGACGTAGTTCTCGAGTTTGAACTTTGGCTAATAAAGGCCACGGCTGCCTCATAAAACTTTCCTTTGAGTGTCTCAAAATCAAACTAACTCTCCCAATATGGGATGTATGTTGGATAATAGGTGATTTTGGGATTCCGGGTCAAACCGAAAAAACCTTCTATTTGGGCTAGTATGGCCACTTTTCATTGAATTTCCCTTATTGCGATTTCTTTAGAATGCTTTTTGACTTGTAGCTAGGAAGTCAAAGTATTTGAATATGATTTTGTTATTTGTTTTTATCATCGCTACGTGTACTGTGCTCCTGGTCATTTTTGGTTTACCGGGTACCCCCAATTATATGGGATGGAAACTCTCTGGCATTTGGGCCAATCAATCTGATACACTCCAAATAATGATCCATGAACAGGATGCCTTCCTTAATGGACACGTGGTGTCAGCTGATGTGCGTGATAACAATAGCAAAATTGTAATTGGGAAAATGGTTGTTAATAAGGTGAAGTTAAGGTCTGCATGGAATTGGAGTACGGGTAAATACATCGACCCATATACTATGGAAGAATTTGACTTTAAGATTAAGCTGAAGGGTAACGATAGGTTAAAAGTCTATTACCTGGAGAATCAAAATCTAGTAAGAAAGGAAGAGTGGAAACTAATAAGTTCTTTCTGAACTGTTCATAGATATTAAAATTATGGAAACATATTATCCTATACTGTATCTCATTGTCTCTTTTGCGATTGCTGTGGCTTCAGTTGTACTAGCCTTTCGGTTAAGGTACTCTAAAACTACACTTGAATCTCGATTAACGGGAGTCTGGGTGAATGAATCCCAGACCATGCGCATACTTCTGCATCATATTGATTCTATATTTCAAGGTGAAGTAGTATGGATTAACTCTATTCAGAATAACCAACAACATATGCTTGGTGCTAAAATGATTAAAGAATTGGTGTTAAGAACAATTGCCCAAGGAAGCACTGGCATTTATGTAGATCCTAAAACAGGTCATGAATTACCCTTTAGAATGTGGTTTCATGGAAAAGGAAGACTGAAACTGGCAGTTATTAACAAAATAGATGGCAAAAATAAGGTAGTGAAAGAGGAGCAATGGTTCCAGTTGTAGGCATTCACAATTAACCCTAAGGCGAGTATTGTGTGAATTTGCACTGAATTCCCTATCTTCGTAAAACTATTTTTTAAGCTATGTTAAAAAGGCTGCCCCCTATTTTTAAGAATTTTTATTTTCTCACTGGCTTTCTCTTTTTGATTTGGATGATTTTTGTGGATTCCAATGACCTCATTACCCGTTTTAGTATGAGCTCCAAACTTCGCGCATTAGAAAGTGAAAAGGAGTATTATGAAGCTAAAATTCTGGAAGTGGAGAAAGACAGAAAAGAATTAATGACAAACAAAGAACTTTTGGAGAAGTTTGCTCGTGAAAAGTATTTAATGAAAAAGGAAACTGAGGATTTGTTTATCATTCAGGTTAAAGAATAATTCAATGAAGACTGCTTGGTTACTCACACTTGCTTTTTTGCTCTCCAGTGTTGCATTTGCGCAACGTGAAATTGATGACAATGCAGGGTGGGGATTGAAGGATAGGCTATATGTTGGCGGTGGTTTCGGTTTGAATGGTGGTAATGATTCATTTGGAAATCGGTATTTCTATGTTGGACTCAATCCAATAGTAGGCTATATGATCACTCCCCAGCTATCCAGCGGGTTGGGTTTGCAATGGCAACATTATTCTTATCCAGACTTCAATACTAAAATTGACCAATACGGAGTGAGCCCTTTTGTGAGGTATAACCTTGGTCAATTGTTTGCTTACACGGAATACAATGTGTTGAATACACCCACCTTTAGTAATACAGAAAGAAGAAATTTTGATCGGTTCCTAATGGGATTGGGTTATTCTCAGCCACTAGGTAAGCGTGGTTCTCTCAATGCAATGGCACTCTATGATGTTATTTATTCTAATGCAGAGCGAGCTTTTGCATCCCCATGGGTATTCAGGGTCTATTTCTCGCTTTAGAAAGGGACTTGTAATTTTTCAGCTATTTCTTTTAAATCATCCACTACTTTTTCATTAAGAAGAATTCCTTCTTTACGCCTTATTTTCTCTTGTTCACGTTCAGGGTCACCGGGTATAATTACTTTCTCTTGCCCAGCAAT
>JAGQYK010000036.1 GCA_020436125.1 Cyclobacteriaceae bacterium | reverse complement strand
TGTATTTCGCATATCAGTATCAGACTGAATATTCTGCATTCTATAGTAGTCCATCACGCCAAGGTTTCCACTAACAAAAGCTTGTGCAATTGATTTTGGAATTTCAGCTTCAGCCTGAATTACATTTGCTCTTGCCTCCTGTGCTTTCGCTTTCATCTCTTGCTCTAAGGCCACGGCCATGGCTCTTCTTTCCTCTGCTTTGGCCTCAGCCACCTTCAAGTCAGCACTCGCCTGATCGGTCTGAAGTTTCGCACCGATGTTGGCTCCCACATCTACGTCAGCAATATCAATAGAAAGAATCTCAAATGCAGTTCCTGCATCTAGTCCTCTTGATAATACTACTTTCGAAATCTTATCGGGATTCTCCAATACTTCTTTGTGTGACTTGGCAGAACCAATAGAAGTAACAATACCCTCGCCTACACGAGCCAGAATTGTATCCTCACCTGCACCTCCTACTAACTGTGCAATACTTGCCCTTACTGTTACTCGTGCAATGGCAATCAATTGAATACCATCGGCAGCTACGGCAGCTACTTTAGGTGTGGTGATCACTTTAGGGTTTACTGAAATTTGAACCGCTTCAAACACATCGCGACCAGCAAGGTCAATGGCAGTAGCTTGTTTAAAACTTAGACTAATATTGGCTTTGTCTGCAGAAATCAGCGCGCGTATCACGTTTGGCACGTTACCTCCTGCCAGAAAGTGAGTTTCTAGTTCTCTTGTTGTTACCTGCAACCCAGCTTTAGTAGCTGTGATCAAAGAATTAACAATTACCCCAGGTGGCACTTTTCTGATTCGCATTCCAATCAGCTCGCCAATGGTCACTTTTACTCCGGCAAATACAGCTGTAATCCACAGCCCTACCGGAACAAAATACATGAACATGAAGAAACCGATGATACTGACAAAAACAATAAAAATAAACGCCAGACTTTCCATAATTTTCTATTGAATAGGTTCTACAATAATTTGATTCGTATTAACTTTTATGATTCTAACTTTTGATCCGGAATCAACGAAAGCGCCTAAGGTTTTTACTTCAAACGTTTTATCATTTATCTCTGCCTTTCCTGAAGGCCTTAAAGAAGATAATGCTACTCCTTCCAACCCAATCGTCAACCCATCCAATTCACCTTCGTTCACCTTTCCTGAACTAGACATCTTTAGGGAGAATTTACCCCACACATTGGCCTTAAAGGCGTAATAGGTAATGATCGCAGAAGCCAAAGCTGTACCCCCAAGGGTAATCCATCCGCCCTGCTGACCAAAATAACTAAAGCTGGAAACAACCCCTGCAATCATAAAACCAGCTCCTATTATTCCTACCAAAGTAGTCCCCGGCACAAAAATAATTTCAGCAATTACCAGTAGGATTCCGAAAAAGATCAAAGAAGCCACAATCATCCAATCCATGGTAGTAAATGTAGTAAGAAATAATTGAGCCCTTAGTAGGCACGGGCAAATAACACCCGCCTTTTTGATGGCTTACCAGAATACATGCACTTCCCATCCTCTTCTGGTGAATCCAAAGGAATGCAACGAATGGTAGCCTTTGTTTCATCCTTAATAGCAGCTTCCGTTTCCTTAGTTCCATCCCAATGGGCTAAAAAGAAACCACCCTTTTCCTCAAGTAATTTTTTAAAATCCTCGTAAGTATCAACTTTCGTGGTTTTCTCTTCCCTGAATTTTAAAGCTTTTTGAAAGATGTTCTCCTGTATCTCATCCAGTAAATGGGGAATAATCGTAGCCACTTCATCAAAAGGAACCACTTTCTTCTCTTTGGTATCCCTGCGTGCCATTTCGATAGTGCCATTCTCAAGGTCACGGGCACCAATGGCCAATCTGATAGGAACACCCTTCAACTCATATTCCGCAAACTTGAAGCCTGGCTTATGTGTATCCCTGTTGTCAAATTTTACTGAGTATCCCTTTTTTCTTAACTCTTTAGCAATGACATCAACTTTTTCAGTGATCTTTTCCAACTCTTCATCACTTTTAAAAATAGGAACAATGACTACATGGATGGGAGCTAATTTTGGAGGTATGATTAACCCCTCATCGTCAGAATGTGCCATGATCAAGCCACCAATCAATCGGGTACTTACTCCCCATGATGTCCCCCACACATAATCCAGCTTACCATCTTTACCAGTGAATTGTACATCAAAAGCCTTGGCAAAATTCTGACCTAAGAAATGGGATGTTCCAGCCTGCAATGCTTTACCATCCTGCATTAATGCCTCGATGCAATAAGTATCTACGGCTCCAGGAAACTTCTCTCCTTCTGATTTTTTTCCCTTCACTACAGGTACACCCATAAAATTTTCCACGAAATCGGCATACAAATCCAAAATCAAGAGCGTTTCCTTTTCTGCTTCCTTTGCAGTGGCATGAGCGGTATGTCCTTCTTGCCACAAAAACTCCGCAGTTCTTAAAAATAGACGCGTGCGCATCTCCCACCTCACTACGTTTGCCCACTGATTGATGAGCAATGGTAGATCGCGGTACGACTGAATCCACTTTTTATAACTGTTCCAAATTACCGTTTCGGAGGTAGGTCTCACAATCAACTCTTCCTCCAGTTTTGCATCAGGGTCCACAATTACACCTGAACCATCTTCAGCATTTTTCAGCCGGTAATGAGTTACAATGGCACATTCTTTGGCAAACCCCTCTACGTGGCTGGCTTCTTTGGCCAAAAACGACTTAGGTATAAAAAGCGGGAAATAAGCATTGACATGACCTGTGTCCTTAAACATCTTATCTAACCCTTGCTGCATAGACTCCCAAATGCTGTATCCATAGGGCTTTATCACCATACAACCTCTGACATCCGAATTTTCAGCCAGATCAGCTTTTTTTACTATATCAATATACCATTGGGAGTAATCTTCTTCCCTGGAGGTTATTCCTTTGCCCATTCTTCGCGCTTAATATTTTCGTATCTTTGATAAAGACCGCAAATATAAATGAGGATTTGGGGAATAGCAGCAAACACGACCTTAATAGGTGAATTCCTGTGAATGGTTTCCTTCCAAATCTTGTTATAATAATATATCCTCAATCCCTTTTCTACGTTATATAGGGTGTAGGGGAGCTTAAAGACCAGATATGAAAAATTTAAAACAAGTATTAACGGTGGTTTTCGGCTGTTTTGTCGCTTTTACTGCCTTTAGTCAGGAGTTTGACGACATGTACTTCAACTCGAAGGACAGAGCTAAACTCAATGAAGGGAAGATTTCGGCAGATTTGGGGTTAACCAAAAATAATGGAGAAATCAGGGGGGCAGATTCACCTATCAACCCAACGGATAGCTACTCTGCAAGAAATATTAATCCTGAGTACGCTACCCAGCTCAATTCAGGTGGTGCGCCAATAGTTGAAGACAGCTATTTTATTCAGGATTTTCAACCTACTGGGGTAAATCAAAACCTATCCAATTGTAACTGCGGATCAGGAACATATTACAATCCTTATTATGGTAATAACGCCTGGAACAATCCTTACTATGGCAACATGGGCGGGTTTGGTAGTCCTTACAGCAGTTATTACGGTTCATCTTGGGGATACCCTTCGTATGGAGGTTTTAATTCTGGATTGAGCATGTCAACGGGATATGGCTGGGGTGGTTACAATCCCGGATTTTATAGTGGTTTAGGATATGGCTATGGCAGCTATTCTAATTTTTGGAATCCTTATAGCAATCCGTGGAGAAACGGGTATTACGGATCCTATTATCCGGGACAAGTGATCATCATCAATAATGGAGATGTTGCTGGAACTAAAGTTTCCTATTCAAAAAGAAGCTCTAGAAGTTCCAACATCAACCACTCTGTGAATAATACAAGACCAAGTTCAGTTGCCGACATCAATAACACAGGACGCTCTTCAATAAGCAGTGGAAGAACAAGATCGGCAACTCCAGAATATTATGACAGAGGGTGGAAGCGTACTCAAAGCGAAAACAATGTGACGAGAGGATACTGGGACAATTCCAATTCAGGAACCAATTCTTCAACGCGTTCTGTTTTTGATAGAAGCGGATTTAATAGCAACACAGGTGGACGCCAAGGCTCTTCTGGTTTTTCTACACCATCACGCAGTTCGTTTGGTAGTGGTGGCACCAATTCAGGAGGCTCACGAAGCGGGTCTTCTGGCAGCTCAAGTGGATCAAAGACACGAGGCAGAAATAACTAAGAGAATTCAAATCCAAAGTGAAGATGATGAGTAAGAGAGGTGGACTTTGGTTCATAGGATTTATTATGTGCTTTGCTCAGTACGCACAAGCACAGAGCTTTGCTGAAACCGCCTTGCTGTTCAGTAGAACACAACCTGGGGGAAGTGCTCGGATTCAATCTATGGGTGGTGCCCAAGTGGGGTTGGGTGCGGATTTCAGTTCTGCATTGTCCAATCCAGCCGGACTGGGAATGTATAACAGATCCGAGTTTACATTAAGCCCAGCGCTCAACTTTGCCAACACTTCATCTACCCTTTTTAATAATGATACGAAAGATTCTAAATCCACTTTTCATATCCCCGGCTTTAGTCTCTCCTTCCACAACGACTATGATAAACTGACCGGATTTCTGGGAGGCACGTTTGCGATTGGATATACAAGAACCAACGACTTTAACAGAAATCTTAGCTACGGTGCAGATAATTTAGACACCTCCATCATTGATTACTTTCTTGAACAGGCCGATGGATTCACAGTTGCTCAATTTGGTGCTGGAGGAGATTTGCAAAATACACCCACCCAACTTGGATACGATAATTATCTGATTGGCGATAGTACAGTTTGGGATCCTAATGCCAATCCGCGTGCTTACTTCACTGATGTACTGGGAAAACCCAATACAAAAGAGGAAATACAAACACGAGGAGCTCAAACACAAATGAGTTTCTCTTATGGTGCCAATTATAACGATCGTCTTTTTATTGGAGGAGGTATTGGGGTAACCACCATCAGATACAAATCACGAAAAAGATATGAGGAGGCATTTCAAGGCGAACCTGTCAATGATCTACTTCTTGAAG
Source organism: Cyclobacteriaceae bacterium (assembly GCA_020436125.1). Lineage (GTDB taxonomy): Bacteria > Bacteroidota > Bacteroidia > Cytophagales > Cyclobacteriaceae > ELB16-189. Next base: position 26,799 of record JAGQYK010000036.1, on the reverse strand, counting down.
AGAACCTGGAAATCAGAGGATCGGGTGTCAATGCCAGTTTGGGTCTAATCTTTAGACCGATAGATTTTGTTCAGATTGGAGTATCAGCCACCACACCCACCTACTATGAGCTATCCGACAATTATAATGCTTTGATGCGTACAAGCTGGAATGACTTCGATTATTTCGGAGATAACAGCGTAATTCTTTCCAATGAACAGGCCTCCACTGATCTCATTACCTCAGACTACTCTTTACAAACTCCAGGAAAGGTATCCCTGGGCGCTACATTCTTTCTTCAAAAACAAGGCTTCCTTACTTTAGATGTAGAGCGAACAAATTATACCAAAGCAAAATACAATGCAGTGACACAAGGCATTTCGTTCGATGCTGAAAATGACGATATCCAATCGCTCTACCAACCAGTGTATAACATTAGAGCAGGCGCAGAGTATAGACTAAATGCCTTCAGATTCAGAGGTGGGTATGCATTGATGCCAGAACCATTTAAGACTACCCAGAACAATGTGAGCACTTCCATTCAAAGAATAACAGGTGGTGTAGGCTATCGTGAGAGAAACTTCTATGTTGATATGGCCGTTGTACATAGCTTAGGCGATGGTTCCTATAGGCCCTACACCGTCAACTCTGTTGCAACCCCTTTAGTGAGCTCTTCCTTGAAGACCACCAATCTCATCTTCACAGTAGGCTTAACTTTCTAACGCCAATATTTCTTCAGCAATACTTGGTGCATTCAAATGATCGCCTGAAAGAGTGACTCGGGCTTGCGCATAAAAATGGATTCTTGCCATTCTCATTTCTTGTACCCTGCCTGCGATGGTAGAAATATCCTGGCCGGCAAATAGTGGCCGTTTAGCTAATTCTGTATTCATCATTCTGCTGGCAATTTCACTCACTGTGGTGTCCAAAAAAATACTAAGGCCTGACGCATTAATCAGACTCATGTTATCCAAAAAACAAGGTGTACCCCCACCAGTGGCCAATACCACATCATCTGTGTGATCACACCAATTTTTTAAGTATTTCTTCTCTATGTTTCGAAATTGCGCCTCCCCCAGGTCGCTAAAAATTTGACCTATAGATTGTCCTTCACCTTTTACAATTTCGTCATCAAGATCTACAAAAGGTTTTTTCAGTAGATGAGCCACCTCTCTACCCAAAGTAGATTTACCACAACCCGGCAATCCAATCAAAAAAACTTTCATTGCAGGGCAGCCAGAATTTCTGCTGCAGTGGGTGTATCATTATGATGCCAATTGCCCAACACTTTACCATTCTTCCAAAGTGCTAACCCTGGATTAGAACGCAGTATGGTTTTTAATACCGTAGCGTCAGCAAAATAAAAAGGAACTGCCAATTGATGTTCGTGACGAAATGCCTCTGTCTGCTCTGAGCCAGAAGAAGTAAGAATAAAAGAATCAACCTTGCCCTCTAATCCATTAACAAGAGTTCTTATTTCATCCAGATTATCCGTTGATGCTTTTCCGACATCATACATCACTATCAATAACTTATTTCCCTCAAAAGTATATTGTGTTTTATCTTCACCTTCCGGGCTACTCACCATGTAGTCTGTAATCTTGGGAGTAATCTTATCTTCATTAACTACCCTTGACGAAACATATTTATAACCATCATCTTCAGAAAGAAATTGTTGTGAGGCCACTTCTTCACCATTCTTATCAAATAAATACTCAATGATAGGTTGCTCTTCCGGAATCATCTGTTCTGGAATAACATTACCTACTTTGTATGCACGAAAATCAATAAAAGGAAGGTGACGGACTGCATAAACACCGAGGAACAAACTAATCAACACTACAACACCAATTACAGCATGACCTTCCATGGTTCGTAACAAAGCATCATATTTTTTTCTATACCAGAATAGATGGAGCACAAATACCATGAGAATCACATCCTTGTAAAAAGATTCCCAAGGAGTCAACTTAATAGCATCGCCAAAGCATCCACAATCTGTTACTTTATTAAAGTACGCGGAGTAAAAAGTAAGAAAGGTAAAGAAAACCATCAGGCTCAACATGACCCACATGGTTGTATTCATTTTGTAATGAAGCAACACAGCAAAGCCTAAGGCCAACTCTATTATGATCAACACCATTCCTATTTCCATTGCCCATGGAATAAACACATGGAAAAACGATCCGAAGTCAACCGCAAATACCTCAAAGTACTCTTCCAGTTTAATTTCAGTTCCAACCGGGTCGTTCAACTTGATGAGGCCTGAAAAAATAAAAAGACCACCCACAAAAAGTCTTGAAAACAAATCAATGTACTTCCTCATTCCTTCAATTATTTTTTTCGTTTAACTTAATCAATGCAAAAACGGCATAATTAATCATGTCCTGATAATTTGCTTTTACACCTTCACTTACAAGAGTTTTGCCGGAATTGTCCTCAATCTGCTTCACCCTTAACAATTTCATGAGAATAATATCCGTGATCGAACTCACGCGCATATCACGCCAAGCTTCCCCATAGTCATGATTTTTATTTTGAAGCAAATTAAAAGTCTCTTCAACAGCCTGATCATATAACGGCTCCAATTCCCCCCAAGTCATTTCCATCTCTTTAGAATTACCCAGACTGATCTGAACCATGGCAATCAGGCAGTAATTGATAATACCTATGAATTCATCCTTGATGGGATCTTCCACCCTTTGTGATCCTTTGTCCTGAATACTGCGGATACGCTGGGCCTTGATGAATATTTGATCCGTTATGGAGGGCAATCTGAGTATACGCCAGGCCGTACCATAATCTTGCGTCTTCTTGGAGAACAACGTTTTGCAGGTGGATATTACCTGTTTATATTCGGAGGCAGTTTTGTCGATCATAAAGCGAATGCAAAATAAAGTATTTTCAAGTAACAAAACACTCAACGTGGGTGGGCGGCTTATTCATTTTGATTCGCCCAAAATCATGGGCATTCTCAATATCACACCCGATAGTTTTTTTGATGGGGGGAAGTACAAAGACGAAAAATCAATACTTCAATTAGTGGAGAAAATGATCACCGATGGAGCAGATTTCATCGATGTGGGCGGGTATTCCTCACGCCCTGGAGCCAAAGACGTCACCCAGGAAGAAGAATTAGAACGTGTCCTCTCCGTGATAAAAGTAATTGTAAAAAATTTTCCTGAAAGTATATTGTCGATCGACACGTTCCGCTCGGAGGTGGCCAGACAGGCCATTGAAGAGGGAGCACTTATGGTGAATGACATTTCAGGAGGAGCCTTGGATAATAAAATGTTTGATCTCATAGCGAGACATCACATCCCCTACATCCTAATGCACATGAAGGGAACCCCACAAACGATGAAATCCATGGCAGAGTATGAAAATCTGATCAGCGAGATGCTGGATTACTTCCATCCTAGGCTCCACCAACTTCACCAAATGGGAGTAGCCGATATCATGATTGATCCTGGATTTGGATTTGCGAAAACGATAGCTCACAATTTTGAATTATTAAAGCAACTCGAATTACTAAAAATACTTAATAAGCCATTGGTGATCGGTTTGTCCCGCAAATCGATGATCTGGAAAACGTTGGATACGAATCCTGAAAATGCGTTGAATGGCACAACTGTGCTCAACACAATCGCGTTATTAAAAGGGGCGAGCATTCTCCGCATTCATGATGTGAAAGAGGCGGTAGAGGCGGTGAAATTAACTAACTTTGTAAAGTGATTTTAGCCTTTAAAATAGGGTTCTTAGAAGTATCATGGGTCGATTTCTTTGACATCGGCCTTGTGGCTATCCTATTGTATCAGGTGTACAAACTCATTAGGGGAAGCATCGCTGTCAATATTTTCCTTGGCATCCTCGCCCTTTATCTAATATATCTAATTGTGCGTGCCGCTCAGATGGAATTGCTCACCACCATTCTTGGCCAATTCATGGGTGTGGGGGTACTGGCCACTATCATTCTCTTTCAACAGGAAATCAGAAAGTTTTTGCTGGTGATTGGCCGAAGTACTGAGGTAAATCGGGATACTTTAATGAGGTCATTTACTAATTGGCGCCCACATCAGGAAGAGGATTTTGATATTCAAGAAATTATAGAAGCCGCTAAATCTTTAAAAGCAACTCGAACTGGTGCACTTATTGTTTTTTCACGTGATTCAGAATTAAAGTTTTATGTGGAAACAGGTGACCCGGTAGATTCTGTTGTGTCTCGCAGAATTTTACTTTCTATTTTCAATAAAAACAGCCCGCTTCATGATGGCGCTATCATCATTCATAAAGGAAAGATAAAGGCGGCACGTTGTGTTTTGCCGGTAAGTGAGAATGACCATCTTCCTCCACAATTTGGTTTAAGGCATCGCTCAGCCATAGGCATGTCAGAGAGCACCGACACCTTGCTGTTGGCCATTTCAGAAGAGACCGGTAGATTGATCTTAGCCAGAAATGGCGTCTACATCAAAGGCTTAAAATTGAAACAGGTGGAGCAAAAGATTCTGGAGTATCTCCATGACGAAGAACCAAAAGACTGGACTTCTGTAAGTCAAACGGATGAGCAGCCCACTGAGTCTCAGGAAGCATAATAAAGAAAGGTTATCAACCCACAAGTATGTCGTTTAATTTCAAAGGAGTTTTGTGCGCGCTATTTCTTATTCCGATTGGCGCAATGTCACAAACCATTGAAACAATCATTCAGCAAGGCCATGAGCTTACCGTATTGGCTGTAACTGTAAGTCCGAATAGCAACTTAGTGGCTACAGGAAGCAGGGATAAGTCAGCGAAACTATGGGAGCTTTCAACAGGACGTGAAGTAAGAAGCTTCCTAGGTCATGAGGGAACCGTCAATTGTATCGATTTCTCACCAGATGGAAAACTAATGATCACCAGCAGTGCCGACAAAACGGCTAAAATATGGGAAGTAGCTACTGGAAAGGAAATCTTCACAACACCGGAAGCGTTCAAGATGCTTACTGCTGCTGCCTTCAGTCCAAATGGAGAACATTTTATTGTAGGAGGATTTGCCAATGAAGCTCACGTCTATAATACGAAGCGTAAAGAAATAGTAGCCACTTTAAAAGTAAATGCAGACCAAGGACTAGGGTACGGGATCAATTTTGCTTTTTCAAATAACGGGAAATGGCTCGCCATTGGAGAAGACAACAGAACAGCTAATGTATACGAAACCTCAAAATGGGAAAAGAAATTTACTTTCGATCAACAAGAAGGATCGTGCGGTGGTTGCGCCACCTGGGTAGATTTTAGCAACGACAATAACTTCCTGGTCATGGGCTCTAATAGTTCTCCAGTGAAGAAGTACAATCTGACTACGGGAGAATTAGTCATTCAATACACCAATGAGTTAGAGGAGGATATCGCTCATATTGGATTTAGCCCTGACAATAAAAAAGTACTGGCTGTTACCAAAAATGAAGTAGTTCTTTGGGACAATATTTCAGGTAAAGAATTAATAAGAAAATCACCAGAATATGATGCAGAAATCAATGAAGCCAAATTCACTAAAGACGGAAACAGTATTTTATTGGCTTGCGACAACAACGAAATTTATCAATGGAATCCGATAAGCGGAGAGACAGTACAGGTATTAACCGGGCTAATTAACAAAAGAGACAAAGGCAACATCAATTACGATCCCAACTTCTACTGGGAATCCTACATCGCAAAGTATATCCGTTTCAAAAATTCCATCATGCTTTCAAAAGATGGAAAAGAACTTATTAAAGGAAAATTTGGAACGAAGGTAAAACGATGGGATATCGCTTCAGGAAAGACGACCATGGAATATGTAGGCCATGAAAAGGCCGCTTTGTGCTATGACCTCTCAAAGGATGGAAAACGAATGGTGACAGGAGGCGGTGATGGAAAGATTATTCTTTGGAATGTAGAGACTGGTGATACTATTAGGACCATTCCATCCTATCGTGAGCCAGTGTTTGATGTAAAATTTAACAAGGATGAAACGGAAGTTTCTTCTTCTAGCTGGGATGCCTCTTTCAAAACACATGATCTAAAAACAGGTGAAAGAATCAACTACGTTAATTTCAAAACCAACTCAGTTTACAATTTCATCTACCATCCCTCCGATCTGTATGTTTTCACAGCCAGTATGGACTTTAGCTTACAGCTTTTGGAGTTGGATACACACAAGCCTGTTCGAGATTTCGTTGGCCATAGTGACATCATCTCCTCTTTGTCACTAAGCCCGGATCAAAAATTGTTGATGAGTACCAGTTGGGATGGCTCGGTTCGCATTTGGGACATCGCTACCGGGTTAATGACCACAAAATTTAAATCACATCACGGAGCTGTTCACACAGCTGTGTTTAGTCAAGATGGAAATACAGTTTTTTCAGCCGGAGCAGATCGCATTATTAGGGTGTGGAATTCAAAAACGGGAAAAGAAACTCAACAATTCATCGGACATAAATCAGAAATTACATCGCTGGTTTTAGGTAAGGGCAGTAAAATATTGATCAGCCATAGTCTTGATGGTGCTACCAAGTTTTGGGACCTGAACACTGGAAAAGAATTCTTTGAACACATTCATTTTGGCAGCAATGAATGGATGGTGAAAAATCCAGAAGGATATTTTAACGGAACGGATGAAGCTCGGAAATACATTCACTTTGTAGAAGGCATAAACACTTACTCAGTAGATCAGTTCTTTGATGAATTCTATCGTCCGGATTTATTACCAAAAATATTCATGAGTCGTGGTGATATTGATGAGTTGAAAGGAATTCGCAACAAACTTTTGAGTAGCCCTCCTCCATCGGTGCAAGTAGCTGCTCTGCCTAATGAAACTACCTCCACCGCTGAAGTTTTTATTAAAGTGACAGACAATGGAGGCGGTGTACAGGAATTGAAATTATTTCACAATGGTAAAAATGTTTCATTGAGCACTGAAGATATAAAACTCCCTAAGGGAAAAAATCAATCCTCCACTGTGAAACAACAGGTAACATTGGTTGGGGGCACTAACACATTCTCGGCAACGGCCAGAAACAAAGACAAAATAGAATCGGATCCCAATTCGATAGAAGTTTTCTCTTCATCAAGTACCAAAAGCAGCACATGCTTTGTACTGGCCGTAGGTATTAATGAATATAAGAATCCTAAAATGGCATTGAACTATGCCAGACCAGATGCTGAATCTTTCGGAGAATTGATCAACAGCAATGGTGTAGATCTTTTCAAAAATGTTGAATTACATACCCTTTATGACAAAGAGGCTTCAAAGGAAAATATATTGGATAAACTCAACGAATTGAGCACCAAGATCCACCCTGAGGATGTTTTTATTTTTTACTACGCTGGCCACGGAAGCATGGTTGATAATCAGTTTTATTTCATCCCAACTGAAAGCGTAAGGCTTTATGACCTTTCCTCATTAAAAAAAGAAGCTATCGAGGCCGATGTATTACAGGGTGAATTGAAAAAAATAAAGGCCTTAAAACAATTGATCATCATGGATGCCTGTCAATCAGGTGGTTCTGTAGAGTTGCTGGCCACACGAGGTACCGCTGAAGAAAAGGCCATCGCGCAACTTTCTCGAAGCGCGGGCATACATGTAATGGCCAGTGCAGGCAGTGAGCAGTTTGCTACTGAATTTGCTGAACTGGGACATGGATTATTTACCTATACCCTCATCACAGCGTTGCAGGGAGCAGCCGATGGTGCGCCAAAAGATGGGAAAGTCACCATTTACGAACTCAAATCTTATCTGGATGATCAGGTGCCCGAACTCACCAGAAAATTAAAAGGGAAACCACAGTATCCCTATACGTTTTCACGCGGACATGATTTCCCTTTGGTCTTTAATAAAGAGAATTGATTCTATTTCAGCACCCCCAACTCTTTACCCACCTCTGTAAATGCCTTGATGGCTTTATCCAGATGATGCTTTTCGTGGCCTGCGGAAATTTGAACGCGAATCCGCGCCAATCCTTTGGCTACCACGGGATAAAAGAATCCTATCACATAAATTCCTTTTTCTAAAAGTTGTTCTGCGAATTTTTGAGCCAATGGCGCTTCATACAACATAATAGGAACAATCGGATGCTCTCCAGGCTTGATGTCAAATCCTGCCTTCGTCATTTCTTCCCTGAAGTACTTTGTGTTCTTTTCCAACTTATCCCGCAAGTCGGTGGTTTCTGTTAGCATGTTGAAAACTTCAATAGAAGCGCCTGTTATTGATGGAGCCAGCGTATTTGAAAACAAATAGGGACGAGAGCGTTGTCTCAACAATTCTATAATTTCTTTTTTACCTGAAGTAAATCCTCCTGATGCACCTCCTAGTGCCTTACCCAATGTGCCAGTAATGATATCCACACGATCCATCACGCCTCTGTACTCATGTACACCTCTCCCCGTTTTACCTATAAAGCCGGAAGAGTGACATTCGTCCGACATAACAAGCGCTTCATATTTATCTGTTAAATCACAAATCTTATCCAATTGCGCTATAGTGCCATCCATTGAAAACGCTCCATCTGTTACCACAATAATCTGCTTAGCACCTGCAGCTCTAGCATCTTGCAATTGCTTCTCCAGGTCCTCCATATTATTGTGCTTATAACGATAGCGCATCGCCTTGCAAAGACGTACGCCATCAATGATAGATGCATGATTCAGCTCATCAGAAATAATAGCATCCTCTGCACCTAACAAGGGCTCAAACACGCCACCATTGGCATCGAAAGCAGCCGCATATAGAATGGTGTCTTCCATTCCCAAAAATTCAGAAATCTTTTTTTCCAGTTCTTTATGAATATCCTGCGTTCCACAAATAAACCGAACAGAAGACATCCCATAGCCATGGGTATCGATTGCTTTTTTTGCAGCGGCAATTACGCGCGGATGCGATGACAAGCCCAGGTAATTGTTGGCGCAAAAATTAATTACTTCCTTCCCATCGCTGGTTTTAATATCAGCTCCCTGAGGAGTAATTATTATCCTTTCTTTTTTATATAACCCAGCTTCTTTGATTGATTCAAGTTCCTTTTGTAATACGGGTTGAAGTGTTTTATACATAACAATAAAATTTGGGCTATAAATGATTTGATCTGACACAAAACTACAATTTGCCTACAAGTATTGATAGTTTCCGCCCAAAGGTTTTGTTTTTGTATGGTACCTAAATTCTACTAATTTGAGCCCTAATTCAGGCGAATTCTCTAATTTTTAATTGATGAAAAAGACTAAAGTTCTACTTATTGGTGCCGGAGGGCAATTGGGTTCCGAATTGACTCAGGGTCTTTGGTCTCTCCATGGTATCGACAATGTTATTTCATCAGATATTAAAGATCCTCAGGGGATTCTTAAAGAAGGCCGCTTCGAAAAGCTGGATGTCATGCAAAAGGATAAGCTTTTTGAATTGATCAAAACCAATGAGATTACACAGGTATACCACCTTGCTGCTCTGCTTTCAGCCACAGGCGAACTAGACCCACGATGGGCTTGGAAACTCAATATGGAGAGCCTTCTCTATGTATTAGAGGCCGCGCAAGAATTAAAGCTCCATAAGGTATACTGGCCAAGTTCCATTGCAGTGTTTGGTCCTACAACTCCACGAGACAATACACCGCAAGACACCATCATGGACCCCACTACGGTGTATGGTATTACAAAACTAGCCGGAGAGCGTTGGTGTGAATATTTTTTTAAAAGATATGGTGTGGATGTGCGCAGTTTGCGCTACCCAGGTTTAATAGGGTACAAAACACAACCTGGTGGTGGTACAACAGACTATGCGGTAGACATCTATTTTAAGGCGATTGCCGAAAAGAAATATGAGTGTTTTTTATCTGCAGACACCTATCTACCCATGATGTATATGAATGATGCGGTAAAGGCTACGTTAGATCTGATGGAAGCTCCTGCTGAAAAAGTGAAAATCAGATCCAGCTATAACATCTCATCGATGAGTTTCTGTCCCACTCAAATTGCGTCAGCGATAAAAAATCATATTCCTGAATTTAATATCACTTACAAGCCGGATTCCAGACAGGCCATTGCTGATTCGTGGCCTAAGTCCATTGATGACTCACGCGCACGTAGTGATTGGGGCTGGCAGCACAAATTTGGCCTGGAGGAAATGACGAAAGATATATTGGATAACCTCAAGTAATTACTTTACAACGATTCGCTTTACATCCACGTAATCACCTGTATTTATTCTAAAAATGTAAGTACCCGGATCAAGATTAAGCGGAACATCAAATTCGTTACCAGCCTCTTTTACCTCATATCTAAAAACTTCCACCCCACTTAGATCGGTTGCCAAAATTTGACTTCCAGCATTGGCATTGAAATTCATTTGAAAATTGATTTTACTATCTACTACCGGATTAGGATAAATCACAAATGACTTTTGTTTTGAGTAAGTAATACTTTCGATATTAAAGTACTCGGTATATCCATCATAATCGACAGTCTTGAGTCTATAGAATAATTTACCAATCACTGGCTGATCATCTTCGAAAGAATAGTCATGCCTTTCATCTGTAGTACCATGCCCCGTTACCCTACCAATCTCTTGAAAAGTGATGGCATCAAGAGATCGTTCAATTGAAAAATAGTCAAAGTTCAGCTCAGAAGCTGTTGCCCATAAAAGTGAAACAGTTTGGTTATCCGTTTTAACGCTAAATGACATTAGTGAAACAGGTAGCACTGAATTATTAGTACAAAAGGCATCTCCGGAATTACAACTACTAAAACCACCCGCCACAGGACAAGGGGACCCGCAACTTGATCCATTTTTTACCTCCAAGGCCCCTCCACTTATACTTCCATTTCCAGAAAAGGCATTGTTATTTTTTCCATATAGCGTTCCATCTACAACAATTTTGTCCGTAGCAGTCACTACCTCATAAGCCACACCATTATTGGCTGCATCTCCAAGATCGCCCGTAACATGTAGTGTATACCCCCCGCTAACACTCAAAGTTGAGCCTGGACCACCAGAAATTGGAAAACTTCCGTTAACGGTTACGTTATTAGTAATTGTTATCTTCTTGTTATTGGCAACGTCAACAATTACATCTCCAGTAAATGATGAAATCCCATCAGCCATATTGTTACACTCCGTTACAGTAGCCCCACCACTTGCAGTCCATACAATAGACCCAAAGTTGATATTGCTGCTTATTGTGGTTGGGTTAGAGGTACATTTCTTTTGTGCATAGGAAAAAGTGGCTGAAATAACCAAAAGAACAATTGACAAGAAGAAATGGATGCGGACAGAATTCTTTTTCATTTTTTTATTTAAGTGCAGTGTTATGGTTAACTGCATTCATATAATACAGTGGCCAAAAACATGCCAATGTAAGATTTTGTGGCAAATGTGCATAATATATACTCTAATCCTTCATTTTGGGCAAAATTTAATAATGATGGTGTAAGGTCTTTTCCCAATTTAAGAATTGAGGTTTCTTGTAAACCCATTTTGGGAAGAAAATGAGAAATTGATAGGTTGCTTCCTTTCATTATTAACAATTCAACCAGGTCTAAATAAAAGAGCGCGAGGACGGTTAAAACACCTTAATTCTTCATTTTTAAGCTCCTTTAAGTCGATATTTGCGCCTTGAGTAAGATTTCCAAACTAGCAGGAGAAACAGCATTGTATGGACTCGGAAGTATTGTACCCCGGTTCCTCAATTTCTTGTTGTTTCCTTTACATACAAGAGTATTCAACCCGGAGGACTATGGAGTAGTCAGTTATCTCTATGTATTTGTGGCTTTCCTCAATATCGTATACACTTTTGGAATGGAAACGGCCTATTTCCGCTTTGCCACAAAGGAAGGAAATGACCCCAAAAAGATTTTCAACATTGCCCAAACAACAGTTGTTGTATTGAGTCTAGCGCTATCCAGTATCTTTATACTATTTGCCAAACCTATAGCAGCCAGCTTATCCATAGCTGGAAAGGAGCACTATATTACCTGGCTTGCCATTATCATGTTTATTGATGGTGTTGTAGCCCTGCCTTTTGCGAGACTACGGTTAGAAAAAAAACCATTGCAATTTGCCTTCGCCCGAATTGTAAACGTATTGATTCTGATAGGTCTCAATGTCTACTTCTTTGTAATTGCTGATTGGCTAGTTCAGGGAGAAATATCTTTTGATATTAAAAGGCTGACCGATGCTGCCGCCACTGAGAGCAAATATGGCATTGAATATGTCTTTTTAGCCAACCTGGTGGCCAATGCGTTTTATATTCTTTTCTTCATAAAAATACTGGCATCGTGGCGGCCCAAAATAGATAAGACTATTTTCTCCTCCATGTTTAAGTACGCCTATCCGGTGATGCTGACAGGCCTTGCCGGTATGACCAATGAAATGTTCAGTCGATGGACACTGGAGTGGTGGCTGCCGGAAAATTTCTATGTAGGAAAAAGTTCTATGTATGCCATTGGTGTTTTTTCGGCAGCCTACAAGTATGCAGTAATTATGAATCTCGCTATCCAGGCATTCCGTTTTGCTGCTGAACCTTTCTTCTTTTCAAATGCCAAGGATAAAAATTCCCCTGAGTTATTTGCTAAGGTCAATCACTTCTTCGTGATCGTAACCAGTTTCATTTTGTTAGCAGTCACTATCAATATTGACCTGCTTAAATTTTTAGTGGGTGGAGAGTCTTACTACGAGGGTCTCGTAACTGTTCCTATACTTCTCGCTGGCTATCTTTTTCTCGGTGTGTATTACAACTTTTCTGTTTGGTTCAAACTGACTGACAAAACCTATTATGGTACTTTAATTACAGCGGGAGGTGCCATACTCACCATCGTGCTCAACTTTGCACTTATCCCGCAATGGGGTTATGTGGGTAGCAGCTGGGCCTCACTGGCATGTTATTTCAGCATGGCAATTGCCTGTTATTGGATAGGCCAAAAATATTACCCTATCCCCTATAAAATGATGACTGGCTTTGGTTATATATTGTTTGCAGTTGCACTTATTTATATCTCAAGCATTGTGTCCATTGATGGTCAAATTATGTCAACTGGATTTCATGTAGTACTGATGATGATTTATGTGATCGTTGCCTACCTATTAGAAAGAAAGAAAATCAAATAATCCATAATTGTTTAAAAACCGTTTGTATTCATGAACATTATAATCCCGATGGCCGGCATCGGCAAGAGACTTCGTCCTCACACACTTACTACTGCCAAACCTTTGCTACCCATTGCCGGAAAACCCATCGTACACAGACTGGTAGAGGATATCGCTAAAGTGTGTCCAGAAAAAATTGATACTATTGGCTTCATTCTTCATCCCAGTTTTGGAAAGCAGGTAGAGAAAGATTTGATTGAAGTAGCTAAGGCAGTAGGCGCGCAGGGTAGAATATTTTATCAAGAAGAGGCCTTAGGCATTTCGCACGCTTTATTATTTGCCAAAGAAATAATTACAGGAAAAGTAATTATAGCATTTGCAGACACGCTATTCAGAACCAATTTTGTTTTAGATACTTCCCGTGATGGAATTATTTGGGTACAGCAAGTAGAGGATCCATCTCAGTTCGGTGTAGTCAAACTCAACGACAAAAACGAAATCACTGAGCTTGTAGAGAAGCCAACTGAATTCATTTCTGATCTGGCCATCATTGGTATTTACTACTTCAAAAATGGAGATCTCCTTCAAAAAGAAATGCAATACCTGATCGATAACGAAATCAAGGAAAAAGGAGAATATCAGTTTACTACAGCACTAGAACGCATGAAGCAAGCTGGAGCAAAATTCATTCCCGGTCAGGTAGAGGAATGGCTTGATTGTGGCAATAAAGATGCAATGGTGTCAACCAATAAAAGATACCTTGAATTCATTAAAGACCAGCCACTCGTTTCCCCAACTTTGAAACAGGCCAATTCCACAATCATCCCTCCTTGTTTTATTGGTGAAGGAGTCATCATTGAAAATTCAGTGATCGGTCCGCACGTATCTATAGGGGACTACACCTATATAGGGGACGCACGCGTAAAAAATTCAATCATTCAGAAGAACTGTACAGTCCGTAATGCCGTATTAGACAATAGCATGTTGGGTAATTTCGTTAATTTTGAAGGAAAGTCGGAAGACCTCAGCCTGGGAGACTACAGCACGAATTAATCATCTTACATTGGCCAATAAGCATTACTCCGTTATTATTCTCATCCTATTAACTGCTTTAGTGGGCACTTCCACTATCTCGTACGCGCAAAAGGATAAAAGAAAAAAAGGAAACAGTGGAGTACCCTCCGAGGCGCAACTTCGGGAAGCTGAGTTTTATTTTATTGAGGCTGAGAAGTATTTCATACTAGAAGATTATGCGAAGGCCTTACTTTATTTTCAGCGCGTAAGCGAACTCAATCCTGAAAACGGAACAGTACATTATAAGATTGCTGAGATCCTCTCCAAAAGCAATAAGGAAGAAGATTTAATAAAAGCATCGGCAAGCATTGATGCCGCTCTAAAACTGGATAGTAAGAATAAATACTTCTATCTGCTTGCCTCCTCCATACACTCTAACCTCACCAATTTCTCCAAAGCAGCAGAACTACTGGAAACAATGATGAAGGAAGTGAAGGGCACTGACGAATACCTCTATCAACTGGCAGCCATCTATCAATACGATAATAAAAATGATCAGGCGATTAAGGCACTGGATAAAGCGGAGTCTTTAATGGGCATAAATGAGATGTCATCATTAAATAAACAAAGAATTTACTTTGAGCAAGGAAAAATAAAGGAAGCCATTTTCGAAGGTGAAAAATTACTGGAGGCCTTTCCGGATGAAGAAAGTTATGCCATGAATTTCGCAGAGTTGCTTTCCAGACAAAATCAACTTGCTAAAGCCATTGAAGTGGCAGAGCATTTTATTGCCTCTCATCCTGATGCTGGGAACGCTAAAATGTTATTGGCCGGTTTCTATCGGGACAACAACGAGGAAGAAAAGGCCAAAAAATATCTTAAGGAAGTTTTTAGTGACCCTAATGTAGATGTAAGTAGTAAAATAATTGTGGTGAGCACCTACGCTGCTACTTTGGGCCAGCAACATGCTGCAGGTAATACAGATCCTGCGTTACAATCCTTTACTTTCGACCTTTACAAACAACTAAAAGAAACCTACAATGACGAACCCAATGTTCACATCGTTGGAGGCGACTTATACCTGGGACTTGAGAAAAATACGGAAGCGAAAAATGAATACCTCACTGCGATTCAAAAAGGATCCACAAGTTTCGATGCCTGGCAAAATCTGCTTTATCTTGAATCACAGGATAATGAATTTGATAGCATTATAGTTCATAGCGAGTTGGGATTGGAAATTTTTCCCAATCAGGCAATGCTCTATTACTTCAATGGCTTCGCTCACTCCAGAGTGAATAATAATAAGGAGGCAGCATATTCTCTTGAACAAGCAAAAAGGCTCTCCTCTTCCAACGAAGGCATGGTCAGTGAGATCAATGGATTATTGGGAGATATCTACAACACCCTGAAGAACTATAAGAAATCAGATGAATCGTATGATGCTGCCTTGGAATTCAATCCTAATAACTACCTGATCTTAAATAATTACAGCTACTACCTTGCTCTTCGCAATGAATTTTTAGAGAAGGCGGAACGAATGGCAGCATTAGTGGTAAAAAATAATCCAACTAATAACTCCTACCTCGATACCTATGCCTGGGTACTCTTCACACGAGCAAAGTATAAAGAGGCCAAGAGGGTAATAGAGAAGGTAATTGAATCAAACCCAACTAATTCAACCTTTTATGAACATTATGGCGACATATTATTCAAGCTTGGAAATGTAGAAGACGCTGTGAAGCAATGGGAGAAAGCCAAGTCTTTCGACAATACAAATGAACTAATCGATAAAAAAATCGCCAATAGAAGACTGTATTGATTATTTTAGGCTCTATTATTAATATTTTTTAGCTATCAGACCTTCACATGCAGAAAAGAGCCCTCATTCTCTTATTGGCATTACCCCTACTTTTTCAGGCGTGCAGTAAAAAAATTGCCCCCCTCACCTCTGGTGATTTATCTAAAAACCTGGCTATTCAAGAAATCGACTTTGAATATTTCCATGGAAAAGCCAGACTTAATTACAATGATGGAAAAAGGGAAAGAGAAGTAAAGGCTACTATAAGAGTAAGAAAAGACAGCGTGATCTGGATGACTTTCTCTGTGATTGGTGTGCAAGGAGGTAAAGCACTGATCAACCACGACTCCATTACCATAGTCAGTACGGTAGATAAGGAATACTATGTGTTTGACTATGCGGAATTATCAAAGCGTTTTAATTTCAAAGTCGACTATCATGTCATTCAATCTGCATTTTTAGGCAACCTTATTCTGCCACGTACCGACCAGGATGAGGTAGTACGGCAGGCTACTTACGATCTGCTTACACAAAGAAATGGGTCGGTATTGGTGAAAAACTACATCAACGCCTCATTGTCCAAAATTGAAAAAGTAGAATTGACTGAAGAGGATACAAAAAACGCCATCACACTTAATTACACTAATTTTCAGGCGGTTGAAAACAGGATATTCCCTTATACCGGGGTAATCAATCTTTTTTACAAAACACCATCAGGTATTTTGAACAACGTCATTACTTTTGAATATAACAAAGCCGAGGTGGGCGACAGGGAGCTGAGATTCCCATTCAACATCCCACGGAAGTATGATAAGAGATAAGCGGACAGTATTTATCGTCTCTCTAATTTTTTTAATCTCTTTTGGGGCCTTCGCACAGAAGTCCAAATCGCAGCTACAGAAAGAAAAACAAGAGAGTTTAAAAAAAATTGAAGAGACCGCAAGAATTCTCACTGAAACAGGTAAGCAGAAAAAGAATTCTTTAGGAGAGCTGGCTGCCTTAAATCAACGCGTGCGACAGCAAGAGTCGCTAATTAAATCCATCCAGAATGAGATTTCATTATTAAACTCAGATATCAACCAGAAATCTGAAATCATCTCAGCACTGGAAGACGACCTTACCAATCTTAAAAAAGAGTATGCGACCATGCTTTTCTCCTCGCAAAAAGCAAGTGGCAAGCTCAACAAGTTAATGTTCATCTTCTCTTCTACCTCATTTGACCAGCTGCTAATGCGACTGAAGTATATGGAGCAATACAGCGCTGCCCGTAAAGATCAGGCAGAAGTTATTACCAGGGTTCAGTCTATTTTGTCAGATCAAGTAAAGGAAACTCAAAACATCAAAGACGAGAAGAGTGCACTCCTGTCTGACCAGCTAAAAGAAAACCATCAATTGGCCAGCTTAAAACAGAAACAAAATACGTTGGTGAAGAGTCTCGAAAAACAGGAAAAGCAACTTAAGACTGAACTGGAACAAACCAGAAAAGCAGTAGCCAAGCTGGACAAACTGATAAGCGACATTATTAAAGAGGAGCTTGCTCGAGCCGCCAGAGAAGCAGAGGCCTCCAAAAACACTAAAAAGGTTGAAGCGGCAGTAGCTATGTCAGCTACCTTTGAGGGTAATAAAACAAAGTTTAGCTGGCCGGCATCGGGGTTTATTTCCCAAAAATTTGGAAGGCAAAATCACCCGGTGCTAAAAAGGATAGTTTTACAAAACGATGGAATAAACATTCAAACCAAACAAAACGAGAAGGTAAAAGCCATTTTTGAAGGTGAGGTGCGTGCTGTTGCCTTTATCCCCTCTATTGGCAATTCCGTGATCATAAGCCATGGCGATTATTTTACCGTTTATTCAGGTTTAAAAGATGTGTTGGTGAACAAGGGCCAAAAGGTAAATACCAACCAGGAAATAGGTCAAGTTTTGACAAATGCGGACGGAATTTCGGAGCTGAGATTTCAAATCAGAAAGAATACTGCCCCAGTTGACCCCGAGCAATGGCTCAAAAACTGACCATTTGCACCAGCTGTGTATAAATCCAGAAAAACGTAAAAAGAAGTGTATGCAAAGGGTATTTTTACGTTAGATCAATAAATGACTATCTTTACAGTCCTAAAATAATGCATATGAGTGCTATTCTTTTGTTTGGTATGCCCGGAATGGGCGAGTGGGTGATCATCGGACTTTTTGTTTTGGTGTTTTTTGGCGCTAAAAAAATTCCTGATTTCGCAAAAGGCCTTGGAAAAGGTATTCGCGAATTTAAGGATGCGGTAAAAGACGTAAAAAAGGAAGTGGATGAAGCTGGAAATGAAGCTAAAATAGATGAAGGAAGTAAGTAGTGTTGAAAACGAATTCTCGTTACTCAGAATTTCGACAAGCTCTTCATCAAAATAAAACTTCCTGCCTAGAAAGGGTTCAACATCACCTCTCTGTAATTAAGGAAAAATCTCACCTCAATGTTTTTTTGAGTGTGTATGAGAGTGAAGCGCTCAAAAAAGCCGCTGAAATCGACCTAAAAATTCAGAAAGGTACTGCAGGGAAGCTTGCTGGTCTGGTCATTGGACTCAAGGATGTGTTTTCTCATAAGGATCATTCTCTTCAAGCAAGTAGTAAAATCCTAAATGGTTTTGTCGCCCAGTATAATGCTACTATCGTAGAGCGATTACTGAATGCAGATGCAATTATCATTGGAAGGCAAAATTGTGACGAATTTGCCATGGGCTCCTCGAATGAGAATTCAGCCTTTGGCGCTACACTTAATAGTATAGATGAATCTCGTGTGCCTGGTGGCTCATCCGGTGCATCGGCTGTTGCCGTTGCCGCTGACATGTGCCAGGTTTCTGTCGGGTCAGATACTGGTGGATCGGTAAGGCAGCCAGCTGCGTTTTGTGGAGTGGTAGGTTTAAAGCCTACCTATTCCAGAATCTCGAGGCATGGATTAATCGCTTATGGCTCTTCATTTGATTGTGTTGGCCTCTTTTCAAAATATATTGAAGACATCGCGTTGGTACTGGAAGTGATTGCTGGTCGTGATGAAATGGATAGCACAGTCTCACAACGGGAAGTCCCCTCCTATTCCAAAGATTTATCTGAAAATATATCTCAAAAGTATAAAGTAGCCTATTTGAATGAGGCCATGCAATCTGATGTATTGCAGCCAGCAATTAAAAAGACGCTACAGAACAAGGTTGAACAATTAAAGGCAGATGGCCATACTGTTGATGGTATTGACTTTCCGCTATTAGAGTATGCGCTCCCCACATATTATATCTTAGCTACTGCTGAGGCAAGTTCAAATCTATCCAGATACGATGGTATACGCTATGGTTACAGAAGTGACAATACAAAAGACCTAGAATCGTTATATAAGAGAACAAGAGCAGAAGGATTTGGAAAGGAAGTCCAGCGAAGAATACTGCTGGGCACTTTTGTTTTAAGTGCAAGTTACTATGATGCCTACTACACCAAAGCGCAAAAGGTACGCCACCTGATAAGGAAACAAACCAAAGAGATCTTTGAGCAATATGATTTTATCATCATGCCCACAACCCCAACCACAGCCTTCAAAATTGGAGAGAATATAAAAGATCCTATCGCTATGTACCTTGCCGACTTATTTTCCGTACATGCCAATGTAGCGGGGGTGCCAGCTTTATCTGTGCCTTGCGGCCTTGATGGAGAAGGACTCCCCATCGGATTACAGGTGGTCGCCAACGATTTTGATGAGTCCAGACTTTTTCAATTCTCAAAAGTTTTGATGAACTTCGAATATTCTTCTTGATAAGAGTAGATACTAAATAATAAATCCGTGAAAATATTTTTTTCATTCGCGCTGACACTCATTTTTTCTCAGCAAATTTTCGCTCAGGACTTTAACCTTGATTCTCTCCTTACGGCTGAATTGGACGCTGCATTCTCCATTGATTCCATCGACATTGATACAGAATTGACTGAAATAATAGATCCCAATTTTTTTCCAACAAGTGAATCTCCTGAATTAATTGCTGATCGATTGAGCTGTATTCAGGGAGATATCAGATTGACATACAATGACCGCACTCATGCCTTTATCAACTACTTCACAGTTAAAGACCGCGACTACACTCGCATGGTATTAAGCAGAAAAGATTTATACTTCCCTCTTTTTGAAAAATACCTCGCTAAATATGGCCTGCCAGATGAATTAAAATACTTAGCCATTGTGGAGTCTGGGCTTAATCCACGGGCTGTCTCAAGAGCAAGAGCTGTAGGCTTGTGGCAATTTATGTCGGCTACTGGAAGGCATTTTGGATTGTATAACGATTGGTATGTTGATGACAGAATGGATCCTGATAAATCAACAGAGGCAGCCTGCAAATACCTTGGTGAGCTTTATGGTATGTTCAACGACTGGGAATTGGCACTAGCTGCTTATAACTCTGGCCCGGGCAATGTAAGGAAGGCTATTCGTAGATCAGGATATAAAAAAGATTTTTGGGAAATCTATCGCTATCTACCCAGAGAAACACGATCATACCTGCCGCAATTTATTGCGATCATGTACACTCTTAATTATTCCGACAAACACAATTTATATGAATCGCCAGAGCAACCACTTGTTGCTCATGACACTATCTCCATCAATCACTTTCTTCACTTTGAAACATTTGCCAACCTTACAGGTGCCAATATGGAAGATTTGATTAAGCTAAACCCTTCTGTGTTGAGAAAAGCTATACCTGGAACCGGAAGAGAGTATGTTGTTCGAGTTCCTTTATCGGCAAAAGAAAATCTTATGCTCAACAGAACATCAATTCTTGATTCAGCATCGCGTGTTGGGAAGGAAGAATTGGAAGCGCTTGCAAAAAATACACTTGGAAGTACCTACGGTCGGGAACTGGTTGCCTATCGGGTACGATCTGGAGATGTTTTAGGAAAAATTGCTGAACGCTATCATGTGCGTGTAGGTGACATAAAGAATTGGAATAATCTGAACAGCAATACCATAAGGATCGGGCAACGATTAAACATTTGGGTGCTTCCATCCAATCGCGACTACACGCCAACAGCGGTGGCAAGCAATCAACAAGCCCCAAAGGCCACAGAGGTGATGTTGCCTCCTGATGCTAAAATTTATACTGTACAACCTGGTGACACTTTGTGGGATATTTCAAGAAAATTCGAAGGGCTGACAATTGAAAAGATTAAAACTTTAAATAATCTTAAATCAACAAAATTACAGCCTGGTCAAAAACTAATTATCGGCTAACACGTTGAATTTGAACAGCATGGAGCACGCCATCTGTGTATGATGCCTTTCTTTAGAATTTGAAAATGGTATCTTCCCATCTTGAAAATTGTGACTTTTGAAAAGTTACGAGTTAGTACTATGTATAAAATTATGTTCATGAGAAGGGTACTATTTAGCGGATTCATCATTGTTTTGTTTTGGTCTTGCGGTAATGATAAGGGCAGCCTGCCCCCTGCCTCTGGTCTTACTGGGGATATGTATTTGGTAATGGACTCTACTCAATGGAATGGTCCATTAGGCAATACAATAGATTCCCTTTTTCGAATAGAAATGGAAGGTTTACCAAGAGCCGAATCCATATTCAGAATGAGATGGATTGATCCCCGTAAATTGAATTTTGTCCTTAAGCAAAGACGCAATCTCATTTTTGCTGTAACACTTGACAGTCGGTCTGCGGGATCTAATATGCTGAAGAGAAACTTCACTCCAGAATCTTTGCAAAAAATCAAAACAGACCCCAGTGCTTACGTGCTTACCATGCCGGATGTCTATGCAAAAGGACAAGAGGTGATGTATTTATTTGGCAATACAGAGGAAGAATTACTGAATAATATTCGAACCAAGGGACATCATTTAATTGAACATTTCAATAGAAAAGAAAAAGAACGCTTAAGTGTCTCATTATATAAATCAGGACAAATAACAGGAGTGAGCGACTGGCTTCAGAAAAATATGGAATGTGATATTAAAATTCCATTCGGTTATAAACTTGTTGTCAACAACAAAGAATTTCTGTGGATGCGGCAAATTAATACTGCAGATGATAAAGATATATTCATAGCTTCTACTCCCTACTACTCTCAAGATCAATTCAAAAAAGAAAACCTTATCGCTTTAAGGGATGAGTTTTGTAAAAAATATTTATTCGAAGACCCCGAAGTAGCCAATTCCTATTTAATTACAGAAACCACTGTTCCCTTTATTCCGGTAACGACTAAAGAAGTGAGCTTAAGTGGCAACTACGCAGTTGAAATAAGAGGACTTTGGAGAGCTAACAATTTTTCAATGGGTGGTCCTTTCGTTGGGTATGCATTGGTTGATGAACTAAAAGGAAAATTATACTACATAGAAGGGTTTACTTTCAGCCCAAGTAAAGATCAACGTGAAATAATGCGTGAGTTGGAAACTATATTGGGAACTTTCAGAACAAGTGAATCCATTGTAACACAACCATAGCTTACTTCTAAAAAGACAAAATACGATTGGCATCTGATAAAAAAGTGGCAGGTTAATTTTCCGCAGATTCCCTTCATTTTCTAGTTAAAATCGTAAATTTCAGGTTCTTCTGAAATGAGTAATTATGTCGATTAAGATTAGAAAGCAAGATGCGTTGAACTACCACACGCAAGGCCAACCCGGCAAAATAGAAGTAGTACCTACAAAAGTTTTGAGTTCACAATTAGATCTCGCATTGGCCTATTCGCCAGGCGTTGCTGAACCATGCAAAGAAATAGCCAAAAACAAGGAAGACGTTTACAAATACACAGCTAAAGGAAATCTCGTTGCAGTGATCAGCAACGGCACGGCCGTGCTTGGCCTTGGTAACATAGGCCCTGAAGCATCTAAACCTGTGATGGAAGGAAAAGGGGTTCTCTTTAAAAAGTTTGCAGGCATAGATGTCTTTGATATTGAGATTGACGAAAATGATCCCGATGAGTTTATAAAAATAGTAAAGGCTCTTGAGCCTACTTTTGGTGGTATTAATCTGGAAGACATTAAGTCGCCTGAGTGCTTCAAGATTGAGGAACAACTGAGGAAGAAGATGAACATTCCTGTCATGCATGATGATCAGCATGGCACTGCTATTATTTCGTCCGCTGGTTTGCTCAATGCGCTGGAGCTTGTTAATAAAAAAATAGAAGAAATTGTACTCGTTGTAAATGGTGCAGGCGCTGCTGCCGTTTCTTGTTCAAGGTTGTACTTATCATTAGGTCTCAAGAAAGAGAACCTAATCATGTGTGACAGTAAAGGTGTAATTACCAAAGATCGAGCGAATCTTGACCCAATAAAAGCAGAATTCGCGACCACAAGAAAACTATCCACACTATCAGAGGCTTTAAAAGGAGCAGACGCTTTCGTTGGCCTTTCAGTGGCAGACATCCTGACGGGTGAAGACATTTTATCTATGGCCAATGATCCCATCGTCTTTGCCTTAGCCAACCCTAACCCTGAAATAGCTTATGAGGTGGCAAAAGAAGTGCGACCAGATTTGATCATGGGAACAGGTAGGTCTGATCATCCCAATCAAATTAACAACGTATTAGGGTTTCCCTACATTTTTAGAGGTGCGCTTGATGTTCGTGCTACCGAAATTAATGAAGCCATGAAACTGGCTGCTGTGCATGCCCTGGCTAATCTTGCTAAAGAGACGGTACCTGATATGGTTACTCGTGCTTATGGCAATTCCGTAATTGAATTTGGACGCGAGTATCTTATTCCAAAACCATTAGACCCAAGATTAATTACCTCTATCTCGCCATCGGTTGCTAAAGCTGCAATGGACTCTGGTGTTGCCAAACACCATATTGAGGATTGGGGCAAATACAATGAAGACCTATTAAAGCGAATTGGTATTGATCAGAAATTAATATCAAGGGTAATTACTCGCGCTAAGAAAAATCCGAAACGAGTTGTGTTCACTGAAGCCAATCACCATAAAATATTAAAGGCAGCCCAAATACTAAAGGATGAAGGAATAGCTATCCCTATACTTTTAGGCAACAGAAAAGAAATAGAGGAACTCATAAAAGAACATAAGTTAGAGTTACAAGGATGCCCTATTATTTCCCCTCATGAGGAGACTGCCAATATTGACCAATATGCAGAAGAGCTCTATTTAAAAAGACAAAGGAAGGGGATGACATTAAAAGACTGCAAAAAGTCTCTCCTTGATCGCAATTACTATGCTGCTATGATGGTGGAGCATGGTGACGCAGATGCAGTAGTGTCAGGGCTTACCAAAGATTATCCGAAAACCATTTTACCAGCATTGCAGGTGATCGGTACTGCTCCTCACGTAAAACGCGTGGCGGGTATGTACATCATCATGAATAAAAAGGGGACATTCTTCTTCTCCGATTGCACTGTAAATGTTGACCCTAGTACAGAAGAATTAGCAGATATTATTGGGTTGACACGTATTGGCGTTAAGTTTTTTGATGTCAAGCCACAGATGGCAATGCTGTCTTATTCCAATTTTGGAAGCAGCAAGGGAATAATTCCTGATAAAATGCGTGAAGCTGCACAAATTGCAAAAAGAAGATATCCTGATCTAATAATAGATGGGGACATCCAAGCAAATATTGCCCTGAACACTGAGTTGCAAAAGGAAATGTATCCGTTTAGCAGATTGGCCGATGGTGGCGCCAATACCCTTATTTTCCCCAATCTGGCATCTGCAAACATTGCCTATAAGCTATTAATTGAATTGGGAGGAGCCGAGGCTATTGGCCCTATTCTTTTAGGAATGAATAAACCTGTTCACATTCTACAGTTGGGTAGCACCATCCGTGATATTGTTAATATGGCATCAATAGCTGTGGTAGATGCCATATTAAGGGAGCAAAACGAACAAGCTTAATCACACCGCTAATTCATCTATTTTTTTTAGCTTAGCGGGTTATACTTTTTAAAATATGATTGCCTTTTTAAAAGGGAAGCTAGTCCATAAAGAGCCAACTTATGTCATCATAGAGGTAAATGGAATAGGGTATCAGGTATCCATTTCATTGAATACCTTCTCTGAGATCAAAGACAAAGAGAATATTCAACTGTCCACCTATTTACAGGTACGGGAGGATGCCCATATACTTTATGGTTTTAGTAATAAGGCAGAAAAATCTATGTTTCAAAACCTGATTGCTGTAAACGGAGTGGGCCCTAATACTGCCATGGTAATATTATCTTATTTACCGCCCAGTGAACTACAACAAGCCATTACGGCAGAAGATGTGGGCGCTCTGCAGGCAGTAAAAGGAATTGGGGGAAAAACAGCACAAAGGATTATACTTGAACTGAAGGACAAACTAAGGAAAGAGCCCATTGGGGAGACTGGCGGAATTGCCGGAATTAGACACAATACGATGCGGAATGAGGCGTTAACAGCGTTGATGACGCTGGGGATTGGTAAAGCGGCTGCCGAAAAGAGCATCGATACAGTCCTGAAAAAATCAGGAAATACAGTTAGTTTAGAAGAGCTTGTGAAGCTGGCATTGAAAAACGCCTGAGATACGATTGACCTTAACCAGACCCACAATTCACCTCATAGGATTGGGCTTGCTGCTTATAGCTTGCTTACAGACTTCCTATGTGCAGGCTCAGGAGGCAGATACCACTGCTACTGTTAAAGGCGATACGATACCGAAACGCCCTATCAACCCCTATCGGCCATCGTTTAGGCCATCTGACAGATATGGAGATCCCTTCTCAAATCGTACCACCAACTCACCTCTTTTTCTAAGTGACCCTAAAAGCTTCAACCTTGACGTAGAGATTGACACTGGAATGAATTACACAATCTATGAAAAGATTGGCAATGTAAACTTCCGCCCCGCCTCCACCATGAGTTTCGATGAGTTCAACGCACAACAAACCAGAGAAATTAAAAAAGACTACTGGCAATCCCGAAGCCGGGCATTGGATGGTGAGAGTGCAGTGAGCAGTAGAAACATTATTCCGAAGATTTATGTCAGCCCAGTGCTTGATAGAATTTTTGGCGGCAGTTATGTGGAGCTTATCCCACGTGGATTTGTCACATTGGATTTTGGTGGATCTTGGCAAAAAATAGAAAATCCATCTATACCTATTCGTCAGCAACGGAACGGAGGTTTCGAATTTGATCAACAAATCAATTTAAGTGTAGTTGGAAAAGTAGGAGAAAAACTAGCTATTACCACCAACTTTGACAACAACAATTCATTCGACTTTCAGAACAATATGAAAGTAGAATACACAGGATTCAAAGAAGACGTACTGAAAAAACTTGAAATTGGTAATGTGAGCTTACCACTCAATAATAGTTTGATTACCGGGTCTCAGAATCTTTTCGGTATAAAAGCCCAACTTCAATTTGGAAAACTTTTTGTTACCTCATTGGCCACTACACAAAGAGGTAAACAATCAACCATAGAAATACAAGGCGGCACCAATGGCGCAGCACAGGGTCGGCCATTTGAAATTGTGGCCTCCAGCTATGATGAAAATCGTCACTTTTTTCTTGGTCAATTCTTCCGCGACAATTTCGAAAAGTGGCTGGGTACACTTCCCAATGTTACATCACGCGTAAATATAACCCGTGTTGAAGTATATCTATTGAATCGATCCAATGACACTCAGACACTTCGGAATGTGGTTGGTTTCATGGACATGGGTGAATCTGATAAAATATATAACAATGCGATAACCTCATCGGTTGCACCATTTTCCCCTACAAACAACAAGGCAAACAATTTATTCACTCTGCTCGGAGGAATTTCTGCCAATTCTGATCAAATCAATGGTGCTTTGGAAGGATTAGGTTTGGACAACGGAACTGATTTTGAAAAAATTACAAGTGCACGTAAACTGGCACTCACTGAATTCTCATTTAATAGCCAATTGGGATACATCACATTACAAAGAAAACTACAAAATGATGAAGCA
>JAGQYK010000035.1 GCA_020436125.1 Cyclobacteriaceae bacterium | reverse complement strand
GTATTGCGAACCATGAATTCTTTGAGAATATCATTTTGAATGGTACCGCTGAGTAATGATTGATCAATACCTTCTTCTTTCGCTGCTGCGATGTAAAATGCCATGATAGGAATAACTGCTCCGTTCATGGTCATTGATACAGACATCTTATCAAGTGGAATTTGATCGAAAAGGATTTTCATATCCAATATCGAATCAATAGCCACCCCCGCTTTGCCAACATCACCTGCTACGCGCGGATGATCAGAATCATATCCTCTGTGCGTGGCCAAGTCAAATGCAACGGAAAGTCCCTTTTGACCTGCAGCTAAATTTTTTCTGTAAAATTCATTAGACTCACGAGCTGTGGAAAAACCTGCATACTGTCTGATAGTCCACGGCCTTACGGTATACATAGAGGCATATGGGCCTCTCAAATAAGGAGGAACCCCAGCAGTGAAATTGCCCAGTAAATGATCATCAGGTTTTGTGTACTGTGACTTGATCTCAATTTTTTCTGCGGTAACGATGGGTTGATGAATCGCATCCGTAGATTCAGAGGGGGTGAATTGATTGTATTTTATTTTTGTGAAATCCGGCTTCATGTATTTATTTTTTGCTGAAACTTTGCCCAGGCAATTTTGGCCATTTGCTCAATGAGGCTTTCCAGGTAGTAGGAGCCTGCCACGGCATCAGCAGTTTGATTCAAATGAGATTCTTCACGCAATACAGTTAGCACATTGCGGGCAATTCTATTTTTAAATGAGTTATCTTCTTCGGGCATTATGGTAATAGCTTCACAACCCCCTAGTATAGCGCTTAACGCAGCCGTGGTGCTTTTGATCATATTGGCATTGGGTTGAAAGCTCTCCTTGTTCCAGGGATTTGAAATGCCGTGTAGTAACAGTGAGTTATCTTTTACATCATAAGCATGGCTTACTTGTTGCCAAAGCCTTCTGAATGCTTTGAGTTTGGCGATTTCCATAAAAAAATCTGTACCTATTGAATAGGAGAAAGTAAGCTGCTGAAGGAGTTGAGCTGCGTTACCTTCATTACTATCTAGAAGTGATACACCTGCAAGTAAGGCATCAACAATTTCATCGATGGGTCCTTCAGTTTGTGGTACGATGTATCCTAAGGCATGAAAATTATCCCAACCTTCCAGGTACTGGAGCGAAAGACTGCTTATATCAAAGGGTGTCTGCCAAAAGATTCCCCCAACTATTTGAGTTTTGTCAAAGTCTTTATTCTTTACATAATGTGCGAAATCGCCCAATATCTTAGAATGACCAGTTTTGACAACAAAAAAGATACTACAATAAGGCAATTCTATTTTGTCAAGCAATTGCTCAAGTTCTGCCTCAACTTCTAGCGTAAACTGTATTCCATCAGCACCACTATTTAAATACTCTAATGCCAGTTTGTTGGCTTCCTTACAATTCCTCACAGCAATAGCAGGAGTATTATACCAACCTCGTGGCCCTAAATAAGGATTGGATGATGGTCTGAGCTTATTTATTGTTAAACCCTCGATGTCTTCTTTATCATAGTACGGTTTGATGCTCAAATCATTCTTTGAAATAGTAAGTGCATCAAAAGGATCTTTCCCGCCCAATTCTTTTTTGGCTGCCTCAGTCCATGTTTTAAGGTCGGTCACGTTAAAAGTGTCAAATTGACTTTGTGCCATGCATTTAAATTGTTTTAGCTTCCAAAATTCTCTGAATCCCAATATTGAATCTAAGTTTACACTTATACAATTTTTTTAAAATCGTTTTGGTGTTGTAAGCAAATTTTTCTGATAATCAAGCTCAACTTTAGCTTTTTTGTTCTTCAATTTTTTTACACCTTTGTCTCCCTTTCCCTGATCGGAAAAAGAAGAAAACACTATTGTACTTAGATCCTAGTAATGGAAGTTGAATGCGGCACCATTTGGAATGACTGTCTCGAAATAATTCGAAAAGAAGTAGACGAACAAAATTTCAATACATGGTTTAAACCCATCGTTCCACTGAGATCAGCGGGCGATGTTTTAACTATTCAGGTTCCATCTCAATTTTTTTATGAATGGCTTGAAGAGCACTATGTGCCTGTATTGAAAAAGGCAGTTCATGGAGTACTTGGCGTTTCTGGGCGGTTGGAATATTCTGTTATTGTTGATAGTGGAAATCATCACAACCCGCCATTGATGGTTAATTACCCCAATGGAACGGGAATGAGGCGCAATAATGGTTCTCAGGCTCAAAATGGGAACGGAAACCTGGATGACTATTCTCCATTCAGTTTTAAGGCCCTTGATCCTCGTACCGTTAATTCCAGACTCAACCCCGCCTATAGCTTTGATAATTTTGTAGAGGGTGACTGTAACCGCCTGGCCCGATCCGCTGGTGTGGCTGTAGCTAAAAAGCCTGGTGTGACCTCTTTTAACCCATTGATGCTTTATGGTGGAGTGGGTGTTGGTAAGACTCACTTAGTGCAGTCCATAGGAAATGAGATCAAAAAGAGCCTTCCTGATAAGATAGTATTGTATGTAGATCAAAATGATTTTACCAATCAGTTTTTGAATGCACTGCAAAATCACAAACTGCAGGATTTCCAAAATTTTTATTTGCAAGTAGACCTTTTGATACTGGATGATGTGCAGTTCCTTGCTGGAAGAGAGAAGACGCAGGAAATGTTCTTCCATATCTTTAATCAGCTTCATCAGTCAGGCAAACAAATTATAATGACAAGTGATTGCCCTCCTAGGGATTTGAAAGGGTTTCAGGAGCGATTGCTGTCACGTTTCAAGTGGGGATTGACCGCAGATTTACAGGAGCCTGACTTTGAAACGAAATTGGCCATCATCCATAATAAAATGGAGTCAGACGGAATTGAAATTCCAACTGAAGTTGCTGAATACCTCGCATACAGTGTAGACACAAACCTCCGTGATATGGAAGGTGTGCTGAATTCACTGATGTTCCATGCAACATTGCTCAAAAAGGAAATTGACCTGGAGTTGGCAAAGGAAGTCCTCAAGAACATTGTGAAAGAGATTCAGTCGGATGTAAGTGTGGACTTTATTCAAAAAACGGTAGCTGATTACTTTAAAGTGAGTCTGGATTCCCTGAAGGCCAAAATAAAAAAACGAGAGATTGTTATCCCACGCCAGTTAGCCATGTATTTCTGCAAAAGATATACACAGCTTACTTTGGCCCTTATCGGGGAAAATTTTGGAGGTCGTGACCACAGCACTGTTATTCATGCCTTGGAATCGGTAGAGGATATGATGAAGGCTGATCCTAACTTTAAAAACTCAGTGGATGAGCTGAGCAAAAAGTTGAAACTAAGGATGGTATCCTAGTCTACTGCAGGTAGAAAGACTTAGGAAGCTCTTGTTTTGAGCTGGTTACACCATAAATTATCACTCTTCCTTTATATTTATTAAAGAAATCAATCACTTCCTGAGGGTCTCTTACCCGCTGTCTATTGATTGAAATGATGGTGTAATTTTCCGGAAGTTCAATTTTCTTGAACAAACCGTCTGTAATTCTAAATACTTTCACACCGTATTCAACCGCCTCGAGTGTAGCACCCAAGGTGGCATCATTATACAATTTGCGTCTTATAAGGCTGGTTTCACCATCTCGGTTAACTAAGCTAAGTTCTGTGTTACTCAGCTTCCCATCTCGTAAGTACGCTACTTTAATTTTATCACCAGGAGAGTGATGACTGAGCTCTTCCTCAAATTCGCTTTTGCTATTTATATCAATTTCATTCACTTTCACGATGATGTCGCCCAGCTTAAGTCCTGCTTTCATGGCGGGTCCTTGCTTTTCCAATTCAGCTAAGAGCACGCCATTAAATTCTTTTACGTTGGTTTTGAGGTTGTATTTTTCAGCATTCTTGAAATCATACTCCACCACATTGGCGCCAAAAAATGACTTTTGTACAATGCCATATTTCACAAGGTCTTCTACTATTTTTCTAGCTATATCGATAGGGACTGCAAAAGCATAACCGGTGTAGGAGCCTGTTCGGGAGAGAATGGCAGTGTTGATACCCACCAATTCGCCATTTTTATTGACTAAGGCACCCCCACTATTTCCTGGGTTAATGGCTGCGTCTGTTTGAATGAAGGATTCAATGGGAAATTTATCGTCCACAATGTTGATTCTTCTTCCTTTGGCACTCACAATACCTGCGGTAACTGTTGAGGACAGTGAAAAAGGGTTTCCCACAGCAAGTACCCATTCACCAACCGACAAATTGGTAGAACTACCTAGGGTGATGGCAGGAAGGTTGGTTTCTTCGATTTTTAATACAGCCAAATCTGTGGAAGGATCTGTTCCAATCAGTTCTGCATCATATACCTTCTTATTATAGAGCACTTGAATTTTTTCAGCCGATTCTACCACATGGTTGTTGGTAACGATATAGCCATCATTGGTAAAAATAACTCCTGATCCAGAGCTTACCTGTGTTTGAGATCTTCCATTGAAGAGCATATCCCAATAGGAGTAGGAGACTCCACTCTGAGAAATACTGTTGATGTATACCACACTGGGTATGGCTAATTCTGCAGCTGTACTGAAATCTACATTGGCCAGGCTTGAATTTTCTCTAGGCGCGGTAATAGTAGGGCGATAAGCATCATCAGGTGTATAGGAAGCTACGTTGTATTGCCCCTTTTCAGATGCTGATAAGGCTCCGTCTTCTACTTGATAGGTAAAAAAAGCATATGCTCCCGCGATACCTGCTAAAAATCCAATAACAATTGTTTTGAGTGTATTCATGTCCAAATGTTTTGATTACAACGCTATTGCCTTCAATGAAGTTTCGAAAATTGCCAATGCTTCTTAAGCAAATATAATCCCAAAGTATTCTTACGGAAGAAATGTCAGATTCCTTCGGCTCCGCTTAACTTTTTCTACTTTTACGAACTATGGGAATCCGTTCGATACTTGCTAAACCATTTGCATCGATAATTGATGCGCAAACAAAGCGATGGGCTGCGCAGCCGGGTTTGTCACAGGAGCGGATACGAAAAAGTATCGTTGAAAAAGCTACTGAAACTCAGTTTGGAAAAGATCACCACTTTGGTGAGTTAAAGTCATACAATGACTTTAAGAACTGTGTGCCAATAAAGGACTATGAGGGGTTGAAGCACTATTTTGATTTGGTGGTAGAAGGCCATCCGGATATTTTATGGCCAGGTAAGCCAGCCTATTTGTCTAAAACTTCTGGCACAACTTCCGGCACTAAGTATATTCCTGTCACAAAAGATTCTATTCCCAATCATATCAACAGTGCTCGTAATGCATTGTTGAGTTATGTACATGAGTCAGGAAGAAGCACATTTTTGGATGATAAACTAATTTTCTTGTCAGGCAGCCCGGAGTTGGATCAAAAGGCGGGGATCAACACAGGTAGACTATCAGGCATTGTTAATCACCACGTACCAGGGTACTTAAGAGGAAACCAGATGCCGTCTTATGAGACTAATTGCATTGAAGATTGGGAGGAAAAACTGGAGAAGATTATTGATGAGACGATCAATGAAAAAATGTCACTTATATCGGGTATTCCTCCCTGGGTACAAATGTATTTTGATAGGATACAGGCACGAACAGGAAAGAAGATCATGGATGTGTTCCCTGATTTTTCTTTGTTTGTTTATGGGGGCGTGAACTTTGAGCCTTATCGCGCTAAGCTGTTTGAATCGATTGGTAAAAAAATTGATTCTATTGAATTGTATCCAGCCTCGGAGGGATTTATTGCTTATCAGGATTCTCAACATGAGGAAGGTATGCTGATGCTTTTGAATTCAGGTATTTTTTATGAGTTCATTCCAGCTGATGAATATTTTAATGAAAACCCTACCAGACTTTCTATCGAAGAAGTAGAGTTGGGAAAAAATTATGCTCTGATTATCAATAGTAATGCAGGATTGTGGGGATACGCTATTGGAGATACGATAAAGTTTGTCTCTAAAGAACCTTACCGCATAATTGTGAGTGGTAGAATCAAACACTTTATCTCAGCTTTTGGAGAGCACGTAATTGGTGAAGAAGTGGAGAAAGCAATGAAAGCTACAATGGAGCAATTTCCTGAAGTGGAATTAGTGGAGTTTACAGTTGCTCCTCAGGTGACCCCAAAAGAAGGATTGCCTCACCATGAGTGGTTGGTAGAGTTTGCTAATCCGCCATCAGATTTTAGCGCATTTTCCGCTAAGTTGGATGAGCACCTGCGCCAACTCAATGTTTATTATGATGACCTGATCACCGGCAGTATTTTAAGAACATTAATCATTACTCCCCTAAAGAGAAATTCATTTATTCAGTATATGAAATCGCAGGGGAAATTGGGTGGTCAAAATAAAGTGCCTCGCCTTTCGAATGATCGAAAGATTGCCGATTCGATGAGAGCGTATTCTATTGATTAATGGTGACTGAGCTAATACCCAGGCTAACTATTATAATGCCTGCCTACAATGCTGCTGAGTATATAGGTGAGGCAGTAGCAAGTATTTTAAATCAAACTTTTCTCAATTTTCAGCTTTGGATTATTGATGATGGGTCTACTGATAGTACCCGTGAAGTAATTGAAGGAATAGATGACGTTCGCATATCTAAAATTTATCATAACGAGAATAGGGGAAGGGTGGCAGTTGTCAATGAAGTTG
This sequence comes from Cyclobacteriaceae bacterium, assembly GCA_020436125.1. Taxonomy (GTDB): domain Bacteria; phylum Bacteroidota; class Bacteroidia; order Cytophagales; family Cyclobacteriaceae; genus ELB16-189. Next base: position 25,464 of record JAGQYK010000035.1, on the reverse strand, counting down.
TGGATAAAATTCAAACTGAGTTTTTTACCATAACGGATGCAGATGATGTGTCTCACCCAGTACGTCTTGAAAAACAGATAGCGCTATTGGATGAAGATAAAGAATTGGCTATGTGTGGCACTTCGTATTCAGCAATAGATATGAAAGGTTATGTTATAAGGCATATGAACCTTCAAACAAACTATCAGTCTATCCGTGATGCAATTTTGCTACAATCACAGTTTCATGGTCCTACAACAGTGATGAGAATAAAAGTGATTGAAGCATTTTCAGAACTTTATCGGCCTTATTTCAAAGATAATATGGCTGATTCTGATCTTGCTGCCCGCATTGTGGATCAATTCAAAGCGGTGAATCTTCCTGATAGACTTTATTTCTATAGAATTCTAGAAACATCTTTGTCTAGAAGGAGTTTTACTATCAGGTTCGTCAATTTGGATAACGTAATCAGCAGCTTGTCGAAGCAGCGAAGGGCCGTAGGTGTCGATGATCTGATGAGCAACAATCCTGATAAAGTGAACCAGTATCTTGACAAATTAGCTCAAACATACGTAACCAATCCTTCATTGATTTACCAACAGGCGGCAACCTATTATCTCTATTGGAAAATGGACAGTAAGGCCTGGGAGAATATGATTATGGCATTTAAGCTTAAACCGTTTCATTTCAGAAATTTCTTTTTGTTAATCTTTATCTTGGTAATGATTGGACGCAATGGTATTTTGAAGATGGTCAAACCACATTATCGAACTTATTTTAATACGCTCAATTGAAATCAAAAAAGCACATAGCCATTTTAGGCTCAACAGGAAGTATTGGTACGCAGGCGCTTGAAGTAATTGGAGCGCATCCGGATTACTTTGAAGTGGAAGTACTCACAGCTCAGAACAATGCTGACCTGCTCATTGAACAATCGCTGCGGTTTAAGCCCAATGCTGTTGTCATTGTGAATGAAGAATACTATGCCAAAGTGCATGACGCTTTAGATCCAAGGGATATAAAAGTTTACGCTGGAGAGAATGCATTAGCTTCGGTAGTTCAAATGGATACCATTGATTTGGTACTTACGGCTTTGGTAGGATATTCGGGACTACGGCCTACTATAAAAGCCATTGAGGCTGGCAAGCCTATTGCATTGGCCAATAAGGAAACATTGGTGGTGGCGGGTGAACTCATCACTTCATTGGCCAAAGAAAAAGGTGTAAATATTTATCCGGTTGACTCAGAGCACTCAGCTATTTTTCAATGCATAGTGGGAGAGTTTGAAAACAAAATTGAGAAAATCATTCTTACGGCTTCCGGAGGTCCTTTCAGAGGGATGAAAAGATCAGATTTGGAAACTGTGACCAAGGCCCAAGCACTCAAACACCCCAACTGGACGATGGGCGCCAAAGTAACCATTGATTCCGCTACGCTAATGAACAAGGGTTTGGAGGTAATCGAAGCAAAATGGTTGTTTGGATTAAAGCCAGCAGAAGTGGAGGTAGTGGTACACCCTCAATCAATAGTGCATTCGTTGGTACAGTTTCAAGACGGGTCTATAAAAGCGCAACTTGGACTGCCAGATATGCGTTTACCCATACAATTTGCTATGACCTATCCCGAAAGATTGAAGACCGATTTTGAGCGTTTTGACTTCACAAAGTACCCAGCACTTACTTTTGAGCAGCCCGATACGGAAACTTTTCGTAATCTTGCGCTGGCCTTTGAGGCATTAAACAGGGGTGGAAACATGCCTTGTGTGCTGAATGCTGCCAATGAAGTAGCAGTGGCTGAATTTTTAAAGGATAATATTGGTTTTCTTGATATGTCGAAGATGGTGGAGGAATGCATGGGAAAAATAAGCTTTGTGGCACATCCGACCTATGAAGACTATGTGGCTACAGATCAAGAAACAAGGATAAAAGCCACTGAGTGTATTAAAAAGTAGATTTAGAGAAAAGAAATAACAAGCATGGAAGGAATGATTATGACGGCCCAGCTTCTGCTGAGCCTTTCAATTTTAATAGCAGTACATGAATGGGGACACTTCATTACCGCCAGGATGTTCAACATCAAGGTGGAGAAGTTTTACCTTTTCTTCGATTTTCTTTTCCCAATGGCCAATGTGCTCAACTTTTCTCTTTTCAAGAAAAAGATAGGGGACACAGAATTTGGTATTGGTTGGTTTCCACTGGGTGGATATGTGAAGATTGCCGGAATGGTGGACGAGAGCATGGATAAGGAGCAAATGAAATTGCCACCCGAACCGTGGGAGTTTCGTGCTAAACCAGCGTGGCAAAGACTAATTGTAATGCTTGGTGGAATTATAGTTAATGTGATTACAGGGGTGTTGATTTTTGTAGGACTTACTTACTTTCTTGGAGACACTTACATTCCAAAAGATTTGATTAATAACAATGGCGGGATAGATGCCCTTACATTGGGTGAAGAAATAGGGTTTAAAACCGGTGATAAAATTGTAAAAATCAACGGTAAGGATTTTGATGATTTTCAAGAGATCATTAAACCTGATGTGTTGCTGTCACAAGACTCTTACTATACTGTTTTAAGGGATGGGCAGGAAGTAAACATTGCTATCCCTTCCGATTTTATAGAAAACTTTAATCGCAAGGAAGCAGCTGCAAGTTTTGTGGCTCCTCGTATTCCTGCTGTCGTAGGAAGGATTTCCAAAGTTGCACCTTACAAAGCTGAGGATGGTACAGTAGCGGAGAAAGAAAGTATTAGTAGCAAAGTAGGCTTGAAGCCTGGTGACAAATTCCTTGAGGTGGATGGTCAACCCGTTGCTTATCAGGATGAAGTAATTGATATTGTAAAGGCTGGTGCACGTGACTCTATCTCTTTCAAGGTTCAGCGTGGCGCAGAGGTACTAACGTTTGCTGAGAGCTTTAAGGGCTATGATGTGATAGGATTCCTCCCACAAGGTTTAGATAAAGACCAATTGGCTTATGTTAATTATGGTTTTGGTGAATCTATAGGATTGGGAACTGAGCGTGCTTTTGGTGTTATCTTTTTGCAGCTAAAAGCATTCAAAAAAATATTCTCTGGAGATATTTCATTTCAAAAATCGTTGTCAGGCCCTATTGGCATGGCGCAGGCTTTTGGTACTGAATGGGACTGGGAGCGCTTTTGGAGAATGACCGGATTGCTTTCAATGGTATTGGCTTTCATGAACTTACTACCAATTCCAGCCTTGGATGGCGGCTACGTAGTGTTTCTTCTTTATGAAATGATCAGTGGGCGTGAGCCTTCCGAGAAGTTTTTCGAAGCTGCATTGAAAGTAGGAATGGCCATGTTGCTTATATTGATGGTGTTCGTGTTTTATAACGACATCGCCAAGCTAATTACTGGCGGCTAATCAATCACTTTTAAAAATTTCAAATTCAACCCTTCTGTTGAGTTGCCTGTCCTTATTGGTCAGCTCCTGAACAATGGGTTTTGAACTTCCATATCCAATTGCTTCTACCCGGGAGTCTTTGATGTTGAACGCGTCAAGTAGGTAACGCCTGATGGCATCAGCACGATCTTGAGATAGCTTAAGGTTGGATTCCTCTTTCCCGGCAGAGTCGGTGTGACCAGATATGCGTAACCCTAGGTTAGGATGATCAATTAAAAAATTAGCCACCTTATCAAGGTCTTTGTGCATCGATTCAAGGATGTCTGCTTTTCCATTTTCAAACTCGAGCGATTCAAAAGCTATTTTGCTTTCGATAGGATCTGCTTCACGATCTATTCGCATTTCACCATCTAGAAAGAAAAGTTCTTCGATTCTGAAAAAATCATCTCCTTGAATGATTAATAAATAATTTCTTTTATTGATAAGCTCAAAGTTGAACGTGCCATCATCTCTCAAATATTTTGGAGCAACTTCTACGCCCTCATCTAAATCGATTATAGAGACTATTCCTTTAAGGGGTTCACCTGTTTGACTACTTTTTAATGATCCCTTTAAAGCCACGTTGGCTTCGGGTTGAGCGCCCATCGGAACGGGAAATGAATAGAGGTCAAGATTGTTAATATCTTCTTCAACAGATCTTGCGTAGTAAAGTGACTTTGATTCTGAGTCGATCGTAAAATAGTATTCACTACCTCCGCCATTGACAAGTGGGCCAATGTTTCTAGGTTCTACCCAGCTACCGTTTCTGAAATAAGATTTATAGATATCAAATTCGCCAAAATTCAACGGATGCCCATTAGAACTGAAGTAGAGCACATTGAACTTGCGATGAAAGAAAGGACTTACTTCACTGTTGCGTGTATTGATGATGGGGCCAGCGTTTTTGGCTTTTTGCCAATCACCCTTTTCGTCTTTCACGCTGTAATAAATGTCTGAGAGACCAAATCCTCCTGCACGATTAGAGGCAAAGTAAAGTGTATCACCAGAGTGAGTGAGGCTAGGGTGTGAATCCCAACCTGTGCTGTTGATGGTTGCCCCGAGGTTCTTACTTGCAGACCAAACACTATCGGCTCCAAGAGTGCTTACATAGAGATCGCAATTACCCAATGACCCAGGTGAGTTGCACCTTGAGAAAAATAACTGTTTACCATCCTGACTAAGACAAGCAGAACCTTCGTTATAACTCGTGTTGATGGTGGTGAATTCTTGTGCTTTCCCCCAATATCCTCCGGGCATTGTTAAGCTAAAGAAGAGGTCTTCATTGACTACTCGTTCACCGGCCACATATTTGAGGTTACGTTTAGAAGTAAACAATAAAATGTCATCAACATTACCGATGGTAGGGCCATAGTCTTCTTTTAATGAATTAATGTCATCTCCCATATTAATCAACACTGACTTTGGAGGTCTGAGTGTATCGATCTCTTTGCGCAAGTCTACCAAGTCATAGTAATAGTCCAGCGGAACATAAAATTCCTTTTTATCGGTTTCAATGGAGTCATAGACATGAAATAACTTTTCAATGTTAATCCCTTGTTGATGGTGCTTGAGGATGAGCTTGTAGATGAGAATAGCTTCACCGGGAGGCCCATGCGTCTCTGATAGTTGGGCCAACTTCCAAAGCATCGGAACATTTTTACCGAAATTCTCAACCCCGAAATTTCTAACGTAATTTTTTAGAGCTTCATAAAGTTTATCATCAACTCCAGCATTGTCATAACGTTGTATTTCCTGGAGGGCCTTACTATTGGTATAAAAACGTTCTGAATTGACATTAGGGAAGTCGAATATGTCAGACTGGCTGTATGTGGTGAGGGAGTCATCAAGGGTCACTACACCTGCATTTTTTAGTTTTTTGGGCCTTTTTTGAGCATTACCCTCAAAATAAAAAAACAATAGAATTACGGATAGGGCAGTTAATAAGGGCTTTTTCACGCTACTGTTCTTCGCTTTACTTTGGTCTCAAAACCTAAGTTTAAACAAATTTAGGTCATTTCTTGTGCTTTTGGCATTGGTATTGACTATACAATGCTTCAAATAAAATTTATTGACTACCAGTCATTAATGTGTCAAATTGACACGTTGTATACATATGTTTAAAACACTTGAAATAGCACCCATGGTGCAAGACGACTCCGAAGACCTGATACAAATGATCAATCCTGAGCAGGAATCTGATCTTAAGCCTGAAGATTTGCCAGAGGAGCTTTCTATTCTTCCTATAAAAAATACGGTACTTTTTCCAGGGGTAGTTATTCCTATTACTGTTACAAGACAAAAGTCAATTCGATTGATTAAGAAGGCCTATCAAGGTAACAGGATTGTGGGAGTAATCGCTCAAAAAACCAAGAATGCGGAAGAGCCAACAGCCGAGGATCTTTATCAGTATGGAACCATTGCAAGAATCATAAAAATGTTAGTGTTGCCAGATGGGAACACCACGATTATAATTCAAGGGAAAAACAGATTCTCTGTTAAACAGTTCCTTAATGAAGATCCTTACCTTACAGCTCGTGTAGAATTGCTTTCTGATCCTAAGCCTGAAAAAAAAGGTCATGAATTAAAAGCGTTGGTGCAATCGCTACAGGATGCAGCTTCTAAAATTTTAAAGTTGAACCCTGAAATTCCACAAGAAGCCCAGGTGGCTTTGGATAACATTCACAGTACTTCATTTTTAATTCACTTTTTATCTTCCAATCTAAATGTGGAGGTAAGTGATAAGCAAAAGATACTGGAGACCAACAATATTCTGGATAGGGGTACATTGTTACTCAAGTACATGCTGAAGGAAATTCAGATGCTTGAGATTAAGTATGAAATTCAAAAGAAGGTACATACTGACATTGATCAGCAACAACGCGACTATTTTCTACGCCAGCAAATACGAGTACTTCAGGATGAGTTGGGATTTGATGGTCCTGATAAGGAGGTAGAGAAATTAAGAGCGCGAGGAAAGGAAAAGAAGTGGTCGAAGGAAGTAGAGGAACACTTTAATAAAGAGCTTGATAAGCTTCAACGCATCAACCCTCAGGCTGCGGAGTTTCCGGTAGCAATGAATTATATCGAATTCATGCTGGATCTTCCGTGGGCTGATTTTACTGAAGATGATTTTGATTTAAAGCGAGCCAAAAGAATTTTGGATAAAGACCATTACGGGCTTACTAAAGTTAAAAACCGAATACTGGAATATCTTGCTGTATTGAAACTTAAACAAGATATGAAAGGTCCCATTCTGTGTTTACATGGACCTCCAGGAGTAGGTAAAACATCCTTGGGTAAATCTATTGCAAAATCTTTGCAAAGGAATTATGTGCGCATGTCCTTAGGGGGTGTTCATGATGAAGCTGAAATACGAGGCCATAGGAAGACCTATGTAGGGGCCATGCCCGGAAAGATTATACAGAACATAAAAAAAGCAAAGTCATCCAATCCGGTTTTTATATTGGATGAGATTGATAAAGTGCGATCTGACTTTAGAGGAGATCCTTCTTCTGCACTACTCGAGGTGCTTGATCCCGAACAGAATAATTCGTTTGCGGATAACTATCTGGAGATAGAATACGATTTATCAAAAGTATTATTCATAGCTACGGCCAATTCTTTGGATACCATACATCCTGCTTTGCGCGATCGTATGGAAGTGATTGATCTGACCGGTTATACCGTGGAGGAGAAAGAGCAAATCGCTAAAAAACATTTAGTCCCGAAGCAATTGGATGAGCATGGTCTTAAATCCAAAAAGATAAAATTTGAGAGTGAGGCCATTAGAAAGATAATTGAGGCATATACCCGTGAATCAGGAGTAAGGAATTTGGAAAGAAAAATTGGCACGGTAGTTCGCAATTTGGCCAAATCTGTTGCCATGGAAGAGGAGGTGCCTAAAGTGGTTTCATCTTCATTTGTTGTAAAAGTACTTGGTGCTGAAATTTTTGATGAAGAGCTATATCAGGACAATGAAACTGCGGGGGTAGTTACTGGCCTGGCCTGGACGCAAGTAGGTGGTGATATCTTGTTTGTGGAGTCCAGTTTGAGTCGTGGCAAAGGAGTGCTTACCCTTTCCGGACAATTGGGTGACGTGATGAAGGAATCGGCAGTAGCGGCATTGTCTTATTTGAAATCAAGAGCAGCCGACTTGAAAATCGATCATCGTGCTTTTCAACAGTATGATTTACACGTTCATGTTCCAGCTGGGGCAATACCGAAGGATGGTCCTTCCGCAGGTATTACCATGTTGACATCATTGGCATCGAGTTTTACTCAACGTAAGGTGAAGGACAAGCTGGCTATGACTGGTGAAATTACTTTACGCGGAAAGGTGTTGCCTGTAGGTGGTATAAAAGAGAAGATTCTCGCAGCCAAAAGAAGCGGTATCAAAGAAATTATCTTAAGTAAGAAGAATAAACGCGATATAGACGAAATAGAAAAGAACTATATCCGTGGGTTGAAATTCCACTTTGTAGATGGAGTAGACGAAGTGTTAAAGATTGCTTTACTTAAAGAAAAGGTAGCCAAGCCGCTTGAATTTCAGTTTACTGAAAGTAAAACGAACTAAGATCAATGTCCATACTTTATTAACTTGCCTGTGGATGAAGTTGGACTGCATTTTTTTTTATAATAAACGGAATGTAAAGCATGCATTGTCCATAATGGCATGTGTGTTATTGATGCTGGAAGTTGAGGCTCAATCCAATTCAAAATCTTTTACTTCTTTGGAGATGCCCTCCAATGCGGTATTGTCTGGGTTGGGAAGTGTAAACGTTTCGAAAGCAGATTACAGTATCGACTTTTTTCAATATAACCCTGCGCTTGCATCAGATACATTGAATGGTTGGGCCTCTGCCAATCATCTATTCTATTTCGCTGGCACTGGTTTATCCAGTTTTTCGTATCAACATGGGTTTAAGAGTGTTGGCCCGCTGAGTTTTGCTGTTAATCATTTGAATTTAGGAAGTATTGAAGGGTACGATATCATTGGCACACCCACAGGTTCATTTAACTCTGGAGAAACAACTCTTGTCATTGGTAAATCGCATCAGGTAAATCTTTTCCGTTTCGGAGTTAATGTAAAGGGAGTCTTCTCGACTTTGGCAGGATATAGAGCCAATGCATTACTTATTGATTTAGGTGGAGTATTTGTTCATCCTACAAAGGATTTACGCATTGGGTTAGTAATCAAAAACGCAGGCATTGTTTTGAGTGAATACAGCCCCACGAGTAAATCCAAATTACCATTTGACGTACAAATGGGAATTACATATAAACCTGAGCATATGCCCTTGCGATTTTCAGTAACTGCCTACCGTTTGACGGATTACAAAGTTCCATATGAAGGAGATACTTTGGGTGAAGAAATGAATACATTGGATAAGGTAATTAGCCATCTTACCTTTGGTGGCGAGCTCTTGATTCATAGGAATGTGAATATTCTTTTTGGGTACAATTTTTTAAAGCATAAGGAATTGAAACTGGAGACCGCTGGAGGTGGATCTGGCGTTTCATTGGGTGCAATAGCCAGATTAAAACAAATGAGTTTAGCTTTTAGTAGGACTGGATACGTAACTGGAGGCGCCTATCAACTTTCTTTAGGTGTCAACACGAACAAAATTTTTAAATAGGAGATAGTTTATGATGGATTCAAAATATTTAACACCACGCCAAATTGTTGATGAATTGGATAAGTACATTATCGGGCAGGATGATGCTAAAAGAAATGTGGCTATTGCGCTACGCAACCGGTGGAGGAGAATGAGCGTGAAATCTGAAATCAAATCCGAAATTATTCCAAACAATATTCTCATGATCGGTGCTACTGGAGTTGGTAAAACTGAGATTGCGCGAAGACTGGCTAAGTTGTCGGATGCTCCTTTTGTGAAGGTGGAAGCTTCTAAATTTACAGAGGTAGGTTATGTAGGTCGGGATGTGGAAAGCATGGTGCGTGATTTGGTAGAGCAGGCTGTAAACATGGTGAAGGCCCGCAAGAAAGAAGAAGTGAAGGAGAAAGCAGCTTTGATTGTAGATGAGATAATTTTGAACGCATTGATTCCGCCTTTAAAGAATACAGGTGTAAAACCAATGCCTGTAAATAACGGGGAAACCGATGCTGCTCCTACATCAGATGCTGAGTTGAATGAACGGACAAGAAACCTCTTTAGGGATAAAATAAAAAATGGCGAGTTGGAGGATAGGAAAGTGGAAATTCAAATTAATCAGAAAGGTGGATCTGGTGTAGGAATGATTGGTGCGGGTATGATGGATGAAGCATCGATGATGAACCTGCAGGATATGATCAGCGGGATGATGCCGAAGAAGGCGAAGAAGAGGAAGGTAACTGTGGCTGAAGCAAGAAAGCTATTATTGGAGGAAGAGGCATCCAAATTGATTGATATGGATGAGGTGAAAGAAGAGGCTATTCATGTAGCCGAAAATTCAGGAATTATATTTATTGATGAAATTGATAAGGTAGCTTCTGGTGCCGGTAGGAAAGGAGGGCCAGATGTAAGTAGGGAAGGAGTACAGCGCGACTTATTGCCTATCGTAGAAGGGAGTACTGTCAATACAAAACATGGCATTGTAAAAACTGATCATATGCTGTTTGTTGCGGCCGGAGCATTTCATATTTCAAAACCATCCGATTTAATACCTGAATTGCAAGGTCGTTTCCCAATTAGGGTAGAGCTAGATAATCTAACCAAGGCGGATTTTGTAAGAATACTTAAAGAACCTAAAAACGCTTTAACAAAACAGTACATTGCTTTGTTTGAGGCTGAGGGAGTTGTAATAGATTTTTCTGAATCGGCATTGGATGCGATTGCTGAAACTGCCTTTACCATTAATGCTGAACTCGAGAACATAGGTGCCAGAAGGCTCCAAACCGTTGTTAGTAAACTGCTTAATGAATTTTTATTTGATGTTCCTGATAAAATTGGAGCCAATTCTAAAATCTTGATTACGGAGGATATGGTAAGTGAGAAACTGGCTGGGTTGGTTAAAAACCGTGATCTGAGCGAGTACATTTTGTAATGGCACGCGCTCTCCTGATAATTGTAGTGTTGGGTTGGCCTGTCTTAGTTGCGGGTGAGTCATTTGAACAAGACTCTCTGCGAAATGATTATATCGAGTCCTATTCACATTACTTTTTTTTAGGCCCGCTGATCAAAAAAAATGATTTAGATTTCGATCTCGTTTCTACTGGCAATACAAAAAAGACTTATACTTTCAAGGCGAATCATTCTGTTAGTGCTGGCTTTAACGTTAATCTATTTGATGTCAACCTTGGAATTGTATTTGGTCTGCCTATTGACGTAGAGAGTGAAGAGCTCTACGGAAAAAGTGATGTGCAGGATTTGCAGTTGATAGCAATAGGGAAACAGTGGTTTGCCGATGTATACTTTCAGCGGTACAATGGGTTTTATGTTCAATACCCAGATCTTCTAGTGCCAAAAGGACAACCATTTCCACAGCGATCGGATTTGATAACGCGAAACTCAGGAATGTCATTCACCTACATATTTAATCATGAAGAATTTTCGTTGAGGGCCCCTTATCTTTTTAGTGAAAGACAAAAAGTGAGTAAAGGTTCTTTTTTAGTTAGCTATGTTTTAAGTTCTTTTACCATGGAGGCTGATTCAGCTTTAATCCCATCAACAAGTTGGGTGGACTGGGGGGCTGGTGCATCAGTTAATCAACTAAGGTTTACATCACTTGGGTTTGCTCCAGGGTACAGTCATACTTTTGTTGCCAAGGATTTTTTTTTGAACCTTACCCTTGCATTAGGGCCAGCTCATTATTGGGTGAGATATAAGGAATTAGTAAGTCAGGCACGGAATGATATTCGCATTGATTTCTATTCTTTGGCTAGAATTGGGATTGGATACAATGGAGAAAGATTTTTTAGTGGGTTGAGCTTTACCACCCAATCACGGAACGTAACCTATGAGCAAACGACATTTCAAAATGCGATTGGTACAGTGCGTTTAGTAGCAGGCTTTCGTTTTAGAGAGGAGGGTTACATGAAAAAGAAAGCAAAAGATTTTATTCCTATGCCTTAATTTTTCTTGTTCTTTGGGAAGTCGAAAAATTCCAATTCACCACATCCGGCACGAATCTCTTCCCATGATTTAATTTTAAGTTGGCCAGCAACTACTCCGCACGTTGGGATGTTCATAATGTGTGTATTGAATAAAATATTGGCGAAGTAGGTAAATCCGGGATTATGTCCAAATAGCATCACCGCCTTATGGGTATCGCTAATTTCACTTAGTACAGCGATCAATTCATCCTCATCAGCATGATAGATTCTTTGGTCTTTTTTTATTCGGGGCTCGTCATAGCCCAGAACGGAAGCAATGTCTTTACAAGTAGTAAGGGCTCGTTTTGCGGGACTGCTTAACATGAGATCGGGTACAATTTTTCTTTCTTTTAATCTCTTGCCCATCCGTGGGGCATCCTTTCTGCCGCGGTCGTTTAGAGGACGATCAAAATCACTTAGATCAGGATTCTCCCAACTGGATTTAGCATGCCTAACAAGGTAGAGGGTCATCATCCGTTCGAACTTGAATTTGATAAAGAAGTTGAAGCAAAGTGCCTCTTAGCGTGAATATAATGAATGTGAGCCTTATCTTTGACCCCAGTTATGGCAAAACGACCTTTTAAAAAGCGACTGAAGTATTCGGTCATCTACTATTTTGTTCGCTTACTGATATTCGTGTCCAATCTTATTCCAAGGAAATTGTGGCTATGGTTCTGCGGTGTATTAGGAAGGGTAGCTTACACATTTGCCAACAAGACGCGCGAACTGATGATTCTGCATCTTGGAATGGCTTACAATAAAGAAAAATCATTGCGGGAAATTCTTGATTTAAGTAAGGAAAGCTTCAAAATGTTGGGTAAAAACGCTGGTGAAGTGTTGCGCGCGAGAAGTGTGAAATCGATGGAAGATTTGGATAAATTCTTAGTTACTCATGGAATTGAAAACTTCGAGGTGGCAACAGCCAAGGGTAAAGGAGTGATTTTTCTCACTTGCCATTTAGGTGCCTTTGATTTACAGATTACTAACATGGCGCTGCGTGGACTTAAACCAAATATTATTGGCACCCCGCTAAAGGATGAACGTTTAAATGATTTGCTTTTTAATTATAGAAATGCCTATGGAGCAGTAGCTGTGGAGCGCGGTAAAGAAACCTTGAGGCTCATTAAAGCTTTGAAGACAGCTGGCTCTATTGCTATTTTAATAGATCAGGATACTAAAGTGAAAAGCCGGTTTGTGGATTTCTTTGGTATGAAAGCAGCAACTCCAGTTGGAGCTACCATACTGGCAATGAAAACGGGTGCAGCAGTAGTGCCTACCTATATCTATTTGGGGGAGGATGGGATGCAGCACATGCACATTCTTCCAGAAATTCCGCTGATACTTACAGGTGATGAGGAGAAGGATATGTTGGTGAATACACAAAACTATACTTCATTTATTGAAGAGCAAGTACGGGCACATCCCTCTCAATGGGTATGGATGCATGAGCGATGGAAAACAAGACCGGGAGAGGAGATTGTTTGATTCCTATTCTATTCTTAGAGCCTCTATAGGGTTACGTAATGCTGCATTGAAAATTTTGATGCCGATAGTTCCAGCGGAAACAAGAATAATAGAGAGGCCTGCTGTTATAAATATGGTGGCATCTACCTCAATGCGATAAGCAAAACCTGATAGCCATTCTGTAATAAGTAAATAAGAAACAGGGGTGGCTATTAAAAATGCAATCATTACAAGTTGCAAATATTTACTGGTGAAAAACCACATGATTTGTTGCACTTGTGCGCCCAGTATTTTTCGTATTCCTATTTCTTTTTTTCTCGTTTCCATACCCAAAGCCACAATCCCCAACAATCCAAGGCAGGAGAGGATAGTGGCTAAAATTGTAGAGTAACTCATAATGCTTTCCCATTTTTCTTCTGAGCTATATTGTGCTGCCATTGTGTCATCAAGAAAAGTGTACTCGAATGGTAAATCGGGGGCTACCATTTTCCACTCTTTTTCTAGAAAAGTAATGACTTCATGGGTTTGATTACCTTTTATTTTGATAAAAATGTGTTGTAAGTTTTTAATATTCCCTGGGCGAATAAGCATTGGAAATACGCTCATTTTTAAATTTGAATAATTGAAGTCACCCATTATGCCCACTACGGTAGGGTCAGTTTCTGGGGAGCTGGTGAGTTCCTCAAAAGTGCCATTGGTTGTGAGCTCAAAATCCTTCATACATGCTTCATTGATGATTACGGCATTCTCAGGGGAGGAACTCTGAAGAAATTTGCGACCATCTATTACTTTGATGCCTAGTGTTTCAATATAATCTCCGTCCACTTCAATGATACCTACACGCTTACTTTCACCTTTGTAGGTAAACCCTCTTCCACCAAGCCCTGAAGGGTTGGCAAAAGTTTGACTGGCGGAAGCAATGGATTGGATGCCACTGTGATCGGCTGTACTTTTTTGTAAGTGTTCATACATTGAAAATGATTCGAGTTTAATGTTGTTGAGCACTAAAACCTGGTTGGAATCAAAGCCTAGGTCTTTTTCTTTTAAAAAATTGACCTGTTTGCTGATAACGATCATTCCAATAATAAGCAGAGCTGAAAGCGTAAACTGAAGTGTCACCAGCGTTTTAGTGAACCAATTGGATGGGTTAATTTGCCTGGAAAGTGTATCTCTTATGTTGAACCTTGAAATAACAAAAGCAGGGTAGAATCCAGCTATTATACCGATGGCAATACTAAGTCCGATCATTCCTAAAAGTGCTTTCCAGGTGAAGAGACCTGATAAGTACATTTGTTTCTCAACCAAATAATTAAAAGCAGGTAATAATAAATCGACAAGTAACAGTGCAATGCTAAGGGCTAACAACGATAGCAGGATTGATTCTCCAAGGAATTGAGTAATTAATTGTTTTCTTAAGGCACCAATAGCCTTTCGCAATCCAACTTCTTTCATCCGATTGGTCGATCTCGAAATACTCAGGTTCATGAAATTAAAACAGGCAATAGAGAGAATTCCAATTACCAGAATCATGAGTATATAGGAATACATGGGGTCACTTGAGGGTGACAATCCTTCAAATATGGCAGCGTTAAAGTGAACATCTAGTACCGGTTCTAGTCGAAAACGTCTGAACTCATCTGCGCTTGCGTATCCTCTCTCCTTTGCAAGCGTTTTATATTGTGGATAATGGGTGGCCATTATTTTTTTAAGACCGTCATCTAATTCAACAGGATGAGTTCCATCTCTCAATTTTACATAAGTGATGATGGCTCCAAACCCCCAACTGTCTTGATAGTCTTTAAACTCACCTACAGTTGCAATATGATTGAATGGTAATAGTACATCAAATTGTACACTCGAATTGGATGGGATGTTTTTAAATACCGCAGTGACGATGAAGTCTTCATATTGATTATTAATTCTAAAGGATAGGGTTTGATTGACAGGATCTGCCTCGCCAAAGTATTTCTTTGCTGCACGCTCACTAATAGCAACACTGTTTAGGTTATGAGTTTCAATAGAACCCTTTAATAGCGGGAAGCTAAAGACATCGAATACATTGAAATCACCATACAATACCTTGTCATGAAAGCTATTGCCATTTTGCTTGATATAATATTTTTCATCACCATCCCATGGCTTAAAAAAACGCACATAATTTTCAGCTTTAGGATTTTCTCTGACTATTGCTGGCCCTAAAGCAATGGCATGATGAATACCTTCATATTGAAGACTTCCGTCTGGTAAATTATTCACTTGTAAAACCCGATAGATGCTATTGCGATTGGTATTAAACTTATCAAAACTCAACTCATCATGGATGTATAGGCCAAGTAAAATGGAACAGGTGATCCCTACCGTTAGGCTCAGTATATTGATGAATGAAAAAAGCTTTTGATTGAGCAGATTCCTGACTGCAATTTTCAAGTAATTTTTAAACATATGACTACGCGTTTGTATTCAATTGTTCAAGGAATGTGCCAATAGAAAAATAAGCCAACTAAGCCTCAGAACATGGTATACGAGTAGCCGTGAATCTGTAGATGTCCATTACTGACACGCATGATGTCCATTGATGGTCAGTACTGATGACCTTGGAATGAGACGTTACTCCATATACTTCTCAAACCACTTCATTATTCTCGGACTAACATCCATGAGAAGTTTGGGCTCTTGCGGACCATGAGGTGTGCGAGGATAGACAATCATTTCAGTATCTACACCTTTGCGTTTGAGTGCATTATAAAACTCCTGCCCTTGTGTAAAAGGAACCCGTAAATCATTAGCACCGTGTATTACCTGAGTGGGGGTTTTTACATTTTTGATTTGATAGATGGCGGAGTGTTTTTCATATTCTTCGTATTCTTCCCAAAATTCTTTTCCACCGGCATGAGCAACGATATAATCGGGGATGTCAGTAGTGGTGACCATGCTTACCAAATTGGGTAACCCAGCACCCATACTTGCCGCTTTGAAGCGATCAGTTTGTGTAACAACCCAACTTGTCATGTACCCTCCGTAGCTCCACCCCATTACAAATTGTTTGTCCTTGTCGGCTATGCCCATGTTTAAAACGTGGTCAACACCTGTTATTAAATCCTGATAATCTCCGAAGCCCCAGTCGCGAATGTTGGCATAGCGAAAATCTTTTCCATAACCTGAGCTGCCACGCGGGTTAGGTCTCAATACAATAAAACCCTGCTGAGCAAAATATTGGGTCATATATATACCTGGTGCTCCAGTATAACTTTGAGAAAAAACACCAGCTGGGCCACCGTGAATTTGCAGAACAATAGGATACTTCTTGCCTTGCTCAAAATCAACGGGGTAGGTAATCAGGCCTTCAACAACTAATCCATCCTTGGACTTCCAGGAAATTAATTCTGTTTTTCCCAATGTTGGTGGGTCAAAATCAGAATTGACACTGCTTATCTTTTTATTATTTTCTCCTTTTGCACCGGCTATAAATACTTCTTCAGGTGTATTCACATCTTCAAATGTATAAGCCATGCTACCACTCTTACTAATTGAAAATGCGCTGCTTGACCCTTTCAGGGAGGTAAGTATGGGTAATTTAGAGTCTGAATAAGCTATAAAATCCCCTTTTAGAGTTTTTGTTTTATTGTCAGAAGGTAGCGCCAACAGGGTATGCGATGTTTTATAATTCTCTGAAACAAAAAGATAGGAACCATCCTGGGCCCATGCCTCAATGCTTGCATTACGATCCGGTGTTTTTTGTAATTCAATGAGGGAGCCACCACTGGATGACACCTTGTAAACATCACTTAACCCTACACGTTCTGGCTGACCTCCGGTCGATTGAAAAGCAATCCACTTTCCATCTGGAGAGTAAAGTGGACTCACATCTACACCTGGTCGTTTTACTATGGGTGTGATCTTGCCACTGTCAGAAGGTATCGTTGAAATATCAGACTCCAGACCTCCATCATTTATCTTAGGATTGGGAGCATATGAAAAAGCAATGGTGGATCCATCGGGTGACCAATCGAATCCATTAACATGATAGGTGCCTGAGGTGAGTTGTTTGATTTTTCTTTTCCCTGCTTTGTCTGAACTCACCGAAGTGGTATAAAGATGATTGTATTTGAAATTTTTATCTACAAGAATTACGTCTGTCTTTTCTTTTTTGCTTTTCTCTTCTTCCTCATTGTCAGGATCTTTCATGAGGTAAGCAATACGGGCTCCGTCAGGCGACCATTTGAATGTGGCAACACTCGTTTTTGTATCTGTTATTTGTTCGGGTTCACCACCCATTAGTCGCATGGTGAAGACCTGATTCTTGTCACCCTGCCGGTTGGAAAGAAATGCAATTTGTTTTCCGTCCGGTGAAAACCGTGGAGATGAAGATGATTTTTCCCCTCTTGTGTATTGTAAATTGAAAGCACCATCGGTAGCTGCCACCCAAATTTGATTATTGTATTCAGATTTTTCACCCTCCATCACAGGTACCCTAACCACATAAGCAATGTACTTACCATCAGGGGAGATGTTAGTTTCTGTAATATTTTTGTATTGCATTATTTTCTCAGCTGTCCATGTGTTTTGACTGTTGGCGGTGTATGCCACAAGGCTAAGGACTATTAGTAGGGTTCTTTTAAGCATAGTCATATCGTTTTTAGGAGATCTTACAGAAACATAGCTAATCAAAATCGAAGTTCAAAGATTACAGTCGAATCAAATCAGTATCCGGTGGCTGATAACCCATTATCCTTGCCATGGAAACTAGTTGCCCTTTGTGATGAAATTCATGTGTGATCACGTGGGTGATTACTGTAAGAGGAGTGCTAATAAATTCTCCATGACTGCGAAGGAGGTGCTTAATGACCAGGTTCTCTTGGCAGTCATATTGTTCGAAAAAGGCAGCAACAAGTTTGTTGATTTTTTGATACTCTACCCGCATCTCTTTGATGGAGTTAATGGTTTTGTCGTCTAAATATGATGTTGTGTTTTGCAAGGCATACCTGCCAATCCAATGAATATAAGTGTCCGCAATGTGTGCTTGTGTTTTTCGTATGCTTCCTTGTCCAAAGTTGGGAACAGGTTGAATATAGTCCTCCCATGAAAGTGATTCGCAAAATGTGAATAACGCTTCCCGGGCTTCCTTTACGAGTTCGTACTGTGCTTTGTTTATTATCATTACAGGTTGATTTTGTTAAATTTAGAAATGACGACCGTAGTTATTAAAATTAGTTGGAATTCTACAATTGTTGAAAATACCATGCAAACTTACAGTGGTGCGGAGCTGAAGTATACAAGAGACACTGTTGAGGCAATAAACGTATACCTTTAAGGTTCTATTGATGATATTTTAACAAGATGATCGATTCCCTGACCAACGATACTCCAAGTTCTTACGTGCTGTCCTGCATGCGTAGATTATTTATTCTATTTATAGGAGTTTTGGTTTTGGGTACCTCTGGTTGGGCTCAAAAATCACCTGATAAGTATTGCTCGATATGCCGTGATCATACCCATGCCGAAGGCCATCCATATCGGCTTGATTTCAAACGGGAAGTGCCCTTTATCGTTACCTCAGGGGTAATATTGGGAGCAGGGTTATTGGCTGATGGACTTAATAAAACGACACCTTTCACCATAGAAGAATTAGGTGATTTGAAGACAAGTGATATTAATGCTTTAGACAGGAGATATGTTAATAACTACTCTCCTATAGATGCCAAAACAAGCGATTACTTTAGGACTGGAGTTACCATTTTGCCGATCTTACTTTTATCAGAACATCATACCAAGGAGGACATTACCTCCTTGCTGGTGATGTCAGCAGAAGTAATGGCTGTTACATTTGGTGTTACCAATGGGGTTAAGAATCTTGTCGCCAGAACAAGACCAAATGTGTATAATCCAATTGTTCCATTATCAGAGCGAACCAACAGTAGGTCAAGGAAATCTTTTTTTTCAGGTCACACTAGTCATACCGCAGCGGCTTCTTTTTTTATGGCCAAGGTAATTTCAGATTATCATCCCAACATGAACAAGGGAACTAAAATTGTACTGTGGTCAGTATCCGCTTATATTCCAGCTATTACAGGATACTTGCGCGTAAAAGCGGGGAAACATTTTCCAACGGATGTTATGGCTGGTTATGCTGTAGGCGCATTTACTGGGTGGCTTATACCACATCTTCATTCAGTGAACAGGAAGGGATTTATGAGCAAAGCGGATCTGCAAGTCTACCCTTCAGCAGCAGGTATGCAGTTTAGTTTTAAAGTAGGTTTATAAAGCACCCCTTCGATAGCTATCTCCTGGCTTTTACTAGGCTTTCTTAGGTCAATCCATTAATTTCAATCCTCAATTTATAAATCAAGAGTTATGTATCAGGGTAGAATGATTACTGTACTTTTTGTTGTGTTGACTTTTTCACTTTATGCGCAAGTTTCCAAAACTGAGAAAAGAATTGTGAGCGCTGTAGATGCACATCATGAAGATGCACTTAAGCTATTAGAGGAGGTGGTAAACATCAATAGTGGCTCGATGAATTTTGATGGGGTGAAGAAGGTAGGTATGGTATTCAAAGCAAAACTGGATGCCCTTGGGTTTACTACTAAGTGGGTTGACGGAAAAAGCTGGGGCCGTTCGGGTCATCTTGTGGCAGAGCATAAAGGAAAGGGAAAGACATTGCTTTTGATAGGGCACCTTGATACAGTATTTGAATTAGCCAGTCCGTTTCAGCAGTTCAAAATGATCAATGACTCTACAATGAGTGGCCCTGGAGTAGGAGATATGAAAGGTGGGGACGTTGTGATTATACAGGCAATGCAAGCCTTAAAGGACGCAGGTGCGCTAAAAGATATGAACATAATAATCGTGATGACTGGTGATGAAGAGCTGAGTGGAAGGCCATTGAACCTGGCACGCAAAGATTTAATAGAGGCAGCTAAAGCTGCAGACATTGCATTGGGATTTGAAGATGGTGATGGAAACCCAAAGACCGGGGTAGTGGCAAGAAGAAGCTCATCGGGCTGGGAACTTAAAGTGGAAGGAGTGCCAGCGCATTCCTCACAAGTATTTACAAAAGATATTGGAGCAGGAGCTATTTATGAAGCGGCCCGGATTATTAATGGATTTTACGAAGCATTGTCTAACGAGGAAAATTTGACTTTTAATCCGGGAATGATTTTAGGTGGAACAACTGTTGATCATGACAAGGAAATGGATGGTGGTTCTGCTTATGGGAAAAGTAATATTGTAGCTAAGCATACTGTAGTGACCGGAGACATTCGTGCGATATCACCGGAGCAACTGAAAAAGACGCAAGAAGTAATGAGGGAGGTAGTTTCAAAACATAGACCACAAACAAAAGCGGAGATAAGTTTTGGGGAAGGCTATCCTCCATTGGCTCCAGTGGAAGGTAATTATGAATTGCTCAGTTACTTTAATAAAGTAAGCAACGATCTGGGATTTGGGAATGTAACTGCAGTAAATCCTCGAGATGCCGGAGCAGCAGATATTTCATTTACTGCCCCTTACGTAGAGATGGCCATGGATGGATTTGGCCCTGGAAGTGCCGGAGGACATACAGTAAATGAGACTGCGGATCCTCGATCTATAGCTATACAAGCAAAGCGAACTGCAGTGTTAATGTATCGATTGACACAGGAGAAATTGAGCACTGGACAGAGAAAATGAGCTAAATGAAAGCTTTTAATTTATTACTATTGACTTACCTGTTCATATTATAGCGGATAAATGCCCAAACCCTAATTGTAATGAATAAATTTTTAATTCTACTTTTATGTATTACGTTTTCACTTAGTTGCAGTAAAGATGATGGAGACGGAGGAGTTATAATTGATCCAAGCGAAGCGCTTGGATGTACAGATCAATTAGCATCAAACTTTAATTCAGAAGCTTTATTCCCTGATAATTCTTGTACTTATCCGGCAATTACTTGTGACCAATGTGATTATGTTCTTGATCCTAATACCTATGGTTTTGATAATGATATACTTAAAATTCCAGTTGGAGCTGTAATATGTTTCCCTGCAGGACAAAGAGAGGCGGCATTCTTTAACAACTTCCATGGAACGGCAGATAAGCCGTATAAATTTATAAACTGTGGAGGTCAGGTTAAAATTGTAACTACCTCTACTGCAGCAGTAAGATTTTTTGAGAGCAGTTTTATCCGGTTTACGGGAACAGGATCTACAGATCAGTATGGGTTTCAAATTGATGCGGGACAAGGAGACTATGGATTTGTTGCTGAAAGGAAATCAACAGATTTTGAGGTAGATCATATTGAAATTGTAAGCTCCAAAAACTCTGGATTATCTATTCGTACAGACCCTACTTGTGATGGAAGTTCTAATAGAGGTGCTTTTGTTCAGAAAAACACTATAATACACCATAACAGAATAGCAAATACTGCATTTGAAGGATTGTATATAGGAGGGTCCCACTGGCATTCAGGACTCAGTGTAGGCGGTTGTTCTGAACCGTTAATAGAAGCTGAACTAAAGGGCGTTAGGATTTATAACAATATTCTCGAGAATATTGGACGAGATGGAATTCAAGTGGGTAGTGCGATTGAAGATTCAGAGATTTATAATAATGTTGTGGATGGGTTTGGGAATACTAATGAAGAATACCATCAATCAGGTATTCAAATTAATCCTGGAACAACAGGAAAAGTATATAATAATTATATTTTGAATGGCACTGGTAGAGGAATATTTCTTTCAGGGTTTGATCTAATTGTTTTTAACAATGTAGTTGTTAATACTGGTAGAGACGGTGTGATTACTATAGATGCAGAACCAATTTCCGGAAAAGGGTTTCAAATATTGAACAATACCTTTTACAATGTGAAAGGGGATATGCTGGAAATGATCTCTAACAAAACAAGTAATAACGTTATGTATAACAATGTGGGGGTAAATGTTGACGGTGAGATTATGAAAGAAGGGAATGCAAATATTGTTATTGATGTAAAGAATAATATTATGAGCAGTGATCTTTCTGATATTGGGTTTGTTGATCCAGGTAAAGGTGACTTTCGGTTATTGGGCACTTCTTCCCTTATAGACGGTGGAGAAAACATAGATTCATACAATATTAAATTCGACTTTTTATTTAATAATCGAATTAATGGAGAGGGGATTGACATTGGCGCTCATGAATTTAAAGAATAGGTCATCCATCTTTTTATCATAGAAAAAAGGGCAGAGCTAATTCTGCCCTTTTTTATGTGGTTACACTTATACGCTTTCCAATTCTAATTCTTTTGTTAAAGGGAAGTTAATTGGTATTTGTGTGATCCCGTGTAGAAAGTTGGTCATCATTTTGTCTCCAATTACAATGATCATGGCCTGAGATTAGACTTATTGTAGCCAGCTGCAAAAATCCTTTCACTACGTTTAGTGTCGACTTCTCCCTATGACTTGTAACCTTTTAAACAAATTTCACTAGGGTATAAAGTTTGTTATCAAAGAGTAATGGAGCCAGTACGGTGGTTGGGTGAACTTTTGCCAAAGAGAAAGCATTGATTGGAATCTTATTACTTCATGAATTCTGCCGGGAATTCATTCATATTAATGCCCCAGATAATAGGCATTAGGTACTTGGTGAATAGCGTAATAAGAATGATTGAAAAAATGTTGAGTAGAAACCCAGCTCTTACCATATCTTTTATTTCCAGCTTACCAGAACCAAATACGATCGCATTGGGTGCCGTGGCCACTGGAAGCATAAAGGCGCAGGAGGAAGCAATGGTCATGGGTACCATCAAACTAAAAGGGTGAACACCAATAGCCTCTGAAAGCCCAGCGAGAATCGGTAACATCAGTGTACAGGTGGCCATATTTTGCGTAAGCTCCGTGAGGTAATTGACCACAGCGACAACAATTAGTATTATTATCCAAGGCTCTACGCCTTTGAGTAACGAGAGTTTATTACCTATCCAATGGGTGAGTCCTGTCTCCATAAAACTTCCTGCGAGAGCAAAAGCCCCTCCAAATAAAAGAATAACTGCCCATGGAAGTCGTTTAGCATAGTTCCAATCCATAATCATCTCTCTTGCTACGCCTTTAGAAGGTACCACGAATAATACAAGTGCACCGGCAATGGCAATGGTGGTATCATTGACCTCAGGAAAGAAAGGTTGGATAAGTAGTTGTCTGAAAATCCATGCAAAGGCAACAAAGCAAAACACAGTAAGAATCCATTTCTCTTCATATTTCATTTTACCTAGTTTGACTAGTTCATTGGATATGATTTCTTTTGATCCGGTGACCTCAACTGAACTTAGTTTGAAAGCGCCAAAACTCATATTCCACCATAGAAACGCACCCAGAATCAAGCTCAGTGGAAAGGCAAAAAAGAACCAACTGTCAAAAGGTACTTCCGCACCATAAAATTGTTGCACACTTTCAATAAAGATTAAATTGGTAGGCGTACCCACCAAAGTAGCCACTCCTCCAATAGAAGCTGAGTAGGGAATACTAATAAGTAGCGCCTTACCAAAAGTAGAGGAAGCTGTGGAGGATTTATCTGTAAACAGCTGTACTAACTGATCAATAATGGAAAGTGCAATGGGTAACATCAACATCGTGGTGGCTGTATTGGATATCCACATGGATAAAAAACCTGTAGCTAAAATAAACCCTAAGAGGATTTGCCGCTGATTCGTACCAGTGAATTGAATGATCGACAAAGCAATCCTTCTATGAAGGTTCCATTTTTCCATGGCTAGCGCAATGATGAATCCTCCTATAAATAGAAATATAATGGGGTTAGAATAATAGTCAGTAACGGATGTAACGGACATTACACCGAGTACAGAAAAAAGCAGAATAGGCAGGAGCGAGGTAATGGCGATGGGTACTGCTTCTGTAAGCCACCACAAAGCAATCCACACGGTACAAGCAACTACGGCATAGGCAGAAGCAGGCATGTCATCAGGGCCACCTACCAACATCAATAAAATACAAAGGCTCGGGCCAATAATGATGGTGAGTCTCTTAATTCCTAAACTTCCCATGCTGAATTTTGAAACGCATAAGAAGGTAATATAGGAATTTGATCATGGACTATCAACGCAATTCTATGGCAGAAAGCAAGCGATAGTAGCCCCGAATTATGATTTGGATTTTCTCTGCTCTCTTATTTCACCAGCTTCTTGTAGCGGATACGATGAGGTTGATCATCACCCAGCCGCTTTTTCTTATTCTCTTCGTATTCACTGAAAGTACCTTCAAACCAATAAACCTGAGAGTCACCCTCAAAGGCAAGAATATGGGTACATACCCTATCCAGAAACCACCTATCGTGAGAAATAATAACAGCACAGCCGGCAAAATTTTCCAACGCTTCTTCTAACGCGCGTAATGTATTCACGTCAAGATCGTTAGTAGGTTCATCGAGCAATAGAAGATTGCCGCCTTGTTTTAGTGCGATAGCCAGGTGGGCACGGTTGCGCATACCCCCTGAAAGTTCTTTTACTTTTTTCTGTTGATCGTTACCTCCAAAGTTAAACTTGCTTACATAGGCACGGGAGTTGATTTCTTTGCCACCCAGCATCATCAATTCACTTCCTCCCGTAATGGCTTGCCACACAGTATCGTCAGGTTTTAGGTCATCGTGCTCCTGATCTACATAGGCGATTTTTACTGTGTCACCCACACTAAATGTACCTGCATCTGGTTTTTCAGCACCGGTGATCATTTTGAACAGCGTAGTCTTACCTGCTCCATTGGGACCAATAATCCCTACAATCCCCGCTGGTGGTAAGGAAAAAGTAAGGTTTTCGTACAGTAATTTATCGCCATAGGCTTTCGATACTCCGTTGGCTTCAATCACTTTATTTCCGAGTCTAGGTCCAGGCGGAATAAAGAGTTCTAATTTATCCTCTTTCTCCTTGGTCTCCTGACTTAATAATTTCTCGTAAGCACTTAAACGAGCCTTTCCTTTAGCTTGCCTTCCCTTTGCTCCCATGCGCACCCACTCTAACTCACGCTCAAGTGTTTTTTGACGCTTGGATTCTGTTTTCTCTTCCTGTGCCAATCGTTTTGACTTTTGATCCAGCCATGAAGAATAGTTTCCTTTCCAAGGTATACCTTCTCCTCGGTCCAATTCAAGAATCCAACCCGCTACATTATCCAAAAAGTAACGATCGTGAGTTACCGCTATAATTGTTCCTTTGTATTGTCTTAAGTGTTCTTCCAGCCAGTGCACAGATTCTGCATCAAGGTGGTTGGTAGGCTCATCCAGTAGCAATACATCAGGTTCTTTTAGAAGTAAACGACATAGAGCTACTCTTCTCTTTTCACCTCCTGAAAGGTGTTCTACCTTAGCGTCCGGTGGTGGGCACCTGAGTGCATCCATAGCGCGCTCTAGTTTATGATCCAGTTCCCATGCATCCAAAGCATCAATTTTTTCCTGCACCTCACCTTGTCGGTTGATCAATTTTTCCATGGCATCAGGATCCTCCATCACAGCAGGGTCTGCAAACTTGTTGTTGATCTCTTCAAATTCTTTAAGCAGATCAACGGTTTCTTTT
>JAGQYK010000034.1 GCA_020436125.1 Cyclobacteriaceae bacterium | reverse complement strand
TGATAATAAGTTGTTTCAAAATTGAATTGGGTAATTACTAATTAAAAATTTTATGCTTAAAAATTATTTTACCATCACCATTAGAAACCTTAAGCGGAATCTTAGCTATTCTGTAATTAATGTTTTTGGCCTTGCTCTGGGTATTACTTGTAGTATGGTACTTTTTTTAATGATCACTTTTTACACCAGCTACGATAATTATCATGATAATAAGGATAGGATATATAGGGTTGTAGGATCATCGGATAACAATGGTCGAGCTGATTATACTCCCGGTGTGCCGGTGCCACTTCCTGACGCTGTAAAAAATGATTTTACAGGAATTGAACATGTCCTCTTTATTTCGGGTGGTTATAATGGGATATTTTCAATTGAAGAAAATGGGACTAAGAAAATATTTGAGCAATCTGAAGGATTTGCCTATACCGATTCCACTTTCTTTACTTTTTTTAATCGTGCACTGATCATAGGTGATTATAAATCGGCACTAGAGCAACCCAATCAGGTGCTGCTATCTGAAAACACAGCAAAAAAGTTTTTTGGAGATAAGAATCCCGTGGGGGAGTTGGTTCGCTTTGATAATAAATTAGATCTGAGAGTAACGGGAGTTATGGAGAACCATCCTGATAATACGAATTTTCCTTTTGAAATACTTATTTCCTATGCCACCATTAAAAAGGAGCAAGAGGAGAGCGGATGGGGAAGTACCAGTAGTGATAATCAGTGTTATGTTATGCTTCAGCAAGGTGTAGCACCTTCAGATATTGATAGTCAGTTTCCAGAGCAGATCGCCAAGAACCAGGGAGACAGGGCATCCAGGGAATTGAAAAGATGGTTACAGCCTTTAAGTGATTTGAGCTATGATGATCGTTTTGGTAATTACCGATATACTACTATCAGCAAGTCTTCTATTCTTGCCATGGGAGTAGTGGCTATTTTCTTATTAATCACTGCTTGCATCAATTTTATTAATTTGTCAACAGCAGTGGCGGTAAAGCGGTCCAAAGAGGTGGGTATAAGGAAAGTGCTAGGTGGGCAGCGCGTGCAACTTGTTGGACAGTATCTGGCTGAAACCGGACTCATTACCTTTATTGCACTTCTGCTTTCTGTGGGTCTTGCAGAGTTGACTTTGATACAATTAAATACATTTCTCGATATCAATCTTCATGTTGACTTTGGTAATGTTCAATTGGTATTATTTCTTGGATTGATATGGATCATAGTGAGTTTAATATCTGGGTTTTATCCTGCTTTATTATTGTCAGGATTCAGTCCAGCGCTGGCGTTGAAAAATAAAATTACCAATAGAAGCACCGGAGGTTTTGCATTGCGAAGAGGCCTTGTTGTTTTTCAGTTTGTCATTTCACAATTACTCATTGTTGGAACTGTGATTTTATTGTCACAAATGAATTTTCTAGAGAGTAAGGATTTAGGTTTCTCTAAAGAGGCAATAGTTACGGTCCCTATCCCTGAAAATGCGCCTGTTAATAATAAGAAAGCACTGAAGTCTGAGTTGCTTAGAATGGCGGGAGTAGAAAAGGTTAGTTTATGCTCCAGACCTCCTTCTAGTGGGGCAGTAGCCATGACAGGATATAATATAGAAGGGGTGGAAGGGGAACATCTTACTCAGGTAAAAATGGCTGACGAAGACTATATTGATTTATTTCAAATAACCCTGCTAGACGGAAATGACTTGGTTGGGTTGGATAGTGCCAACTCCTTTTTGGTCAATGAGAAATTAGTAAATTCATTGGGATTGGAAAACCCTGAAGATATAATTGGCAGAGTGATCAGTATGTGGGGCATGAGCTTACCCGTTGCAGGCGTTGTAAAAGATTTTCATACCATGTCATTGGCAAGAGAAATTGATCCGACTATTATTTTTAACAGGCTAAGAAGATATGAGACAATGGCGGTTAAAATTAAACCCGGTCAGGTCAACGAAACTTTAGCCTCTGTAGAAAAGGCTTGGTCTGCTCAATATCCAGACTTTTTGTTTAGTTATCAGTTTATGGATGAGGAGATCAGGGAGTTTTATGAAACGGAACAAAAGATGTCTACCCTATTGGTTATATTTTCTGTTATAGCCATCACCATTGGTTGCCTGGGATTATATGGTCTGATTTCATTTATGGCCAATGAAAAAGAAAAAGAAATTGGTGTTAGGAAAGTGTTGGGCGCATCCATAGGTAATATTCTTTTTATCTTCTCCAGAGAGTTTATTGTTCTAATTGTTATTGCCTTTTTGATGGCAGCACCATTGGCTGCCTATGTCATGGGTAATTGGCTCGACAATTTCGCCTATCGTATTCCTCTTACAGGGTTAATGTTTGTAACAGGAATTGTAGTCACTTTTATAATTGCTTTTGTTACAGTTGGTTTTAGATCGGTGCGAGCTGCACTAGCCAACCCAATTAATGCATTGAGAAATGAATAGACCAGATGCTTGTTAACAGAATCTAGCATCTACCACGACTTTAATTAAATAATTATGTTAAGAAACTATTTCAAATCCTCCATTCGTAACATTTTAAGAGAACGCTATTTTTCACTTATCAATATCTTAGGACTTGCCTTAGGGATATCAGTTTGTTTGTTGATATGGAGTTACGTGCGCTTTGAAATGAGTTACGATAATTTTCATAAAGACCTGGATCGATTGTACAGAGTCAATCAGACATTGGTCTGGTCTCCCAATGGTGGGATGATGGGGTCAACGGGACCCCAATTGGCGTTGGTGCTAAAAGAAGACTTTCCTGAAATTGAGGAAGCTATGCGTGTAAATACCCCAGGTGATTTTTTGGTGAAGTACCAACAGCCTAATGGGCAGATTAGTGCGTTCAATGAAGGCAACGTATTAGCTGCAGATTCTAACTTTTTCAATTTCTTCACCATTCCACTTAAGGAAGGAAACCCTGCAACCGCCTTACATGGCCTGGATAAGGTAGTGATCTCTGATGAGATAGCGAAGAAGCTCTTTGGCGATGAATCAGCGTTAGGTAAAATTTTGCTTTTTGGTGATGATGGTAAGGCAGTAGAAGTAACTGGTGTTACCGAAAAACAACCGGACAATATGCACTTCCATTTTGACTATTTGATTTCCATCTATACCAATCCTAGTATTAAGCGCTTTGAATGGAGTTGGATTTGGACACAGACCGCAACCTATGTCAAACTTAAGCCAGGAGCAGATGTGGCAGCGTTGGAGAAAAAAATGCAGAGTATGGTGGAATTGAATGTGAAACCTAGCTTAAGTAGGATTGGAATGAACTATGAAGAGTTCATGAAGGGTAAGGGAGAATGGACTTTTGCTTTGCAGCCGGTTCAAAGTATTCATCTTTACTCAGACAATATTGATAACAGAATAGGCCCGGTGGGTGATATTAAATATGTTCAGATATTTTCATTCGTTGCCGTGTTTGTATTGATTTTGGCTATTATCAATTTTGTAAACCTTTCTACCGCACGGGGTGCCTCCCGAGCCAAGGAAGTAGGTGTCAAAAAAGTTTTAGGAGCTTTTAGGGAATCCTTAATTCTCCAGTTTCAATTGGAGTCTATTTTGATGACTGTGGTAGCCACCCTTATGGGATTGGGTTTACTTGAATTGTTCAGAATTGTAATCTCCAATGCTTTGAGTATAGAAATGCCATTTTCGATTTGGGGTGGGGGTAGTAATTTGTTGTTGATTGCTTTGCTACCAGTCGTTATCGGTTTTGTCGCAGGTATATACCCTGCCTTTTACCTGACCAGTTTCAAACCAGCTAATGTGTTAAAAGGCAAAGTTGCTTCAGGGTTTAAATCAGGCTTACGCAATGGTTTGGTAACGGTTCAGTTTGTAGTGTCTATTGTTTTTATCATAGCCACTATTATGGTTCAACAGCAATTGGCCTTTTTTCAGTCTGCCAATTTGGGTTTTAATAAAGAAAATATTTTAGTGATAAATAATGCCGATAAACTGGCAGACCATGTAAAAGCATTTCGTGATGAAATTGGCACATTGCCTGGGGTGCTCAATGCAAGTGTGGGTATGACTGTGCCGGGTAGAGGATCGTATGAAGATATTTTTGGAAGGGAGGGGAGTGATATTGAACTTTCCATTTCACAATCTAAGATTGATGAACATTATTTTGAAACCATGGGATTGTCTCTTGTGGCAGGAAGAACTTTTGATGTCAATAATCCAGGAGATAGAACTAAAGTTATACCCAATGAAACCACTGTTCGTCTATTTGGATGGACCCCTGAAGAAGCAATAGGGAAAAGAATAATATATATGGGGTTAGGTAATGATTCAGGTGAAATTATTGGTGTGGTAAAAGACTTTCATTTTACCTCATTACATCAGGAAATTATTCCCTCAGTGTTTTATCATATCGACTCTGATATTTGGGAGGTAGGGAAAGTAATAGCCATTAACATAGAGAGCAGTCGTGCATCGGATATTATAGCCTCTTTAAAGGAGAAATGGGAAGCAAGGATAAATGACGCACCCTTCGAATATTCTTTTCTGGATCAGGAGTGGGCAAAGCAATATCAGCAAGAACAAAGGCTTGGGGGATTGTTTAGCATTTTTGCAGGACTCTCACTTTTAATAGCCATGATTGGCCTTGTTGGATTAGTAACTTATTCTGCAGATCAACGAAAGAAGGAAATTGGTGTAAGAAAAGTGATGGGTGCTTCGGTTCATCAGGTGGTGTTTTTGCTCAACAAGAATTTTACGATGTTGGTACTGATTGCGTTTGTTATCGCTGTGCCACTAGGTTGGTATGCTATGAATGATTGGTTGAGTCAGTTTCCATACCGCATTGAGATTAGCTTTATTTCATTTGCTGTGGCAGGACTGTTGATGCTGGGAATTACGTGGTTTACAGTAGCCTATCAATCTATCAAAGCTGGATTGAAAAACCCTGTAGATGTGTTGAAGGAAGAGTAAAATATATATATGATACGGAGTTTTTTTGTTTTGGCCATCAGAAACTTCAAAAGAGAGTTTACCTATTCAGCCATTAACGTTACTGGGCTTGCAATTGGCATTGCCTGTAGTTTAGTTATCCTGGTTTATGTTTTTCGTGAATTGAGTTATGAAAAACATTTTGAGGGTTATAATCAGGTGTACAGGATTGGCACCAAATTCATGTCGATGGGGGAGTTTGCTAATGGACCACTTGTGCTATTGGAAGTTCTACCTAAAAGCTATCCATGGATTGAGAGCACATGTCGGGTGAAAGGGAGTGATCGAGTGGAGTTGACCTATGGGGAATTGGCTACGAAAGAATCCGGGCTTTTTGTGGAGCCTACCTTTTTTGAACTCTTTCCATACCTGTTTGAAAATGGAAATGGAAATATTTCTGGAAATGGGATTGTGCTTAACGCTCAACTGGCTAAGAAAATATTTGATGGTATAAACCCAATTGGGAAGACACTAAACTTAAAATTGGAAGATAGGGATCAATTGTATACGATTAAGGGTGTAGTGGATACTGAAAATATTAGTTCTCATCTTAATGCTTCATTTTGGGTATTGTCAGATCCATTAGTTCAGCCTGACCTTAATTGGTTTATGATTGATCAATACAATTATATTAAAGTCAAAGAAAATACTGACTTGGCAACAGTACAATCTGCACTGGATAAGATTATTGAAACGGAGGTGTTCTCATCTTTGGGGAGTACTTTGCCTTTCGAAGAGTGGTTTAAAAGGGATGATTCGTTTAGATTAATTGCGCAACCCTTGCAAGATATTTACCTCAAGGGAACGCTTAGGTTTGATCTTACTAATGGCGGAAATGAAGCCATGGTGTATTTACTCCTTGCCGTGGTTTTATTAATACTATGTACAGCTGCAATTAATTTTATTAATCTCTCCACAGCAAGGTCAATAAAGAGGAGAAAGGAGGTGGGTATAAAAAAAGTGATAGGCTTATCAAGGTGTCAATTGGCCATTCATTTTCTTAGTGAATCTATCCTTATGAGTTTACTGGCAATGATATTGGCTTTGGGTTTTGCTGAGCTGATACTTTTGGGTGTTGAAAGGTTTACTGGTTTAGAACTCTTGAACTCCATATTCTCAGAATCTTCTCATTTAATACTGGCGCTTTTGTTATCAATAAGTCTTGGTTTATTGTCTGGTATCTATCCCGCACTGGCACTTTCATCTTTTAAGCCAGTAGACGTTTTAAAGTCAAGCTTCAAGGGAAGGACAAATGCCACTTTTCGAAATTCACTTGTCATCTTTCAATTTGGGCTGTCAACCCTTCTCATTATTGGGACATTAGTTATTTTTCGCCAGCTCCAATTTATGGGTGATAAAGACCTTGGTTTTCAGAAGGATAATGTTTTAATCATCGACAACGCAGAGCTCCTTGGTCAGGGTGTTCAGGTTTTTAAGGAATTACTAAATGATTACCCGGGGATAATTAGTACAAGTTTAGTGAATAGGGTACCGGCCGCTGCCAATAGCTTTTCAATGGGGAGTGTCAGCTCACAATATATTGATGAACCACTTAGAATAAACCGCTTCCAAGGTGATTTTGATTACCCAACTACACTCGGGTTCCAACTGGTGTTAGGAAGATTTTACAACCCATTACTATCATCTGACTCAAACGCGGTTATCCTAAATGAATCGGCCGTGAGTGCTTTACAACTTAAAAACCCCATTGGAGAATTGCTTAACAAGAAATATGAAGTGATAGGGGTGGTGAAGGATTTTAATTATGAATCTTTAAAAAAGGTGATCGCACCCTCTATGATTTCCTTTTCTAACGAGGGTTTATCAATGGCCATCAGGCTTGAAAGCAATAAAGCCAAAGATATTATTGCGCATTTAGAATCAGAGTGGATAGGTCGTTCTTTAAGCGAACCAATACGTTTTCATTTTTTAGACGAAAATTTTGCCAATCTGATGAAAGATGATTTGATAATGGGAGAGTTACTAGCGCTGCTTACTTTGCTTGCCATTTTTGTTGCATACCTAGGTTTGTTTGGGTTGTCGGCCTATATGGCCACACAACGAAAAAAAGAAATTGGTATCCGAAAAGTGTTAGGTGCTTCAGTAGGGAGTGTACTTGCCTTGTTTGGTAAGGAATATTCTAAATTGATTTTTATCAGTTTTGTAATAGCCATTCCATTTGCAATTTACATTATGCAAAAATGGTTATCTGGTTTTTCGTACAGGGTAGAAGTGGAAGGTTGGCTTATAGTCAGTACTTGCCTCAGTATTCTTGCCATTTCATTGCTTACCGTTGCATACCATTCAATACGCACATCTAGAATTAACCCCGCTCACACTCTAAGGAGCGACTGACAGATGATGTTTGGAATGTAACTAACACAATTCCACTTTGGTAGATTCCTTCCCATTCTGGGACAGTTACAATTAATATTTTTTGAGAGCCTCAATGTAAGGTAATAATCTTCATTACCCTTATGTGACTTTTGTCACATAAAAAAAGCCCATTTCATTCAATTTGGTACATCTCTTTCGCAAATACCTGTGTGATAACATATTTTTTACATCGACCGGGTAAAATATTGCTTATTGGCCCTTAATTTGCCATTTCGATCCAAAATGAAACAAATCACCGAGATGGAACTGTACTACTTAGGCCATAAAGAGGCCTCAAATCTGCCTATCAAGCGTATATCAATAGTAAAAGGATTGCATGTAATAAATTTATTGTTTTTGTCTATTTTAATATCGACCGCATCGTTTTCCCAATCGATTAGTAACTACACAACAAGCAGGGTTACAGGAATTAACTACAATTCAATAGTGCCTACTGGAAATGCCTTTAGCAGCTGGCGTTATTCTGGGGCCTTTAGCGAGGACGATAATAGAAGTGAGGCTACTGACATTGGATTTGATTTCTGGTACAATGGTCAGCGCTACACTCAGTTCTCAGTTTCTACTAATGGATTTATCGATTTCTCCAACTCAAACGATGATGGAGGACCTCAATGCGATGATTATGGTTACTGCAATTCGCAATTCTCGGCTTCGAATAATGGTACATGGCTAGCACTCGCTCCATTTTATGATGATATGACTACCGGGTCAGGGATAGATCCTTTAGGCACAAGTATCAAATATCAAATCACGGGTACCGTGCCTAATCGGGTCTTGACCATTGAATGGGCTGGTATGGCAGTTTATGGAAACACAACACCTAATCTCAATTTCCAGGTAAAGTTGTATGAGACCTCAGGTCGCATAGAGTTTGAGTATGGTACCATGCTTGCAGGCACCAACAATTTTTCCTACACGCTGGGGATCAACGCAGTTTCAGTGGGTAATCCCCCTCAGGAGTCACAGTTGAAAAATCAACGATTTACCAACACAAACATCTTCAATAATACACCGCAGAATAATCTGACTACAGTGCCTCAGTCCAATTCTCAAATCAGTTTTGTTCCCCCCAATCCTATGGCACCCTCAGGCAGTTTAAGTATTGGCACCATCACCCGTACGGGTATGACTCTGTCATGGCCCAATTGGGCAAACAACGAGGTAGGGTATGTTTTGTATTATTCAACTGACAATACCAACTTTTTCTTCTATTCCCAAACAGCAGCTAATGCAACCTCATCAATAGTCACTGACTTACTTCCAGAAACTACCTACTATTGGAAGGTTCATGCGGTTACTGAAGGTACTCTTAGTGGTTCCTTAGACAATCAAGCGACCACGCTTGCACCTCGCAATGTGGTTTCGGTTTCGTCAGGCAGGTGGGATGTGGCAGGAACTTGGGATTGCGCTTGTGTGCCCTCACAGGGAGATAATGTGCTAATTAGCAACGGCCATATTGTTACACTTCGTTCAAATAATATGGAATGTAACGATCTAACCATTGGTCAGGGTGTGAATGGTGAAGCCAGATTTACAACCAATACTTCCAGAACATTGACGATTAACGGCATACTGACCATTAATAGTGGGGCTACATTTTCTCAAGCTTCCAACTCCAATGCCACTCATATGGTGAACTTGAGGGGTAATGTTGTGAATAACGGAACGATGAACTTCTCGGTAGATGCCAACAGTCGAAGCAATGTGAATTTCATCAAAATAAATGGAAATCAGGTGTTAAGTGGATCAGGTACCAATTCATTCTACACGTTGTCTATTGATAAAGGCAGTAAAAATAATACACTCGACATTACCAGTTTAAACTTTTCGTGCGACCCTAACGCACTCACGTTTGCATCTGGAGGAACGTTTAGGTTTTCCTCTTCCGGGTCCAATACTTTCCAACTCTTTAATTCCACACGCGATATACCATCGAACAGTGCAATACGAATGAATAGTGTTAATAGCGTAATGCAGTTTGCCGCTGGTGTCAACCTAGTTGGTGACTTACATGTTGAAAACGGTACGGTCGAGGTGGGAAATGCCGCCAATGAAAACATTACCTCGTACGGAGGTTTACTTGAGGTGAATGGAGGAGTCCTTCAGATTGCCGGCCGCTATGCTCCTAATACAGGTTCGGTCTCCAGATACCAACAAACAGGTGGAACTTTGGTGTGCCCAGCAGTTGCTTCAACATCTACTACGTCTGCTCCGTTTGCTATGGATGTTGCAGGCTCGTCTATGGTCATAACAGGTGGAACAATTGTGCTTCAGAGAGAAGGAGGTTCAGGTGCACAAAACCTCGGTTATAATACTTCAGGGGTACATAGCAGTAGCGTGACCGGAGGTACGTTGCAAATTGGCAATGGCTCAACTCCGCCAGGTCAAACATTCTTAATAAATGCTGCGGCCCCAATAGGAAATATTTTGGTTCATAGTCCAAACGCTACTGCACAATTAACGGGAAACAACCTTACAGTTAGAAGTGGCGTAACATTAAACAGTGGCGCACTTAATGACGGAGGGAGGAGCATAACATTTGGAGGAAACTGGTTGAATTCGGGAGGAACGTTTAACGCCACTTCAAGTGGAGTGGTGACGGCTAATGGCTCCAGCCAATCAATTACTTCAAATGGGAATATCTTCAACGATTTGGTACTTGCAGGTACAGGTACCAAGTCTCTTCAAGATGATATCACAATCAATGGCGACCTCACGTTCAGTGCAGCAGTTGTTCCTTTTAATTCAGGCTTCACATGTACACTTGGAGGAGATTGGACCAACAACGGTTCTTTTACCCGCAATGGAGAAACGATTTTGTTCAATGGTTCAGGAAATCAAAATATTTCAGGGAATTCCTTAACCAACTTCACTAATATCACTGTTAACAAATCAGCTGGACGGGTTTTAGTGGGTGGACTAGCCAACTTACACGGCCTATTAACCATTCAGTCATCCAGCGAATTTGATGCAGATGGCGATGGTAGCGGTGTGCTCACACTTATATCGGCAGGAGATGAACCGACAGCGGATGCTAGCATTGTTGCATTGCCGGGTGGTGCGAGTGTAACTGGAAATGTAACTGTTCAACGTTACATGGCTCCTGAAGTTCCAGGAACTACTCGAGTTTACCGTTATATTTCCAGCCCTGTATCTGGTCAATTTATATCAGACTGGCAGGACGATTTTCCTATCACAGGAAGTTTTGCCGATCCATCCATAGAATTTCCAGCTGGTTCTGGGATCACTTCGATATGTGGTAGACCAATTATTCCCAATTCGCCCTCATTGTTTCGATATGTGGAGCCTAATATAGGAACAGGCACATCTGACATGGGTTGGGTGGCATACCCGTCTGGTGGATTAGCAACTGCTGCACCTATCGAAGTTGGCCAAGGTTATGCAGCATTTATCCGTGAGTGTACCAACCCTACGGTGGTTGAAGTACGGGGCCAAGCCAATCAAGGTACCATTTCCTTCAATGCGCTCTTGTCTCTCACAAACAATGGCAATCTAGAGGACGGTTTTAATCTTGTGGGCAACCCTTTTCCGTGTGCAGTCGATTGGAATATCAATGAGGGTTGGACCAGAACAGGAATTTCCTCAGTAATTTATGTAAGTGATAACGGAGGAAATGGTGGATTCATTACTTACGACCACACCGACAACGTACCTATGGTCCTGGCAACCGGACAGGCTTTTTGGGTCCGTGTTACATCTGGGACTCACAATTTCTCTGTGAATGAGTTGGCCAAGACAACAAACAATGGTGTTTTTTACCGTGCTGGAGCCCAAAATAAGATGATCCTTTCGATGGATAAAGATGGAGTGACAGACAAGGCATTCATTAAATTGAATTCATTATCAACCGGAAGACTTGATGATTTCGATGGCCCTAAATTAAATAATGCACTTTTTGACATTTCGACCCTGTCCGAAGAAGGTATAAGTATGGCTGTCAACTCTCTTGATCGGATTACTTGTGGGCAAGTGATGCCTATCAGAACGAAAGACATGGTTAATGGTACCTATCATTTATCGATTGAACGCCAAGGGGAATTTGCTGAGTACCAGATTGAACTTTATGATCGTTTTGAGGACAGGGTAGTTGACTTTTCTCAGGTTTCCGATTACACATTTACAGTCAATGCCACGCATGCTTCAAAGGCAGCAGACAGGTTTGAACTTAGGTTTTCAGAGATTGCAGTCAACATCGATTTGGCTGTATATTCGAATTCAAGCTTGTGTGAAGGAGAAGGAGCAGAGATTACAGTGACTAATTCGCAGCAGGGCATAGACTATTATGTAACTATTGACGATACTGTCGTAAGTGATGCAATTGTAGGTAATGGTGGCCCGGTTACACTAATGGTTCCCGCTTCTTATCTATCAATAGGATCAAATCAAATGACAGTGATTGCATTGCCTGCTTGCGGTGGTGTGTTTGAATTGAGTATTAACCCGGAGATAATGGTATACAAACCCCTCACGCCTGTTGTGTTACCGACTTTAGCGCAATGCAAGTCGGGTAGTGTGACCTTAGCAGTGGAGGAGCCTACTATTGGATCGATATACTGGTATGATGACCCTGGTACCGATGAACTACTTTCTATAGGATCCACGTTTATCACTCCCGAATTGAAAAAATCTAAAACTTATTATGTTTCAAATATTTCTGAAGCTGGATGTCGCAGCGATAAGGTTGAAGTAACTGCCACCATTGTCCCTTATGATGATGTGCTGATCAAACAAACAGGAGATACATTGATCTCAAATTACAACTCAGGAAATATCTGGTTTCTCGATGGCCAGCTGGTTGACGGGACTATCGGTAATTCTATTGTGCCATCTGTTTCAGGTGTGTATAGTGTAATGGTTCAGGTTTCCGAAACTTGTACCAGTCATGCAGAAGTGCAGATAGAGGTATCCCGTCATGACCTGATAACGGGGGAGTTACCCGAAACTTACAATGGTATTATCGCGTCACCGAATCCGGTTGAGGACATTATCCACATTAGGGTTGCTGGTGATTTCGATAATACAATACAGATTGCGAATGCTTATGGTCAGGCCGTAATGAAAGTCACCTTGGAAGCATCGGAAAGCGGAAAGTATGCAAGCGCCCAACTGAATGACCTTCCTGCTGGTTTATATTATTTGCAGGGCATTAGAAAGGGGATACCCGTCTTTTTTAAGATCATTAAGAGGTAGGTTACATCAGGCTCCAATTCAAGGGTTTAATAGAATGCAAAGCGATTACCAGGACTAACTCAGAATCATGAGAAATAACTGTTTATTTCTTAAACAAATGTTATACTAATCCGTATATTAGTTTTACAAACTGTATACTAATGGGTAAAGCATATCTTGGTGAATTTGAAGAACTCGTCCTAACTATTGTGGGAATCCTTCAGGAGGACGCCTATGGCAATGCCATAGTGGCGGAAATTAAGGATAAGGCAGATCGCAAAGTAAATCTCAGTGCTGTACACGTTACACTCTATCGACTGGAGGATAAAGGATATGTAAAATCCAATATGGGCGGGGCTACCAATGAAAGGGGAGGAAGAAGAAAGCGAATATTTACGATAACTAATGCTGGACTGGCCATCCTGCGATCGATGAAGGAATCGAGGACAGAGTTGTGGAAGCTGATTCCTCAATTGAAAATCAGCCATGGAGAAGGATAAGCACGCACTCCTATTAAAATTTCTTCGGTTTATCTGCCCACCTGAACTGCACGAAGGAATTGAAGGTGATTTGATTGAGGGTTATGAGTTAGATGCACATGCCTACGGAGAGAGAATTGCACGGAGAAGAATGTGGTGGGGCGTGATCAGGTTCTTTCGTCCTGAAATTATTTTTAGAAATAAAGTAAGAACAATAAATATCTATTCACCTATGTGGAGAAACTACTTAAAAGTTGGCTGGAGAAATATCTCAAAGAATCGATTCTATTCTGCCATCAACGTATTTGGATTGGCATTGGGTATTGGGTTTGCGTACCTCACTTTTCTTTATGTAAGCAGCGAATTGCGGTTCGACCATTTTCATGAAAAGGCTGATCGCCTCTATCGTATTGTTGAAAAAACGGTGGACATTAACACAGGAGAGGTGAAAGCTTCCTCAGTAGTTACTCCAGTCCCCCTGGGCACTTCGCTTACGGAAGAGTATCCTGAGGTGGAGAGTACATCCAGGTTTGGAAGCTTTACTAGTGTAGTGGAGCGAGAGAATGAAAGTTTTAGCCAGTCTATAGTTGTGGTAGATCGTGAGTTTTTTCAACTCTTCAATTTCAATGTTATAAGTGGTAGTAATAATCTGTTCCAATCGCGAAACGAAGTTGTGCTGTCCACAAAAGGAGCCAATATTTATTTTGGCGATAGAGATGCTGTTGGAAAAACGCTGGATATAAAATTAAAGGATTCCATTGTGGTATTTACTGTCTCTGCGGTAATTGACAATCACAGTGATGAATCGAGTTTGACCTTCGATGTGGTAATCCCTTTCGAAAATTTTGAAACGGTCATTGG
Source organism: Cyclobacteriaceae bacterium (assembly GCA_020436125.1). Taxonomy (GTDB): domain Bacteria; phylum Bacteroidota; class Bacteroidia; order Cytophagales; family Cyclobacteriaceae; genus ELB16-189. The sequence continues at coordinate 19,812 of JAGQYK010000034.1, read as the reverse complement.
TCAAGAGGTATACAATTCAATGAACTATGGAGTGATAGAAACTTTTTTGCTGCTAAAAGAGGATAAAAGTATCATTCAGCTGGAAGCAAAGCTCAATGAAAAGGCTTATAAAGAGAGCGAGGAAAGAGGGGATGCCTCTGCCAAACTCCACACCATCCAGCCTTTAAAGGACATTCATCTTAACAATAGTTATGCTTCTGGTATTACAAGAACCGGAAACCCTATTTATGTCTATGTGCTTTCCGGAGCGGGCTTACTTATTCTATTCATGGCGTGTGTCAATTTTGTGTCTCTTACTTCTGGTCATAGTTTTAATAGGGTAAAAGAAGTGGGGATCAGGAAGACCATGGGAGCATTCCGAAACCAAATTCGCAACCAATTGATGGCTGAGACTTTTATCATCGGCCTCATTGCGACTTCATTTGGATTAATGCTGGTTTATTTCTCTGTGCCTTACTTTAATCAATTGATTAATGCTACCCTGGAGTTTAGTATGGGACTTCAGAGTTTTTTGTTTATCTCCTTGTTGTTAGTATTAATTGTTTTGGTGGCCGGTGGAATCCCATCAAGGTTGCTCACCGTTCTACAGCCAGTTCAGGCGCTTAATAAAGGTATTGAGGACAGCGGACGAAAAGTAGCAACAAAGGCGCTTGTGATTATTCAGTTTACGCTATCACTGATTTTATTGATTGGTACTTTCATTATGAACGCCCAGATGGATTTTGTTTATGAAAAAAATCTTGGGTTTGATAAAGAAAGACTATTTGAAATTTCATTGAACAATCCACCGTCTAGTGAAATAGCGGAGCGATTGGTTAAGGTTTTCAAGTCTGAGGCGACCTCTGAAAGTAGAATAATGGCCGCAACGGCTTCTATGAACGATTATCAAGAGCCATGGACTAAGCTTGACTTCGAACAGGTAGAAGCTGACCCAATTGGATTGTACTTCAACCTTGTTGAAACGGATTACCTGGAGACCATGAAACTTGAACTTGTGGCGGGAAGGTGGTTTAATGGAAGCACAGGATCGGGAAATCAAATTGTGGTGAACGAATCTCTTCTTAAATATTTCAATTGGGAGGATTATGTAGGTAAACAAATTCCAGGAAAGAATTTCTCTGAGCCGCATGAAATAATTGGTGTAGTAAAGGACTTTCATTTCAGTTCATTACATAATCAGGTCGAGCCGCTTATTTTGGCTCTGGATGAGAGGGCCATTATTAATGGTGTTACTGGGTTGACGACCTATCGTTGGCCACCAATGTTTAATAGCATAACGATCAGGATAGCACCGGGAGAAATGCAACCAGCATTAAAGGGTATTGAAGAGGTGTGGGATAATGTGAATCCGGACGCGCCCTTCACGGGTCATTTCGTGGATGATTCTTTGGACGCACAATATGCTAACGAGCAACGATGGAAGAAAGCAATCAACTATAGTTCAGTTTTTGCTTTTGTTATTTCCATATTAGGCTTAGTGGGTCTGGTTAGGCTTCTTCTTCAGCGTAAAGTAAAAGAGATCGGAATAAGAAAAGTACTGGGTTCTGGATTTGGTCATTTGGTCTTGCACTTCTCAAGAGGATTTGTACTTGTATTGGTGTCAGCCAACCTGCTTGCCTGGCCTTTTGCCTGGTGGGCTGGTCAGAAGTGGTTACAGGTATTTACCTATCGCATAGAGCTGTCAGCTATGCCATTTTTTATCGCAAGTATGATTGTTTGCCTTGGAGTTTTTTCGGTGATCATTTATTTGACATGGAGGGCTTCGTTAACCCGACCTGTGGATATTCTAAAGAATGAGTAGCTCGTAGTTGAATATTAGAGCCAATTAAGGGCCACTTTGATAAGAGCAACTATAAATATTAGCGTGATTACAACAGTAAAAAGAATTGTATTAAGAAATCCTTTAAGCTCTTGGGATGTGTTGTAATCAGTTTCCATGACAGGTTATTTGTTATGGCAATTTTGTGAATGACACAAATGTTCACAATCAGTAAATCTCCGTTTTCCCATCCGTAATTTTACGGATGTAGATTTTCGATTTAGATTAAAAACCTTATAGAATGGTACAAGGGTATAGGAATAGTAAAGTTTGTGAGAAAATTTAAAAACGGAGCGATTGGACCGTTGATTCAGCCAGTTGACGGGAAAAAGTAAAGGCAGAATCAAAAACAGACCCTGCCTTCACTTCGTATGAAAACAATAATTATTACAATTATTGGGTGTATTACCCTGCTACCAGATTAAATACATACTGCCCATTCACTCCCTTAATTCTGCCACCATCGCCTAAGCCAGTGACTGAGAAAGTTAATTGAAGAGAAGTGGTGGTTACGGTAACTGCAATTTGCACGCCATCGTTTCTATCTACCAGCGTGCCGGCCTCGTTGGCAAATGACCATGTGCCAGAAGCTGGCCAGGCAGAAGGTAACGCGTTGACGGTGGTGTAAGTAAAATCGCCTACTGTAAGTTTGAAGCCGGTGAACTGATCGGTGACATCGAGTCCGTCTTTGGTAACAGTCCCAAGCGTCCAGGACAATCCATTATTCATGAGGAGCGTTTTCTGATTGTCCTGCGGAGTGGGGTCAGAGCTTTCACTTTTGCACCCACTGATGAAGGATAAACAAACGAGGAGTAGGATAGAGATATATTGATTCTTCATGATGATTATTTTTTAAGGATTTTGGTTTGAGAAACACCTGCTTCATTGGCTACCCTGAGTACGTAAATGCCACTGGGCAAAGCAGACAGGTCGAGCTGGATTGCTTCGCTGGAATTACCATTTCCTGAAGTGAGGCTTCTTCCTTGGGTATCAAATACGGTGAGTTGATTTTTTGATCCATTGGGAATTATTGTGATCGTACCGCTCACCGGGTTTGGATAGTATTTGAATTGCGGTCCTCGTTGCTCGGGTATACCCGTCACCAAACTGATTTTGAACATTTGTTCAACTGGTTCAGCAGGAAAATAAGTTCCATCACCGGCCTGTGTGGCTGCAACCGTCACTTCACCTACCTCCAAGAGTGTAATACTATTTCCAGAAACTAAAGCCGGACCACTCACTATTTCATAAGATACAGGTAAACCCGATGAAGCTGTGGCCGATAGGTCAAAGGTTTCAGACTCTAAAAACTTGTCTTCAATTACATTGAATGTAATTGTTTGAAATTCCTTGGAGGTATTGAACCTGTACAGCTCCGTACCATATTCAAAATCATAACCACCAAAGTAAACATAGCTTCCAATAGATTCTAAAGGGCCCTTTACGGCAACGCCATTATTTTCTAAAACAATGGTGCCTGCAGCAGTGCCATCAGATTTGAAAAGTGTCTCAACCGCACTTCCTTCTTCAAACCCGGAAAAATACAAACTGCCATTTGCTGTCTGTGGAAAGAGGGCGATGAACCCCTTTTCATTTTCATCAGTATCAAAATAGGAAGTGCCAGCAAGTGTTCCGTCAGTGGAGAATATGCCTGCTCCAGTTGAGAAGTAAAGCTTACCATCTAGTTCTGTTGAAAATAAATAATTGTCATTTTCAGGTAATGTGTAAATATAATTCCCCGCATAATTTTCATCATATGCTATGTCAGAGGCAATTACTATTGTATTTTCTAATGTACCGTCAGTAGCAAATAAATAATACACATCATCATCGTTATCTTGTGCGACAAAGACATATTTGTTATTTATAACACCTATGGATTGCCTATAAGATGCTGTTGCTGTATATGCTTCATTAAGTATTTGAAAAGTTGATTCAGGTGTACCGTCTGTAGACCAAAGCGTACCATCATGTGCAGCAAATACTAATTTAGTTCCGACTTGAACAAATGACCCTTCCTTAATTTGACCTGAACTGCCTCCGGCCTGAATGTCATACAAAAGCTCAGTTCCAACATCAGTACCATCGGAAACATATAATTCTGTACCAATGCCCGCGTCTACATAAGCAGTAAAGAATACTTTATCATTAAAATAGGCTTGGATATCATGAACCGCACCGGGATTACCTGCACGTAAATCCACTACTTGTTGTGTATTTACTTCGGTACCATCAGATTCCCAAAGTTCGGTGCCATAAGTTGTTGTATTTGCTTCGAAATACATTTTACTTCCTATAATTCCATACCCATTTGGATTTGAAGCATTGATTCCGGCATTAATATCTTTTACAAGTGCTGTGCCTGCCTCGGTGCCGTCTGTTACAAATAATTCAAAATCTGAACTTCCTGCATTTTTCGCACCGAAATACACTTTATTATTGAATTCAAAGAAATTTCCTGGGCCACCTAAAAGATCATAAGTATTAACATCCTTAATCATTTGGGTTCCTACTACAGTACCATCAGTAATCCATGGTTCTCCTCCTTCTGTGTCAGTATATCCACCAAAAATTAGTTTGTTGTTATAAAAAATAAAGTCACTATCAATTTCGCCCGGCTCACCTTTTAGGATGAATCCGGCTTCACTTAAGTCTGTTAAAGCAGTACCGTCAGTTATGAATAGATGTGGGTCTCCATCTATAAATGCAACGAAAAAGGTGCCTAAAGGAGTTTCAATATAATTGAAGGGGTCAGAATTTTTTGGTACATCTACACTATGATTAATAGCTACAGTTCCTACCGCAGTACCATCTGTTTTATAAATTTGACTGGAGATATTAAAGTAATATGAACCATTAAATAATATAGGTGGAGAAGACGACTTTATGTTAGAAGGGAAGAGCGATTTATCATATAAGTGTTTAATTAATGTAGTCCCGACTTCGGTACCGTCTGTTGTCCATAAACCTGTTGCGGTATTATCATAGGCAAAAAAGTAATGCGTTCCATCAATTTCAAAGTGAGCTTTTGGAAATGCGTTACCAGAGGGATGAATATCTTTTACTAACGCTGTTCCTAATTCAGTACCGTCACTTTTGTAAAGTTCAAAAAATGTTGGATTACCTTGTGCTGAAAAGTAAAGTGCCCCGTCAAATACGTAGAAATCTTCAACTGAGCTTCCTACCCCTCCAGGGTAAATATCTTTTACCAATGTTGTGCCTAAAGCGGTGCCATCAGACTTCCAGAGTTCAGTACCTGATACACCACCCACTTCTCTTGCCTGAAAGAAAATTTGATTGTCGAATTCAATAAAGTTCCTAGGCTGGCCAGATTCAGCACCCGGATTTATATCTGCAAATAATTCTGTTCCTAAAGATGTTCCGTCTGTTACCCATATTTCTTCGCCTTCTTCTGCAGTTTGTGCACGGAAAATCACGCCAAAGGATGAGGAGTAGAATTCTGTAGGATAACTACTATTACTGCCATTGTTAATGTCTTTAAGTAAATTCGTACCAACAGCGGTACCATCTGTAATCCATAGTTCGAAACCATTCGTTTCATCATATCCTTTAAGGAGTGCTTGATTACCAATATTTATGGCATGATAGAGATCAATTTCTGCCGATAATATTTCGGTTCCCCCTGTGGTACCATCTGTAATCCAAATATCCTGATCACCTTCAGCTATGGATATTTGAAATAGCAGCTTGTTATTTACTACATGACTATAATACAGGCCTTCTATTTCGGTATCGTACAATTCCTTGATAAGAACAGTGCCTTCTTCAGTCCCATCTGTTTGATACAAGGAATGATTTCCTTGCCCGTCAGTTCCTAAGAAATAAGCCCGCTCATTGTACAAAGCAAGTCTAGTCAATTCTAATCCACTACCAGGTCCTGGTAGTAAATCGGTAACTAAAGATACTTGCTCATCTGTACCCATTCTCCAAAGTTCTGTCCCATAAAGCGGATGATTTTCAAGAATGAAAAGGAGTTGATCTCCTAAAACAAAAAGGTTTTCTTCCCATTCTCCAGATAGCTCAATAACTTGTGATTCTGTTCCTTCTGCAAGGTCTGCTACCAATTCAATTTGGCCATTGGCAGCGTAGGCAATTATCAATAATAGAGGGATGAGGTAGGTAAATTTTTTCACTGCGGTATTGGGTTAGTTTGAGAATGCAGTGAATCTCTAAAAAGAGTAAATAATTACACCTGACCTTATGGGTTAGTTCTTCCAATAAATTTGCAATTGCCTAATAATCAGCTTGTTTTCAGCATAAACTGAAAAGCCTCTTTTCGGTTGTCTACGCCCATTTTGGCGTAGGTGTTTCGCAAATGGAATTTTACGGTGCTTATAGAAATGAATAGTTTGTCGGCTATTTCTGCGTTGGTCTTGCCTTCCAGGCTGAGTTTGAGCGTTTCAAATTCGCGCTCTGTAAGGTGGGTCGTGAGCTTTTCGTTGAATTCGTCAAAGCCAAGTTCAACAGCTAGCTGTGCAGGACTGGCATGGAGCTCAATAAATCGATTTTTGAGCGCCTCCATCTGTAATTCCTGGGCCTCTTTTTCGGCCTGTTGCTTCTTGTACCTCATGGTGAAATACACAACCAGTAGCAATATGAAAAGCGCACTACCTACTACCAGAGCGATAATCGCATTCCTCGATCTTGCGAGATTTGCTGTGTTCAGCTTATTTTCAAGTGTAAGTTTTATGATTTGCTCTTTCTTCTTTTCGGTTTCGTATCGGGTTTCCAATTCGGCTATACGGCTTTTCACGTCCTCGTTGGCAATAGAATCTTTCAATGCATAGTACTTGTTTCTAAAATTGAGGGCCTCGCGAAGATTATTCCTTTTGAATGCCACTCGGTACAAAATATCATAGGCATTCTTTCTATGCTCGGCCATTCCATTTTTAGTAGCTGCTGCTATGACTTCCAGCCCGATTTTCTCTGCGGATCCATTATCGCCCATGTTGAAATACGCATTTCCAATTGATAATGAGGTGTGAAGTTCCTCTTCTTTATTGGCAATAGCGATCGCCAAACGATTTGCATTCCCATAGCTTTGAAGAGCACTCTTATAGTTTCTTGCTTTAGTGTAAACTTCCCCTAAGGTATTTTGTACGTAGAGTAAGGTTGTGGTATCGTTTAAGGTGGTGAGAATGGCATTGGATAAATTGAGATGCGACAGGCAATTTTTGATGTTATCCATTGCCTGATAGGTAATAGCCAACCTTAAATGATTGTAAGCAAGGCCAGACGAGTCACCTAGTGCTTTGGAGATTTCTAAAGCCTGTTGGCTTTGTCTGAGCGCTCCTTCGAAGTCACCGAGATCATAAAATATGCCACCTGAATTTCCGAGTATTTTCCGGATGGCCTCCAGGTATTTGGGTTCGTTTCGCCCGTCACCAATGGCTAACCCCTTCTGAAACGTGCTGAGTGCCTCTTCGTACTGACTCAGGCCCATAAGTACAAGACCTTTAGTGTTATAAACTTTGATAAGTAATAAATCGTCAGACCTCTTTTGGCTAAGAGCTTCGGCTTGATCCAAAAAGTAAAACGAAGAATCGGCATTCCCCAGCTGACCATGTGCTATTCCACTGGCTATTAAGTACTCTAATTGGAGGGAATCTCCTGCCTGTTCAATGGATCCAGAAATTCGGTTCAGAATTTTAAGTCCTTCCCTGGGATTCTGCGCTTCAAAAGCATCAGACAATCCTTGAGTTACTTCCTTATAAGGAGCGCTTGCTTCCTGAGCTAGGCAATGGATCGAAAAGATCAAGGCAAGCGAAAAGATAAAGTACCGATGCATACGAGAAAATGTAAACCATTAATTTAATACATTGATCGATAAGACTGGATTTCGGTCTTCAATTTTTATTGAAGAATGGGCCCTATTTTTAGCTACCAAAGATATCTATTTGCCAAGGAGGGGATCCATAATAGTGCAATTAGAATTTTAAAATTGATATTGAAGGCTTATTTTATCTTTGGTGAAGCTTAATACAAGCACTGTATTAAATTTACCTATAAACTGAAGTAGTATGAAGAAAGCCTTAATAGCTATCATCGGATTCCTTGTTCTTGGAACCGAGATCACGTTTAGTCAAATCACGCCCGATGCGGAGAAGGCCATCAAAGCAGTAAAACCCAGTCATATCAAAGCAGACATGACTTATCTGGCGGATGATTTGCTGAGAGGAAGGGAACCTGGAACACAGGGGTTTGAACTCGCTTCCAAATATGTAGAAGCGCAGTTTATCAGCATAGGACTTTTACCGGGTGTAGATGGCAAAACCTATCGCCAACCCGTTACTCTGAAGAAGGGTGTCGTGGATAAATCTAAGAGTAGTATGAGCTTAGTGGTGAAGGGCAAAGAAGAACCACTGGAGTATGATGTGGATTTTATGCTGCAGCCCAATCTGGTAAAAAATGTATCTGAAGTATCAGCAGCATTGGTTTTTGTTGGTTTTGGTGTACATGCCCCCGAGCTCAACTATGACGATTATCAAAAGATAGATGTAAAAGGGAAGATTGTGGTGTACTTCAATCAAGCGCCAGAGTCTTTTCCCTCCAACGAACGCGCTTATTTCTCCTCTGGCTCTGTAAAGTATGAAGAAGCCGTGAAGCGTGGTGCCATAGGAGCTATCTCTATGCAATTACCAGAAGATCAACGCAGATCCTGGGAAGCTTCTGTTAATCGCTCATCATACGGTACGTCACGTTGGGCCGACACGCAGGGCAAGGCACAAAATACATTTGAAGAATTGAAAGTGACAGCCACCTTCAATCCTGAAAATGCCGAGAAGTTATTTGTCAATACCAATAAGAAGTTAGCCTCAGTAATTGAAAGCATCAAGTCCAATAAGCCCCAATCATTTGCGCTTGGGATAGACGCTAAAATGAAAGTGTATACCAACACCACAGCCATTCAAAGTTCAAATCTTATTGGGGTGATTCCGGGAAGCGATCCGGTGCTAAAAAATGAGTATGTCGTTTATACTGCCCATGTGGATCATGTGGGTGTAGGCGTGCCTATGAAAGGGGACTCTATATATAATGGTGCGCATGACAATGCCTCTGGAACATCAATTGTGCTGGAGATTGCGCGTACCTACATGAATTTGGAGCAACCCACCAAGCGATCTATTCTATTTACTGTTGTAACAGCTGAAGAGTCTGGTTTGTTGGGTTCAGATTACTTTGCCAATAACCCCACCATACCAAAAGAAAGCATTGTAGCCAACTTCTCTTTAGATATGCCTTTCTTCTTTCATCCTGTGCTGGACATTGTTCCTTATGGTGCACAACATTCCACTTTGTCCAAGCCATTGACAGCAACAGCAAAATACTTAAACATTGGTATAGGGCCAGATCCTTTTCCTGAACAAGTGGTCTTCATCAGAAGTGATCACTATAGTTTTATACGAAGAGGCATACCCGCCTTGTTTATTAAAAGTGGTTTTAAATCTGTGCCAGAGGATAAGGAAGATTGGAGTGTGAAAGATGTAGCCTGGAGAAGCACCACCTATCACAAACCCAATGATGATATGAATCAGGATTTTAATTTTGAGGCAGCAGGCACACACGTGAAGGTTAATTTCCTTACCGGTTATCAGGTAGCCAATGATCCACAACGACCTACGTGGAATCCGGGAGATTTCTTTGGAGGAAAATTCGGACAGCAACCTTTGAAGATTGAGAAGAAGTAAGAATTTATTTATAATTTAACATTAACCATTAATAATTAGTAAAAGGTGTCAATACGATCAACAAAGGATTTTGAGGGAATGAGGCATGCCTCTGAAGTGGTAGGGGAAACGCTTGCGAAGATGATACAGCATGCTGCTCCCGGTATGTCTACCAAAGAGTTGGACGAATTTGGGTTTGAGATACTGAGTAGTTATGGTGCCAACCCTGCGCCCAATAAAGAATACGATTTTCCGGGTTGGACTTGCATCAGCGTCAACAACGAAGCTGCACACGGTATTCCCTCATCCACAAGAATCTTGCAAGAAGGCGATCTGGTGAATGTAGATGTATCCGCAGAAGTAAATGGATACTATGGCGATAACGGATCTTCTTTCGTTTTGGGCCACGACATACAAAACCTCAATCCTTTAGTCAACGCCTCAAAGGAAATACTACTGGGCGCCATCAGTCGGATCAAAGGAGGAGTAAGAATTGCTGATGTAGGTGGTTACATAGAGAACGAAGCGAAGCGAAAGGGATTTACCACGTTGAAGAATTTGGTAGGGCATGGCATCGGATTGAAATTGCATGATGAGCCCTACGAATTGCCTAACTTTAACGACCGCCACAACCGCAATCGCTTTAAAGTAAACTCGGTTGTAGCACTAGAGACATTCATTAGCACCAGATCGCGATATGTGCATACCATGGCGGACGGTTGGACATTGAAGGCAAAGGATGGAAGTTTTGTTGCGCAGCATGAGCATACTTTAATTGTGACGGACGATCAGCCTATTATACTCACTAGTAATAATGGTATTTGTTAATAATAGATCTTGAATTGTAAATTAATAATAATGACAAATTTTAAAGCCCTAGCAACTATTGGGATATTATTTGTAGTTACAATGGGAGCATATGCCCAACAAGGGAAGTTTAAAATTAATGGCTATGAGCAGGATGAGGCTTGCCCTATTTTTAGAAGCGTGGATAAGAAAACAGGTGATTCATTTTATGATTCAAGAGTAATTGGCTACCCCAGGTTCTTTCCGGGCTACATCATTACCCTGGATGGTGAAAAAGTAGAAGGACGAATAGCACTTTTCAACAATCAAATAGCCGATTGGGCTTTTGTAAAGAAGTGCATGCTGATCATTCCTGATGGAGAGGAGGAGGCCCAATACATCGGAGGTAATGCAGTTGCCGTTATTCAACAACAACAAAAGAAAGAGACGGTATATTATGATCTGTATGAAGGAGGCTATTTGGAAAGACTGGTATCTGGAAAATTAAGATTAAGTTTTAATCCCAATGCCAACACCTCGCGAAAAGTATCAGAGTTTGTTTCTCAATCCTTTATTGATTCACTGCGCGCCAACACGGCCAGGAAGTCCGTCAAAGAAAGTATGAAGGATGGCAAGAGTTTGCAGGAGAGCATTCAGGTGGCTGCTTTGAAAGATGAGCTTATTAATATTGGTGCTGCAGTAGAGATTGTTGACAAAGAATACTTATTGTATGATGAACAAAAAGCGACTACGATGTTGATCACCAAAAACAATTACGAACAAGCGATACAGCAAGTGTTGGGAGGATGCGCTTCAATGGATGAGAAGACCATTAAAGGATATGCCAAAAAGTACGACAAAATTGTTGATGCTTTTTCTGAATACAATGAGAAGTGTAAGTAGGTTAGCTAGTTTCTAGAATCCGGAATCTAGTCCCACGCTGCCACGGAAGTTATTTCTGTGCCACCATCTAATCCCAACTTTAAAGCTTCTTTATTTTAATATTTCTAAACCAAGTCAACCCACCATGATCTTGCAGGCCTATGTATCCTGTTTTGTATTTGCCGTAGTCGGGATAGTCTTTCCATTTGCCAGCCATCTTTCTTTTCTCCCAGTCCTCTGACCAAGGCACAAACTCAACGGTCTTAACACCATTCAGCCAATACTCTACTTTTTCTGGTGTAAAGCGGATACGGGATTTGTTCCATTCACCGGCAGGCTTAACAATCTTGTCATCCGCAGGATCATACATGGCGTAGTCGGCTCCTACAGTTTGCCATTTTTGTAATTTATCAGGGTAACCAATGTCGTCTATCAACTGATACTCGGGCCCATTTTCGTAGAAAGATTCATATTGTTCTCCTTCGGCTATATGATATAATAAACCACTGTTTCCCCCTTCGGAGATTTTCCACTCAAGCATCAATTCGAAGTTCTCGAATTGCTCCGCTGCATAAATAATATCTTCGCCACCGAGCTCATCTCCATGGCCAGGCCCCTTTAAGGTACCATCCTCAATAACCCAACCTATCGTCAATATGTCTCGATTATAAACGCGCCAGCCTTCTTTGGAAGTACCATCAAACAGAATAATCCAATCACTTGAAGGATCTTCAGTTGTATCAGAACTTTCTTTTTGAGGTGTGCATGCTACAACAAGGAGTAGTAAAAAAAATAAAAGCGTGTGTTTCATAGTACGTTAGTTATGAGCGGACTTCCATTTTAATGGGATCCCAGTTAATGTGTTTGTTTTTAAAGTAGCTATCGTTGCAAAGTAGGGCAGGGGCTGCAGCTCTGAAACCGAAGACCGGATCTTCCGCAACTGTTCCTTTAGTGCGAATGGCATGAAAGAAATTACCAAAGTGATCATAGTGTGCCCCTTTGTATCCCTCTTCTGCATTATAAATGGTTTCTAGAGGCCCTATCATTTTCTTCCGATCTGCATAGGCACTTGACGTTTCCTGTGACTTTGCCTGAAGAAAGGGATCATCACTATGTACCGAAGTGTTTTTTTGCACGGTTACACGATCCCATTCTACATTCATGGAGCCTTCGCTGCCTACCAATCGTAAATAAGTGGTGCCACTGGTACCATCCACGAAGTTGCACCGGAGGGAAAGATTAAAGCCGGCATGTTCTGCACTGTCGGGATAATTGAACATCCCTAGCAATACATCAGGAACCTCACGGCCATCTTTCCAGTAGCGCAGTCCACCCATGGCGGCAATTTGTTCTGGGCCTTTGGAGTTGGTGATGAAGTGCAAACTGGAAAACAGATGTACGAAAAGATCTCCTGACATGGCAGTGCCGTAGTCGAGGTAATTTCTCCATCGGAAAAAGCGCATGGCATCAAAAGGCCTGTCCACGGTATTGGAGATGTATCGTTTCCAATCTACTGTTTGTGGCGAGGCATCTTTTGGTATGTTGTACTGCCAGGCACCTTCTGGTGAGTGTCTTGCCCAAAAGCCTTCTGCGTAATTAAGTTTACCGATGGCACCTTCAGCCAATAGTTGTTTTGCTTTTTCATTTCCCAGAGAAGATAATCCCTGACTGCCCACCTGAAATACTTTACCAGACTTTCTCCAGGCGTTAATCACGTCATGCCCTTCTTTAACAGAATGCACCATAGGTTTTTCACAATAAACATGCTTGCCTGCGTTGAGCGCATCAATACAGATTTGCTTATGCCAATGATCGGGAGTGCCCACAATCACTGCATCTACATCACTGCGTTTTAAAATCTCCTTATGGTCTCCGGTAGTAAAAATACCGCTACCCCATTTCTCCTTTGCTTGGTCGATTCGGCCCTGATACAAATCGCATACACCCGCGATGGAAATGTGATCGTGCTTCAATGCCGTATTCATATCTTCTGATCCCATACCTCCGGCTCCAATTAGCGCAACACGAAGAGGAGTATTTTCAGGAGAACGTAATGAGCGTGTAATAAAATGGATATCCTTTTCTTTGGTGCCAGAGAAACTGGTATGGGATGCTGCTATGGCTGCTGCTCCTGCGAGGCCCACTTTTTTGATGAAGCTTCTGCGATTACTTTTCATAGGTATGGATATAAGAGGTACAATATAAGTAATGAAGGCGAAATGCAAGGATACTGGATTTAGATTCTGGTTGCTAGTAACTAGTATCGAATACCTCACACACTGGCGCAGAGGTGACTGGAAAAAAATATATACTCGACTTCAACGACAAACTTCTAGAATCCAGAACCCAGTTCACAAACAAACTCAACCGCTTATCAGTACTCTTAAGGTCTGCTTTGGGGGTAAATCTTATATTGTGGCCAAACAAACCATTTCCGATGCAAAAACATTACTTATTGTCCCTCTGCTTTGCGCTGATGGTGGGCAGCACTTCATTGTTTGCCCAGCAAATCGATGAGGAATACAACAAAAAGATAAAAGAATACACTACCGATCCGCAGTTTCTTCCTGCCTCGGTACTCGATCTACCGGACGATCCTAATGTGCCTTCTCCGAGAAAACATTTCGGACAGATTATAGGCACGCCTGGTATCATGCACCGCACTGCTGACATTTACGCTTACTATGAAGTATTGGCGAAAGCCTCTCCTTACATTAAAGTAGAGAAGTTAGGTACTACAGAAGAAGGCAGAGACATCAAGCTGGTAATTATCGGCAATGATGAATCGCTGAAGCGTGTAGATCATTACAAGCAACAGATTGGTAAATTGGCTGACCCAAGAAAAGTGTCAAAAGAAGAGTCTGAAAAGATCATTGCCGACAGCAAGCCGATCTTCTACCTCAACGGTGGATTGCACTCTACGGAAATGGGATCTCCTGAGATGTTGATGGAATTGGCCTACAGGCTGGTAACCAGTCAGCGTGAAGACGTTAAAAACATTCTTGATAACGTAATTGTGTTGATCAACCCCGCTTCAGAACCTGATGGTCGCGATAAGCAGGTAGACTGGTACAATCGCTACACCAAGGGAAGAAAAGAATATGACGATGGTTTCCCAAGAGGAACACCTTACTGGGGTAAGTATGTATTCCACGACAATAACCGCGATGGAATACAAGTATCTCAGGAATTGAGCAAAGCCATCTATAAGATGTACTACGAGTGGCACCCTACAGTAATGCTGGACTTGCATGAGTCAGTGCCGTTGTTGTACATCTCTACAGGTACTGGTCCTTACAACGATTACATGGATCCGATTACTATCAGCGAATGGCAGGTAATGGCCAACCACGACATCTCTACTTTAGCAGCACAAGGATTGCCCGGTGCATTCACGTGGGCCTTCTTCGATGGCTGGTGGCCAGGATACGCCATGTGGGTGGCAAACAACCACAACAGCATTGGCCGTTTCTACGAAACCTTTGGTAACGCTGGTGCCGACACTTACCTGCGTGATCTTTCCAAACAAAAATATGCAGGCGACCCTGCTACGAGTAAAGAGTGGTACCGTCCTACACCGCCTACAGAGTTGGTGAACTGGTCGATCCGTAACAACACCAACTACATGCAAGCGGGTGTGTTGGCCTCATTGACTTACACTGCCGACAACGGCAAAATGTTGCTGCGCAACTTTTACCAAAAAGGAGTAAACGCAGTGGAGAAAGGAAAGAATGATTCGCCTAAAGCGTTTGTCATTAAAAAAGAACAAAGAGATCCAGCCATGGTGGCGTATCTGATCAATCAACTGAGAGTTCAGGGGATAGAGATCCACGAGACTAAGGCCGGAACTAAACAAGGGGAGTATGTGATCTTGATGGATCAGCCCTACCGCAACCTGGCCATTACCTTGCTGACCAAGCAGAACTATCCTAAAGAGGCGAAGTTTCCTCCTTATGATGATATCGCGTGGACACTCGGTCTTGCCTATGGTGTGGATGTGAAAGAGGAAGAGGACATGAAGTTTAACGCAAGCGACCTGAAGATAGTGACGGCAGATGTGAAGTACAAGGGAGAGGTTGATGGCAGCGGTAGTACGTATGTATTGAATTATAAAGCACAAAACACCGTGTTGCCAGCGATGTATTGGGCCAAGGCGCAAAACAAAAAGGCGACCCTATCAGTATTGGACGAGCAGCAGGTAGTAGGTGGTGATACATTGGGTGCCGGATCGGTGATCTTCAAAGGCATTACCAAAGACCAGGCAAGTAAGATAGGAACAGACTATGAGCTGGACCTGAAGGCCATGGCCAGTGCACCCGGTGGAAAGCAACATGATGTAACCTTACCTCGTGTGGCCATCTACCATAGTTGGTTCAGTACACAAGATGAAGGCTGGTCACGCTTTACTTTTGAGCAAAGAGGTATTCCTTATACATCTATTGACAAAGACGATCTGAAAGGAGGAGACCTGCGCAAGAAATTTGATGTGATCCTGGTGCCCCGTATGCGCGGACAAGCCAGCGACTTCATTCACGGTGTGGATTCCAAGTGGGGCCCGATGCCGTTTACCAAAACTGCTGAGTTCCCATCGCACGGTACGCCAGATGCTACCAACGACATGACCGGTGGTCCGGGTTTGGATGGTATGAACCAGTTGAAATTGTTTGTAGATAATGGTGGCGTAGTAGTAACACTCGACAACTCTACCAGGATGGTGGCGGAGACCGGTATTGCCCGCGAGTTGGAACCTTACAATGCACAAGGATTATTTCACCCTGGATCAATCGTAACGGTGAAGGCACGCAAGCCCAACAACCCGGTGCTGTATGGCTATCCGGAGACTTTCCATGTATTCAAAGGTAACGGTCCGCTTTATCAGGTTGATAAAATCAACCGCGACATGATGTTGATGCAGTACGGCACCAAGCCATTGAAAGACGAGATTCCTTACACAGGGCCTATTATGGGTATGCCTGATAGGAAGGTAGAGAAGGCAAAGAAAGAAGAAGGAAAGAAAGAGGCCCCTTATGTGTTGTCAGGGATGGTACGCAACGAGCAGACCATCATCGGACATGGCGGTATCTTCAATGTACCTCAAGGCGAAGGACGTGTGATCGCGTTTACGTTCGATCCGCTTCACCGATATATGAACCATCACGATGCACCGATGGTATGGAATATCTTGATTAACTGGAACCATATTGGTAACTGATAATTTTATTTGGTTGAGTTGAGAAGGGCTCCCGAGAGGGAGCCTTTTTCTTTGGGCGCCCGTCACTCAGAGCCTGCCTGCGCGTAGCCCCGCCTAGGTATAACTTTGTGCGACCAAGCGCTTCGGCAAAGGCAGGCGCAAGCGAGGAGTCTCAATTAAATTCGAATAAGAGATTCTTCGGTCGTTCTCCCTTCCGCGCCAGTAGTAGAAGTACCCCACCAGTAGTAGGGTGTTGTGCTCGAAACCTCCAGAACCAGGCCTGCGTGTAGCTCTACCTGGAGGTATGATAGTGTTGATTTTTCCGATATTGGGAAAATATTATTTGTGTTATATTGTAAAATACTTAATTTTTAGGGATATTCCATTCTTTAAATGCAAATGATCCCCGCTATGCCAATACGCTCAATCACACTATTACTTGCCACTATTTTCTTGTTTTCATGTGCTTCCAGCTATAAACCAATTCTACCGCAGCAAATGACTTATACTTCTCTTGAAGGTAATGAAGGTATAGGCTATTCCTATCGATACAACGTGTTACGTGAAACAGGCAATAAAAAATATGCAAATAAAGAGGAAAAGAAAGCATTAAAACTTGTGGCTTTGCAGATAAAAAATAATACCAATGGGGATATTCGGCTGAAGGAACATGCGAAATTTTATATGGGAGATAATATGGTGTTGCCCATTGAGCCGGCTCAATTACATCAACAGGTTAAGCAAATTGGGGCGCTTTATATGCTTTGGAGTTTGCTTTTTCTGAATATTACAAATTGCGATAAGGGGGAGTGTTCAAACATTCCCATCCCAATTGGGCTAGCGGGTGGATTAATGAA
Source organism: Cyclobacteriaceae bacterium (assembly GCA_020436125.1). Classification (GTDB taxonomy): domain Bacteria; phylum Bacteroidota; class Bacteroidia; order Cytophagales; family Cyclobacteriaceae; genus ELB16-189. The sequence goes on along the minus strand of JAGQYK010000034.1, from coordinate 2,589 downwards.
TTGGAGTGTGGCAAGTAAAGCCAATAAAAATTTTATGACTGAATTGATTACAAATAATATCTTGGATAAGACAATTGCACCCGGGGAGACGGTAACAGGTTTAATCGGGTTGTCTGCGGATGCTTCTTTGCCAATCGAAATAAGAATCAGCCAATAATTTACCTCAGTAATAATTTGGAATATATAGGGCTCCCGAGAGGGAGCCTTTTTCTTTTGTGGGGAGGCACGGAAATAACTTCCGCGTCAGTAGTAGTCTCAACTTCCGTAGGTATCGGTAGAAAGGAGTCATCGTTCGGTAAGACAGAAAGTACTTTCAGCGGGAGTGTAGAAGCAATCGGTAAGAGAGAGGTGACAGTCGGTGAGAGTGAGGAAGCAGTCAACAGGTCTGGAACTTTCGGAAATGAAAGGTGGGGAGCAGTCAACGGGTCTGTAACTTTCAGAAATGAAAGGTAGGAAGCAGTCAACGAGTGTGAACCTCATTGCAACGAAAGGTGGGAAGCAGTCAACAGGTCTGGAACTTTCGGCAATGAAAGGTAGGGAGCTATCAACGGGTCTGAAACTTATGGAAATGAAAGGTAGGGAGCAGTCAACGGGTGTGAAACTTTTGGAAATGAAAGGTGGGGAGTAGTCAACAGGTCTGAAACTTTTAGAAATAGCAGTGAGGAAGGAGTCGGTGGGTCGGTTACCAGTTGCCATGGGTCTAGGGTCTATTCTATAAACTGTGTCATTACTAATAGAATAGACTCAAAAATTGAAACCCCAGGTCTCGATAACTATTGGAAGGGGATGGTTTTATAGGGACAATGGATTAATGAATAACACTACACTATCATTTGGATAGTGTGAGGTTACCGGTATGATTGCCATCACAATCGGTGCCCGTGAACTCAATCCTTATTGCATCTTTGGAGGTGATGATACCTGTGCCATTGAAAGTACCCGTGCAATTGTTAATCGTGTCATCCCACACAAAATCCACGATTTCCTTATCACTGACCGTGAAGGTGATGGTGCCATCGTCAACCCCTCCACAACAGGACCTGAAATTTCCACTTATGTAGAAAGATCCCCGAAAGTTTCCGGGAGTGGGTTCAGTGATCTTTGCCGATATTTTAAGGTTAGAAAATGTCCTGCTTCCGGTGCTGGAATTCCAAATTCCAGTGTAGTCACCTGCTGAGAAGGTTAGCACTTCGCTACCTGCTTCATCCTCTCCACAGGAAAGTATCACCGTAGTGGAAACAAGGAGTGCCAATGTGGTTAGGACGATTCGATTCATGGTAAATAGTATTTTAGTTGATCATATGTTGAAACGGCTAAAGTGCAATGCGGGGCATTAAAAGCAAACCGCGGGTTATCCGAATAAATTATTGGGACTTATTAAACGAAAAAAATTAGAATCACTCCCGCAGTATGGTGGATCAATCGCTCAATTCAACTGAAAGGTTGCGCAGATATTCTTTGGGAGTTTGTCCCTTTAAATCTTTAAAGGCTTTGTAAAAAGTAGATTTGGAACTAAACCCTGCCTCGTTGGCTATTCCCAACAGGTTAAAATTTTCATATCGGCCGGATTCTATCAACTGAATGAATTCCTCCACCCGGTATTTACTCAAGAGCGATGAAAAATTGGTGCCCATGTGACTGTTGATAGTGTAGGAAAGTTTTACCCGATCTGTGGCGGTGAGTGTGGCTAGTTCACCCAGGGTAAAATCCGGATTTTTATACGGACTGTGCTTGGCAAGTGCCGTAAGTATTTTTGCCTCGATGTCATAACAGTCTCTTTCATCAAGGTTTACACTTTGATAACGCCCCGCTTTGGCTATTCCGTGTGCGGAAAACAAATCCATACGCAGCACAAGGAAGTAGCCAAACAAAAGAATCAAAAAAGACATAGACAGGTATAAGATGTCGGGTCTCAGGGCGATAGGTAACACGGGATAGCCAAGGGATGACAGAATCATCATGAGCCAACTTCCATTGGCAAGTGCCAACCCGATGGTGGGTACGAGAAAAGCCTTGCGGCTGGGCATCATGTTGTCGTTGGCCTTACTATGTGTAGAGGCCATTGACCAGGTCTTCCAGAGAAAATAGAAGTTGAGCAATACAGAGGTCGAATCAGCTACTAATAGATCGTAATAGGTATGTTCTCTCAATATTTCCAGTAATTGTGCATTCGGCATGAAAGCGTAACGCAACCAGGCCAATAGAAAAACGGTGGCTGGCAATAGTAGTACCAGATGCTTTCTTTTTAGGCTGAATTGTTTCAAATACAGCGCCTCGGTAAATAGATAATACAGCGGACAGTAAGTGAAGATCAGAGCGTAACTCAGGAGGGTGATTTTGATGGAAATTTGGTTTAGCAAGTTTGCCTGTGAGCTTACTGCCATGAAGAAGGTGACGATCAGCAGCAGTGAAATCAAAACGCGATTAGCCGCTCTGCTTTTTGGTGATTTTATTCTGGAGAGCGCGAAGGCAAATAGAAAACCCTGTATTGCTCCTATTATTAAAAGATACTTAACCCAGGGTGTCATATGTGTCAGATAGATTCGGTGTGCTCAACAATATAACTTACGCAAAAATATAGATTTTGGT
>JAGQYK010000033.1:29033-33859 GCA_020436125.1 Cyclobacteriaceae bacterium | reverse complement strand
CACTGGTGCAACGATTGGACTTTGCTCCCGGCCCAACCAACGATATATATGACGATATTTTTGATAGCAATCCTTTTGGAGGCATCGATGAAAGAGAAAACCCTTCCTATCAAAAAGGAGAAAACGGAGGTTTCCCAGCGCGCTACGAAAGTCTTTTTGAACGCAGTAGTCTTAACTCCAATGTAGGTACCCCTTACCACATCGGTATCATGTTCAGGGGTGAAGAAGTATTGCTCAACAGAGCCGAGGCGCTTGCTGAGAAAAATAGAATTACAGAGGCAATGGCCGACCTTCAAACATTGGCGAATAAAAGATACAGTGGTGCGAGTACAATAACCATTAATGACTTACGCACTTTTTTTGGTCTGGGTGGCTTTGGTAATGTAAGCAATCGTGCGGTCGTGATTGAATGGTTGATTCGTGAACGAAGAAGAGAATTTTTTGTGCAAGGCATGCGATGGTTTGACATTAAACGTTTTGACATAGCAGTAGAGCATACACTGGAAGATGGCTCTACCATTGAGCTAGAGGATGACGACCTAAGAAAAGTATTACAAATACCTAAGTCCGCTATAGATGTGGGCGGGCTAACCTCAAACCCAAGGTAAAATGAAAGGAACTACCTTCTTACTATTCATCATTTTGTTATTGACAGGGTGCTATCCTGACGAATCCCTTAATGTGCCTGTCAAGCAAACGGATGTTCAACTGGAAACGGACCTGGATAAGTTCATTGAAACTAATTTCAGGGAAAAATATGGAATGGCCATACGCTATCGCTTTGTAGACCGGTACATCGGCCCTACACAACGCGTAGCTCCTCCTCGACTGGAAGTGGTTCAACCCATGCTCGACTTCATTCAAAAATTCTGGGTCGATCCTTTCTTGGAAGTACAGAATGGTGAAGCCTATTTCAGGGCGTATGTACCATCAGAAGTCGTGCTGCTAGGAGGTTTTATTTATAATGACGATGGCACCGTGGTATTGGGTACGGCTGATGCAGGCGCACAAATCACCTTTACCTACGTCAATGCTATTGATCCTGCAGACAAAGAGTGGGAAGCGCTACAGCTACAAACTGTTTACCATGAGTTTGCCCACATCGTTCATCAACGCAACAAACTTCCAGCTGACTTTGAAAAAATATCACCTGCTGGCTATACTAGTCCAGGTTTTTGGGTTTCCCTCAGTGATGAAGACGCACTCATACGTGGCTTCGTATCCCCTTACGGCACCAGCTCGCCCAATGAAGACTTCGCTGAAACCGTGGCTTTCTTTTTATACAACCCCAATTTCGAATCAGAGTTTATGACTGACGAACCTAATTGCCTTACACCTGAATGTGAAGCAAGAAATGCTGGACGCGAATTGGTAAGAGAAAAGCTGACGGCCATCAGAGAACATTATGTGAAAGTGGTAGGTGTTGATTTACAAGCAGTGCGAAATGCCATTCAGGCTAAATTAAACTAGGATGTTGCGATCGATTATAGCCTTACTGATGTTGCTTTTTGTTGCTGTATCCTGCAGCGAAGACAATACTGATTTACCTCCTGTTGAAGAGAGAGTAAAAGAGGCCGTAGAAGGTTTGAAATCAGACCTTACCGCACCTGCTAATGGATGGAGATTGGAGTATCAACCCACGGAGGAGTCAGGTACTTTTCTTATCCTCATGAAATTTACACCCGATGGTAATGTGAACATCAAATCGGATGTGCCGGACAACAGCGGAGAGTTCTTTGACCATACTATCTCCTACCGCATTGACAATGCACTGGGACTCGAACTGATTTTGGAAACCTATGGCGTTTTTCATTATCTCTTTGAATTGGATCAGGCCACTTTCGGTGCTGAGTTTGAGTTTTTGTTTAAAGAGAAAGAAGATGACGGTTTAGTTTTTGAAAGTATCTCTGACACCTCCAATCCTACCCAGTTAGTATTTACTCCTGCCGGGGCCAATGATGAAAATGAATTTGCCAGAGACATTACAGCAAACCTTGGAAAGTTTGATCTGGCTAATCCACAAATTTTTGGCACCATCAACCCTACCCAGCAAGTTATTTTAACAGATAAAAATATTTCGATTTTTTGGACCATCGATTTAACAAAACGGAACCTTATAGCAGAATTTGCCGGAAAAGGTACAACACGAGATGAGGTATTGGCCAACTCACGAATTACATTGAATCATTTCAGTAAGTTCACACTCTCCAATGGTCAAATTACATTATTAGAACCACTCTCGTTTGTGTTCAACGGGCAGTCCAATAACATTACTTCACTCACCTTATCCGACTTCAGTTTTAGTGGGCCTGATTTATGTGCATCAGGTGTAAATAATATCGAACCCCTCTACACAGGGCAAACTCCAGGTGTGGGGACCACAACAATTGTCAACACCATGCTTAGCAACAGAGGTATTGATTTCGGAAAAACAGTATACACAGTTAATGCCCTATTCATTTTTGATGATCAGGGTAACAGCCTGCAAGAAACGGGAAGCATTGGTACAAAACTTCTGGGAACCAGCGGATTCGTATTGTTCTATGGTGTGCAACTCAACGACCCTTCTATTCCCATCTATTCTGTTGGTTTTATCATGGAGGATGGTGAGATCTATGTAAGAGAATACCAACCCACCACCACTGCGGTTAATTTATTCCAGATCAATCTTCTGGATCAGTATTACTACTCGGCCACCCCGCCCGCTGGTACAGAGACTGCATTAAAAGAAATCACCGATGAGATTTTTGCTGGAGGAGAATTTTATGCTTTTGACTTGCCTGGAAATGGAGTTCAGGTATTCAGGTTGTACAACCCGTGCAATAAATACGAATTCTTCCTTGTTCCCTAAGATCGATAGCCAACTACCAGTCGGGTCAATTTGAACTGACATCTGTAATTAATATCTTACTCTTCAAATCACTTTTCTTATGGATTTTGGTAAAGTAAAAGAAGATGACCTGGGCGATGTAGACTTCTCGCTCCCACCTGACAGGGCTGAAACAACAGCTATCCTCAAAAAAAGTAAAAGTAAAAAAAAGCCTCAGGTATTTGTGGGTTGTGCCAAGTGGGGTCGCAAGGATTGGGTGGGGAAAATTTATCCGGAAAAAACCAAGGAAGCAGATTTTCTGAAGCACTACGCTACTCATTTTAACTGCATAGAACTGAACGCCACCTTCTATCGCATGCCCACAGCCAAGCAAGTAGAAGGTTGGAGAAACAAAGTGGGCAAAGGTTTTCAATTCTGCCCAAAATTCACGGATCAGATTTCACACTACAAAAGACTAAAAGGTGCTGAAGAAGTAACCAGTCGATTTCTGGAAGGGGTATCTGCTTTCAAAGATAACCTTGGCCCTATCTTCCTTCAACTGCCACCTAACTTCACCCCAAAAAATTATGAAGTGCTGGACAATTTTCTGGGCTGGCTCCCCAAAGACATAAGTGTGTTTACCGAATTAAGGAGTCCTAAGTGGTTTGAAGAAGAGCATTTCGAAAAGGTGTTCAACATGATAGAGAAGCATAAAATCGGATCCATCATTACAGACGCCTCAGGCCGAAGAGATTGTGTACACATGAGGTTGACTACTCCGTCAGCATTTATCCGCTTTGTAGGTAATGGACTTCATCCTACAGATTACACAAGAGTAGATGATTGGGTACAGCGAATAAAGTTATGGATGGACCAGGGTATCCAGAAAGTTTACTTCTTCATGCATCAGCACGAGGAAATCTACTCTCCTGAGCTCAGCAAATACGTTATTCAGCAACTCAACAAGCACTGTAAGACGGATATCCCTGAACCACAGTTTGTGAGTAATTCCGGAACTCAGGATTTATTCAATTCCTAATTACGTTAAGGAACCTAACCTACCCTCGTGCGTTTAGTACTCTAAACTTGTATATAAATAGTATCTTCGCACCAGATTTTTTAGTTTGAATCGGATGGAACTTTACGAAAAATACCCTGTATCAATTTCCAACACGTTAAGTGGGAAAAAAGAAAAATTTGAGCCACTGAAACCACCCTTTGTAGGGCTCTATTCTTGCGGTCCTACAGTATACAATGAGGTCCATCTGGGCAACCTGCGCACATTTACGGCCTTCGATGTCGTTTTTCGTTACCTCACTCATATTGGTTACAAGGTGCGCTATGCGAGAAATATAACCGATGCCGGACATCTTACTAACGATGCAGGTGAAGGTGTTGATAGAATTGAAGAACGTGCCCGATTGGAGCAATTGGAACCCATGGAAATCGTTCAAAAATATACATTCAGCTTTCATGAGGTATGTCGGATTTTCAACATCCTACCCCCTACGATTGAACCCACTGCAACAGGTCACATTGTGGAGCAAATAGAAATGGTAAAAAAGATCATTGAAAACGGATATGCTTATGAAGTAAATGGTTCCGTTTACTTTGATGTTAATAAATTCTCTGAAAAACATAAGTATGGAGAACTCAGCGGAAGAAATGTAGAGGAACTCATGGAGGGCACTCGTGCGCTTGATCGTCAGGATGAGAAAAGAAACCCTATTGATTTTGCTATATGGAAAGGTGTATCTCCTAACCATATCCAGCGCTGGCCATCCCCTTGGGGTGAAGGAATACCCGGCTGGCATTTGGAGTGTTCTGTAATGGGCACGAAGTACCTGGGCAAACAGTTTGATATTCACGGTGGTGGAATGGATTTAAAGTTTCCTCATCACGAATGTGAGATCGCACAGAGTGTGGGCGCTTATGGAATAACCCCAGTGAAGTATTGGATGCACTCCAATATGTTGACAGTAAACGGAGAAAAGATGAGTAAGTCCAAAGGCAATTC
>JAGQYK010000033.1:0-28933 GCA_020436125.1 Cyclobacteriaceae bacterium | reverse complement strand
TTTCTGCCTCGTGAGTTATTTACCGGATCTCATCCATTGCTTACCAAGGCTTATGCGCCTATGGCAGTTCGTTTCTTTATGCTACAGTCTCATTACTCCAGTACGTTGGACTTCAGCAACGAAGCATTGAATGCTGCTGAAAAAGGATACCGGAAACTAATGAATGCGTTGGATGCCGTGAAAGAATTCACCTATCCCGGAGCAGGTATCATCAGCGAAGAATTGAAAACAGATTTGCTCCGCCTGATTGATGAGTGTTATCTGAACATGAGTGATGATTTCAACACCGCTAAGACATTGGCTGTGTTGTTTGAAATGGCATCTCGTATCAATGATATTAAATCTGGTAATCTGCAGCTAGGTAGCATTGACGAAGCTACTTTCCATCAATTCAAGGAAACCTATCTGGGTTTCATTCAGGATGTGTTGGGCTTGCGTGAAGAGCATGAGCAAAACACCGATCTTTTGGATGGTATTATTCAAATGCTGATTGGAATCAGGAAAAAAGCACGTACCGACAAGAACTTTGCCTTGTCTGACAAAATTCGTGATGACCTTAAAGCGATGGGCGTGCAATTGAAAGACGGTAAGGATGGGGAAATTGATTATGTCATTGAGTAGTGAGTGCCCTCAATAACATATTCAAAAAAATATTCATTCTACCTGTTCGCTTTTACCAGCTTAGCATCTCGCCCCTATTGGGTGCTCATTGCCGTCACACCCCTTCGTGTTCGCAATACACCATAGAAGCTATACAGGAATGGGGACCACTCAAAGGCACCTGGCTAGGCATGAAAAGAATCGGCCGCTGTCACCCGTGGGGCACCAGTGGGTATGATCCTGTGCCTAAGAAAAAAAGAAGTTAATTTGATTAGTCTATGGTTCGTGGGGACACGAACCACCGCAGAATAACCCTAAAAATTAAAATCCAACAATAATTTCCACTCACCATCCTCCTTTTTCCATATCAAGGTGTAAAGTCCCTTCCCTCCCACATCGAATGTACCGATGTCAAAAATGGTGGATTCATCAACCTGTACTACTTTTAAAGCCGTCAACTTTATAGAATAAGATTTATCGTTCATGTAGGAGTAAGCGCTGGCAATTTCATCACGATGATATTCCTTTCCTCTGTTAAAGTATTTTCCGTTTCTTGAAGCAAGTTCCTTAACAATTAAATCCGGTCTATGTTGATTGGAATGTTTCTCCCATATACCCCTTTCCCTTTCAACTCTATCTTCCTGAGTTCCTGAGAAAGTCTTCTCATACCATATCTCCAACTCCTTTTTCCATTCTGCACCTTTCCTCCACCCTATAATGGTGCTGTATGTTTTCCCATCTCGGGTTTGATATGATCCGAGCTCAAACTTTTGATTGTCGCGCAATTGAAATGTTTCTTCGGATGTATAGTTTTCAAATTGCCAGGTGTATACTTTCTGTATTTGGCTTTCAATTTTATCCCATCCTACATACAAGGAATCACCAATCAATACACCACTGTTTTTAGTATAAAAGGACACCAGGCTTTCTGAACCTTGAAGTGCCTTTAACCAAACTTTCTGAACTTCACTGGTAGATTTGTTGGAGGTTTGCTGGGCTATTGCAAGTTTACCACCAATTGCGGTATACAGAATAATAAAGGCAGTACAGATAAGGTATTTCATAACGGATCGTATTTTTTCAATTTCTATCCGTAAACGAAATTGCGAATCGTATGTTTCAAATTAGGCATTGCTACTTCTATACGACAAATCGCCTTAACCCTAATAGCCTATCATGTCAGGTCGGGGGATTTGACTGAACTATAAGGTAAGACCTAAGCCCCCTGTAAGTGACAGTCAGTCCTACGACCTGACGACAGATAAAAGTTTCTGCCTTTCCGACATCCGCAGTTTATTCGTAAATTTGAGGATTGCCCTTTTCACAAATGCTTAAAATAGACTCCCATACACACATCCTTCCCGAAAAACTGCCCCAGTGGAGCGATAAATTCGGCTATGGAGACTTCATCTATTTGCAGCATCACAAAAAAGGAGCTGCCCAGATGATGAAAGGCAATCAGTTTTTCAGAGAAATCAAAGAAAACTGCTGGGATCCGGAACTGAGAATAAAAGAATACGAAGCCTTCAACACTAAAGTGCAGGTAGTGTGTACCATCCCCGTCATGTTTTCTTACTGGGCCAAACCCCACGACTGCCTGACCGTTTCGGAGTTTTTGAATGATCATATAGCCGAAATTGTAACGAAGTACCCTAAGAATTATATCGGGTTAGGTACCGTACCCATGCAGGACGCAGAACTGGCCGTTCAAGAGTTAGAACGTTGTAAAGCAATTGGCTTAAAGGGAATTCAAATTGGCTCTAACATCAACGATGAAAATCTCAACGAAGAAAGGTTCTATCCCATCTTCGAAGCTTGTGAAAAATTAGGCATGGCCATATTAGTTCACCCATGGAATATGATGGGTATGAAACAAATGCAACGGTATTGGCTTCCCTGGTTGGTGGGCATGCCAGCTGAAACATCCCGTGCCATGTGCTCGATGATTTTTGGAGGCATTTTTGAAAGGCTACCTAAGCTCAGAGTGAACTTCGCCCATGCCGGTGGTTCTTTTATGTCAACCATAGGCCGGATCGAACATGGTTTTAATTGTCGCCCAGATCTTGTAGCCATCGACAACAATGTAAATCCGCGCAATTATCTGGGAAAGTTTTGGGTGGACTGCATCACGCACGATGCCATGATGCTCGAGTATGTGATCAAACTACAGGGGACAAAGAAGATAACATTAGGGTCAGATTATCCGTTTCCATTAGGAGATCTCGAGATTGGCAAGTTTATTGAAGAGATGGATATCAGTCAGGAAAGTAAGGAAGACATCTTTAGTAACTCCACACTGGAATGGCTTAATCTGGACAAGAAGCTGTTTGAATAATTTGAAGTCGTGAAAACAATAATTCCCTTTCTATTCCTCTTGACCTCCCAATTTGTGGCCATTGCTCAAACACAGGAACAAAAAATTCAGGAATTTGAAATGCAACGCCAGGCGGCTGAAAAGTTGGCCTATAATCAGTTGCTGGATTCAGCCATACAACTCTCTCAAAGCGGTGAGTACCTGCAGGCAGATGCTCAATTCCGACAGTTATTGCGCTCAGCAAAAAGCGTTCCGTCCGATCTGGTCTATTACTTTGGTGAAAACTCATTCCATTTAGGCAACTTCAAGCAAAGTGTAGATTGGTTGAATAAATACATCCAATTAAAAGGCACAACGGGGCAGTATTCTGCGCAAGCGGTGGAAAGGTTAAAAAGTGCAGAAGAAGGCTTGATGAAAGAAAGGTTGGTAGAATCACGACAGGCTGGCCAGGTGCTTTCACAAGATTACGATATTGATTGTGGCCCTTCAGGCAAAGTAACCTGCCCTGTTTGCAAAGGTTCTACTGTCATTATAAAAAAAGGCTATGTGAGTGACACCTACAAAACATGCCCCTATTGCAATAAGCTGGGATACCTCCAATGTGAAGATTACAATCTGTTATTGAAAGGACAACTAGAGCCTTCCAACACAAACCCCTGATTAGCAATCGACTGACTTATAATAAGTTAGATTGCTAAAAACTTAACTTTTGCGTAAATTTGCAGCGATATTTTTTGTGTTATGGCCCTGTATAATCGTATTGACAAACGTATTCTAAAAGATCAATTGAAAGACATTCCTTATCTAAGGAAGACACTTTCATTCTATAAGTACCATCAGATTGCTGACCCTCAGGCATTCAGGGATGAACTTTATATGGGTTTGGATCAACTCCAGGTTTGGGGTAGGATTTATGTTGCCCATGAAGGAATCAATGCCCAGATCAGTGTGCCTGCACAGTACTTCAACGATCTTAAAACCTATTTATACAGTATCCCTTTCCTCAACAATGTAAGACTAAACATTGCTGTAGATGATGATGGTAAATCTTTTTTCAAACTCAAGATATTGGTTCGCAAAAAGATTGTAGCTGATGGGCTCAATGATGAGTCGTTTGATGTGACGAACTCTGGGCAACACCTAGATGCACAGTCATTCAATCAATTGAGTGAAGACCCCTCCACCATTATTGTAGACATGCGCAATCACTACGAAAGCGAGGTCGGTCATTTTAAGAATGCCATTTGCCCAGATGTAGATACATTCAGGGATTCGTTACCGGCAGTTGTAAAGATGTTGGAAACAGAAAAAGAAAAAAATGTAATCATGTACTGTACCGGTGGCATCCGTTGTGAAAAAGCAAGTGCATGGTTGAAGCACAATGGTTTTCAGAATGTTTATCAATTGAACGGTGGCATCATCGAATATGCAAGAAAAGCCAATGAGCTGGGTATTGAAAATAAGTTTATAGGAAAAAACTTTGTTTTCGATGAACGTTTGGGTGAACGTATTTCAGATGACGTTATCAGTGTGTGTCACCAATGCGGAAATCCAAGTGATGCCCACACCAATTGCAAAAATGATGGGTGTCATCTGCTGTTCATTCAATGCGAAGAATGTGCTGAAAAAATGAACGGCTGCTGTTCTACCGAATGCAAAGAAATCATTGCGCTTCCAGAAGTAGAACAAAAAGCAATAAGGGCAGGCATCAATAAAGGAAGGCAAGTATTCAAAAAAGGACGTTCCGAAAAAATTCTTCACAAAGCCAACGCCAAATGATCGCACGCATCGGCATCATTAATGTTTCAGACAGGGCAAGTAAGGGCATCTATGAAGATATACCGGGGAAGGCCATCGTAGAAACACTCAATGAATACCTCGTGAGTGAATGGGAAAAGGAATATGCCGTAATCCCTGATGAGCAAGACTTGATCGAACAAACGCTAATCGATATGGCGGACAACAAAGAGTGCTGCCTTATTGTAACCTGTGGTGGAACAGGGCCAGCCGTTCGGGATGTAACACCAGAAGCCACAGAAGCAGTTTGTCATAAAATGATGCCTGGTTTTGGTGAATTAATGCGTACGGTAAGTTTGCAATACGTGCCTACAGCCATTCTTTCACGGCAAACCGCAGGAATAAGGAACAAAACACTGATTGTCAACCTCCCAGGGAAACCAAAAGCCATCCGACAGTGTTTAGACGCTGTGTTTCCGGCAATCCCCTATTGCATCGATTTGCTGGACGGGCCTTTTCTGGAATGTAATGAGGGCATTATTAAACCTTTCAGGCCGGCAAAAGTATAAGACACCATGGCAAGGATAAAATACTATTACGACACCGAAACGTGTAAGTACGAAAGGGTTAAAACCACCACGGGTGACATTATCCTTAACACGCTAGGGATTTTGTCCCTTACACTGATCATGGCTGTAGGCTTGTTATTACTCTACACCACCTATTTTGAATCACCCAAGGAACTGCTGCTCAAAAATGAAGTAGCCGAACTTGAATACTACTACGAAAACTTAAGCAGAGAAGTAGAGCAGTTGGACGGTATCCTGGCAGAAATGGAGCATCGCGATGATAATATCTACCGTGCGGTGCTAGGGGCTGAACCCATTGAAGCTTCCATCAGAAATGCAGGTATTGGGGGTGTGGATCGTTATCAGGACATCAAAAACAAAGGCATTGTTAATGAGGACATCATCGTGAGGTTGAGCGAGCATGTCGATAAGCTCAGAAGGAAAGTATACATCGAGTCCAAGTCTCAGGATGAAGTAGTTCAACTCGCAGTAAAAAAAGAGCAATTATTTGCTGCTATACCTGCCATTCAACCTATCTCCAACAAAGAATTGATCAGACTTTCATCAGGTTTCGGTATGCGGTTTCATCCTATTTATAAGGTTAAGAAAATGCATCCTGGCATTGACTTTTCCGCTCCTATTGGTACACCTATCTATGCTACAGCAGACGGAACAGTGGATCGCGTTAATGTAAGCTTTAGTGGATATGGAAAAACTGTAGAAATTGATCATGGTTTTGGATACAGGAGTCGTTATGCCCACATGCATGGTTTCGCAGTGAGCCAGGGGCAGAAAATAAAACGAGGTGAATTAATCGGGTATGTTGGAAATACGGGACTCTCCACTGCTCCCCATTTGCACTATGAAGTTTTTATTAATAATAGGCATGTAAATCCCGTCCACTATTTCTTCAACGACCTCAATCCTGCTGAGTACGAGAAAATTGTGGAATTAGCTTCTATCGAGAATCAGTCCTTAGGTATGTAATGGGTGATTTGTTACTAATAACAAATCAAATTCTAGCCGTACAGTTGAATATTGATAGATAAATTTTGAATTTACAACATGGTTCGAGTTGTAATTATTCTAATCACCCTGGTCATATCATTAACAGCTTCAGGTCAGGGGTGCAGCGATGCCGGATTTTGCACCATGGGTGCCATGAAGCCCGATCAGCCCTTCAATAAAAAAGTGGAATTCAAACTTCGTTCGATGGAGGTTAGCTTTTATAGAGGCACCACCACTACTTCCCCAATTGTATATGTGGCTACAGCGGACTTGAACTTTAGCATTACACCCAAAACATTTTTTCAGGTCAAACTCCCCTATCAGGCGGTGAAAGGAAACTTTGGAGAAACCAGCGGGATGAGTGACATCTCCCTAAGTGTGACACAAAGCCTGAAGACAACTGATAAATATGATATCAATTTTACCGTTGGCACTAAAATACCTTCCAATAAAGCAGACCTATCAGATCCCACCAGAAATGACATCGATTTTCCCATGTACTATCAAACCAGTCTGGGCACTTACGACTTCATCACAGGGATTTCTTTAAAAACAAGAGACTGGCTATTTGCGACAGGGCTTCAGCATCCATTTAATAAAAATGAGAATACTTTTGTTTGGGAAGAGTGGAGAGAACCGGTGTATCCCGACTTTAATTATGTACAAACCTACAATCAGTCCAACCGATTAAAACGCGGCACCGACATCATGTTCCGCGCGGAACGCAATTTCAGATTCTCGCAATTCAATGCTTCACTGGGCGCTTTACCCATTATCAGAATTACAAAAGACTCCATACTGGATCCTGATACAGGGAGAAGAAAAAAATTAGATGGAACTACGGGAATGGCTTTGTCAGCAATAGGCACATTGGGTTATAGTTTTAATGTGCGCGCGGGAGTACGCTTGTTATTGGGTGTAAAGCTAACAGACAGAGACGTAAATCCGGACGGACTCACCCGCCATATGGTATCAACAGTAAGTTATTACTACAGGTTCTGATATGAAAAAGAATATTCTCACCTTCTTCATATCCTTGTTTTTATCTTTTTCATTGTTGGCCCAGGATGCAACACTGCCAGCACTTGATGCTTTGCTTTTAGATGCTAACTATAGCGAAGTAATTCGTGTTACCGAAGCAATAAATATCGAAAGTAATCTAAATAGCCTGCAAGTGAATTGTAAAAGGGCTCAAGCCCTTATCCGATCTGGTCAATTAGACAAGGGGCGTGAACTCCTTGACCAACTTTCCAGTTCAGTCGATAAGTTTACCACAGACAAAGACTTTGCTTCTGCAATTTTAAGCTCCCTAAAAGGAACGCTTTATCTTAATGAGGGCAGAAATGATTTGGCCCTGGAGGCCCTTCAATCTGCAATTAACAGCTTCGAGCGATCAGGCAAAAACAATTCACTGGAGGCCGCTGAAGCCATTGCCACCTTAGGGATCGTGTATAATGTAACCGGTAAGTCACAGCAAGCCGAAGAGCAACTCTTAAAAGCATTGTCGTTAAGAAAAGAGGCATTACCGGAAAGCCATGAACTTATCGCGGCCACCTACAATGATTTGGGTTTGGTTTATACTAATCTGGATACTGAGAAGGCCCTGGATTACTATGATCAGTCGCTGGCGATTTATCAGCAGCTCCATGACGAAACCCATCCAAAGATTGCTATCGCCAATACCAATTTGGGTGTAATCTACAGGGAACTCGAATTTTACGGTGATGCTGTCAACAGTTTGGAGACAGCCTTGGGGATATGGGAGAAGGTATACCCACAAGCTCATCCTTCAAAAGCATTCGTGCTTTCTAACCTGGGGCAGACCTATGTAAAAATGGGTGACACTAAAGCAGGTGCAGGCTATTTTGATCGCGCCTTAAAAATGTATGAAGCCAGCTATGGCAAAAAACACCCGGATATTGCCTCCACCCTTAACGCCATTGGCAATTTGGAATTAGCTCAACGCAAATACGATGAAGCTATAGGATACTACCAAAGAGCGCTACAAGCCAACGTAAAAGACTTTGACAGCAGTGATCCTGCCCATAACCCAACCGGTGAAAACTTCTACAATGGAAATGTATTGCTCTACTCCCTCCTCTTTAAGGCAGAAGCATTGGAAGCAAAATACTTTGGGGCCACACTAAAATTTGCTGACCTGCTCCTTAGTATGGAATCCATTAAAACGTGTGATGAATTAATTGAAAAACTAAGAAATCAAATTAACAGTGAAAGTGATAAATTGGCGCTGGGAGTGATTGCTAATGAAGTCTATACAGATGGTGTAAGGGTGGCGCATACGCTGGCGTTAAACGCATGGAAGAAAAAGCCTTTCCGTGAATTGACATTCTACTTTGCTGAAAAAAGTAAATCAGCCATATTGATAGATGCCATCTCCGACTCCAATGCCAAATCCTTTGCGGGTATCCCACCCGAACTTTTGGAAGAGGAAAAGTACCTGAAAGCCCTTGCTGCTTATTGCAACCAACAACTGGCACAAAAACCATCCCCTGAAGAAGAGCAATCCTTGCGAGATATTTTATTTAAAGTAAACCGCGACTATGAAGCTTTTGTAAAGGGGCTCGAAGAAAAATTTCCAGAATATTATAATTTAAAGTTCAACTCTGCTGCGCCTTCCATTGCAGATATTCAATCTAAACTGGATAGTAAGACTGCCATTCTTAGCTATTTTATTGATGAGAAAAATAGCAGGTTGTATACGTTTGTGATCTCCAGCGACAAATATAAAATCCTAGACAACGAGATACCGGCTGACTTTGACAAGTTGATTACCGGTCTACGCAACAGCCTTTTCTACAATGAGATGGCAACGTACATCAGCACCTCCTCAACACTATCGAAAAGTATTATTCCCTCTCTTCCCAAAGGGATCAGTCATCTGGTGATAATTCCCACCGGTCGAATGGGCGTGATCCCTTTTGAGGCTTTGTTTACTCAATCTGTAAAACAAGCTGATGAATATGATCAATTGCCTTACTTACTCAATGCGTACAGCATTAGCTACGAATTTTCAGCTGGTTTAATTCTTCAAAAGGATGACAATGCCTCTACCTTGACAGTCCCGGCCTCTATTCTACTGTGTGCTCCGGTTGAATTTGCTTCCAATAGCAGCCTCAGCACATTACCAGGTACCGAAGAAGAGGTAAAGGCGATAGCGCAACTATTTAGTGCACGAAATTTAAAAAATGAAACGCTTATTAGGGCACAAGCTGATGAAGATCAGATCAAATCTGCATCCATCAAAGATTACAAATACCTCCACTTTGCTACCCATGGTATCGTAGACGAACAAAACCCAGAGCTCTCAAGAATATTCCTAAATCAGGGTGCCCATGAGGATGGTAATTTATATTCAGGAGAGATTTATAATCTTGAATTAAATGCAGACTTAGTGGCACTTTCTGCCTGCGAAACCGGGCTCGGAAAAATTTCAAAAGGAGAAGGTGTAATAGGACTTTCCCGAGCGCTTGTTTACGCTGGTGCGAGAAGTATTATTGTGTCATTTTGGAACGTTGCAGACGCCTCTACCTCCCTATTAATGCGTGAATTTTACACCCAATTATTAGCAGAAAATAACAACGATTTTTCGGCCGCATTGAGGGCTTCAAAACTGAAAATGATCAAGGAAAAAACGTATGCAGCTCCCTATTACTGGGCGCCTTTTGTCATTCTTGGATTTTAGGGATAAAACAAAAAAAACCTCGAAAAAAAGCAAATTTCGAGGTTTTTTTGTAAATATTCCCTGACCAGCCAGTAGTTAGTGGCGATACCACTCCTACTGTGAAGGGTCAGGTTCACACAGTTTTAACGCTATGGCAAAAAAGCTTATTGACTGTGTTAAGAGAACCCTAAGATAGCCGCTTCGGTTTCAATTTTCCTACAAAAATTCTAAAACTTTGTTTAACCTGAAAAATTGGCCTTTTTTGCGACAAATTTACATGGTAGAAGACAACTATAAACAACGAGGGCTCCGCAACAAACTGGTCAAAAAACTGCGTTTGAAGGGCATTGGTGATGAGCGGTTATTGGCAGCCATAGGAAAGGTGCCCAGGCACGCTTTTTTCGATGATGCCCTCCTCATTCACGCCTATGAGGACAAGGCCTTTCCCATTGGGGAGGGACAGACCATCTCCCAACCCTATACGGTAGCCTTCCAAACGGAGAAGCTCAATGTGAATCCCGGGGACAAAGTCCTTGAAATAGGTACCGGATCGGGCTACCAAGCCTGCATACTCCTTGAATTAGAAGCAAAACTCTATACTATAGAGTATAACAGAACCTTATTTGAGCGAACAAAGGCCTTTTTACCACAATTGGGCTATAAACCGTACTTTGTTCATGGAGACGGCTCTCAGGGTATGCCATCCAAGGCCCCTTTTGACAAAATCATCGTTACGGCCGGAGCCCCGGTAGTGCCCACAGCCCTTACTGAGCAGCTGGCCGATGGTGGCATTTTAATCATTCCGGTTGGAGACATGGAGCGTCAGAAAATGTTAAAAATCACTAAACGGGGAGACAAGTTATTGGAGGAAGCATTTGACTACTTTGCCTTTGTCCCCTTGAGAGGACAACAAGGCTGGAAGTAGTTAACTAATCGGAATTCCCTGAATTAATCAAACCTCAGTACCTTCATCTTCACATGCTTGTCTGTCCATGCCATTACTTGGTTATTTTTTCTGATTTTTGCAAAACTTAACGATCCGCAACAACCACACTTAATGACTCGAAAAAAGAAACACCCAAGAGAATCATTAGTCAGCATGACCGAATTAGTGCTGCCTAACGACACCAATACTTTTAATAACCTCATGGGAGGCAGATTGATGCATTGGATGGATATTGTGTCCGCTATCTCTGCACAGAAACACTCCAACCATGTGGTGGTTACTGCCTCCGTTGACAATATTTCATTCAAATCTCCCATCCAGTTAGGTAATGTAGTGACCCTGAAAGCCAAGGTTACACGATCATTCAATACCTCTATGGAAGTAAAAATAGAGGTGGAAGCAGAAGATGTTCCATCTGATAAGAAAGTAGATAGTAATTTGGCCTATTTTACTTTTGTTGCGCTTGATAAAGATGGCCATCCGACTCCTGTACCCGAAGTAGTGCCAGAAACAGAGGACGAGAAAATACAGTTTGACGGGGCACTGAGAAGGAGACAGCTCCGCTTAATACTTGCCCAGCGGATGAATCCAAAAGATGCTAATGAATTGAAGTCATTATTTGATATCCAAAACTGATTTGAACTATGAATAGCGTTGAAGCCACTTTTACGGAGGACCTTTACATCCTTCCCTCACTCACCACTGTTCTTATCAATACGCAATGGAAGGATTTGGGAGAAACAGAGATTGAGCTCTTATCTAAAATTCTCAACTCCGTGAAGCTGAGTCTGGCCGCAGTACGTATTGTAGAGATGAAATCGCTGGATTTGTCAGATTTGAAAGAGAAACCTTCCTTATTAATAGGCTTTGGAATAGACGCTCCGGGAATAGCTACCTATGAGGTAGTAGCTACCCCCGAAACCCAATTAGTGCTTGCCGACAGCCTCACTACCCTGTTGGGCGAGGACCAACTGAAAAAAAAGCTGTGGATTAGCCTAAAACAACTGTTTTCACTATAGCCAACCTAGGTCAAGTTATATTTTAATTTTTTGATGCTTATCCTATCTTTGCGGAGCTTTTTAAGAGGCCCTGCCCGTTTATAAAAACGGGCATTTGAGTTATTAATAAATCTAACCTGTATGCAGAGTGTATTGTATGTTATGCCCATCCTCGGATTGTTGGGCTTGTTGTATGTGATTTGGAAAAGTGCCTGGGTATCAAGACAAGATGCTGGTACTGACAAAATGAAAAAAATTGCTGGCCATATTGCCGAAGGCGCAATGGCCTTTCTAAAAGCAGAATACAAAGTGCTATCTGTATTCGTAGCGTGTGTGGCTCTTCTCTTGGCTTTCACCGCCAACAGCGAGACCTCCTCACCTCTTGTAGGTATCTCATTTGTGTTGGGTGCTTTCAGTTCTGCTCTTGCAGGATTTATTGGTATGCGTGTGGCTACTAAAGCCAATGTGCGTACAACACAAGCCGCCCGCACAAGCCTTGGACGTGCCCTTGAGGTTGCCTTTACTGGTGGATCTGTTATGGGTATGGGGGTTGTAGGAATCGGTGTACTTGGATTAAGTGTTCTTTTCATCATTTACGCCTCTATTTACGGTGTAGATACACAGGCTAATTTAACTCAGGTAATCACGGTATTAACCGGATTCTCATTTGGAGCCTCGTCTATTGCCTTGTTTGCTCGTGTAGGTGGTGGTATTTATACTAAAGCTGCCGATGTGGGAGCTGACCTTGTAGGTAAAGTAGAAGCGGGTATCCCTGAAGATCATCCTTTGAACCCCGCTACTATTGCTGATAACGTAGGTGACAATGTGGGTGACGTAGCTGGTATGGGTGCTGACTTATTTGAATCGTATGTAGGATCTATTATAGGTACAATGGTATTGGGAGCTGCTTTCATGGTTCCTGGTTTTTCTGATAATTTCGGAGGACTGTCGGCTGTTCTATTACCATTGGTATTAGCCGGAACAGGTATTTTGATGTCATTCATCGGTACCTTCTTTGTGAAAGTAAAAGAAGGTGGCGATCCTCAAAAAGCATTGAACACAGGGGAGATCGTATCTGCAGTGATCATGATTATTGCTTCATGGTTTATCATCCACTGGTTGCTACCTGCAGACGGATGGTGGTTCAAAGATCCATTGTATGCTTGGGCTGATCCTGAGAAAGGAAATTTCTATAACGCAACAGGTATTTTTATCGCAACTGTAATTGGTCTAGTTGCCGGCCTTTTGATTGGTCTGGTTACAGAATACTATACAGGCATGGGTAAGAAACCTGTATTATCAATCGTTCGTCAATCATCCACTGGTGCCGCTACCAACATCATTGCTGGTCTTGGAGTGGGTATGATGTCAACTGCTATTCCAATTCTTATTCTTGCCTTAGCAATCATTGGCGCATTCAATTTTGGTGGATTATATGGTATTGCCATTGCCGCAGTAGGTATGCTTTCTAACCTGGGTATTCAGTTGGCTGTTGATGCTTACGGTCCTATCTCCGATAATGCGGGTGGTATTGCCGAGATGTCTGAGTTACCTCCAGAAGTTCGTCAAAGAACAGATAAATTGGATGCTGTAGGAAACACCACAGCCGCTATTGGTAAAGGTTTTGCCATTGGTTCTGCTGCGCTTACTGCACTTGCCCTATTTGGTGCCTTTATGACTACTGCTCATTTAGGATCTATTGATGTGTCTAAAGCCAACGTTATGGCTGGTTTATTCATCGGAGGAATGCTTCCATTTGTATTCTCTGCATTATCAATGGGTGCTGTAGGACGTGCGGCCATGGCCATGATTGAAGAAGTAAGAAGACAATTTGCCAACATCCCTCAATTGAAAGCAGCACTTGCTGTAATGAGAAAAAATGGTGAGACAGAAATGAAGGACTGGTCCGCTGAAGATCAGCAAACATTTAATGATGCCGATGGAAAAGCCGAGTACGGTAAATGCGTTGATATCTCTACCAAAGCCGCTCTTCGTGAGATGGTTCTGCCAGGTGTAATGGCCATTGCTGCTCCGGTAATTATTGCTTTCATGCCTGGCTTCGGAGTGGAGTCTCTGGGTGGAATGCTTGCTGGTGTAACGGTGTGCGGTGTGTTAATGGCCATCTTCCAATCTAATGCTGGTGGTGCCTGGGACAATGCAAAGAAAAGTTTTGAAGAAGGAGTTGAAATCAACGGTGAGATGTTCTACAAAAAATCAGAACCCCACAAGGCCGCTGTTGTTGGAGATACCGTGGGTGATCCTTTTAAAGACACTTCCGGACCTTCATTGAATATCCTTTTGAAATTGATGTCAGTGGTTGCTCTGGTTATTGCTCCCCTATTGGCGAAATCAGATAAGTCAACAGCATCAACACTTCCAACTGAAGTAAAGACTGAGATTGTAGCCGAAAGCAATGATATCGTGATTGAAAAAGTTGAAGAAGTAAAATAGTGTTTAACAAAAGAATAAGAAAGGTCATGCCCATACGCATGGCCTTTTTTATTTATTTTAGGGCATGTACAATTCCTTAATCACCTCTCTCCTCCTATTTGTTACGCTTTCGAACGTTAGTGCCCAGAGCATTTTGGGTAAATGGAAGACCATTGATGATGAAACCAATGAGGCAAAGTCAGTGGTAGAAATAGTAGAACGCAACGGCAAAGTCTATGGCAAGATTATTAAGTTATTCAGGCTCCCCAACGAAGATCCTGACCCATTATGCAGCGAGTGTCCCGAAGAGGATGCACGTTATAACAAGAAGGTATTAGGGATGGAGATCATTCAAAACATGGCTGCCGATGAGGACGGATACAGTGGTGGTACCATACTTGACCCCAAGGTGGGCAAGATTTATAAATGCCGGCTCTGGGTAGAAGGAGATAATTTAAAAGTAAGAGGTTACTGGGGTCCATTTTATCGTACTCAAACATGGGATCGGTTTGAATGACCACTGTTTATCTGAATTTAACGATCTTTATCCCTTTATACTTCCATTTAACACTTAACTAGGTTACCAGCAGTGGCATTCAGAGTATACAAATCAGGTTCTAAAATGGACGAAAAAGAGATCTTTGAGAGAATTCAAAAAGGTGATGAGAAGGCTCTTGAGTTCATTTACAAGAAATACTATAGGATGATGACCAAATTGGTCATGACTAATAGTGGAACGGAAGATGAGGCCAGAGACGTATATCAGGATGCCTTAGTGGTATTCTGGCAAAAGGCCAGGTCTGGGAACCTAGTTTTAACCTCAAAGATCAGCACATACGTATACAGTATATGCCAGAATTTGTGGAGGAAGGAGCTAGACAGAAAAAAAAGGCTGTCACACGAGGCTAAGGACTCTTCGGTGACGATTGATATGGACAGCCCAGAAAGAGAAAAGATAATGGCCAAGTGTTTAAATCAGCTTGGTGAAACTTGTAGGAAGGTTTTGATGTATTATTATTTTGATGAAATGTCGATGCAGGAAATAGCTGATAGGCTGGGATTCGCAAATACAGATACCGCCAAGACGAAAAAATACAAATGCAAACAGAAATTAGATGAACTAGTGAAATCTCAGTATTCTGAGAAAGACTTTTTAGATTAAGACAATGAGCCAATTTGAATTAGTTGAAGACTACTTGACCAACCGCCTGGATGACGGGGCAAGAAGCGCATTTGAGGAGCAAATGAATACCGACCCTCAATTGAAAGCGGAGGTCAACTTACAGCAAGGAATTATTGAAGGGGTGAAATCGGCTCGAGCTGCTGAATTAAAAGCAATGCTCAATAATGTTCCAGTAGGAGGAGTATCCAGCGCCATTACTGCAAAGGTTGCTATTGCAACTATTTCTGCCGGAATTTTAGGCACAATACTTTATTTCGGTCTACAATCTACGCCTGCAACGGATCAACTGACACCAACTGATGAAATAACCACCGAACAGCCACTTACACCTGTTGAGCAACCCCTGGAACAGGCAGAAACTATTACAGAATCAATTGAAGAACCAAAAGTTGAGCAGGAGAAAAAGCAGAGTGCTCCTTCTGAGGCCATCAATCCTAAAAAAGAAGTAAAGGCAAACCCTCCCCAAATCGATGTCGTAGATCTAACAGAAGACGTGAACGATAACCGGGAAGAAACCAGCCCACCAACACCAACCAACAAGCCGATGCTTTCCGCATCAACAGTGGAGGTTGAATTGGACGATAGCAATAAGAATTATTCCTTCCACTATCAATTCAAAGACTCCAGATTGGCGCTTTACGGCCCGTTTGACTCAAGTTTGTATGAAATTATAGAGCTGAATGGAGCTGTGCATAGCATATTCCTTTACTATAAGGATAGCTATTATCACCTCGATGAGAGAGAGCATAAAATTGTTCCTCTTATCATGATAAGGGATACTACCCTGCTGAAAATGCTGGAGGAATACCGGAAGAAGAATTAAAACCGTTCTTTCAAACCCATAGGCATAAATCATCAATCTCCTTATCTTTGGAGCTTGATGACAGGAGAAACTCCAAAATTTAAGGTTAAAAAGAAAAAGCTGGGTAGCTACCCCTACTTCAGCGTTGTCTTCAGCATTTCACTGGCGCTTTTTGTAATAGGCGTTTTTGGTGCACTTATTATCTATTCCAAAGAATTGGAAAGGATTGTAAGAGAAACCGTTAAGATTCAGGTGTTTTTGCAAAGTCGCGTAACCGAAACCCAACGCCTTCAAATTCAGAAAACATTAACGGCAAAACCTTATACGGCAAAAGACAGACCGGCTGGAGCCATTCAGTTTGTTTCCAAGGAAGAAGCAGCAAAGCAATTTATTGAAGAAACAGGTGAAGACTTTCAACAGTTTTTAGGTGAGAATCCCCTTAAGGACGCTTTTCTGGTAAGTATCAATGAGGAGTACCATGATGCCTCCAAACTCAACGAAATCAAAGCCGAGGTAGAAAAGATTCACGGAGTATTTCAAGTCTACTATGTTGAAAATGTAATAGACTCTATTAATAAAAACATAACCAAAATTAGCCTCATATTGCTTGGTATAGCACTTCTCCTTCTGTTCACTGTCGTACTGCTGATTAACAACACCGTCAGACTTGCTCTTTTTTCTCAACGATTTCTCATTCGGTCGATGCAGCTGGTGGGTGCCACCAGTTGGTTCATTCAGAGGCCATTTCTATACAGGGCTATG
The DNA here is from genome assembly GCA_020436125.1 of Cyclobacteriaceae bacterium. Lineage (GTDB taxonomy): Bacteria > Bacteroidota > Bacteroidia > Cytophagales > Cyclobacteriaceae > ELB16-189. Next base: position 11,902 of record JAGQYK010000033.1, on the reverse strand, counting down.
GCACACGGGGTATTAGCAGGGGTAATCGCATCCGCTCTGTTAGGGGGGTTAATTATGCTTGGCAATAAGCACATTGAAGATTTACAGCTCATTCAAAACACAGAACGTTTAATGGCTCTGACCGTTATATTATTAATTACCGGTATGATCGTAGCGCTGCTTAGTACCTACCGAGCCGTGAAAAAATATTTAAAATTATCTCTGGATCAACTCTACTAATAATGAACAAACTTCCCTTTACAAAAAAGAATTATCAGCTCATGGTTATCGGTTTGCTCACAATAATAGCAGGGTTCACATTCATGGCATTAGATTCTGAAACCTATGGCTTTGGCTTCATGGGCATCACTCTTGCTCCCATCGTTGTAGTGGCAGGTTTCGCAATAGAGATTGTAGCTATTCTCCACACCCCCAAGGAGAAAAATTAAGAACCTTCCATGTCTCTCTTTCAATCCATTGTACTGGCCATCGTAGAGGGCCTCACAGAATTCTTACCCGTTTCCTCTACTGGTCATATGATCATCGTCTCCTCTTTAATGGGTATAGCGAGTGACTCATTCACTAAAACTTTTACTGTTGCCATTCAATTAGGCGCCATTCTTTCTGTGGTTGTCTTGTACTGGAAACGTTTTTTCGTGTCCCTCTCCTTTTATTACAAATTATTGGTAGCGTTTATGCCAGCTGCCGTATTTGGGCTACTATTTAATGATTACATCGATGCCCTGCTCGAGCGCGTAGAAGTGGTAGCTGTTACCCTCATCCTGGGAGGTATCGTTTTCATTTTTATAGATAAAATATTTAAAGACACTGACGAGAAAGAAAATAATGAAGTCACTTATGCCAAGGCTTTAAAAATCGGTTTTTTTCAAACTATAGCCATGGTGCCAGGTGTATCCCGTTCAGCCGCCACAATCATCGGAGGTATGACTCAAAAGTTAAATAAAAAAACAGCAGCCGAGTTTTCATTTTTTCTCGCTGTGCCTACCATGTTTGCCGCTACAGCGTACAAGCTTCTTCAATTTTACCGGGAAGGCAATAGTTTTGGAGCCAACGAAATAATATTGCTATTGGTGGGCAATGTGGTCGCATTCATTGTTGCTATGTTTGCCATTAAATCATTTATCTCTTTTCTTACTCGTCATGGTTTTAAATGGTTCGGTTACTACCGTATCATTGTTGGCGTTCTGATCCTTATTCTTTTCTTTTTAGATGTTGAATTATCCGTTCTTTAATGGAATTGGATACACCAGATCGGATTCTTCTCATTAACAAACCCCTTCGGTGGACCTCTTTTGATGTAGTAAGAAAACTTCGGGGTATTTTAAAAATCAAAAAGATAGGACATGCCGGCACACTGGACCCTTTGGCCACCGGGTTGCTTATTCTCTGCACGGGCAAAATGACCAAACAAATTGACACCTTTCAGGCGCAGGAAAAAGAGTATACCGGAAAAATGATATTGGGGCAGACCACTCCTTCCTATGATTTAGAAACAGCACCTACTCCTCCTCAGGATATTTCAGGAATTAGCGAACAAATGATTAGGGGCGTAACTTCTCAATTCACAGGATCAATATCACAAATACCCCCCCTGCACTCTGCTATTAAGGTAGAGGGTAAACGGGCCTATAAACTGGCACGAGCGGGTAGTGATGCCAAACTAAAGCCCAGAGAGGTCACAATCAGTACATTTGAAATCACTGATATCAATTTACCAGAAGTAGGTTTCAGGGTAGTGTGCTCCAAAGGCACATATATTAGAAGTTTAGCCCACGATATGGGGCAGGCTCTTGGAGTTGGCGCCTATCTATCAGAACTTTGCCGCACCCGAATTGGAGATTTTTTACTTAAAGATGCCCAAACACTGGACGAACTAGCCAATGAGAATTTATCATAGCATAGACGATTTTCCGAAGCTGAAAAATGCAGTGGTCACCAGTGGTACCTACGATGGTGTTCACATTGGGCATCAAAAAATTCTTGGGAGACTAAAAGAAATCGCTGAAAAATATAAAGGAGAAACCGTTGTCATTACTTTTTGGCCACACCCGCGACTTGTACTCTATCCTGAAGAAAACACATTACAAGTTTTAAATACTTTTGAAGAAAAAGCAGAGTTACTGAGACAGCAAGGGATACAACATCTTTTGCGTATTCCATTCACAAAGGAATTCTCTCAAATTTCTTCGCAAGAGTTCATTGACCGTATCCTGGTCAACCAAATTGGTACGAAAAAATTAGTCATTGGCTATGATCATCGTTTCGGGAAAAATCGTGAAGGAAGCTTTGAGCAACTGAAACTCAACGGCCCTCAGTATGGATTTGATGTAGAAGAGATTTCACGGCAAGATGTGGATAATGTGGGCGTAAGTTCTACCAAAATAAGAAAAGCACTCACTGAAGGGGATATTGAAACTGCCAACCATTTTTTGGGTCGCCCCTACTCTATTTCTGGCAGAGTGATAAAGGGAGAAAAACTAGGCAGGGTATTGGGTTTTCCTACAGCCAATGTGGATGTCGATTCGCATTACAAGCTTGTCCCTGCAGAAGGAATTTATACAGTTACTGTATCCCATGCCAGTAAAAAATATGGAGGCATGCTCTACATCGGTAACAGACCCACTGTTGGTGGTACCCAACGATCGATAGAAGTAAACATCTTTGATTTCGATAAAGATATCTATGGTGAAAGTATCACCATCAACTTAATGGCGCCTATAAGAAAAGATGCTCATTTTGATGATCTTGAGGCCCTTAAAAAACAGTTAATGGTAGACAAGTCGTCTGCCTTGAATGCGCTACGTGAAGGAAAATGGTTATGAACAAAGTACTTTGGACGCCCACATCTGAAATCATCAAGAATGCCAACTTAACCCACTACAGAACATGGCTGGCTGAAAACCTGAATCTGAACTTTAAAGACTACGATGAACTTTGGAAATGGTCAGTTGATCATATTGACGATTTCTGGAAGAGCGTGTGGAGTTATTTCAATATTATTTCGGAAGGCGAATACAAATCCGTTCGATCTGGTGACGATATGCCTGGCATAAAATGGTTTGAAGGGAGTCGCCTAAATTACGCAGAACATATTTTTAGAAATTATAAAAAAGACGAAACAGCAATTATTCACGCCAGTGAAAAAACGCCCATCCAAAATATCAGCTGGGATGAACTACGGAAAGATACGGCTGCCTTCCAGAGCTTTCTTGTTTCAGCAGGCATCAAAGAGGGAGATTGTGTGGTGGCTTATCTTCCATGTGTTCCAGAGGCTACAGTGGCCTTTCTGGCGAGCAATAGCACGGGTGCGATATGGTCCAGCTGTTCCCCTGATTTTGGTACACAATCAGTAATTGATCGGTTTGCCCAAATTGAACCAAAAGTACTCGTGGCCATGGACAAATATTCCTATGGCGGAAAAGAATTTGATAAAACAGAAGTAATTGAATCGGTAGTAAAAGCCATTCCGTCTATTGAAAAAGTAGTACTTATTTCATCCACCCCTACATTACAGCGTGATCATGTTTTGTGGTCCACCATTATGACTAATCGATCAGCTGCATTGACCTTTACTCGGGTAGAATTCAATCACCCTATCTGGGTTTTGTATTCCAGTGGCACCACCGGTTTACCAAAAGCCATAACACATTCTCACGGTGGTATTCTTTTAGAACAATTGAAATACCTCACTTTTCATAAAGACCTTCAACCGGGAGAAAGTTGCTTCTGGTATACGACCACAGGTTGGATGATGTGGAACCATATTCAAGCCAGCCTTTTGTGCGGAGGTATTATGGTACTTTATGATGGAAGTCCTGGATACCCTGACCTCAATGTATTGTGGAAGTTTGCTGCAGAAACCAAAATGAACCACTTCGGAACTAGTGCTGGTTTTTTATTGGCCAACATGAAAGCGAATATCACTCCTGGCAACTCCTTTGATTTACAACATCTCAGGGCCATTGGATCTACCGGTAGTACACTTCCGCCAGAAGGTTTTGCTTATGTGTATGATCATATTAAATCAGATGTTTGGCTCACCAGCATGAGTGGAGGCACCGATGTGTGCAGCGGCTTTGTCGGTGGCAATGTTTTATTACCCGTTCATCAGGGCGAGATACAATGCCGTACGTTAGGCTGCTCCTTATATGCTTACGATGATGAAGGCAATAAAGTCAATCAGGAAGTAGGCGAAATGGTCATCACACAACCTATGCCCTCTATGCCTGTGTTTCTGTGGAACGATGATAATTTTGAACGTTATAAGGAGAGTTACTTTGAAATGTTTCCCGGGATATGGCGACATGGCGATTGGATCGAGATCACTAAAAATAATGGCGTAATTATTTACGGCCGATCGGATGCTACTTTAAATCGAGGAGGTGTAAGAATTGGCACCAGCGAAATATACCGGGCCGTAGATCAGATTAAAGAAATTAAAGACAGTGTGATCATTTGCGTAGAGCGCGACAAAGGAGAGTTTTATATGCCCTTATTTGTGATGCTGGCGGACAACGTTGTTCTCGATGAAGAACTAAAGAAAAGAATAAATAAGTCCATCAAAGATGCCTACAGCCCCAGGCACATCCCTGACGAGATATTTGAAACCATTGACATTCCCTATACCATAAGCGGAAAGAAGACTGAAGCCCCTATCAAAAAAATATTTATGGGGCGGGATCCAGAAAAGGTGGTGAACAAAGGAGCACTCAGGAATCCCGATTCCATGAAATTTTACATTGATTTTTATCATCAGCATTTGAAACCCTAATCATGAAGCAATCGACTATTAATTTTAAAGTAGAATTAGACGAAAAAAATACACCAGAGCGCATTACCTGGGATGCCTCTGATAAGCCTGACGAACTTTCAGAGACCAAATCGATAAGTCTGTCCCTATGGGATCATCAGCAAAAAAACACGCTACGCATCGATTTATGGACAAAAGACATGCCTGTAGACGAAATGAAACGCTTTTACATCGATTGTTTAGGGGGGCTGGCGCAAAGTGCATTAACGTCCACAGGCGATGAATATATCTCCAATGAGATCAATAATCTTTGCGAAAAACTGGTGAAGCATCTTAAGAAAGAGAACAAAGGGTAAGTCATTGGCTCATTTCTCTCCATTCCATTCATCCGTTTCAGTTGCCTGCTGATAAATAAAAGCAGTACACCATTGGCAAAAAACCTCTTAAACGACTGTTAGGATTTGGTAAAATCTTGTAGATTTAGAGTAACCATACTTTATCTACATATGAAGCATTTCTACCTTTTCTCCTTTTTCTTTCTTGTATTATCAATCAGCTCCTTTGCTCAAACTCAAATTTCTGGTGTCATCAAAGATGATAATGGGGAGCCACTAACTGGGGTTAATATTGTAATTAAAGGACGAGTTATTGGAACCATTACAGACCTTAATGGAAACTTCAATCTATCAGTAAACGAAAACCCACCGATGACGATGGTGGTTTCATTTATAGGGTTTCGTACACAGGAAATTAATATTACAGAGGCTAATACTTCAGGTTTGGATATAAGCATGGAGGAGCAGACACTTCTGGGGCAGGAAGTGGTTGTTTCAGCTTCAAGAGTTGAGGAAAGTATTATGGAGTCTCCGGTGTCCATTGAAAAGATGGATATTTTGGCAGTTCAATCAACACCTGCTGATAATTATTACAAAGGGATCGCCAACCTTAAGGGAGTGGATGTAACCACTAGCAGCATCAACTTTCAAATTATAAACACACGTGGATTTGGATCAACGGGTAATACTCGTTTTGTTCAACTAACGGATGGTATGGATACACAAGCACCTGCCTTAAACTTCCCTATTGGAAACCTTAATGGTCCATCTGAATTAGATGTAGAAAGTGTAGAGCTTATACCTGGAGCATCCTCAGCTTTGTATGGACCTAATGCGTTCAATGGTATTTTACTCGTAAACAGCAAAAACGCCTTTGAATATCAGGGGCTCAGCGCGTTTGTAAAGACAGGAGTTAATCACGTTGGAAGCAATGCTGATGATAACCCCTCCCCTATGTATGAGGGGGCAATTAGATATGCAAAATCATTCAATAATAAATTCGCATTCAAGGTTAATGCAGCTTACATGCAAGCTAATGATTGGAATGGAACCGATAACACAGACAGGGAAATTGCACGAACACCAACCGGATTTAGTTTCAATCCGGGAGCTGACCGATTACATTATATGGGGGATGAGGCCTCCATTAATCTCGCCATTTTCTCCTTGAGCTCATCGTGGAATACATTTGCCAGCACCGGAGCAAATATTTTTCAACCCGGATTATCTGCTTCAACATATGCCCAGGCCGGTGATTTACCGAGTCAGGTTGTATCGCTAACACCCTATAAAGAAAAGGATTTAATAAGTTACAATGCTAAAAATATTAAAGCCAATGTAGGTTTATACTACCGATTAAATGATAAGAGTGAACTAAGCTATCTTTATAATGCAGGATTTGGTACCAGTATTTATACAGGGGCACAACGTTACTCTTTAGATAATTTTAATATTCAACAACATCGTCTTCAATTACGTGCCGATAATTATTATATCAGAGCTTATGCCATTCTTGAAGACAGTGGTGATTCTTATATTACGGAGTTTTTAGGCAAACGAATCAACGATTTAGCAGTAAAAGCAAGCAATGGAGCTTTTAGCGATGTTTCTGGATATCTTGCTACATATGGTTCCGAGTATTTGAGGTATCTCTACAATCAAGGCTTAATGCCTGGAGAGAGTAACACCCTCCCAGCTGACCAAAGATTAGCGCTACAGCAATCAGCACATCTCTATGCTAGAGATCGAGTAGATAATGGATTTACCGTTGGAGGCATAACCAGAATAGGAATGCATTTAGATCCGAATTCACAGCAATTTGCAGACCTCAAAGCTCAAGCAAGTTCTGGGACAATTCCAAATGGCCCCAAGTTTAGTGATGCCACAAGAATGTATCATGCGGAAGGTCAGTATGATTTCAAAAATGAAATTGACTTTATGGAACTTCAAGTGGGTGGAAGTTTCAGACAGTACGATCTTCGTTCGGGCGGTACTATTTTCGATGATGCCACAAATCCAATTAAAATTGATGAGTATGGTGCTTATGTTGCAGCGGGGAAGTGGTTAGGAGATAGAAAATTCAAATTATCAGGTTCAGCGAGATATGATAAAAGCCAAAACTTCACAGGGCGATTAAACCCGCGTATTTCCGGCCTTTTAAAACTTGGGCAAAACCATAACCTCAGGGCTTCTTATCAAACTGGTTTTAGAGTACCCACAACCCAAGGTCAATACATAGACCTCAGTATACTAACAGCTCGACTCTTAGGTGGCCTTGAGGGTGGTATTAATAAATACAATATCTACAGAACTTCAACTACAGGACAAAACTTAGCCTTTGATGGATTCTCAGTAGAAAGCTTTTCAAAAGGTGTTTTTGATGGTGGAGCAAGTCCTGCTGCCATTGCGGCAAATGCTAGTAAGCTTCAACCATTTGTGTGGAACCCTGTAAAACCAGAAGGAGTTAAAAATGTGGAAATTGGCTACAAAGGACTTATTGATAATAAACTCTTAGTTGATTTAACATACTATTATAACATCTACAACGATTTTATTACACAAGTACGTGTTCGCATCGCAGACCAATTACCAGATGGGTCACCTAATTATGCCACACTGTTAAACGGGACTGCGCTAACAAAAACTTCTGATGGTACCATAACAGGAAACACAGCGCAGCTTTATACTAACTTTACAGAAGAAGTGACTGGACAGGGGGCTGTAGCCGGCTTGACCTACAGTCTACCAAGAGGTTACACGATTGGTGCCAATTATAACTGGAATGTTCTTATTAAGAAGCCCGATCCTAACAAGTTCCTGACTGAGTTCAACACACCGGAGCATAAAATGAATTTCACATTTGGAAATCGTAAAGTAACCGATAACCTTGGGTTCAGTATAAATATGAGGTGGCAAGAAGAATTTGAATGGCAGTCTTCATTTACAATTCCTGCTAATGGTAATGTACCCTCTTACACAACGCTTGACGCACAAGTTACTTACAAGTTGAACAGTACGAAGTCTACTTTAAAATTGGGAGGATCAAATATTTTAAATAAAAAGTACATCCAAAGCTTAGGTGGTCCTAACATCGGAGCTATCTATTATTTATCAATAACATTTGACGACCTGCTGAATAACTGACATAGTTTTAAAATAACAATCAGGCCAGACAAAAAAGTCTGGCCTTTATTTTATCAGACGAGATGAAAAAATTTAAGTTCAAACTCCAAATTATTGTATTCATTTTTTTCCTGAGTTCATGTGGAAATGACGATGTTGTTCCAGCCATAGAAAATGAAACACTTATAAGTTCTGAATTATTCTTAACACGAACAGCCTCGGACCTTCAAACCTTCCTTGGTGCTGGCTCAATCGATATAGATATAGCCGCATTACAACACGATGTAGAGATTTACAAGATTACTTACAAAACAGATTATAAGGGCGAAACTATTACCGCTTCAGGAATAGTGATCTTGCCAAAGACTACGGACGAGGTGAGTATGGTCAGTTTTCAACATGGCACTATAACCGCAAACAGTGAAGCCCCTAGCATGCTGGCCTTAAGCAGCACTGAACTTCTTTTGTATGCAGGTTTAGCATCACCTGGTTTCATTGGTGTTGCCCCTGATTTTATTGGATTTGGAGCTTCATCTGATATCATGCACCCTTATTATGTGGAAAGCCTAACCGCCTCAAGTGTAATTGATAACTTGAAGGCTGCCCGCGAATTAGCCCTTGAAAAAGGAGTTACGTTTAACGGTGATCTTTTTTTAGCTGGGTATTCACAAGGAGGATACGCTACCATGGCAACCCACAAAAGTATTGAACAAAATGGCTTAGATAATTTCAATCTAATTGCATCATTCCCCGCCTCGGGAGGCTATGACGTAAAAGCCATGCAAGAGTACTTCTTTGATTTGGACAGCTATCACAACCCCTACTATATGGCTTATGTAGCCCACGCTTACAAGACTACCTTTGATTGGAATGAGCCCCTCAGTGACTTCTTTCAAGAGCCATACGCCTCACGCATACCAGGCCTTTTCAATGGTTCTAATACAAGCAGCACCATCAATACCCAGTTGACCACTAATGTTGCTGATTTATTAACTACCGATATTAGAATAAACTTTGATAGCAGCCCAAATTATGACTATCTGGAAAATGCATTTATCGAAAATGGATTGGTAGATTGGAAACCAACCATTAAAATGTTTATGTACCATGGTGATGCGGACATCACAGTTCCTTTTCAAAATTCAGTAATCACTTATAATAAGTTAATTGATAATGGTACCTCAACCAGCATACTTCAATTTTTAGTAATCGAAGGTGGAACACACAGCACAGGCGTTATTCCGTATATTGAAGACTTTATACCCAAGATGCTGGAATTAAAATAAGAAAGGCCCATTTAGGGCCTTTCTTATTTTAGGTATTTAATAACAAATTAATTCGGGAATAATATTTTCCCAATTACGTGAGCCACACCATTACTGGCAGCAATATCCTTTACATATATAGGGGCACCACTAGTTCCAACTCCTCCATTAATTCCTGTAGTTCCACCACTCGTTGACAAATACTTACCAATTGGACTTTTAGTAGGGTCAGTAGTAGGATCTCCGGGTGCACCATCTGCGGCACCAATTAATGAAACTCCTGGATCAAGAAGTGACGTGTAACTATTTCCATCAACCAATTCATCTCCAGATTTAGTTGCAGCTAATATGTGATTAAGAAGAATACTTCTCCACTCAGCAGCTGTATAGGCCGCAATCAACTGATCCACTGTAATTCCTCCAGATGCAGCGGCTGTTCCCGCAAATACAGTATTAGGAACTAAGAATAGCGTATAGGTTCCATCCGGATTAGCAAGAATATTAGACAGTGGAGTAGTATCTGGATTTGTAATTCCACAATCTGCTTTAGTCATTACCTTAGCCATCGTGCTAAAATCACCGCCCAATAGAATATTGGCAACTAATTTTCCTAAAATCGGTGTAAGTCCAGCTCCAACTGAAGGAGGAATTAAAACTGATTTTGTTACGTGAACAACTCCATTCGTAGCTAAAATATCAGCTTCACCAATTTCAATATTGGTTGTTGTAGAACCAGTCTTCAGAGTACCATCATCATTAACCTTTATAACCTGATTTTCCTTTGCTCCTGTACAAGGATCTGTGTCATCATATAAAGTTGCAAGTCCCGCACCAGAACCTGTCGGAGTTAAGTCTGTGCTTAGTAGTTGAGATGCTACAATATGGTACGCAATCACTCCTTTTATAACATCAATACTGATATCTGCTGGATCTTCTGGAAATCCAGGAGTAGCATAAAGGCTTGTAAAAGCAGCATTATTTGGAGCAAAGAATGTATAAGGAGACGTTCCGCTTAATAAGGCTGTTAAATCCGGAAACTGCTCAAGATAAGCAGCCAAGTCGCTTAGTTCAGGGTCACCATTTACAATTTGAATAATACTTTCTGTTGGATCTGGTATAGGGGCTGGTCCATCATCGTCTGAGCAACCGCCAAGCACAAATAGCGCACCCACAACCAATGCTACTAGTGTGTTTACTACCAGTGGTTTTAAAAATTTAAATTTCATAATAATCTCGGTTTAATTTAAAGTTAAAATAAACAATTAATCTAACATTTGTAATTGTACCCAGTCAGAAAAGGTAACCAACCACATGTAAATAGTCAATTTGGCTAAAATAACTCTTTGGCTATTCTGTAAATAGGGTCCGATTTACCCATAGAATAGAAGTGCAGGGTTGGAACTCCATATTTGATCAACTCCCTGGATTGGTTGATGGCCCACTCCACCCCTACTTCTTTCACTGCCTTGTTGTCCTTGCATTTCTCCACTTCATCCGCTAACGTCTCTGGCAAATCAATGTGAAAAATAGTAGGCAACACATTGGTTTGCATCTTGGTTGTAATGGGCTTTAAACCGGGAATAATGGGAACATTAATTCCTTCCGCCCTGCATTTCTCCACAAAATCAAAATATTTCTGGTTGTCAAAGAACATCTGGGTGACAATATACTCTGCTCCCATATCCACTTTAGCCTTCAGGTATTTCAAATCCGTTTTCAGATTGGGTGCCCAAAAATGTTTTTCAGGGTAACCTGCCACACCAGCACAGAAGTTGGTAGGAGTCATGTTTTGTAATTCTTCATCCAAATACACCCCGTTGTTCATTTTAATGACCTGCTCCAACAGTTCAGAGGCATAGTGGTGGCCATCCGGCTCCGGAACAAATCTTCCCTCATTTTTAATGGCATCCCCCTGCAAGACCAGCACATTATCAATTCCCAGAAACTGTAAATCGATCAAAGCATTTTCTGTCTCTTCCTTCGAGAATCCTCCGCAAATGATATGAGGCACAGTATCTACTTTATAATGATTTTGAATGGCAGCACATATCCCTACTGTCCCAGGTCGCTTGCGAGTGGATTGCTTTTCCAACAATCCATTTTCTTTCTTCTTATATACATACTCCTCCCGGTGATAAGTCACATCTACAAAGGGTGGCTTGAACTCCATCATGGGGTCCATATGATCAAACAACTTGCGAATATTCTCACCTTTTAGTGGTGGTAGTATCTCAATGCTAAAAAGTGTTTTCCCGTTAGCATTCTTTAAGTGTTCTGTTACTTTCACGCTATAATTAGTTAATGTGTTAATTGGTTGATGTGGTGATTAATATTGAGTGTGAAGAAGTTTATTTGATCATCAACTCATCATCACATCAACTCATCGAAATATCAATACGCCAAATTAGATGACAACCATCTTTCCGCTA
>JAGQYK010000032.1:6599-35848 GCA_020436125.1 Cyclobacteriaceae bacterium | reverse complement strand
AAATGCGTAGATCATCTATCATTGAATTGCTGTTGCAAATTAGGGGATTAGTTATTGAACAAAAAAATAAGGCAGTAGATGTACTGCCTTATTTTAGAATGCCTGAGTAAGAATTTATTTGCTAGCAGCAAGCTCTTCAGTAAGCGCTTTGTACTTAGCAATGATTTCTTCATCTTCTTTTAATGCTTTCTTAACAGCATTGTAAGTTTTTGCACCTATGTAGTCCACTGCAAGTGATTGAAAAGCCTCATTGATTTTAGCAGTTTCTTCAACTTTTTTGGCAGCAACAGATTTCACAAACGCTATCTCCACTTCAGTAGCTTCTGCTTCAGTCAACTTAGTCTCGTCATCAATTATTTTAGAAAGTTCGTTATAACGAGAAGCAGATACTTCTTCATTACCTTTTACCATCTCTGTAATGGTCTCGATTAAATGCCCCTTCATACTCTCAATGGAATCCATCGCTACGGCATATTTTTTCAGGTCTTCATCTGTAATGGCATCATCTTGAGCAATCGCCATATTGCTCATCATACTTACCATAAGAAACAGAAATAGTACTTTGATCTTCATCATTAGGTTGTTTAGGTCCGACATCAAATTGTTATAACCTGAAATTTACGACTTTTTCATTTTTTACTCAAAGAATATCTGATAAACCACACATATAATGTCGTATTCTTGCGAGATAACAAAATATAGTACCGTTAAATGCGTGAATGCTGTGTTTCATTTATTTAATTGAATATGCAAGGCTCCGCTCACAACATAAATTTGCGCTCGACATGACCCATCAGATCCATACGAAGCAGCTCATCTCTTATCTTTCACAATATGTTACTGATCACAAGAAGAATTTGATTGATCAAGTGCTGAATCAGCGTACTCGACATCTCACGGTGGTGCTGGAAAATATTTATCAATCACAGAATGCGAGTGCTGTTTTTCGGACAGTAGAATGCTTTGGTATTCAAGATGTACATCTGATCGAAAATGAAAATGCCTATGGTGTCAATAGGAGAGTGCTTAAAGGAGCTGACAAATGGTTGACCATCAAACACCATAATCAACCCAATGTGAACAACACGCCTTTGTGCTTCGAGCATCTAAAAAAAGAAGGATATAAAATTCTTGCGACTACACCTACTGCCTCGATGTCTATTCAAGAGGTGGATGTTTCTCAAAAGTTGGCCATTGTGATGGGCAATGAACTTCATGGTCTTTCGGAAGAAGCTCAGGAAGCTGCGGATGTGAAAGTTAAAATTCCGATGCAGGGATTTACGGAAAGTTTAAACTTATCGGTGAGCGCTGCCATTTGTATTTACGAGTTAATAGCAAAAATACGTTCCTCAAAAATGAACTGGCAATTGACCACAAAAGAGCAGGAAGCTTTAAGGCTTATCTGGTACAGGAAGTCGATTAGAAGATCAGAAATAATTGAGAAGAAGTATTTAGAATCAATTAAGTAACTTTGGGCTGGCTTTTTCTGTTCTGTCTATATGATAGGTTTTTTATCTAAGGTGCTGAGGCAACTTTTTTATTTATTTCTTATTGGGTTTCTATTCGTAGTACTATCCAACGTATGGATTGTGAGTAGCACGTCTGATAAGGTGTATTCGCGCTATGACAGCCTCTCTAAACATGAGGTAGCGCTAGTACTAGGAACCAGTCATTTATTAACCACCGGAGCTCCCAACCCTTTTTTTGATAACAGAATGGAGACTGCGGCTGCCCTTTTTAAAAATGGAAAGGTAAAACACTTTATAGTGAGCGGTGATAACCGGACCAAGTACTATAATGAACCTTTAGAGATGAAAAAGGCTTTAGTAAAGCTGGGTATTCCACCTTCTTCGATCACTTTGGATTATGCAGGGCTCCGTACGCTTGATTCTGTGGTGAGGAGTAAGGAAATATTTGGTCAGGAAGAAATAACCATAGTGACACAAACTTTCCATTGTTACAGGGCGTTGTTTATTTCTGATTATTATGGAATTGATGCCATAGCTTACGTAGCCAACGAGCCCAGTGCTGAAGTAACGGAAAAAGTGCATTGGAGGGAATACCTTGCCAGGGCAAAAGCCATACTGGATTTATATGTCCTTAAGACAGCCCCCCGCCATTTGGGCGAGAAAGAACCAATTCAACTATAATTCGTTAGTTGTACTTTGATAGGGGTAAACTGTGCCTATGGAATACATTAATTGTCTAATTTTGCGATTTAAAGCATTGTGCGAAACGGTTTGAGGTCAAAGTTTGATTTCCTTATAATTTTCCTTTTTTTATTCACCACTGGGGTTTACGCTCAGGAAACCAAGGTTTCCGGTAAGGTGATTGATGCGGGCAGTGGAGACCCTGTTCCGTTTGCCAATGTCGTATTTAAGGGCACCACCATTGGGACAACTACCGACTTTGATGGAAATTTCACTATCAAAACCTATTCCCCCACCGACTCTATTATCGCCTCATACATAGGTTATGTGGCCAAGGCAAAAGCCGTCCAAAAAGGGGTAGCGCAAGTGATTAATTTTCAGCTGGTCGAAGATGTCATTAGCCTGCAGGAGGTGGTGATCATGTCTGGCGAAAACCCTGCCTGGGAAATTCTTCGGAATGTGGTGAAAAACAAAAAAGAGAATGATAAAAGAAAGCTTTCGGCTTATGAGTACGATACCTACACTAAAATAGAAATTGATGTAGATAATCTTTCTGAGAAGTTCCGTGAGAGAAAGATGGTGAAAAAAATCACTCAGGTGTTGGATAGTGTAGAGCGGATAGCCGGAGAGGATGGAAAACCGATTTTACCGCTGTTCATTACCGAGAGTGTCTCTAAGATTTACTACCGTGATAACCCTTCCTTGAAAAAAGAATACATCTTAAAGACAAAAATCAATGGGATAGGCGTAGAGGATGGATCTACCGTAACTCAGCTAGTGGGTTCTTCTTTTCAGGAATATAATTTTTACCAAAACTGGCTGAATATTGTTAGTAAGGAATTTGTATCTCCGATTGCCGATGGCTGGCGTATCTATTATGATTACGATCTTACTGATAGCCTTTATATAGGTGACGAATTCTGTTATCGTCTTGATTTTTTTCCAAAAAGTCCCCAGGATTTGGCTTTTACCGGCACCATGTGGATCAGCAAAGAGGGGTATGGCTTGAAACAGATTGATGCCAACATTGGCAAACAGGCCAACCTGAATTTTGTAGAAAAGATTAGGCTACAACAGGAGTCTGAGAGAACGGAATCAGGTGCATGGCTACCATCAAAAAATAGAGTGCTTATTGATGTGAGTGAGGTAAGTAAGAATAGTGCCGGAATGCTGGCTAAGTTTTATACCAGCAATAAGAATTTCGTAGTTAATAAACCTTATGATTTATCTTTTTACGAAAGGTCAATTCAAATCGCTGAAGATGCAAGGATGTTCGAAGAGGATGTTTATTGGGATACGTTACGTCATGAACCATTGAGCGAAACGGAAAAGAGTGTGTATAAGATGATTGACACGCTGAGAAATATACCCATTGTAAGAACCTACACTGATATTTTTAAAGTGATTATTGATGGTTACTATAACCTGGGCAAAGTAGAAGTGGGACCCTACTTAGGTCTTGTGGCCTGGAATACACTGGAAGGATTCCGCGTTCAGGCAGGACTAAAGACTAATTACCAATTCAGTAAGAAGTGGATTTTTAAAGTACAAGGTGCTTATGGGTTTGATGATGAGCGATTCAAGTACTATGCGTCTGCTCAAAACATTTTATCGAAACAGCATTGGACTACTATGACCTTTAGGGTGAGGCGAGATCTGGCGCGGTTAGGTGTAGATGATGAAAGCCTTGCTGATAATCCTATCTTCTTGACGTCAACGCGGTGGGGAAATTTCAGAAGAGGATACTATAGCGATGAGTATTATGCAGGATTTCAAAGAGAGCTATTTAAAGGGTACTCGCAAAAAATTGCTTTTCGACATTGGACTTATGACCCTACCTTCAATTTTGGGTATTATCAAAATCCAACTGATGTATCATCCCCAGTGTTGGATATGTTTCGTTCCTCCGAGGTAAGCATTGAGTCACGCTATGCACGTGATGAAGTTTTTCTTCAAAACGACAATGAAAGATTTAGTCTTGGCACTAACAAGTCACCCGAGATTACACTGAAATACACCCATGGTTTCAGCGGTGTCTTTGATAGTGAATTTGATTATGATCGATTGAGGCTAACAATAAAAAAACGAATGAAGGCGGGGCCATTAGGAGTCGGTAAACTCACTTTCTCCAGTGAATATGTGTTCAATACCATCCCATATCCTCTCCTTACCCTGCACCTTGGTAATCAATCTCCATTTTATTCTACCGTTACTTACAACCTCATGGACTTCGGAGAATTTGTGAGCGATCATTATGCCTCTATTCAGTACCGCCATTACTTTGAAGGTTTTTTACTCAATAGAATTCCGCTGATGAATAAACTGAAGTGGAGGCTGCTGGCCACTTCTAACGTTATTTTTGGTGGTATGCGTCAATCCAATAAGGATTTAATAGCTCAGTTAACACCAACAGGAGAAGCTGCCTTGCCCATAGGCTTTTTTAAAGATGGGAAACCATACGTTGAATTGGGTTATGGCGTAGAAAACATCTTCAAAGTATTTCGTATAGATTTTGTGCATCGGGTTTCCTATTTGGACAATCCGGATGTGCGAAAGTTTGGGGTTCTATTCACTGCTCAGTTCCAGCTCTAGAATCAACTCCGTTTTTCTCCTTGAGGGGTGGTTAAGAGCCCAGAAAACCTCATATTTGCATTCCTAATTTAGTATTTGATGAGTGTTGTTAAAATATCATTGCCTGATGGCTCTATTAAAGAGTTTCCTAAAGGAGTAAAAGGAATTGAAATCGCTAATAGTATCAGCGAAGGACTCGCCCGAAATGCTTTGTCCATCGAAGTAAACGATGAGATCTGGGATTTGGATCGATCAATCGATTCTGATGCTGAAATTAAAATTTTCACATGGAAAGATAAGGGTGGAAAATATGCATTCTGGCATTCCTCCGCTCACTTGTTGGCAGAAGCCTTAGAAGCACTTTACCCTGGTGTGAAGTTTGGTATAGGACCTCCCATTGAGAATGGTTTTTACTATGATGTCGATTTAGGTGATCGAACATTTGGGGATGAAGAACTTCAGGAGGTAGAAAAGAAAATGGTTGAGTTGGCTCGCCAGGGAAACACCTTTACTCGCAGCGATGTATCTAAAGCAGACGCACTTGCCTATTTCAAAGAGAAGGGTGATGAATATAAGCTGGAACTTATAGATGGGTTAGAGGATGGTTCTATCACATTTTATAAGCAAGGTAACTTTACTGACTTGTGCCGTGGTCCTCACGTTCCTACTACAGGAGTCATTAAAGCGGTAAAGCTATTAAGTGTTGCGGGCGCCTACTGGCGAGGCGATGAAAAGAATAAGATGCTTACCCGAATTTATGGTATCACTTTTCCTAAGCAAAAGGAATTAGAAGAATACCTTACTCTGCTGGAGGAAGCAAAGAAAAGGGATCATAGAAAATTGGGTCGCGAATTAGATTTGTTTGCCTTCTCAGAAAAGGTGGGTATGGGATTGCCGCTTTGGTTGCCGAAGGGAACCATCCTGAGGGAAAGGCTTGAACAGTTCATGCGTAAAGCGCAGGTGAAGGCAGGATATGATCCGGTGGTGACACCTCATATCGGTAGCAAACAACTTTATGTTACTTCAGGGCACTATGAAAAGTATGGTAAAGATTCGTTTCAACCTATTCACACTCCGGATGAAAGCGAAGAGTTTTTGCTAAAACCGATGAATTGTCCTCATCACTGCGAGATATACAAAACAAGACCGAGGTCATACAAAGACTTACCTATCCGCTATGCTGAGTTTGGAACCGTTTATCGATATGAGCAAAGTGGGGAATTACATGGACTTACAAGAGTAAGAGGATTTACTCAGGACGATGCACACATTTTCTGCCGACCTGATCAGGTGAAGGAAGAGTTCATTAAAGTAATTGATTTGGTACTTCATGTTTTCAAATCTTTAGGTTTTGAAAACTATACTGCTCAAGTCTCATTGAGAGATCCAGCCAATAAGGAAAAGTACATTGGAGATGATCAATTGTGGGATAGGGCAGAGCGAGAGATACAAGAGGCAGCAGATGAGCGCAAGCTGGTCACTGTAGCTGTAAAGGGAGAGGCGGCATTCTATGGCCCTAAGCTCGATTTTATGGTAAAAGATGCATTGGGACGCAACTGGCAGTTGGGAACCATACAGGTAGACTATCAGCTTCCACAGCGCTTTGAATTGGAATATGTTGGTTCCGACAACCAAAAGCACACCCCTGTGATGATTCATAGAGCACCATTTGGTTCTCTGGAGCGTTTTGTCGCGATTTTGATTGAACATTGTGCAGGTAACTTCCCATTGTGGCTGGCACCTGATCAGATAGCGGTATTGCCGATATCTGAACGATTCAATGACTATGCTCATGAAGTCATTGACAAGCTCAAAAATAAGGATATAAGAGGTTTTGCGGACGATAGAGACGAGAAGATAGGGCGGAAAATAAGGGACGCAGAAGTGAAAAAAGTGCCTTTTATGCTCATTGTAGGGGAAAAAGAGGTTGCTGAACGTAAAGTATCGGTAAGAAGGCACGGAGCAGGGGATCAAGGGGCAATGGACCTCGAAGAATTTGCTACCCATTTTGAACAAGAGAGTAAGCCTCCTTTGTGATCCAAATATTGGCTTTTTGGCTTGTTTAATAAAGAAAATATAAGTTTCCCTGCATTTTTGAAAAGTTGAAAATATGGCGATATTTGCACCCTTGTCAGCGGGGCTGGCAAGTGTTTTTTTTAATTTAAACCCTTTTAGTGGCAATATTTCCAGGAAGTAAAAGGCCTTTTAACAGAAGAGGCTTCAGACAAAGAGTAGTAGAAGAACCTTATCGCGTAAATGAAAGGATAATCGCGCCTCAAGTGAGGGTGGTTGGAGAAAACATCAAAGTGGATGTGTATTCTACTTCGATGGCCATTAAGATGGCAAAAGAACAAGGGTTGGACTTAGTAGAGATATCGCCCAATGCGGTACCTCCTGTTTGTAAAATCATTGATTATTCAAAGTTTAAGTACGAACAGAAGAAGAAACAGAAGGAAATAAAGCAGAATGCGCAAAAAACGGTAATAAAAGAGATTCGTTTTGGGCCAAACACTGATGATCATGACTTTAATTTTAAACTAAAGCATGCCATCAATTTTCTGCAGGAAGGGTCGAAAGTAAAGGCGTACGTTCATTTTGTAGGAAGATCGATTGTGTATAAAGAGCGTGGGGAGATTCTCCTGCTTAAATTCGCACAGTCATTAGAGGATTACGGTAAGGTAGAGTTGATGCCTAAGCTGGAAGGGAAGCGGATGTATATGATGATAGCGCCTAAAGCAAAAAAGTAATTTTTTTAAGTGTAAATAGAATGCCAAAGTTAAAAACGAAGTCGGGTGCCAAGAAAAGATTTAAAATCACTGGCAGTGGCAAAATTAAGCGTAAGAAGGCTTATATGAACCACATCCTGACGAAAAAGGAGACTAAGCAGAAGAGGAATCTGGCCCAAAAAACCACCGTTAAGAAAGTTGACGAGGGTAACATTAAGCCGATGCTTCCTTATGCTTTTTAGGTTTGTGATTGATACGCAATCACAGTATTGTTAA
Organism: Cyclobacteriaceae bacterium; assembly: GCA_020436125.1. Taxonomy (GTDB): domain Bacteria; phylum Bacteroidota; class Bacteroidia; order Cytophagales; family Cyclobacteriaceae; genus ELB16-189. The sequence goes on along the minus strand of JAGQYK010000032.1, from coordinate 28,125 downwards.
ACCCGGTCACTGAGCATTAAGATCTCGTTCATTCGAGGCGCCACTGACCAAAAATTGAAAAACTAATGCCACGTTCAGTAAACAGTGTTGCATCGCGTGCGAAAAGAAAACGCGTACTCAAATTAGCCAAAGGCTTTTTTGGTAGAAAGAAAAATGTTTGGACAGTAGCCAAAAATGCTGTTGAGAAAGGTCTGGTGTATGCCTACAGAGACCGTAAAGCCAAGAAAAGAGATTTTAGATCACTATGGATTCAAAGAATCAATGCCGGAGCAAGGCTTCATGGCATGTCATATTCTGAGTTCATGGGTAAGGCTAAAAAAGCAGGTATCGAGTTGAATAGAAAAGTATTGGCTGATTTAGCGGCTAATCACCCTGAAGCTTTTGAGGCTATTGTAAAGAAGTTGAACTGATATGATTTATCAGAAATTGAAAAGGGGCGTTGAGCCCCTTTTTTTGTTTTAAACCTATAATTTTACAGCTATGAGTAGGTCCAAGAAGTTATTTGTTGCACTGGCTATACTGTTCTTTATCGGATTGGGCTATATCAGCTATGACATCAGCAGTCGCACCACCTTTCCTGGTTCCAAACCACAGCTTAAAGAAAGGATCAAATCTCAGTTTATCTCTCCTGATTCTGTCAAGCGGGACTCTTTAAAAGCAACTCATCGCTGAAAATGGCGTTTTATCAAACTTTAGCATCGGGTTAGCGGATTGATATTTCATAAAAACATAGGCTGCTGTACTTTAGTATCAGATTAAAGCCAACTATAGACAGGATTATCCCCCGGGGTCAAGGACTTCGGGGGATTTTCTCTTTATAGCCTATCCAGTTTTTTCAATATCAACCTCCAATGAGTTTTTAAAATGCCCGTAAATAAAATTGGTGATACACCCTACTAGGTCGGAGGAACCTTTGAATTGTTACGAGGGTATTAAGTTGCTTAACTGCCGAAAACGACAACTTACCACGTCAAACTTCAGGTTGTCGGATCGAGATTTATTAAAAGAATAGGGCGCTGTACATTAGCTTCAGATTAAAGCCAACTATAGACAGGATTATCCCCCTCGGTCAAGGACCTTGGGGGATTTTCTCTTTTATCGCCTTCTCATTAACTGCTTCGCTTCCTGGTGAACTGAGTTCATATAAGGTTTAAACTTATTGTAGAGGCCGCTGTTAACGCTTAGCATGAGATCTCTTTTTACCTTTTTGTTTATTTTTTGTTTCGCTTCCATCTATGCGCAGTCCTATCAGAGTCAGCAAGCAACCATTACCTTTTTTTCTGAGGCGGCTATTGAAGATATAGCGGCTACCAACTTTAATGCTACTAGCGTTTTCAATACCGAAACAGGTGAGATAGAATTTTTGGTACAGATGAATGGTTTTCAATTTGAAAGGTCTTTAATGCAGCAACATTACAATGAGAGATTCATGGAGACTGCACAGTATCCTGCCGCGTCCTTTGTTGGGGCAGTAAAGGGTTTTGAAAGTGCGATGCAAGGTAAACCCCGAGTAAGTGCAAAGGGAAAGCTGACGATACATGGACAAACTCGAGAGGTAGAGATCAAAGGATCCATGACTATAGTAAATGAGATCATTACAATAAGTTCTTCTTTTACTATCAGATTGGAGGATTATAAAATAAAAATACCAAAACTGCTTTGGCAAAACGTAACAGAAAGTGTCGAGGTTAAAATTGAGTTTACTTATGTGCCGTTGGAGTAAGTTTAAACAGGATAAGACAAAATTATTTCTTCTATTCTTCCAATTCTTCCCTAGCCCTTAGATAATATTAAAGGGTTTAATACTTTTAGGTTCAAAACCTATTTCCAACGACCAGAGTTGTTACTACTTTCTATTATCGCCTATTTGTCATTGACGGTTGCCATTGGTTATTGGGCCTCTCGTAAAGTAAAAACAGCTGGTGACTTTATGCTTGCGGGTAGAAGCTTACCCATCATGTTAAGTTCGGCAGCGTTATTTGCAACCTGGTTCGGTTCTGAAACTGTGTTTGGTGCTTCCGCTGAGTTTCTGGAAGGAGGCTTGTATGCCGTTATAGAAGATCCTTTTGGTGCTGCTCTTTGTTTGGTTTTATTCGGACTCTTCTTTGCCCGAAAGCTGTACAACATGAATCTCTTAACGCTTGGGGATTTCTTTAAGCAACGGTATGGCAGAAGAACTGAATTGGTAGCCAGCGCTTTTCTGGCTCCTCCCTATGTAGGTTATATTGCTGCACAGTTGGTGGCCATGGGTTTGATTCTAAATGTGGTGGCAGGTATTGAAGTGTGGCAAGGGGTGGTGATTAGCTCTATTGTGGTTACATTCTATACGTTCATAGGGGGGATGTGGGCGATTTCCATTACGGATTTTATACAGAGCATCATCATTGTAAGTGGACTACTGGTGCTTGCTTATGTTTTGGCAGAAAAAGCAGGAGGTGTAGCCACAGTGATGAGTGAAGTACATCCTCGTAATTATAAATTTGTCCCGTCATGGGACCTAACAGAAATAACGACTTACATCGCAGCTTGGTCTGTGCTCGGTCTGGGGTCGATTCCTTCACAGGATGTTTTCCAACGGGTAATGTCTTCGGGTTCGGTAAAGATCGCAGTGCGTTCTTGTTTTATTGCCGCTGGTTTATACCTCACCATTGCAATGCTACCGCTGTTTATTAGTTTATGTACCAAATACCTTTATGCCGATCAGTTGCAAGGTGATGCTCAATTGGCTTTGCCCAATATGGTGTTGATGCATACTGCTATGCCCATTCAAATATTGTTTTTTGGTTCTCTTTTGTCAGCCATTATGAGTACTACAAGTTCTGCGATGCTGGCACCTGCTGCTATATTTTCAGAGAACCTGATCAAGCCTCTTGTGAAGAACAAACTGTCGGATAAACAGCTGCTTTATATTACTAGAATTTCAATCTTATTCTTTGCAGTGATAGCCACAGTGATGGCATGCTTGCGTAAAAACATTTATGAGTTAGTCGCAGAGTCCTCTATACTTAGTTTGGTCTCCCTCTTCGCACCACTTACCTTTGGCATGTATTGGAAAAAAACAAGCAGTGCGGGAGCCGTACTGTCAATGGTGACAGGGCTTTCTACTTGGTTATTTTTTAAGTGGGTATATCCATTGGAAATACCCGGCTTAATACCTGCTACGATGGCAAGTATCCTTGCATTAATCATGGGGAGTTTGATATGGAAAAAAGAACACAAATGACAAGAGTGGAGATCAACAGGGTAAGTGGAGCGTATCATATGAAAGCAACCAATGAGGAGGGTAGCACTGTGGATATCGATGCAGCTCCTTCCATTGGAGGCACAGGTAAAGGAATGCGTCCCATGCAAATGCTGTTGTCTGCATTGGGTGGATGTAGTACCATTGATGTAATCAGCATCTTGAAGAAGCAAAAGCAGGAGGTGATAGACATTAAAACTGTTATCGAGGGAACGCGTGATGCTGATGCTGTTCCTTCTGTATTTACCGAAATGCATGTACGGTTTATAATTACCGGAAATGTGGATAAAGACAAAGCTGACAAGGCCGTTGCACTGTCCATGGAGAAGTATTGCTCTGTGGCTGCTATGATGAATAAGCGTGCCAATATTTCTTATAGTTGTGAACTAAGTAACTGATGAAGCAAGACAAAGATAATTTCGAAACCAAAGCCATCCGAATGCAAACTGAGCGTTCCTCTTTTGGCGAACACTCTGCGCCCATATACCTTACCAGTAGTTTTGTATTTGATGATGCCGAACATGCCCGGGCTCTGTTTGCGGATGAAGTGCAAGGCAATATTTATACCCGCTACTCCAATCCCAATGGAAATGAGTTTATTGAAAAGCTTTGTGCCTTGGAAGGTACTGAAGATGGTATAGCTACTGCATCTGGCATGGCTGCCATGTACTGCAGTATGGCGGCATTGCTCAAGTCGGGTGACCATGTGCTCGCTTCTCGGTCAGTATTTGGCTCCACACATCAGATACTCAACAATCTGTTTCCCAGGTTTAATATTTCTCATACCTATGCGGATATAGATAAGCCACAAACATGGGAAGCCATGATTACGCCTGCCACCAAAATGATTTTTGTGGAGACTCCTTCTAATCCTGCCCTCGATCTAATTGATTTGGAATGGCTAGGTGCTTTAGCGAAGAAACACAACCTGATCCTTAACGTTGACAACTGCTTTGCTACACCTTATTTGCAAAACCCTGCCAAGTGGGGTGCTCATTTGGTAACGCATTCTGCTACTAAATTTATCGATGGACAGGGTAGGGTCATCGGTGGTGCAGTGCTGGGAACCAAAGAATTGATCAAGGAAGTGCGCTTCTTCGCAAGACATACCGGGCCAGCCTTATCACCATTCAATGCCTGGCTGCTTTCTAAAAGTTTGGAAACGTTGGCCGTTCGAATGGAAAGACACTGTCAGAATGCTGCAACACTCGCTACCCGACTGGAAGGGCATCCCAAAGTGGAAATGGTAAAGTATCCCTTTCTTACCTCGCACCCTCAGCATACCTTGGCCAAGAGGCAAATGCGTTTAGGTGGAGCATTAGTTACTTTTGAATTGAGAGGTGGTATTGAGGGTGGACGTAAGTTTCTCAATGCGCTAAAGATGATCAGTCACACGGCTAATCTCGGAGACACACGGACCATTGCAACACATCCAGCGTCTACTACTCACTCTAAACTCACTGATGCTGAAAGAGCAGCAGTAGGAATTTCGCCAGGGTTAATTCGCATATCTGTTGGTCTTGAAGATATCGATGACATCATAGCCGATGTGCTTCAGGCCATAGAGAAGTAGTAAGTATTTGCTCTTACTTTGAAGCAGCCGTCACTCAGAGCGTAAGCGAGGAGTCTCTGAAGTATTAAATTAATACTTTGTCAAAGATGTATCAATCTCATCTGCCCATGCAAGAATTCCACCTTTCAAATTGTAAAGGTTATCGAAGGCATGGTTCTTCTCCAACCATTTTATGGCATTGCCACTTCTCGATCCACTGCGGCAGTGAATAACTACCTTTTTATCACGACTTATCTTGTCAATACTTTGTGCTACTTCTCCTAACGGAATATGTTCTCCGTCAATATTACAGATGTCTCGCTCGTATTCTTCCCGTACGTCAATCAATTGAAAATCTTCCCCCTTTTCTTTTAAGGCTTTCAATTCGCTAACAGTTACTTCCTTTATATCCATTGTTGTCTTATTGATTCCACAAAACGAGTCGTAATCTATAAGTTTTTTTATTGAATTCCGTTCATTCCGGTTTGGAAATTTAACCACATTGGTATCCATACTTAGCGTATCCATCAGAAGTACCTTATTGGTAAGAGGTTCTCCGATTCTTGCTATTATTTTCAATACTTCATTGGCTTGCAGGCAACCGATAATGCCGGGCAAAACACCCAATACACCACCTTCTTCACAATTGGGTACTGTGCCCGGTGAGGGAGGGTTTGGATATAGATCACGATAGTTGGCACTTTGGTTAAAGTTAAACACAGCCACCTGGCCTTCATACCGAAAGATGGATCCATACACTAGTGGCTTATCCAGTAACACCGCAGCATCATTCAATAAGTACCGGGTAGGAAAATTGTCGGTGCAATCTACGATGATGTCAAATGGTTGTAATAATCCCAACGCATTGGTTGCATCAATTTTACTGTTGATTACCTCAATGGCCACATAGGGATTGAGGGATTTTAGTTTTACAGCTGCTTGCTGGGCCTTGGGTTTACCTATATCATCTACTCCATACAGTACCTGCCGTTGCAAGTTCGACTCACCCACGGTATCGAAGTCCAAAATACCAATAGTACCCACACCGGCAGCTGCGAGATATTGCAACACCGGACAACCCAACCCACCTGCACCAATCACTATAATGGAAGCGGCTTTCAGTTTTTGCTGACCCTCTCTGCCAAATTGGGGTAGTACAAAATGGCGACTGTATCGCTCCAGTTCGTTTTTATTAAAATCGTTGGTACTGCTCATGGCTAATTCTCCTCAATTTACGATACTTGCTTAATTGCTAAATAATATGCCAATGGATAAACGAATTATTTACGCTTCAGGTGCCAAATGGGAGGACATTGTAGGCTACAGTCGTGCAGTACAGGTTGGAAACCAAATTGAAATATCCGGTACAGTAGCAGTAGATGAGAATGGTACATTAGTGGGTCGGGGAGATCATTACCTGCAGGCTCAGTTTATTATTCAAAAAATTGAAAAGGTATTAGTCAAAGCCGGATTTGAGTTGAAAGATGTGGTTCGCACGCGAATGTTCGTAACAGACATCAGCAAGTGGGAAGAAATAGGGAAGGCGCATGGTGAATTCTTCCATACCATAAAGCCAGTTACCTCCATGATTGAGATCAGTAAGTTAATCGATCCGGAACACCTGTTGGAGATCGAAGTCACTGCGATAAAGAGCAATTAAAACCTTTTGGCTGCCAGTTGAGCAATCGTTTCACCGATAGCCAGTGAAGAAGTAGCCGCAGGTGAAGGAGCATTGCACACGTTGATGACGTGCTTCTTTTCTACAATCATAAAATCATCTACCAATCCCCCTTTTCTATCGCAAGCCTGCGCACGTACCCCAGCACCGCCTTCCACGAGGTCGTCCTTTTGTATTTCAGGTATTAGTTTTTGTAATGCTTTTACAAATGCAGCTTTGGAAAAGGAACGGTACATTTCTCCCATTCCCGTCTTCCAGTATTTGAATGCTACCTTCTGAAATCCTGGCCATGCCAACGATTCGGCCAACTCTCCAAGGTTAATCTGACTCTTTTTATACCCCTCTCGCCTGAAAGCTAACACTGCATTAGGTCCCGCTTCAATTCCGCCTCCCATCATACGGGTAAAGTGCACACCCAGAAAAGGGAAACTCGGATCGGGTACAGGGTAAATCAGATTCTTCACCAGGTACTCCTTCTCTTTCTTTAGCTTATAATATTCACCTCTGAATGGAATGATTTTAAGGTCAAGGTCGGGAGTGGTCAGTCTGGCTACCTTATCAGAATAGAGACCGCAACAGTTAATGACCAACTTGGTCGTATAACTTTCCTTTTGGGAGACCACCACGCTCACACTTTCGTTTTCCTGAATTTCAATCACTCTTTCACCTAAGTGTATTTCCCCGCCTTTGGTTTGGATCAGCTCACCATACTTTTTGGCCACCAGTTTATAATCAACAATACCTGTCTGCGGTACTACCACACCTTCAATACCATTGACGTGTGGTTCATATTCTTTCAGTTCTTCTTTGTTGATTTTTTTTAAACCGGTAAGTCCATTCTGTTGGCCGCGTTCATACAAATTATTCAACAATGGTATTTCTTCCTGACTTGTTGCCACTATGATCTTTCCGCACAACTCAAATGGAATTGCATTGAGTTGACAAAACTCTATCAACTGATGATAGCCGCGTATACAATTAGTAGCCTTTAGGCTTCCTGGTTTGTAATAAATACCGGAGTGAATGACACCGCTGTTATTACCGGTTTGGTGAAGGGCAAGGGCTTCTTCCTTTTCCAGAAGGAGCAGTTTGATATTGGGATTAGCGTTTTGCAATTGGAGCGCAGTGGCCAAACCCACAATGCCACCGCCAATAACTACTACATCGTATTTCACAAGCTAAATTTTGCCTCGAAACTACTAAAATTTATGCTGAAATAGGTTGTATCCTCACGTTGAGACTGGGTTCCACAATCACGAGATGGTTTTTAGGTATCATCGTCCACTGCTTGCCTTCCGTTAGCTTTTCAGATACCACCAGCACGGCATTGTCATCATCCTTAGGCGCCTCCAGTCTTGTGATACCATCTTCTACCACATAGCGGCTTCCTTCTGAGTGATAGAGCGTAAGAGGCTCTAGCGATGCATCGGAAACATACCGTGTAGCTACAATAAATTCTCCGTTGGTTACTGCCATATTGAGGTACGCAGGCTGATCGATACCTACCTGTTTCATCAACCCGTTCACCTTATCAAAAGTATAGTTGAAGGCATCGGCCACGGTATCTCCATTGATTACTTTGTGGTGGGTATAAAGGTAATTCAACATATAAGCAAAGAGGTGTTCCGAATCGGTCTGTCCTTTTATCCAGTTGTATAATTCGTCATTCAATGGCTCTCTCAACTTCCTTTTGATGAGGAAGAAATTTTCCAGACCACCGTTGTGTGCCATCAACAGCTGCTTGTGCTGAAAAGGATGACAATTGGATTCAGATACTTCTCCCACACTGGCAGCACGCACATGTGCGATCATACAATTGGTTTTGATCTTGGGTGCAAGGTTGCGCAGATTTCGGCTGTTCCATGCCGGGTGTACCGATACAAAGTTGACCGGTTCGTTGTTGACCTCTGGCACGTACCATCCTATACCGAAACCATCTCCATTGAGTGGTTCTTCTATTTCTTTGGCGTTAGTACTTTGTCGGATGAGGGAATTCTTAGGCTGATACAGCAACTTATCCGCGATGATGGGAGTGCCTTTGTAGGCCATTAGTCTGCACATGGCAATGGTATTTGAAGAAAAGGTAATAAAAAAGGCCGTTGAATATTCTCAACGGCCTCTACTTATTTTTACCAGCTTACCTTATTTGTTCACTTTTTTGAACTCCATAGCCGCAGAATTCATGCAATACCGCAGGCCTGTTGGCTTGGGACCGTCAGGGAATACATGGCCTAAGTGTCCGCCACAATTGCTGCAAACCACTTCATCGCGTACCATACCGTAGCTGGTATCTTTGCCAACTACTACGGCATCGTCTTTTACAGGTTGGTAGAAGCTGGGCCATCCAGAGCCTGATTCAAACTTGGTATTAGAGTCAAACAACTCCTGATGGCAGGCAGCACAATAGTACTTACCTTTTTCGTGGTTGTCCCACAGGGCTCCGGTGAAGGCGCGTTCTGTTCCTTTTTCTCTTAAGATGTTGTATTGCTCAGGGGTCAATTCTGCTTTCCATTCTTCTTCAGTCTTTTTCATAGGGAAGTCGTTCTCGTGTTTTTGTTGTTTGTTCTGTGCGCAGGCACTCAAAGCCAGCGTCATGAGTAGGAGGTAAATATAATTGGTCTTTCTCATCATGTAGTTAGGTTGTTCATTGTAATGATATACGCATTTGACTATGGCTTCGGATGTTACAAACCACCAAAAGAGTGGCTTTTGTCCCGCTTCCGACAGTTTGATCATTGCAATAATAACAAATGAGGAGAAGAATGGTTCAGCACTTATTGCTTGCGCGGCAGGGAAAAGCCTGGTGCAGGCTATCGTAGCAATCTCCCAGAGGTATAGAAAGTTGGTTTCCTATCCGTAACTATTCTAATTAATTATTCTATAATTACTTTTATAACTGTTTCTGAATACTTTTCTCTTAATTTAAGAATATACATCCCAGGTGAAGCCTCATTTAATTCAAGCTGCATATCCTGCGAAGGAATGAATATATTTTTGCTTAAAAGCCGTCCATGTAAATCATATAACTCCGCATTCACCGGCCCAATTATTTCTTTTGCTTCTATAGTTAGCTTATTCTTTGCCGGATTAGGATAGATCGTAAATCGGTTGTTTTCATGATCAAGCTCCACACCTGTCACTATAGGAGGGTCGACAGTGAAGGATTGCTCTTCAGTAAACCCGGAGCCGGCAAATGAGTTATCAATAGCTTGCACACTCCAGTAGTAATTCCCTGGACTTAGGTTATTGAATTGGTATGTTGTTTGGCTCCCCGTGTTTCCTCTTTTTAAAATTTTCCTTTTTCCATTTTCTAAGGAGAGTGGTGATTTGATTGTATCCAACTCATTCCTCAAATAGATATTATAGGTTAAGGCATCTTGATTAGTTTCATTATCCGTTGATTTAATCCATGTTAAGATTGCTTTATCAGAATTTACATTTGAAGATAAGTTAGTTGGTGTCGTTGGGGCTGAATTGGGATTAGCTGATAAAGCCTCGTTTGTGTTAATGTTTTTATAAATAGCAGAGTATATATTGAAATCATTTCTTTGCCCACTAATAAACAAGTCTAAATCGCCATCACTATCAAAATCACCAATGTCAGCTGCACTTTGCCCAGCTTCAGCCAATGAATACTCAAAATCAAACCCGTTGCCATTGTTAGTATATAGTTGAGCTATTTTCTCATTGTTGGTAATGATATTCCCTGATATAAAAACATCAAGGTCTCCATCATTGTCGTAATCTATCCACAGTACTTTCCCCTCAATAATTGGTGGGAATATACCATCATGGACAGTTTCAAATCCACTCTCTTTATTGTTTTGGTATAGGGCGGTAAATGCAGTATTTGAGTTAGTTGATCCGGAAAGCAGGATATCTAAATCTCCATCATTATCATAATCCCCAAAGTCCATAGCACTATAGGAGAGATTTTCGAAATTGTTTTCGAACTTTTCTAAAAATGAGCTACCGTTATTTTCATAAAGTTTTGTTACAGATGGTCCTGTATTTAGTGAAGTCCCTGTGACCCCTGAAATGAGTATATCTAAATCACCATCGCCATCATAATCTACCCATGAGGATTCACCAAAAGAAACACCAGTTAGTTGATCTTTAAAAACCTCTTGAAATGAATTATTATTGTTTTGATAAATGATTGATACTGAACTGCTGTTCATGTCTTGTCCGCTGAGAAGAATGTCCAGGTCACCATCTGCATCATAGTCGCCCCATTCAACGGAACCTCTGTCTATGCCATGAAGTATTATATTGTTGTTTACAGTTAAAACGCCACCTTCATTTTTAAATATTTTGGTAACCACTTGACCTAAACTACTACCAGCTATTAATAAATCCTGATCGCCATCATTGTCGTAGTCTCCCCAATCTGCAGCTCCTTCTAAAATTTGTGGTAGACTGGTTGCGACTTCTGTAAAACCAGAGCCATTATTAAGAAATAATCTCGTTGTGGAATGCGCATCTATATCATTACCAGTCTGAATAAAATCAAGCCTACCGTCATTGTTCAAGTCTCCCCAGATAATCTCACCGCCTCTAAGCCCCGGGGTAAATTCATGAGATAGCTCAAATGGCTGAGAAAAACTTGATGTTGCTATAAGAAGCATAGGTAGTACGCCAATCAAAGATATTTTCACGCACATATGGAGTTCTATTTGAAGTGAAAATAGGAAAAAAGCGATGAATATTACTAATGTTAGTATTTTTTGAGTTTACCTTTTGTAACCCATTGATAACGGATATTAGAGGTAATGAAGTTACGGAACCCTGCCTCTGGACTAAGGAAATTGTCCGTGTTACTTCTAAATACTGCTTTGTAATATCTCCAATTGCTTACTTCTTCTCTATCCACCAGGCCCAGATCACAAAGAGCCACATCAGGTTGGCCGACCAGGCCACTGCTTGCACACTGGGCGGTGGTGGACCAAAGATGTTCATCACATGAATGACGACAAAGAATCCTATCAATAACCAAAAGGCTACCTTTTTCTGAGGCCTGGCTGATTGATAATAAAAGATGGTTCCAAGAGCAAACAACCCCAACTCAACGATGATGGCCGATACAGAATGGTTCCATAATCCAAGTCCAACTTTTACTTCGCTAAAAGGAGTAAGCGGTAAGTCGGGGCGGTGGGTAATAAAGTCCAACACCCAATGACTTAAAACTAAAACACCTAGTAGTAATGAACCTTGCTTGTTTTTAGTAAATAAATAATAAACCAATCCTAGTAACAGGCCCCAGACCAGCGCCATGAGCAGACTGTGTGAGTAGGGATAATAATCAAAACTAAGTGGTGTTAATGCTGTATTTCCAATGTCAACATGGAAAGTTTCTATTCCCAGTAATACCAGTATGGGCCAGATCAGATCCAGCAATTGAACGGCAATGAAAAGGAGGGCGAGGGAGGGGAGGTTGCTTATTTTTCGAGAGGCCAACCCCAGGGCATAGTGACCTATAAACATATGTGTTCCTATTAATTGATAATGCGGTGAAAACGATTCCACCACCATTAAAGTTACAAATTAGTTTATTAGAATAATGAGAGGCCTAAAAGGGGTTAGACTTTTTAATTAATCTTCTAATAGAGGATGAGGATTATTACTGATCGGTACAACAGTTAAAGATGGAGTTTTAAATGCAGGTATCGGATGCTTACAATTGAAGAATTATTCCTAGTGTCAAGTCATACTTATCTTCTACATCTATGTTGGTAATTAACTTACCAAAATCAACGTTGAGTCCGCCAAATTGGCCACGAACGTTTATCTTTCGGTAAAGTTTTCGTTCTATCCCCACTCCATATTTTAGCATTCCCTGTTCATCCATTTGTGAAAACTTACTGGCGCCTTGTTGAATACGAACATTAAATTTTCGTTTGGTCTCATTGATATAGCCCATTATCAGCCAGTTCTTCTTAGCACCCACCGTAAAGCCAAAAAGGCCTCCAAAGCCACTTTGGAATGAGCTTTTATAATTGATTGTAAGGGGCTCAGCAGAATCATAGTAAGAAAGATTACCGTTGAGAAAACCCATTTGATACTGTAGACCCAAGACTAGTCTGTTCTTCAAAAACTGTTTTCTATACCCAAGGCAAAGCTCAGTAACAAATTTAGATTCCTGTGCCAAGATATCTATCCCATTAACAAACGAGCCACCAAATACATTTTGGGAGCCCCCATTTAGGCCAAAATAAAACCCATCAAAGTGTACATGGGTGGAATCGCTATTTGTGTATTGAGAATAGGCATTTGTAATTGTTAGGGTGGCAATTACAATTACTATAAGACTTTTCATATAGGAGGTTTTATCACCTTGAATAACCTAATATAGAAATCAAACGGATAGGAATATCTACGGAATCTCAGTTAAAACTGAAAATGCCGCATTAGGCGTTAGGTCAATCAGTTTTTATTCACTTTTTCCATAAAAGAAAAGCCCCTGCTCCCGATAGCTATCAAGATGCAGGGGTTTTAGTTAACGATGGATTTCATCACGTGGTGGGTTTGGTTAATCTTACTTTTACCATCTCTTCGTGTGGTGCACTTCTGAATCCGAACACCGCTCTGATGTAATGGCGTACATTACGGGCTGTGGCCACCAGACTGTTTGACCCTTCATAAAACAGGGCATGGCGTTGCTGTTTTACCTGGCTCAGCTTCAGTGTAGCATCCAGCACGGTTTCGTTCATGGCGCGCAGTTCTTTCACTTTTACCGCTAAACCTTCTTTACTCAGCGTAGGCTCAGTGGTAGAGTACCGTGGTTCTGCTGTTGCTGTTTCTACCAGCCTTGCGAAGTGATAGGCCATACTGGCATAATCGGTGCCGGCTGCACGTCTGCGCATGGGCGTTTCCTCATTAAGCGCTTCTGCTGTAGCAACGGGAGGAGCATAACGTCTCCATCCGTGCAGGCTGCGATTGTGGGTATAAGCATCGGCCAGCGTCAGTGGGTGTGCTCCACACGCACGAAGCATGTAGCAGACTCGGGATCCTAAGCTACGCAGCTCCTTGAAGGTACGCTCGCGCTGGTTGGTCGCATTGTCGTAGACTGTTTTCGCAGCAGTGACTTTATCCATCAATTGTTGGGCGTTGAACTGAATGGTGGTCAACGCTTTCACCTGGAGGTGTTGTTGTCCGGGGTTGTAAGCTCCTCCTAACCCGGTGCAGATGCCTCTGAGCTTCCCAAAGGATTGCAAGTTTTTAACGAAGGACATAACATAAAATGTTAAGGGTTGATATATACTCTTGTATACGGAAAAACTTACTAGGAAAGTTGTGTGTTTCTTAAAAAAATTTAAAAATATTTTTTACCTGAAACTGGTAGTAGTAATAAGCAAGGGGAAAATATAGAGTGGAGGCCGGTCTCTGTTAAGTGAGCTCCCATCTCTTTGTCAGGCAACTCCATCTCTGTTCGGTGCGATCGGTTCTCTGTTTCACACACCCCAAGGGTACATTGGGTCAGTGCGATCTCTGCGGCACCCACTGGCCGGAGTGTTTTGATCAGTGCGCGCTATGTGACACCTGCTGCTTGCATTTCTTTGATCAGGCCGATCGCTGTGGCACAGGTAGGGCTGGGCATTTTGATCAGCCCTATAGCTGCGCGCTATAGCTCAATTCTGGTAAACGTTGAAGTGCGTGCGGCTTAATCTGATTCTGCAGGTTCTTTTTTCATCTGTAAAGCGTTATATACCTGATCAATACCTTTAGGGGTATCCGCCAGCACAATCAAGGTATCGAAGGCTTCGATCACAGTGGCACCATTGGCAGTAAGGTACTTCTCGTCTCTTTTGATCATGGCGATGATGGCTGTCTTGGGGAAGGTGAGGTCTACGATCTTTTTGTTAACGGCATAGCTATCGTTTTGTATTTTGATCTCCTCCATGATGGTTCGCGGATGTTCTGTAAGAAAGGCATCCGTAGGGGCAAGGGGTTTCACCTTTTGTGGCAAGGCTACCTTCAGCCATTTAGAGAAGATAGAAAGGGTGGTACCCTGTATCAATACGGAGGTCACCGATATAAAGAAGACAATATTGAAAATCATACCGGCCTGCTCGATGCCAGCCAGCAGTGGATAGGTGGCAAACACAATGGGCACTGCTCCCCTTAATCCTGCCCAGGAAATGTAAGCCCTGCTTTTCAATCGCATTTTAAAAGGCAATAGGCTTAGAAAAACGCTCAATGGTCTGGCTACCAGAATTAAGAACAGGGATATAAGTAGTCCGATTCCCATAACAGGTAAGATCTGTGTAGGAAAGACCAGTAGCCCTAAGGTAAGGAAGAGAACGATCTGCATGAGCCAGGCCAATCCATCAAACATCTTCATGATGGTTTTTTTGTGGATCAAATCCTGATTGCCCAGGTACACGGCACAGATGTAGATGGCCAGGAAGCCATTGCCACCCAAAAAGTCGGTGGCAGAAAAAGTGATGAACATCAATGCGATCACGAGTACCGGATACAATCCTTCAAAGTCGAGGCGGATCCTGTTGATGATGATCTTACTGAGTTTGCCAAAAAGGAAACCAGCGAGTCCTCCCAATATCATTTGTTGTAGGAACAAAGGGACAATAGACAACACGCTTTTGTCCTGATTAACTACCAGGGAAAGAAACGCAATGGTAAGCACGTAGGCCATCGGGTCGTTACTACCGCTTTCGAGCTCCAGGGTAGGGCGAAGGTTGTTCTTGAGCGCGAGGCTTTTAGAGCGCAGTATTGAGAAGACGGCAGCTGCATCAGTAGAAGAGACAATAGAACCCAGCAACATACTTTCATAGATGGTAAAGTCAGTAATCAACCACACAAATGTGCCCAGCGACAATGCCGTGAGTAATACCCCCAACGTGGAGAGTGTTATCCCTTTCCATAGTATTGGCTTTACGGCCATCCAGTTGGTGTCCAATCCACCTGAGAAGAGGATGAAGTTGAGCGAAATAATACCAATGAACTGTGCCAGCTTGGGGTCGTCAAATAGAATACCACCTATTCCATCAGAACCCGCCAGCATACCTATAGTTAAGAATAGAATGAGGGTAGGAACTCCAAATCTGTAGGATGTCTTACCAGCCACAATGCTGATGAAAAGCAAAATGGAGCCAATGAGGAGTATATTTTCTATCGTTAAGCTCATGCTAGGGCTAAAGAGAATTATTCAAAGATAGCGATAAGTAGCCTGTTATAGGCAGCTGAGGTGTTTATGATTTCCCTCTCTTTGGAAAGAAGGCGCGAAGTGTTGGTGAAGCGGGTATGAATGGGTAGGGTAGGAAGATAATTCCCTAAAATGCAAAAGACCCCTCGTATGATGGAGGGGTCTTTTATACCTAAACCTAAACCTATGAGAAGAATTGCTCTGCTCTTGAGTATAAAAACGGGGCAAGTAGGTTTTGGTTACAATTTTTTAAATAATATTTAAATATTTTGGAGAGCGGTAATCTAGTCTTTTAACTGGGCACTGAACTGCTTGCGGAACTTCTCCACCTTGGGCCTGACCACAAACTGACAATACCCCTGATTGGGATTTAAGGCATAATAGTTTTGATGATCCTCCTCTGCTGGGTAGAAATTAACCAAAGGGCTTATCTCTGTCACAATCGGATCCTTATAAATGCCTGCCTCATCCAGTTGATTTTTATACGCTTCAGCTACTTTTCTTTCCTCTTCATTATTGTAAAAGATGACAGACCGGTATTGCGTACCTACATCCGCTCCCTGTTGATTGAGGGTAGTAGGGTTGTGCGTATTCCAAAAGATTTCCAGTAATGTTTCGTAGGTAACAACCAAGGGGTCGTACGTAATTTGGGTTACCTCTGCATGCCCTGTTGTGCCGGTACAAATTTCCCTATAGGCAGGGTTTTTTATTTTACCTCCCGAATAACCAGAGACCACTTTCTCTACACCTTTCACACCCAAAAAAACGGCTTCGGTACACCAGAAGCATCCGGCTCCAAATGTGATTATGGCTTTATTATCATTAGTTGTGTTTGTCATAATTTATTCAATGCAATGTATACTTAACATAGACAATTTTTGCAGTGATAAGGTTTTATGAAAGGCGCTATTGTCAGCCCGGCAACAAATTAGTACTTGTTGTAAAAGTACCTCAGCTCATTACTCAACTTATTGTCCAGCTCTTTGCGTACCCTATTCTCAATGTAGTAGCGTTCCGGATAGGATTCTTTTCGCTGGCAAAGCCTTTGGTCACTTTCTGAGAGTGCCCGGGCATCACCTGAATAAGTGCCCCAGTTGGCAGACCAGGTATCGTCCGCTACGATATCCTCGTTCTTTATTTCTGCACGATTGCCGGCATCAGTAATAGTAAGGTTGATGGAACCCCTGCCGGTAATCTTTTTGGTGTAGGTAGTCAGTGTTGCCGTCACTTTAGTATAGATAGGGGTTTTTACTCCCTTTACGGTTTTCTCTCCGGTTTTTACACTGTCGGAGAAAGACTCTGTTTTCTTGGTAATCACAGCGCGCCCTTCCTGATACCCATTGACAATCACTTTGATGAAATGGTCGACCTTCTCCAGTTTTAACTCTTCGACCTGCTGTGGGGTGTAGAACTTTACGAACATGTTGGAATTATATCCAAAGACGACAGGGTCGAAGTTCCAGTCGCGATAGCTGATCAAGGAAGGCTGTACCACTACCTTAAGTGTAGCGTTGAACCTGGCTTGTTCAATCATCTCTATGGCCTCCCGGTATCCCGGTGAGAAGGTGTTGGCTTCATTGAACAGATAATAAGCTCGCTTGGCATCTTCTCTGGTATTTTTCAACAATGCCTGTATACCGGCTTCATAGGTTTCCTCAGCGGCCTTTGCTTTTACTTCTGTGAGTTCATCAAACTTGGTTACTGGCTTGGGAATTACGCGCAATGCTCCTGGCGAGGTACGTATTTCTTCATAGAGGTGATTGATCTTCTCGTAATTCTCAGCAGCAGTTTTGTATTTAAAATTGGCATTCGCAGCGATCTGATTTTTGGCATCCGTTTCTAAATAATCAACTGCCAGCTGATAGCTCAGCTTAAGTACTTCCCTTGACTTCTTGTGATCTGGCTTACCTCTGAGGCGCTGCACTGCTGATAATACTGCTTCGTAGTAATCACCTTGTTTATAGGCAGCTTTGCCTGAAGAGCAAGAATCCAGAAATACTAGGGAGAGGAGTAGGAACGAATAAAGCCTTAATTTCATCAACAAGCAGGTTTTCTAAGCAAATAAACAAATTCAGTGCCTTAAATCATTGTTTCGGTGCGAAGAAGTCCATTAGTATGTCATCCTCCAGGTTTTTCCAGTTGCCCCAGGAGTGTCCCTCATTGACTTCGCGGTAGTGATAGGTACATGAATTATTCTCAAGAATACCGATCATTTTCTTACCACTGTCACTGGCATCGTTGATTACCCCTGATGTCATGGAGATTTTGACAGTGCTTCCAGCGGGGTTATCGCAGAGGGAGTAGATCTGTGGACGTGTCATAAAGGAGGGGGATTGCATGCCCACATTGCCAAACACATCTGGTCTCGAAAAGGCAAAATAAGTAGCGTTAAGGCCCCCAACTGATGAACCAAGGATGGCCCTGTTCTGAGCACCCGATAATACCGGGTAGCTTTCTTCAATAAATGGAATGAATTCATCTACAAAGAAATGGAGATACTGTGGATTCATGACCAACTCCGTCATCCTTCTGTTATTGGTTCTGTTGGCCGGCTCACGATGATCAATAAACACGGCAATGATGGGTACTATTTTTTTGTCTGCAATGAGGTTATTTAAAACAGTAGGTAAGTTTCCCATCTGAGGATGTAAATATTCGTAACCATCTGTAATATAAACTACGGGATATTTTCCCTTAAGTGGTGCGGGTGGGAGATAAACACTGTATGTGATTTGATAGGCAAGGAGATTACTGGCGTAGAGTAAATCCTGAATTACTTTTCCTTTTGGGGCATTGTCTCTTAAAGTATGGATGGGGTCCTCTTTATAGTCAGGCATTCTCAATTCGGAATTGGGACTACCACCGCCTACACCAGACCATTGCTGATGTGGATTGTAGGCATCCAGTATCCAGTTCTTTTTATCCACTACAATTTTGTAATCAAGTCGGGCATCAATGGGGAAGGAGGCTTTGAGTATCCAAATATCGGTGCCGGGTATTTGTGTGCCTCGGTTATTGAATTCTGATTTGTATCCCCAACCATTGAAGTCACCCATCCACTCCACTTCCTGGGCTTTACCAAAGTAGAAAAAAGCTACAGAATCCTTCTCGCGAAGGGGTATTTGTTCTTCTGCAATTAATCGCTTTAATATGACTTTATGTTGCGTAGCTTTTTCTATGGAATCTGAAATGTCGGCCAGCTGGTAAAGAGCAGCTAGACGTTTCTGAAAAGTAGCATAACCTTGCCCTGAGGCACACAATGAAATAAAGCATCCAGATAAGAAAAAAGCTATTTTCATAAGGTTAAAAGTAGTGAATTGTAACAAAAGATGGGCTTCAACAAATGAGGGAATTATTAATATTTCGATAAATGCGAAGTTTGATTTAGTGGATACTTGTTGAATTCGCTAAGTAATTGATATTTTAAGGGATAATTAAAATTTATATTGATATGTCTCCTTATCTGGCAGAGTTTATTGGCACCATGATTTTGATCGTTTTAGGTGATGGTGTGGTAGCTGGTGTATTGTTGAAGCAATCCAAATCTGAAAATGCTGGCTGGATGGTCATTGTAGTGGCATGGGGTTTGTCGGTCACGTTTGCCATCTATGCCGTAGGAGGTTACAGTGGTGCCCACATTAACCCAGCAGTAACATTAGCGCTTGCTATTGATGGAAGCTTTCCGTGGGCAGATGTACCGGCTTATTGTCTGGCACAGCTGTTAGGGGCGTTTGTGGGAGCAAGTATAGTATGGTTGCATTATTTGCCCCATTGGAAAGTGACAGATGACAAAGGGGCTAAGTTGGCGGTGTTCTGCACGGCACCTGCCATTCGCTCTACTATTCCCAATTTCATCAGTGAGTTTATCGGCACTATGGTATTGATTATGGGCTTGTTGTTTATAGGCGCTAATAGTTTTGCCGAGGGATTAAATCCTTTAGTGGTAGGGGCTTTGATCACCGTCATCGGCTTTGGTTTGGGTGGCACCACAGGGTTTGCCATTAACCCGGCAAGAGATCTTGGTCCTCGTTTGGCTCATTTCATTTTACCTATTGCTGGCAAGGGTTCATCCGACTGGTCTTACAGTTGGATTCCTGTACTGGGACCTCTGGCTGGAGGTGTTGCTGGTGCTTTGCTATATCAATTATTAGTTGCTTAAAAGAATAGAGGATGAGTAAATATATTATTGCGCTTGATCAAGGTACAACCAGTTCACGGGCTGTTCTCTTAGATGAGAAAGGGAGCATTCAGGCTATTGCTCAGCAGGAGTTTACTCAGATATTCCCTAAGCCGGGTTGGGTGGAGCATGACCCAAAGGAAATATTAACTACACAGTTGGGTATGCTTCAAAAGGTCTTAAGTGATAATAAAATAAGCCCTCAATCTGTGGCGGCTATAGGCATAACCAACCAAAGAGAAACCACTGTAGTTTGGGATAAGAAGACTGGCGAACCCATTTATAATGCCATTGTATGGCAGGACAAAAGAACGGCTGCGCTATGTGAAAAATTAAAAACCCGCGGGCTTGAGGATTATGTGAGAGAAAACACGGGTTTAGTAATTGACTCCTATTTCTCAGGTACTAAAATCAATTGGATACTGAACAATGCGGAAGGGGCCAAGGAGAAAGCAAAGAAAGGGGAGTTGCTTTTTGGAACGATAGATACTTGGTTGATTTGGAACATGACGAATGGGAAGTCCCACGTAACCGACTATAGTAATGCTTCGAGAACACTATTGTATAACATCCGCAACTTAGAATGGGATAAAAAGCTATTGGAAGAGTTGGATGTACCTGAAGCCATGTTACCAAAAGTAAATGCGTCTTCATCGGATTTTGGTGTCTATGAAATGGATGGTGTAGCCATTCCTATAGCTGGTGTGGCAGGTGATCAACAAGCTGCGCTATTTGGCCAAGCCTGTTTTACACCAGGCATGGCCAAGAACACCTATGGAACGGGTTGTTTCATGCTCATGAATACAGGAGACAAGATTCAACACTCCAAAAATGGTTTGATTACTACCATTGCCTGGGGGCTGGATGGAAAAGTAGAGTATGCCCTGGAGGGCAGTGTATTCATAGCGGGTGCTGCAGTGCAGTGGTTACGTGATAGTTTACACCTTATTGACCAATCGAAAGACTCTGAATACTTTGCTGCGAAAGCGTTGGGATCGAATGAGGTTTATGTGGTGCCTGCCTTTGCAGGATTGGGTGCTCCCTATTGGGATATGTATGCCCGAGGTGCCATCTTCGGCCTAACACGTGATACAGGGAAGGATCATATTATCAAAGCAACACTGGAGTCGCTAGCGTATCAGACCAAAGATATCTTAAATGCGATGCAGGAAGATGCGGGAGTAAAGTTGAAAAGCTTAAAAGTAGATGGTGGTGCTTGTGCGAATAACATCCTCATGCAATTTCAGGCGGATATATTGAATACAGAAGTGGAACGTCCGGAGGTAATAGAATCAACTGCCATGGGTGCTGCCTATCTGGCGGGTATACAAGTAGGATTGTGGAAGAAAGAGACTATCACGGAAGATCGGGTAATTGACAAAACATTCATACCAGCAATGGATGAACAGAAAAGGAAGACGCTATACAAAGGCTGGCAAAAAGCGGTTAAGCGATCGATGAAATGGATAGACGAAGAATGATAATGACCTGTTAAACTACCTATGAATTTCTCCAGTGCGAACCGACCTCAATTCATTGCTTCACTGAAACAACATGAATTTGACATGCTGATCATTGGAGGAGGGATTACAGGCGTAGGCATTGCCCTGGATGCAGCATCGCGAGGACTGAAAGTAGCACTCGTTGAAAAGGGAGATTTTGCCTCGGGTACCAGTAGCCGCTCCACAAAACTGATTCATGGTGGACTTCGCTAT
>JAGQYK010000032.1:0-6499 GCA_020436125.1 Cyclobacteriaceae bacterium | reverse complement strand
TGCCTGAAAAGATGTTATTACCATTGCGGGAACACAGGGGCTTTGGCAGTTTATTGACTTCTTTTGGTTTAAAGCTATACGACTGGTTGGCGGGTGTTACAGGCAAGGACCGTAGGTTGATGCTTACCCGCAGACAAACACTAAGGCGTGAACCGCTGTTGAAGAAGGATGATGTAAAAGGAGGAGCGCTTTACGCGGAATACAGAACAGATGATGCACGACTAACGATTGAAGTGGCCAAAAAAGCCCATAAGTATGGAGCGGTTGTGCTCAATTATTGTAAGGTTAATCAACTTAACTATTCGGATACAGGAAGTGTGTGTGGGGCTGAAGTGCAAGACAGCATTTCGAAAGAAGTATTTCGCATTACCTCTCATGTGGTTATCAATGCGACAGGTCCCTGGGTAGATCAACTTCGCGTAAAGGATAAGTCAAGGGAAGGGAAGCGACTTCATCTTACCAAAGGTGTACATATTGTCTTTCCTAAGGAAAAGCTACCCGTTCACCAATCCATCTATTTTGATATTGCTGATGGTAGAATGATTTTTGCCATTCCAAGAGGTAGAACAACGTATGTAGGCACTACGGATACCAACTATCAGGGAGATATTGATAGCGTAGTGATTACACATGAAGATGCCCTGTATCTTATTGATGGCATCAACGAAAACTTTCCCAAAGTGAACCTGAAAGTGGAAGATATTGAATCCAGTTGGGCCGGTTTGCGCCCACTCATTCATGAAGATGGCAAGTCTGCTTCAGAACTTTCCCGCAAGGATGAAATATTCGTTTCTCCAAGTGGGCTCTATTCAATTGCTGGCGGTAAATTGACAGGCTATCGAAAGATGGCAGAGAGGATTGTGGATATGGTAATTGACAACCATCCTCGCAGAAAAGAAACCTCAAAATGTTATACCCACAAGATCCGATTGGCAGATGGTCAACTGATTAATTCCAAGCGGGTAAGAAGGTATATAAATGTGTTGAAAAAAAGAATGAACAGTCTGGGGCTTGATCAAGAACATGCCAACTACTTAGTTGAAAACTACGGAAAGCAAACTGAAAAGATAATTAAGCATCTTAAACCAATTGATGGTGAAGACATGTATCTGACGATGATTAAAGAAGAAGTACGTTATTGTGTTGAAAAGGAGATGACTTATTCATCGGTAGATTTTTTTATGCGTAGAACAGGGCGATTGTATTTTAATATAGAGAGTGTTTTAAAATACAAGGAACAAGTTATTAATGAATTGGCATTACTTTTAAATTGGAATGCGGAAACCATACGGAGTGATCGAGATCGATTAGATGCAGCAATTAGTGATGCCAGAAATTTTTTAAAGAATGTCTGAACGTAGCAAACATCTGTGGGGGATAGACCTGGGAGGAACTAAAATAGAAGGTGTTGTACTCGAATCTTCAATTCACCCAAAAGTGCTGAGCCGCCATCGCTTAGCGACCGAAAGTCAAAAAGGGTACGAGCATGTAATTGCTCAAGTGGGTAAAGTAATTCAAAAACTAGGAGACGACCTCCAATACTTACCTGACCAGATAGGGATAGGCACCCCGGGTATACTTGACTCGGTAAGTCAGCTGATGAAGAACTGTAATTCAACCTGCTTAAATGGACAACCCTTCAAGGAAGACCTTGAAAAGGAATTGAATAGGCGGTTTGTGCTTGCCAATGATGCTAATTGTTTTGCGCTGGCAGAAACTAACCTTGGCGCTGTGAAAGAAAACTTCAAAGAGGCTAAAGTTGTATTGGGTGTAATCATGGGTACGGGGGTAGGTGGGGGAGTTATACTGAAAGGGAGGCTTCATGAAGGTATACATGGTATTGGAGGTGAGTGGGGACATAATTTTTTACATGAATCAGGCGGGCAGTGTTATTGTGGTAAGGTGGGATGTGTGGAAACTGTTTTATCAGGGCCGGCACTAGAGAAGTTTTACTTCTCATTGACCAATAGCAGTAAAACCTTGTCGGAAATATATAAAGCACACCTTGCAGGTGAGGATAAGGATGCTTCCATGACCATTGATCGCTTAACCCATTATTTTGGTCAAGCTATGAGTGTAGTGGTGAATATTCTGGATCCTGATGTAATTGTAATAGGGGGAGGAGTGGGCAATATTGATGCGATTTATAGTGAAGGTGTGGAGTCCCTCAAAAAGTTTGTTTTTAATGATTATTTGAAGACAGCCGTTATCAAACCAAAGTTGGGTGATAGTGCAGGCGTATTTGGTGCCGCATTTTTAAATGTTTAACAATCCAGAATAACCATTGGCAAAGATAGATGGTCAGTAAAACAACAATTTTACCTAATTTTCGATCTTAACATAAAAGAATTATGAGAAGGATAATGATGTTGATAACCGTGGCAACCGTTGTTTTTGCCTGTGGTTCTAAAAATGAAAGTACGAATACAGAAGACTACGGTGAAGCTGAAGTGCCAACAGAAGCAACGGTAGTTGATGAGAATTTAATCGGACAGGGTGCAGCGCTTGTGAAACAAAATGATTGCAACACGTGTCACCATGTTACCAGTCAAATTGTTGGCCCTGCTCATACTGATGTAGCCAAAAAGTATGAGTTTACTAATGAGAACATTAAAATGATAGCTGAACGAATTATAAAGGGAAGCACTGGAGTGTGGGGACCTGTAATGATGACGCCTCATCCTAATCTTTCACAGGCAGATGCTGAGAAGATGGCCAGGTACGTACTTTCATTAGATGGCGAGAAGGAACCGGAGTAACCTTCTCGCTTAAATTGATATTAGACGCTTTCTTTTACCTTTGGTGCTCCTTCAAGGATTTCCTTGTTGGCTTGCTCCGCAAACTTTTCAAAGTTCTTGTTAAATGAAGCTGCCAGGTGGTTGGCTTTTTGATCGTAGGCTTCTTTATCCTTCCAGGTATTTCTTGGGCTTAGGATTTCAGAAGGTACTCCAGCACATTCTGTTGGCATGGCTACTCCAAAGATTTCATGCTTAACAAAATTTACATTTTTCAAATCACCATTCAATGCTGCAGTGATCAATGCGCGCGTGTACTTCAAACTCATTCTGCTACCTATTCCGTAAGGACCTCCTGACCAGCCTGTGTTGACCAGCCATACAGCTACATTTGCTTCTTGCATTTTCTTGCTTAGCATCTCAGCATAACGCGTAGGATGAAGTGGCATGAATGGAGCCCCAAAGCAAGTAGAGAAAGTAGTAGTAGGTTCCGTAATACCAGCCTCAGTTCCAGCTACCTTGGCGGTATAGCCAGAGATAAAGTGGAAAGCGGCCTGACCAGGGGTAAGTTTAGAGATGGGAGGGAGAACCCCGTAGGCATCGCAGGTAAGGAAGAATATGTTCTTTGGGTTCTTACCGAGAGAAGGAACAGCGATATTGCTAATGTGATTGATTGGATAACTAACGCGTGTGTTCTCTGTTTTAGAGCCATCCGCATAGTTTACTTCGTTGGTTCCGTCAATATAAGAGATGTTCTCTAAAAGTGCACCTTCTTTGATGGCACCAAAAATCTCTGGTTCTTTTTCTGCAGATAAATCAATGGCTTTTGCATAGCATCCGCCCTCGAAATTGAAAATCACGTTGTCAGACGTCCATCCGTGTTCATCATCACCAATTAACTTTCTGTTAGGATCTGCCGAAAGCGTGGTTTTACCAGTTCCAGAAAGTCCAAAGAAAATAGCTGTGTCACCATCTTTGCCTATGTTGGCAGAGCAGTGCATGGCCAGCACATCCTTTTGATGAGGAAGAATAAAATTCAAAGCAGAAAATACACCTTTTTTAATTTCTCCAGTATAAGCGCTACCACCGATAAGGATAACTTTTTTGGTGAAATCAATGATAGAGAAATTGTGCTGACGCGTTCCATCTTCTTCTGGATTGGCCTTAAAGCCGGGCGCACATAGGATTGTCCATTCCGGTTCAAACTTTGTGAGTTCATCTTGAGAAGGGCGGAGAAACATATTGCTGGCAAATAAATTTGACCATGGCAACTCAGTAACTACCCTGATATTCATTTGGTATCGCGGATCCGCACAAGCGTATACATCGCGTACATAAAATTCTTTTCCGTTGAAATAGTTGACCACTTTTTGGTGAAGTTTCTCAAACTTCTCCGGGTCGAATGGGATATTAAAGTTGTTCCACCAAACCGAATCTTTGGTCAGATCATCTTTTACAGTAAACTTATCTTTTGGCGATCTTCCGGTAAACTCTCCGGTGTCAACAGCAATTGCTCCGGTGCTGGTAACGGTAGCCTGATTGTTATTTACGGCTATTTTTGCAAGCTCCGCTGGCGCTAAATTCCAGTGTGCTTTTCCGTCTTTAATTCCTAAATCTGTGATTGAGGTATTGGCAGGTTTGACTCCACTTTCTTGCATTATAGGGTTAATTGATGAGGCCGCAAAGTTAACAAAATATTCCTATTGGAAACTCTAGAAAACCTCTTGTAATCGGTCAATTTTACGCCCAATGATCGTTTATATCTGCAAATACCAATTAACCAGATAATTATGGTTTAAGCCTAATAGGAATTGAAACTGCCCTTATCTTTAGTTTGTGCTATTGTTCAAAAAAGGGTTTCCACTTATTCTCATCCGGCTTATCAGTAAGCAGGCTAACAACGATTAATAAGGTAAGTGAGGCAATGAGAGATGGAATGGCTATGTAGTCGGTTTGGACGGGAAAAAAGCTTAAAGACACATCAGCTACTTCCAATATTTTGTTCAGCACCGGAATGATCATACCTGCAGCGATGGAGCTAATAGCTCCTTTTGTTGTTACTCTTTTCCAAAAGAAACTTGCTAAAAGAACCGGGGCCAAAGATGCGCCTATCATCGTATAGGATATAAATGCCATTTCAAGAACAGTTTCAAACTGAGTAACCATTACAAACGCCAATAACCCCAACAGTACAATGCAGATTTGCTGAATGCGAATCAGCTTCTTAGGATCTACAGTTTTCTTAAAGAAATAAGGCTTTAAAAGGTCCTGCGTTAGGTTGGTGGAGGTTACCATTAAAAAAGTATTTCCTGTAGAGAGTATAATAGCAACACCAGCCGCAAATAGCATTGATCCAACAATGCTTGGTACTTGCTCATATCCAATTCTCAATATGACTTCTTCCGCCATGGCTTGGTTAATAGCTCCATCTGCGAAAAAGAAACGTGGGTCTCCAGCATAAATAGCATATCCAACAATAGCAATGGCACTAATAATAAATTCAATGGCAACAACACCAATCAACATTCCAAAAACAGCTTTCCTGGCTGCATCTGAATCCTTGGCAGAAGAAAATTTTTGATAAATACTACTTTCACTAACGAGCAAAAGAAAGGTGGGTAGGATAATCCCCAGAATCCACCACGGATCTCGTCCTTCGGTGAGTGACAGGTATTGTGGACTTGTGTTATTAATGGTATCTACTACTTGTGCTATACCACCATGAGATGCAATAGCAAACGGAAAGGCGGTAAATAGTGCAAGGATCATGAGTATGCCATTAAAAATATCAATGGAGATGATAGAAACCATACCAGCGGCAGCAGTAAAAACGATTATTGTAATGCAGGCAATGAATGCGCCTGTTTCTACATCGATAGCACCATTGGAGAGGATGGATAGAAACCTTCCGCCACCTTTAAACTGATAGCCAGCAATAACCAGATAAGCCACAATAATGGTGACTGTTCCCAGGATTTTGGCCGTATGGTTATAACGTTGTTCAAGTATATCTGTAAGGGTGAATTTGGAGATTTTGCGTACACGGCCTGCGATAAAATAGATGACCACTATGCCTACCCAGGCCCCAGCTGAAAACCACAGTGCTCCAAAGCCTGTTCCAAAAGTTAGTCCTGCAGTACCAAATAAACTTCCAGAACCAATCCAGGTGCATACCAGAGTACCCACTAATAAGTAGACAGGAACGCCTCGGCCTGCTACAACAAAATCCTCCTCATTCTTCACTGCTTTGCTTTTATAGACAATGATGCCGATCAAAAGGAGCAGGTAAACGATGGTAACTACAGAATAAATCATATAATTGTGTTAGCGCTGAATGCTAAAAATAGCAATAATTTAACTTTCATTGCTTTAATAGAATGGTCTGAGATTTCACCTAACCCCCAAAATTCCATGGAAAAAAGTAAGTCCTTCAAGCCTTATGTATCCGCTCAGGATTTTATACCTGAGTTTACCCTCAAGGCAGTTATACTGGGATCTGTATTTGGAATCATCTTTGGAGCGGCAACGGTTTATCTTGGGCTTAAGGTAGGACTCACTGTAAGTGCATCTATTCCCATTGCAGTATTGGCCATTTCTATTTTTAAGAAATTAGGTAAGGCTACCATCCTTGAAAACAACATTGTTCAAACCATTGGTTCAGCAGGTGAGTCTGTAGCTGCGGGTGTTGTCTTCACTGTACCAGCGCTTTTGTTTTTGTCGGGAGGAGAAGCCTATTTTGAATACTTTCAAATATTTGTACTGGC
>JAGQYK010000031.1:23274-37289 GCA_020436125.1 Cyclobacteriaceae bacterium | reverse complement strand
TAGGGCTACTTCTTTTTTAAAATATATCAATCAAAAAAAATAGCCACTCTTTCGAGTGGCTATTTTTTTGACTTTAAATTCCTGTTTATCACATCCACCCAAACTTATCATGGACCCGAAAGTTTAACACTAATAAACAAAAAGCCATCCAAGAAATTGGATGGCTTTTTGTTATTAAATAATGATGCAGTACTACTCGTTACACAAATTAAGCTTTACAGGTCCTACAGTAGGAGCCGGTCCTCCACTTGCAATTATATTTCCTTTAGGAGATTTAATTGTAAATGAATGCTCAGACTCAAACGATCCTGCAGTATAAGTGAAAGTAAGACTAACCGCAGTAGGAGCCACATTCACAATGTGAAGTGTTCCAGTGCCTGTAGCGGTATAGTCGGTGCTCACACCATCTTCAGTTACTGTAAGGAATGCGCCATCCCATCCATCTCCGAAGGAGTCAACAAGGTTAAGTTCGTAAACGCCTCCGTTGGCACCCGGATCAGTGATCTCCTCTGCACAAACTACACCAAAGGCCACTTCGCAATTCGATCCTGGGAATTCAGTACAAACACTTGGCGACCAAGCCCTAAATACTCTACCATCAGAAGCAGTGAATTGCCATGTGAGCTTAAACTTATCTTCAGCCACAAAGATGTTAGTTGCATCCCTACCAGTGTTTATAGGGCTACCAAATACATCAATTGCATTACCATCTACACCATCTTTATAATCATAAGTAGTTCCATTATATAAGGCATAAACATCGGCTTGAGACAAGGAGAAAGCTACAGGGGCACGATTCGCTGGCACAGCTCCTCCTTCAAAAGTTTGAAGAAGCTTTGTTCCATGATCTGCAACAGCTGGATTTCCATCATTATCAACATAATCCTCAGTGAAAGTAATGAAAACCTCCATTTTGGTTACAGTCTCTTTACTATCTACTGAAATCCATTTTAGATCAAAATCCAGAACTATTGAACCATCACCTCTCTTAAAGTCGGTAGCAGTCCCAGTTATGGTACCTTCACCATTAATACCAGTTTCCCATACAGGAACCAGTACTTTATCATCTGTACATGACACCGTAAGGGCAAATACCCCAATCAATGTCATAACTAAATATTTAATTGTCTTCATGTCTCTTCTATTTTAAAATTGAAACTTCAACACGTCCCAGAATACAGCATTTGCAGGAGAGTCAAAAGCAACCGTTGGTGTGTTTGGGTTGAGATTAATCTCATCTTGTGCATAAGGTAACCTCAACGCAAACTGGCGAGGAGCTTGAAGCGGAGTCTGCAAACCAGCAGGTAAACCTGTTCTGCGGAAAGTGTTATACAATTCAAAACCATTTCCGAAATTCATGAACCAAGCTTGCTTGAGTACAGCCCCCAGTTTATTGGTAGCATTATCATATTTCGTCAACTGAGCAGCGATATAAGCATCACGTGCAGCTGTTGAAATCGCTACTGCACCAGGATCCTTAGACACAAAGCTATTCACTTTCGCAAATTGCTCTTCCATCGCCTTTTGATACAATGTTTTGGCATCATCCCCAGGCAATGTAACACCCAGTGCCAAATTAGCTTCAATCATATACAGCTTCACCATCCAGGTGGTGATCATAGGAAATATACCATCTCCACGGCCCTTATTGCCACCACCAGTTTCTGGACCATCATCATAGAGGCCAGCTGCAGGATACAACCCTACTGTGGTTCTGATTGGATTATCATTAGGAACACCAGATGGATCAGAGCGGTCACGCCCAAAAAATCCTGCTAGATATTCCTTCTGACTAGTAGTTAGTGTAGTTGCATCTGGCTTATTGTAAACACCATTAGAAACAAAGTTACTCAAAGGGAAGTAGCCATAAGTACAATCCGTGCGCTGAGAGCAAGGGATTGTCTGCTTATCCGTTGGGTCATTTGGATCCAAAAGCGTTTTGGTTTGACGCTTGAAGTAAAAAGGAGTTCTTGGATCTCCAGGAACAGTTCCTCCAGGCGTTAATGGCACCAACATCTCATACATAAACTGATGTCCAAAATAATTGTAAGATGCCTCACCTCCTGCATAACCATCTTTGTACATTGGATGACGGTCATCTGGATTATTCAGGTTACCAAAAGTAAATACGAAGTCATTCGCGCCAGTTGTTATAAAACCATCTGTGGCTGGTGTTGCTTCAGCTGCATTGATCATGGCCTGCATCGTAGGGATTACTGATGCATCTTGGCGACTAACCTGCAACAACAATCTCAATTTTAACGATCTGGCAGCAGCTGCCCATTTGGCAGCACTTCCTCCATAAATCACATCTCCGGTTACAGTTACAGGGCTTGTCTCGTCAAAATGTGCTACAGCCTCATCCAGCAAGGTGATTAGCTTAGGATAAATGGAAGAACCATCTTCAAAAGCCGGTGCAAGGTTTTGCTCCTCTGCATCACCATTAAAAGCATCAGTATACGGAACACTACCCCATAGATCAACCATCAAACTGAAATAGTAGGCCTTCAGCACCTTGGCAATTCCCTCATAGTGAGGATTGGCTGCCCCGTCTGCGCGCTGTTGTGCAGTAGCTTTGATAATTCCGTCCAAATCCTTCAAAGGATTGTTATATAAATAATTCCACGTATTGTTAAACGAGGAGTTAGTCATATTAAAACCATCAAACGAATCATTCACTGCCATAAAACCCATAGCCGCATTGTTAAGTGCATCTGCAAACCTATCCGAAGCATTCAACTGCACGTTGGTAAGCAACAAGCCTAATGAAGCTTGAGCTGGATTGTTGGGATCCTTATTGATATCCAATTCGGTCAGGTCGCAGGATGATACTGTAAACAGCATCATAACCATCATAAGCAGACCGGAGCCGTATTTTCTAATTCTATTCATAATATTATTTCTCAAGAGTTAAAAATTAGAACGTCAAATTCAAGTTCACACCGTATCTCTTCGTTGTAGGTGCTGCACCATATTCAAAACCTTGAACGTTGCTACCTGATGTTCCTGATAATACTTCAGGGTCAAGATTCAAATCTTGCATCACATTAGGCGCTTTCCACCATAAGTTACGTCCTGAGATTGAAATACTTACCCGTCCAAATGGAGTCTTAGAAAGCATGCTTGCTGGGAGTGAATACCCAAGGCTAATTTCACGAAGGCGGATAGTAGTACCATCATATACGTTTACTTCATCCTGACCATAAGCTCCCCAACCATCTGAGAAGTGAGAGTCAAATGCAGTGATCGGCACAGTATTCTTGATTAAGTTTCCTCCTGTATCAGTGATCGCCTGGAAGGTTTGGTTGCTTCCCAATACACCTGGTACAACACGCAATCCTTCACGATCTATACTCTGTTTCAATTGGCCGCGAAGCAGCAGTGACGCTCCTGTAAAGGAGTAAAAGTCTCCACCTTGCTTCCAGTCAATCAAAGCGCGAAGAGTGATTCCCTTCCAGCTAAAGGTATTATTCCATCCCATTGTAAAATCAGGGTTTGGATCACCAATAATCTCCGACTGACCAGTACCAAATGGAAGACCTGTATTTTCATCAATCAACAATTGCCCGTCATCAGATCTGGCATTCACTGTTCCAAAGATTTGACCATAAGGGAAACCATTTCTATGGATAGTAGCTAATGAAGAGCCCGGTCCACCGATAATTACCTCTCCTGTAGGACCTGCATCAACAACCAGCGATCTAATTCTAGTGAAGGCCACATAAGTATCCCAGGTAAAGCCATTGGACAACTGAACAGGTGTAAGGTTCAATCCAATCTCCCATCCTTTGTTTTCCAATTCACCAAAGTTGACAATCTGCTGAGAAAATCCAGTAGTACTAGGTAATGCAGCGCTCAATATCTGATCTGTGGATGTACGTTGGAAATAAGCAACATCCAAGCTAACGCGATTGTTCAAAAACTTTAATTCAGTACCCACCTCATATTCTTGAGTAAACTCAGGCTTTAAAGCTGGATTACCCAACGTATTGCTCAACGAAGCTCTGTTGGTTTTCACTCCAGCAGAAGTAGTAAAAGGTACACCAATTAAGTAATTAGTTGCTGTCTGATACACATTGGCATCGTTACCTACTTTTGACGCTGCTACTCTAAATTTAGCATAGTTTAAGAAGCTAGGCATAGTAACCGCCTCAGACAATACAAATGAAAGACTGGCTGATGGATAGAAGTAGTTGTTGTTATCCTTTGGTAGAGTAGAAGACCAATCATTACGGCCTGCTAGGTTCAAGAAAAGGAAATCACGGTAAGAAAAAGAAAGATCTCCATAGATACCATTCAACCTACGTTGTGAAGTGTAATCTGTGGTTGCAATCTGAGACGCTGTCGCATCCAAACGATACAAACCAGTATTCAATCCATCTGAAATAATACCAGTACCAGTAACCCGATTACGAGAGAAATCACGCTGGTTAGCGTTACCTCCAATAATACCTCTAAAAGAAATATCTGAGTTAATGTCCTTTTGAATAGTAACAATAAGGTTGTAATCCTGCTCTGTATTAGTGAGCACATCATTCCATACGTGACCTAGCGGCTCCTGAATACCTCCGCTCCTTACGATATCCTTTCTGTTGTCAGTATAAGTATTAATACCACCTTTAACCAACACTTGCAACCATTCATTGATATCATAGCCTGCTGAGAATGAACCATAGGCACGATTGACATCTGACGAATACTTACTGTACTTAGCAATCCAACGTGGGTTGTCCAATGCTCTATAGAATAGATTGGATCCGTCAATTGGATTCTCAAATGGATATCCATTCAAATCGAAGTTACGTGGCAAATAGAACAGACGGGCATAAATAGAACCCGATCCTTCATTTAAACCAGTTGGTCCATTAAAATAGTCAGCAAAAGCACTTGCTCCAGATGGAGGGGAAAACTGAGTTGTTTTTACATAGTTTACATTTCCAGCTATAAAAACACCATTATCCAATTGACCATTACCACCAAAACTGATGGAAGTACGAGTAGCTCCTGAATTTGGGATAATACCAGATTGATCCATTCTGGACACACTGGCATTCAAATTAGTTTTCTCAGAACCGTTTGATATGGTAAAAGAGTTTTCCTGAGTATATCCCTTTTCAAAATAACCTCCAATAATATCATGAGGTACAATGGGTACAGCTAAAGGCTCACCATCCGCATCTCTAAATTGTGTCAGCTTTGGAAAACGTACCGCCATTGGATGAGGTCCTGTTCCCTCTGGATAAGGCTGACCTGCATTTGGTCCACCAGCATATACTCCAAAGGATTTTCCGTAATTAGTTCCGTACTGAGCATTGATAGCATCCACCTTATCAGCGAATGGAGCACCCCAGTTTCCAATGAAACCTCCATTATATACCTGGTTAGAACCTTGTGTATATACATCTTGGTAATCAGGAATTCCAGAAATTTCTTCCACGTTGTAAGCAGAACTTACATTGATCTCCATTCCCTTCTTAGTTCCTTTGCTCGCAGCCTTAGTGGTAATAATTACAACACCGTTAGTGGCACGTGATCCGTACAATGCAGCAGCAGCAGCTCCTTTAAGAATTGAAACACTGGCAATGTTATTAGGATCAAGGTCAAATGCACGATTGGAAATCACTGTGTTTTGAGCAGCATTCTCACCGCTGGCACCTCCACCAGAACCCTGACCTGCTGTGGCTGAGTTTACTGAGTTATCAAAAGGAATACCATCCACAACAAACAAAGGCTGTGTATTACCAGTCAATGAAGAAATACCACGAATATTGATTTTAGTGGACTGTCCAGGACCTCCACCACCACCGGTGATGTTTACACCTGGCATCTTACCCTGAAGCGCACGAAGAGGGTCTACCTCTGAACGTTGCTGAAGGTTGGCTGCATCTACTGAGGCAACACTGTAACCTAATGCCTTCTTCTCACGTTCAATACCCACAGCTGTTACAACA
Source organism: Cyclobacteriaceae bacterium (assembly GCA_020436125.1). Lineage (GTDB taxonomy): Bacteria > Bacteroidota > Bacteroidia > Cytophagales > Cyclobacteriaceae > ELB16-189. Next base: position 31,338 of record JAGQYK010000031.1, on the reverse strand, counting down.
ACTTCAGTAAGTTGTTGAACATCCAAACCCATTTGGAGGTCAATAATGGAGCGTTCTCCAATTGCAACTTCTTGAGTTTGCAGACCAATAAATGAGTACACTAATGTTCCGCCAGATGACGGCACATTCAATCGGTAGTTACCATCTACATCGGTAACCGTTCCGTTTGTAGTTCCTTTCAGAACTACGTTCACGCCAGGTAATGTCGAGCCGTCTTCTGCGGCTGTAACCTTACCTGAAACCACTCGCTCTTGCGCCCATGCACTGAGTACAAAAACGAATGAGAAGCATAATAGTAAAAACTTCTTCATAGGTTTTAGTTTAGTTAAAAATTAGAATTCGAACCCCCAAATTAGGGTAAATATTAGAATTATAAAATAACGTGAAAATAATTTATTGCAGGTTGAAATAATTGAAATCAGGCATAATGAAGAATAATCAATGGCTTTACCATCAATTATCCCTCAAACAGGGGGATAATATTGCCTTCTTTTAGTAAAAAAAATATACCCAATTTGAAGTACTGAAAACAAGAGATGATTAACCCATTTTCCTGACTATAGAGGAATTAAACCTAGTTTTTGATAAAAGTGGGCATAAAAAAAGCCCCCAAAATTGGAGGCTCAATGATTTAAAGATTCAAGCAGTTATGCCTGACCTTCCACCGAGACGAAAGATTTATCTTTTTTTCCTTTCTTAAAGGCAACTACTCCATCTGCAAGAGCAAATAGGGTGTGGTCTTTACCCATACCAACACCATCTCCAGGATGATGCTTAGTGCCTCTTTGACGGACTATAATATTACCCGCAATTACTTTTTGGCCTCCAAAGACCTTTATGCCCAATCGTTTACTTTCCGATTCACGGCCATTCTTTACTTTACCTTCACCTTTCTTATGTGCCATGGTATTCTATTATTTACCTGAAATATTGTCAATAAGTAACTTTGTGTATTGCTGACGGTGGCCGTTTTTCACAGCATAGCCTTTTCTCCTCTTCTTTTTGAAGACGATGACCTTATCACCCTTCACATGCTCCAAAATCTTTCCAGAAACATTGGCATTGGCCAATACAGGAGCTCCAACCTCAACTTTACCCTCATTATCAATAAGAAGTACTTTATCCAGCTTCACAGCAGATCCAGCCTCTCCCTCCATTTTGGGGGCATATATATATTGGTCTTTTTCAACCTTAAACTGCTTTCCAGCAATATCCACAATAGCGTACATGATTCTCAGCTTTAAAAATGGAGTGCAAAGATAGATTTTCAGCCTTGAAAAACAAAAAACATCTTGAAATATAGATTTAATGCCAATCAGGCCAAATTGGGCCGTTTTGAATGCCTCCTCCTTATCTCAATGATATTCGATAGGCCACGGGTAAAATTTTTTTGATTTTAGAGGCCTAATTACACAATTATGGTCATCTCAGAACAACCTGATCTTATTCAAAAATTAAGGCAAAAATATTTCTAAATTATTTTACTTAAGCCTTCCCTTCATCTCCACTGTTTAAGTGAATGAAAATGAATTCCTTCGGGTTATATAGAGAGGGAAATACAATTCAAATGATCATCCCATTGTTATGCAGCCCTTTGAATTTTATCCGTCATTTCAAATATTTGTCTTCTTGCTGGAAACTGGTCTAAAGATTTTCTTCTGAAGTCGGTTTCTCATGTTCAACAAGACAACTTTTGATTTAAATACATTCGATAACCTACTAACTATATAAGTATAATGAGTGAAGCCAAACACGATGAGCCTATTTTAAGAGAAAACAAAGACCGTTTTGTACTATTTCCAATTAAGCATCATGATATATGGAAATTTTATAAACAGGCCGAGGCGAGTTTTTGGACAGCTGAAGAAATTGACTTAAGTCAGGACTTAAAAGACTGGGCTAACCTCAATGATGGTGAAAGGCACTTTATTACTCACGTGCTAGCCTTTTTTGCCGCCAGTGATGGTATTGTCAATGAAAATCTGGCTGAACACTTCGTTGGTGAAGTACAGTATACTGAAGCCAAATTCTTTTATGGTTTTCAAATTGCCATTGAGAACATCCATTCTGAGACCTATTCTCTCCTTATAGATACTTATGTGAAGGACCCCAAGGAGAAGGACAAGCTATTCCATGGTATTGAAACGATGGATTGCGTGAAGAAAAAAGCAGATTGGGCACTTCGCTGGATAGATAATGGAGATTTTGCTGAAAGACTCATTGCCTTTGCAGCTGTAGAGGGTATTTTCTTCTCGGGTTCATTCTGTTCTATCTTCTGGTTGAAGAAAAGAGGCTTGATGCCTGGCCTTAGTTTCTCCAACGAATTAATCTCTCGTGATGAGGGGCTTCACTGCGATTTTGCCTGCCATCTTTATACTCAACACGTGGTAAACAAAATGCCAGAAGAAAAAGTGATAGAAATTATCAAAGATGCTGTAGAGATTGAAAAAGAGTTTGTAACTGATGCACTGCCTGTAAACCTAATAGGCATGAACGCAGAGCAAATGAGGCAATATATCGAGTTTGTAGCCGATCGCTTGCTGAACGAATTGATAGGTAAGAAGGTTTATAATGCTACCAACCCATTCGACTTTATGGAAATGATTTCCTTGCGAGGAAAAACTAATTTCTTTGAGAAAAGAGTGGCAGAATACCAGAAAGCAGGAGTGATGAATAGTACTGAAAAAGATTCATCACCCAAGTTTTCATTGAACGAGGATTTTTAATATCTTGAACAACATTTTTTAAACTATTTTTTCACCCCCAAACAACCCAACATGCTCGTAGTTAAACGTGACGGACACAGAGAGTCCGTAAAGTTCGACAAGATCACCGCACGTATTGAAAAGCTCTGTTACGGCCTGGAAACCAACTTTGTAAATCCGGTTGAGGTCGCTATGAAGGTGATCAATGGATTATACGATGGAGTTTCTACCCAGGAACTTGATAATCTTGCTGCTGAAATAGCGGCAACGATGACCACGAAGCATCCTGACTTTGCCAAACTGGCCGCCAGGATAGCTGTATCGAATTTACATAAGACCACCAGTAAGTCTTTTTCCAATACCATGAAAAGACTTTACCAGTACATCGATCCTAAGACGGGCCAAAATGCCCCTCTTATTTCGAAGGAAACGTGGAAAGTAATAAAAACCAATGCCGCAGAATTGGATGCTGCGATCATTTACGATCGTGACTTCAGCTACGACTACTTCGGCTTCAAAACTTTGGAGCGCTCTTATCTCATGAAAATGGATGGTAAGGTGGTAGAGCGTCCGCAACATTTGCTGATGCGTGTGGCTGTAGGTATCCATGCAGAAGATATTCCTGCTGCTATTGAGACTTATAACTTATTATCTGAAAAGTGGTTCACCCATGCTACCCCTACTTTATTCAATGCGGGTACGCCTAAACCGCAACTGTCTTCATGCTTCCTGCTTACTATGAAGGACGATAGCATTGATGGCATTTATGATACACTTAAAAATTGCGCTAAAATTTCACAATCTGCAGGAGGTATTGGACTAAGTATCCATAACGTTCGTGCAAAAGGATCATACATCAAGGGGACAGGTGGTACATCCAACGGAATTGTACCTATGCTGAGAAACTTTGATATGACCGCCCGCTATGTAGATCAGGGTGGAGGAAAGCGCAAGGGAAGCTTTGCCATGTATCTTGAACCTTGGCATGCAGACGTATTCGAATTTTTAGAATTAAAGAAAAACCACGGTAAGGAGGAAATGAGAGCACGTGATCTTTTCCTTGCTCTCTGGATTCCTGATTTGTTCATGAAGCGTGTGGAGAATAACGAAATGTGGTCGTTGTTCTGCCCTAATGAAGCTCCCGGATTAGCAGATTGCTACGGTGAGGAATTTGAGCGCCTGTATGAAAAATACGAAAAGGAAGGAAAGGCGCGTAAGCAGGTAAAAGCACAGGATTTATGGTTTGAAGTATTAGAGGCTCAAATTGAGACCGGTACACCATATATGCTTTACAAGGATGCCGCCAACAAGAAGTCTAATCAAAAGAACTTAGGCACAATCAAGTCAAGTAACTTGTGTACAGAGATTATAGAGTACACATCACCTGATGAAATAGCCGTTTGTAACCTTGCTTCTATTGCTCTTCCAAAGTTTGTCACTGAAGAAGGAACATTCGATCATCAAAAATTATATGAGATCACTAAGGTGATCACCAAAAATCTCAATAAGGTAATTGACATCAATTACTATCCTGTTGTTGAAGCACGCAACTCTAACCTAAAACACCGCCCTATTGGAATAGGTGTACAAGGTTTGGCCGATGCATTCATCCTTCTTCGTATGCCTTTCGACTCTGAAGAGGCGAGAGGATTGAACAAGGATATCCATGAAACCATCTACTTTGCTGCTATGGAAGCTTCTATGGAGCTTTCTAGACAACATGGCCCTTATGAATCCTACAAAGGTTCTCCGGTTTCAAAAGGAATCTTCCAATTTGATATGTGGGGTGTTACTCCTGACTCTAACAGATGGGACTGGGAAGGACTGAAAAAGGAAGTGAAGAAAAATGGTGTGCGTAACTCACTGCTTTTGGCACCAATGCCTACAGCATCTACCTCACAGATTCTTGGTAACAACGAGTGTTTCGAGCCTTATACTTCAAATATCTATTCAAGAAGAACCTTGTCCGGTGATTTCATTATCGCCAACAAGCACTTGATGAGAGATTTGATTGAGCTTGGTCTTTGGGATGACACCATGCGTCAGAAATTGATTGCTGCCAATGGTTCTATTCAGGCTATCCCTGAAATTCCACAGCACATTAAGGACATTTATAAAACGGTTTGGGAAATTTCCCAAAAAGCGATTATCGATATGTCTGCCGATCGTGGAGCATACATCTGTCAATCACAGAGTTTGAACATACACATTACTGATCCTAACTTCGGTAAACTGACTTCTATGCACTTCTATGCATGGAAGAAAGGTTTGAAGACAGGTATGTACTACTTGCGTTCAACTGCTGCTGCAGATGCCATCAAGTTTACCATTGACAGGAGAACTACTAAAGATCAACCAGAAGAGGTGGCAGCCAAAATTGGCGCAACAACTCAGGTAGCCGCTAATGAACCTATAGTTGCTTATGCTTCAAAAGAAGATTTGGATCAGAAGCGTTCTGACATGGCTTGCTCGCTGGATAATCCAGATGAATGCGAAGCTTGCGGTAGTTGAGTTAAATAATTAAGAGGTTATCAAGAGGCTACTTTATTCAATTAGGGTAGCCTCTTTATTTATCACTTATACATTAAGTCTAATGAGAAAAATAACAACTCCCCTAGTTCGATATCAAAAAGAAATATGGCTCGTGATAGAAACTAGGGATTACGGATTGGTAATTCTTAAGGATACCAAGGGGGGAGATCCAATATATGTACTCAACCCAGAATTAGAAGAAATTCCATTTAATGATTACTTAAAAGCTACAAAGCTCCCTCTTTAATTTCCTCCACCACGGAAGGATCTAATAGTGTTGACACATCACCTAAATTGGAGGTATCCCCCTCCGCAATCTTGCGCAAGATTCGTCTCATGATTTTCCCTGACCGCGTTTTGGGTAAACCACTTACAAATTGGATTTTATCCGGCTTGGCAATAGGGCCAATTATCTTAGAAACCGTATCAATAATTTCCTTTCGCAAATGGTCTTCCTCTCGAGGATGATCGTAACAAATTACGAAAGCGTAGATTCCTTGTCCTTTCACATCATGAGGGTAGCCCACCACTGCAGTTTCACATACTGCAGAGTGCTCATCAATAGCACTTTCAATTTCAGCTGTTCCCAAGTTATGTCCTGACACAATAATGATATCATCTACCCTTCCTGTAATTCTGTAGTATCCCTCCTCGTCTCTTTTACTACCATCTCCGGTAAAATACTTGCCGGGAAAGGTGGAGAAGTAAGTGTCTTTGAATCTTTTATGATCACCATAAATGGTTCGAGCCATGGAAGGCCATGGAAACTGAATGGCCAGTCGCCCTTCTACCTTATTTCCTTCTACCTCCAATCCACCATCATTCATAATAACGGGTTGAACACCCGGTAAAGGGAATGTAGCAAATCCCGGCTTTGTTTTGGTGATACCAGCAATAGGAGAAAGCATAAATCCTCCTGTCTCTGTTTGCCAATAGGTATCTACAATCGGACAGTTCTTTTTGCCGATGTTTTTATCATACCAATGCCACGCCTCTTCATTGATAGGTTCGCCCACGGAACCCAACACTTTCAAAGAAGAAAGATCATGCGCTTCCACAAAACTTAATGGTGCTTTCTCCAATGCTCGGATTGCTGTAGGTGCCGTATAAAAAATATCTACTTTATGGCGTTCTACTACTTGCCAAAACCTTCCCCAGTCGGGCCATGAAGGAACACCTTCAAACATCACCGTAGTAGCACCTGCAGATAATGGTCCATAGATAATATAGGAGTGCCCGGTTATCCAACCTATATCTGCTGTACACCAATAAACTTGCCCTTCTTGATATTGAAATGCAGTACGAAAAGTATAATCTGTATAGACCATGTAACCTCCGATGGTATGCACCATTCCCTTTGGCCTTCCTGTAGAACCTGAAGTATATAAAATGAACAACAAGTCTTCCGCATCCATTTCTTCTGCATCACATGCTGTATTCACTTTGGCCATTTCTTCATGCCACCACATATCGCGGCCCTGCTTTATTTCAGGATATGAGTGAATGTGATCAACCATCACCACCTTTTCCACATCTGGGCAATTTTGTAATGCCTCATCAATAATTCCTTTGAGGTCAATTGTTTTTGCACCCCTGTAACCCCCATCAGCTGTTAAAACAATTTTACAACCTGCATCAGTGATTCTATCCACCAATGATCGTGAAGAAAAACCTGCAAATACAATTGAATGTACAGCCCCTATTCTTGCACAGGCCATCATTGCGTAAGCCAACTCAGGAATCATGGGTAAGTAAATACACACCCGATCACCCTTTTTTACGCCCAGGTTCTTTAGCATGTTGGCTGCCTGGCCAACTTTACTGTGCAGTTCCTTATACGTAATGTGTTTTGCTTTTTCTTTCGGATCGTTGGGCTCCCAAATGATAGCGGTTTGATCACCTCTTTTTTCTAAATGACGATCAAGGCAGTTTTCAGTAATATTGAGCTTACCATTAATAAACCATTTTACCTCTGGCTTGGAAAAGTCCCACTCCAAAACCTTGTCCCATTTTTTGCGCCACTGAAAACCTTCAGCCACTTCTTCCCAAAATGATTCCGGATTGGAAACGCTTCTGTTGTATATCTCCTCGTACTCTTCAAAATTCTTGATGGTGTGATTCATAATCAGCTATTGTAAAACAGTAATATACTGTCATTTGAACCCAAATTCAACCTATTTGAAGTTCTAAGGCAAATGCAAAAGGGAATTGAATTAGTATTAAAAGATATATTCTACCGCCACCGCAACCAGCGATCCCACAATGGCAACCGCCAATTTTCTTGCATTGAAATGGTGATCAGGGCTGCTTTCAAAAACAATGGTAGTAGAGATGTGAAGAAAATTGCCTGTCACTAATGCATACAGAAAAATGAGCCCCGTTTCGGAGAGTAAATTGATTTCAACAAAATACTCACTTATAAAAAGACCAAGTGGTGCTGCCAGAGAGAATACCAACAGGTAAGGAATAGCCCTTCGCTTCGAACGAAGTTGCTCTGAGAGCACTGCCATCAAGGCAAAAGCCGCAGGAGCACGGTGCAAAACAATGCCCAGTAAAATGGCATTGGTATCGGAATGGAAAGTATGCGAATGAGGCTGTGCTAACATGCCCCCCTCCAAAAAAGCATGAACACACAAGGCTGATAACAATACTAAGGCAGAAACCTCTGCGTGACTATGTGAATGTGTATGCCCCTTATGGTCATGAGTGTGGATGTGGCCATGTTCAATTCCCGAGGTGAAATATTCAAGCAACTGCTGAAGAAAAAAACCAAGCAGTACAAAAAGACCAATTAATTCTACCTCAGCGTACTCACGATACAACTCAG
>JAGQYK010000031.1:0-23176 GCA_020436125.1 Cyclobacteriaceae bacterium | reverse complement strand
GGCAGTATGTGAATGACTGTGATCGCAAACAGGTAGGATCCTGCAAATACGAGCAAAAGTTTAAAACTACTATTGCGTGCCTTTGGAACTAAGTAGATTAACAAACCAGCTAGTAAGGGCGCAAGAAAAAGAATGAACATCTTCATTGAATAACCTTAAGGGTTAATTGTAATCATCGGCTTAATCCCTTCACTCATGAAGGTTTCAGTACCGCCCTCAGTAGAATAGATAAAAAGCGCATCCAGTTCCCTCATCTGATTTATTTTTTTAATGGCTTCATCCTTACCCATCACCATAAATGCCGTGGCCCACGCATCTGCCGTCATGCAGTCCTTGGCAAACACAGAAGCACTCAGTAATTCATGTCGGATGGTATATCCGGTAGTGGGATTGATCGTGTGCGAATACTTTATTCCCGCCTCCTCATAGAAATTAAAATAATTACCAGAGGTTGCCATGGCCTTATCCTCCAGTTTCACATATGCCTTGTTAATGAGGTTCTCGTAGGTAGAAGCAGGATCTAGAATTGCCGCCTCCCAAGCTTTGTCCAATTTTTGATTTTTGCCGAAAGCAGAGATCTCACCACCAATTTCTACGAACCAATCCACAATATCTTTTGATTGTAAGTACGCTGCTACTATATCAACACCATATCCCTTGGCAATGGCACTGAAATCCAATTGAACACGAACATCCTCTTTCCAAACACTATCGCTGCTGAATTGAATCTTTTCAAACCCAACAAATTCCATGATGGAATCAACTTTGGCACTATCAGGCCTAATTTTTTTCCCTGGGCCAAAACCCCAGGCATTGACCAAAGGCATAACAGTTGGGTCAAAAGCACCATCAGATAAATTTTCTACTTCTTTTGACTTTTCAAGTAAAGGCAAGAAATATGGCAGGTTGAGTTGGAATGAATTTCCTTCATTAAATGCTGATATCTCTGAATCTTTAATGTAAGTGCTTACTGATTGATTGAATACTAGAAGTAAAGAGTCAATTTGAGGCTTGAGATTTCTGGATTGCTTATCATAATAAGTAATGTGATAGGCCGTTCCCATCGTTTTACCCTCGATTTTTACCTCATTGATTGAATTGGCTTGCCTGTATTTCCACACAACAAAAACCAATGCCACCAAGGCAATAGAGTACAGGGCATTTTTAACTCGGTTATTCATCCTAATCTTGATATCCGTGCAAATTAGGAGAAATACTTTGATTGGAGACTCAAAAAGCCCGTTTAAAAAGGGTTCACTCCCAGCCATTGCATTTAAAGCCATCAACTTTTCACTACTTTTGAGCCATGCGCGAAGACTATTTAAGTGCGGATGATGAAGGGTTGACCCCAGCCGAAAAGGAGATTGAAAGAGCCCTGAGGCCATTATCTTTTTCTGATTTTACAGGACAACACAAGGTGGTGGAGAATATCAAAATTTTCGTGCAGGCGGCTAAGAAAAGAAGCGAACCATTAGATCATGTGCTATTGCACGGCCCTCCCGGACTAGGCAAAACTACTTTGAGTCATATCATTGCCAATGAATTGGAGTCGAGAATCAAAGTCACGTCAGGGCCAGTATTGGATAAGCCAGGCGATCTGGCAGGGCTACTCACTAATCTCGAGCCTCACGATGTCTTATTCATTGATGAGATACATCGACTGAATCCTATTGTTGAGGAATACCTTTATTCAGCGATGGAGGATTTTAGAATTGACATCATGCTCGACTCTGGCCCTAATGCCAGGTCTGTTCAGATTGGTCTCAATCCTTTTACTTTAATTGGCGCCACAACACGGGCTGGGTTATTGACATCTCCATTGCGGGCAAGGTTTGGTATCAACTCAAGGCTTGAATACTATGATGCCGAGCTACTCACTACCATTGTAAAAAGATCTGCTGGCATTCTGGAAACCCCCATGAATGATGATGCCGCTCATGAAATTGCCAGAAGAAGCAGAGGTACACCTCGTATTGCCAATAATCTTTTGCGCAGAACACGGGACTTTGCCCAAATAAAAGGGGATGGTGTAATCACGATGTCGATCGCGCAAATGGCACTCAATGCTTTGGATGTTGATGAAAATGGCCTTGATGAAATGGACAATCGCATTCTCTCTACCATCATCGATAAATTTAAAGGAGGTCCAGTTGGGTTAACTACCATTGCAACCGCTGTAGGTGATGAAGCAGAAACCATTGAAGAGGTATATGAACCCTTTTTGATACAAGAAGGCTACATCAAAAGAACCAGCAGAGGGCGGGAAGCAACAGACCTGGCTTATAAGCATCTTAAAATTCCGAGACCTGGAAAGGCGGGTAGTTTGTTTGAATAAAAGCAATCGCTCACCAGAATTTTTGTCTTGAATAAATCAACTGCCACTCAAATTATTAAATCAAAAGCCCAGGAATTAGGTTTTACTTTTTGTGGTATTGCAAAGGCCGAGTTTTTAGAGCAAGAGGCACCTCGTGTGGAAGAATGGTTGAAGCGAGGGTATCAGGGAAAGATGAGTTATCTGGAAAATCATTTTGATAAAAGATTAGATCCAACCCTGCTGGTTCCCGGGGCTAAGTCGGTTGTGAGTCTTGTCTACAATTACTACCCCAAGAAAGACCTAGCTGAAAACGGTAATCTTAAAATTGCCAAATATGCATACGGGGAGGATTACCATTTTGTCATTAAGGAAAAGCTAAAAGCATTGATGACACATATCCATGAAACCATAGGAGAAGTTAATGGAAGGGCATTTGTAGACTCAGCCCCTGTGATGGAGCGAGCCTGGGCACAAAAAAGTGGATTGGGTTGGGTGGGTAAGAATAGTTTACTGCTCAATAGAAATACAGGAAGTTTCTTTTTCCTGGCAGAGCTAATCATTGACCTGGATTTAGAGTATGATAACCCTACTAAAGATTATTGTGGCACTTGCACAGCTTGTATGGACGCTTGCCCTACGGATGCCATTACCGAGCCCTATGTTGTGGATGGCAGCAAGTGTATATCCTACTTCACCATTGAGCTAAAGGACGAAATTCCCAACGATGTAAAGGGCAAATTTGAAAACTGGATGTTTGGTTGTGACATCTGTCAGGATGTGTGCCCCTGGAATCGATTTTCATCTCCACATACAGAGCCTCGATTTGAACCATCGCCAGCGCTCCAAAACATCAAAGATTGGAAGGAAATCAGTGAAGAGGTATTCAGGAGTGTATTCAAAAAATCAGCTGTCAAAAGAACAGGATTGAAGGGACTTCAAAGGAATATTCAATTTATTAACTCAGGTAAGTCTAAAAAATAAACCCCGACTATGCCGGGGTTTTTTAAAGTGTATTTAGTGTAGTCAACCGGTCATTACGAAGCAGCGATTAAGAATCGCTCCGTGTTCATCCTCATAATTGGCATAACACCAGTTTCTGAGGTCCTGAATTTCATCGGCAATCAACATCTTAATTGCCTTTCTTAACTCTTTTTCAAAGAGTTTTGCATCAAAACTTACTCTCGCCAAGACGGTTTTAACGTAATTAAGCATTTTTCTCATCAGCAAAATTAAATTTAAGTTTGTGCGTGGTAATCTTTCGATAGTAACCGTTAATATACAAAAACAGTTAAAGTCAAAAAAGAACAACCTTCATTTGTAGAACGATAAATATGCTTCGAAGTTGTATGTGTTTTAAGCTCTCTTTTTCCTTGTTTTTAGTCGCTTTTGTGGGGCTTTTTAACTCACTTTTTGGGCAAAAAATTCAAATCGAGTTAGGCCCCGATGAAATCGCAGAAAATCAAGTCTGGACCATTACAGTAACGGTAATTGACGACCGCCTGAAGAGCTATGACAATTTCCCGGATATTGAAGGTTTTCGAAAAAGGGGCACCTCTACCCAATCACAAACCAGCATTGTAAATGGTCAAATCAGCTCTTCGCAAAGTGTGGTGATGACTTATTTGGCAACCAAACAAGGAGTCTTTACTCTCCCTCCTTTTAAAATGACCATCAATGACCAAATTCTTTCTTCTCAAGGAAAAAAAATTGCAGTAGGACCTCCAAAACAAGCACAACAGCGCGACCCCGTGAGAAGTCTTTTTGAGAGAGATCCGTTTGATGATTTTTTTGGTAAGGGTGAAACAGAGTTTGTTGATGTAAAAGAAGATGCGCTACTGGCTCTAACAACCAACAAAAATGAGGTATATGTAGGTGAAGGCTTTACGACCACGTTGTCATTCCTAGTGGCCGACAACAATCGAGCGCCCATGCAATTCCATGATCTGGGAAAACAACTCTCCGACATCCTAAAAAAATTGCGCCCTTCTACTTGTTGGGAGGAAAATTTCAACATCGAAAATATCGAGGGCGAATCCATCGAAATCAATAATAAATTTTATACTCAGTATAAAATCTATCAAGCCACCTTCTATCCACTCAATACGCAGCCCATTGTATTTCCAAGTGTAGGGTTAGAGATGATCAAATTCAAGGTGGCAAAAAACCCTTCTTTCTTTGGGCAAAACCGTCAGGAGGATTACAAAACCTTTTACTCCTCTCCCAAAACAATAAGAGTAAAAGAGTTACCACCTCATCCGCTTAAGGAATCAGTGGCTGTAGGTAGCTATCGGCTCGATGAAAAATTAGGATCAGTAAATATGAAGACTGGGCAAAGTGCCAGTTATGAATTCAATATTTACGGAGAAGGCAATATTTCATCTATTGAAAAACCCATTGTGAAAAAGGATAACAATTTTGACTTCTACGAACCCAACGTAAAGCAAAACATTAAACGTGAAAACGGTCGCGTTGCAGGGGCAAAAGCGTTTAGTTATTATATGATCCCCAAAGAGCCGGGAAATTATGACTTAGGCGATTACTTCTCATGGGTGTTTTTCAATCCTAAATCCAATAAATACGATACGCTTAAGTCCCAATATTCTGTAACTGTAACAGGTGAAAGTCAAAAGAACATATCCATTGACAGTAAAGATTCAGGATCTTTTTACGACCGCATTACATTGGCTGATAACACCATCCACTCTTCTATTGAAAGCAACTGGTTAAAAATTGGCGCTAATCTTTTTATCTTGCTGATGCTTGGAGCCTCTGCGTTCTTCGTATTCAAGAAATAATTCTAAATTCCACATTCAAAATTTACTATTGAATTTTGAACAATAAATTTTGAATGAACAGTTACGGTACACTTTTTAAGATTACAACATTTGGTGAATCTCATGGCCCTGCCATTGGGGTAACAATAGATGGATGTCCTGCGGGATTGGAGATAGACGAAAACTTTATCCAATCCGAACTCGATCGCAGAAAACCTGGTCAGTCTAAGATAACGACCCAACGGAAGGAAAACGATACTTTCAAAATCCTTTCTGGTGTTTTTGAGGGCAAGTCCACTGGAACCCCCATTGCAATTGTAATAGAGAATCAGGATCAGAGAAGTAAAGACTATGGTCACATAGCAGAAACATTCCGACCTTCGCATGCAGATTATACTTACGAGGCAAAATACGGTAATAGAGATTACAGGGGAGGCGGACGGAGTTCTGCACGTGAGACAGCAGCAAGAGTAGCTGCGGGAGCCATTGCCAAACTCTTGCTTCAAAAAGAAGAAATTGAAATCAGTGCCTATGTATCTCAGGTAGGTGACATTAAAACTCCTCACTATACAGCGCTCAATTTGAGCAACACTGAAAATAACATAGTGCGGTGCCCTGATGACGCTATCGCTAATCAGATGATAGCATTGATTGATAAAGTGCGAAAGGAACAAGATACTATAGGTGGCATTGTTACTTGCGTAATCAAAAACACACCCGTTGGTTTGGGAGAACCCGTATTTGACAAGCTTCATGCTGAATTAGGAAAAGCCATGCTCAGTATCAATGCCGTAAAAGGTTTTGAATACGGAAGTGGATTTGATGGCACACAACTGAAGGGATCTGAGCACAACGATGAGTTTTACACTGATGGGGGAAAAATAAAAACAAAAACCAATCACTCAGGCGGAATACAAGGAGGCATTGCCAATGGCGAGGATATTTATTTCAATGTAGCTTTCAAGCCGGTTGCCACTATAATGAAAGACCAAAGTAGTGTAGATAAACAAGGTAATGAAACAACCGTTTCCGGCAAAGGAAGGCACGACCCTTGCGTAGTGCCACGTGCTGTACCTATTGTAGAGGCCATGGCCGCATTGGTAATAGCTGACTTTTTATTGAGAGGCAAAGTTGCTAAGCTATAAGCACTCAATATGGCAGAAAGAGGCTGCCAAGGAGGAGCCAAATGATGTGGCCTAGCATTCCTATACATCTTAGAAAGAGCTGATAAATCACTCTTCAAAAACTCATTAAGGTTTCTGTGCAGTACGTAACGAGCCGTTTCAAGGCCTAAACCTTCCATAAAATTATATCAGCCTGACCTCAGGAAATCTTCAGAAAAGTCGATATTGTTTATCAATAGCCTTATTTTTAAACTACTGTGTTAACCAAGAATGTTGTTATGAAAAAGAAGATGCCGTTGTACGCAAAGATTCTCATTGGAATGGGCATTGGTCTGGTTTGGGGAATAGCAGCAGGACCCCTCGGAATTGTCGAGTTCACGCATGATTGGATAAGGCCATTCGGAACCATATTTATTAATTGTTTAAAGTTAATTGCTGTACCTCTTATCATCGTTTCATTAATAGATGGCGTCTCCAACCTGTCTGATGTGAGCAAACTTTCTAGAATGGGAGGTAAAACCATTGGTTTATATATCGGCACCACGATAATCGCAGTTACTATAGGACTTACTCTTGTTAATATAATTGACCCTGGTCACTATCTTTCAATAGAAAGAAGGGATCAATTAAGAGAATCCTTTGCTGCTGATTTGGATACGAGCATTATTACCGCACACGGCACCAAAGATTCCGGCCCACTCCAAATATTGGTTGACATTGTACCTGACAATTTATTCAACTCATTTTCGGATAACACCAACATGCTTCAGGTGATTTTCTTTGCCATTCTGTTTGGAGTGGCTATGATACTCTCTCCAAAAGATAAGGTTGCTCCTGTGAAAAACTTTTTTGATGGAGCAAACCACGTCATCTTGTCTATCGTGGACATTATTATGCGGTACGCCCCAGTTGGCGTATTTGCTTTGCTTGCAAGTTTAACGATCGATTTGGAGCTGTTGCAGGCGCTTAGTGTGTACAGCTTAAATGTTGTACTAGGATTGGCTATAATGGTATTTGTTACCTATCCATTGCTCCTTAAATCGATGACAAAAGTGAAGTACTCACGTTTTATGAAAGCAGTTTTACCGGCTCAGATTCTTGGGTTCTCTACAAGCTCCAGTGCTGCTACTTTACCTGTTACCATGGATTGTGTCGAAAAAAACCTGGGAGTTTCTGAGGAGGTTTCCAGTTTTGTCTTACCACTAGGAGCAACCATCAATATGGATGGCACCAGTATACATCAGGGAGTTTCAGCTGTGTTTATTGCACAGGCCTTTGGTATTGATCTTTCATTAGGTCAACAACTCACCATTTTAATGACTGCAGTACTCGCTTCTATTGGAGCTGCTGCCGTACCTGGCGCTGGTATTATTATGCTTATTATCGTTCTTGAAGCGGTTGGGTTAGATCCAGCCGGTCTGGCACTCATTCTTGCTGTTGACCGTCCTCTTGACATGTTGCGCACAGCCGTTAACGTAACTGGAGACAGCACTGTTGCTGCTATAATCGCTAGTTCAGAAGATGCCATTAAGGACGAATCCGAGCTTGGAAAAATAAAAGAAATTGACACCAGTCAGGTAGACACTAGTCAAAGTTAATTTCTCCTTCAGGCTCCACGTATTCTTTTTCCCACTTGGCAATTACCACTGTGGCCAGACAGTTACCTGTTACATTTACAGAAGTTCGTGCCATATCCATCAATTCATCAATACCAAGGATAGCCATAATTGGCCAAAGTGGTAGCCCAAAAGAAGCGGCTGTTCCCAGCAAAATAACCAGCGAAGCACGTGGCACACCAGCCACTCCTTTGCTGGTCAGCATTAACGTTAAGCCCATCAATAATTGCTGACCGATGGTGAGCGGAATACCTGCAGCTTGCGCCACAAATACGGCAGCCAGGGACAAGTATAAAGTTGTGCCATCCAAATTAAAGGTGTAACCAGTAGGCAACACAAAAGAGACAATCTTTCGGGGCACACCCAATTTTTCCATATTCTCCATAGCCTTAGGCAAAGCCGATTCCGAACTTGTAGTAGCAAATGCAATAGAAACAGGCTCTGAAACTGCTCGAATGAATTTACGGATAGGTATTTTTAAGAAATATGCGATAGGTAATAACACCAAAAGCATAAAGGCCAAGAGTGAGCCATACAAAGTGAATAATAATTTAAGCAGGGAAGTAAGTATATCAATTCCTAGGTGCCCTACTGTAACCGCAATAGCTGCGCCTACACCAAAGGGAGCAAAGTGCATAATGATATTAGTAAACTTGAACATGGCCTCCGCTAAACTCTCAGAGAAATCTAACATCGGTTTTTTCTTTTTCTCCGGAAGCATGGCCAATGCAATACCAAAGATTACGCTGAACACCACAATGGGAAGTACATCTCCGTGATAAATAGACTTTACAATATTTTCAGGGAAAATATGTAAAATAACCTCCGACCAGGTTTGTGCTTTCGCCTCTGGTAATTCCTGATTAAAACCTTCTGGTAATACAATGCCTGCCCCGGCTTGTGTCAGGTTGATAGCAATCAATCCAATAATAAGAGCGAATGTGGTTACAACCTCAAAATACAAAATCGATTTCCACCCCATTCTTCCCACTTGCTTGAGGTTAGAGTGACCCGCAATACCCACCACCAAAGTTGAAAAGAGTATGGGCGCAATAATGGTTTTCACCAAACTGAGAAAAATTTTACTCAGCACCTGAAGATTTTGAGCAAAGTGAGGATAGTTAAGACCAATCTCCACTCCTATAATCATACTTAGCAAAATCCAGGTGGTAAGAGATCCTTTTTTGATAGCATAAAAGATGGCAAACGCCACCGTCACCCATCTCAATCCAATCAAGACCATGGAAGGTATAGAAAGACTGGTATAAAAATCTATAAGATGAAGCACAGTGGCTACGCTAAAAAACCCAAGGATAACGAGGGCAAGTTTTTTCTTTGTCAAGGGAGTAGAGAATTTGGGGTGGTAAAATTTTAGACCAACCTGCCAATATATGAAAAGTTGTTGTCTGGCAATATAAGGGGGAGAGGTCCCACCAATTAATCTTTTAGAACTCCTCGAAAAGGCCAGAAAATATACCCCAAAACGAACTTAAATTCTCTACTTTTGTTGGCTCATTAAAGACAATAATATGCTTCAGGCAAGCCCAAAAAACATACATATCTACCTTGAATCAAACCCCAACCCTAATTCACTCAAGTTTGTGTTGAATGAGGTGTTGATTCCTGACGGAATGAGTTTTGACTTCCCTAATGCGGAGAGTGCCAAAGAGGCGCCACTTGCCCTCGAGCTATTCAAGTACCCATTTGTAAACAGGGTATTTTACATGAGTAACTTTGTGACGGTAACTAAGAATGAAGATGTACAATGGATTGAAGTACAGGATACCGTTAAGAACCACATCAAAAATTTTCTTGAAGAAGGAAAACTCATACTTGACAGCAAAGCCCCAGAAGTGGCCAACGCTGAAAGCGACTCAGAAACTGTAAAGAAAATAAAATCCATTCTTGATGAATACATCAAACCTGCCGTAGAGCAAGATGGTGGAGCCATTACATTCCACTCTTTTATAGATGGTGTAGTTACGGTAACCCTTCAAGGATCATGTAGCGGGTGTCCTTCATCTACAATAACCTTAAAGGCAGGCATTGAAAACCTTTTCAAGAATATGATGCCTGATGAGGTAAAATCTGTTGAAGCATTAGGGTAACATGGATAGCCTTTTGTGGTAAAATGAAAAAAGGGGCCGAAGCCCCTCTTTAAGAATATTTCTACCTACTTAAAGTGATTCAGCTCCTTTAAGATACTTATCCAAAAATTTTAAAATCTCCTCTGAAGCTTTGATGTTGTTTTCACGTTTCACAAAGCCGTGCCCTTCATCAGGAAAAATAACATACTCTACGGGCACCCCATTAGCTCTGGCGGCAGATACGATTTCATCTGACTCCACCTGAAGTACACGTGGGTCGTTGCTTCCCTGCAAAACGATAAAAGGTTTCGTTATTTTATCGGCATGAAATAATGGTGACTTATTATAAAGTGCTACAGAGTCTACGTTAGGGTCACCCATTTCATTATATAAAGCCACCTTAAATGATTCCCACCATGGCGGAATGCTTTTCAAAGTTCTCAACCAATTGGTCACTCCAAAGAAATTGACCCCCACAGTAAACTCTTCTGGTGCAAAAGCAAGAGCCGCCATTACCATATAACCACCGTAGCTCCCACCTGCAATTCCAATTTTACTATTGTCTACGTAAGGCAGTGTGGCCAAAAATTTCTTTGACTCTACACAATCCATCAAATCATCTTTTCCATGCTTTTGGTCATCCGCAGCAAAAAATGATTTTCCGTAACCGGAACTCCCCCTGTTGTTTACGGCCAATATCACATAACCGTGGTTTACCAAATGTTGAATAACCGGACTATAGTTGAGTCTTGTTTGTCCACCTGGCCCGCCATGTATCCACAACAACGCAGGCAATCTTTCATCTTCTTTTATTCCTTTGGGTTTATAAAGCAATGCCGGAATCTCCATTCCATCAAAGGACGTGTATCTTATTACCTCGCCTTCTACTAGATCATTAGGATCGATCTCCGCAGTCATGGTATTGGTCAGTTGTTTGGCTTCTTTTGTTTCGAAATTGTAGACGAACAAATTATTAGGCGACTTGGAACTACTGATATAAAAGGACATCAATTTTTCACTGTCAGAAATGTTCACACCGGTGATATCTCCTTCAGGAAGTGATGGAAGCTGCACTAAACTTCCTGTTCCCTCTTCATAAATTTTTATTTCAGTACGTGCATCATTATTAATAGCTACTACTCTATATTTTCCATTCCTTGATAAGTAGGCATACATAATATCCCATGGTGCCTCCTCCACTTTTTCCTTTGTTCCTGTGGCGATGTCATAACTCGCTAAATATCTAAACTCACTCCCCTCATCTGTCAGATAATAAAGTTTTGAATCATCCAGGCTAAAATATTGAGGAGTAAATTGGGCATCACCTTCATGAGCAGATAGTAACTGGGACTTACCTGATTCTGTATCCAGTAAATACATATCTGAGTTATTGGTAGTAATCGATTTTGTTAAAGCGATATAACGATCATTGTTTGAAATAGCAGCTGGATCTAAACCTTCTGTATTCTTATAAGCCAACTGTGTTGGGTAAACTTTTTCTTCACTTTGATCCTTATCCACCTGTACTCTGTATAAATCAAAGTAACGCTTGTCTCTTCCATTGCTGGCGTAGTATAGCAGCTTCTTATTATAACTCCATCCATAAAATTGTGCCTTGGCTGTACTGTCTTTTATAAGGTCATTCATACTGCCATCAGGATTTTGCACAAAAAGATGAGTGATTTCATTTCCCCCTTTGTCACTTCGAATTATTATCCGGTTATCTTTAGGAAAGTAGGAGCTGGCAAAGATGGCATTGTCTGTAGAGTTAGTTAATTGCTTCTTCTCCCCACTTTCAATATCGATTTCAAAGACATTGAAAATTCCAGTCTCCTTACTACTGAATAACAACTTGGTCTCGTCAGGAGAAAACGAACTACCCCCAATTTGAACAATATCCATAAACTGACTTATAGAGTATTGTTTTGGCGGCTTTTCTTCTTTGGCTGGTGAGGAGCAACTCCAAACAAACAGCATCAACAAACCTATTCCGGAAATGAAATTAAAACGCATTGGATAAAGTTTATGGTGAGAGACTAAGGTAAGAAATACCTCCGTTTTTCTTAGCACCTTTAAGTACTAATAAATCTGTTATCTCTTTCTATTGGCCAGATACACACCCCCAATAATAGCAATCATGCCAATGTAGTGTCCAAGATAAAGATGTTCGTCATCGAGCACACCCCACATTACTGCAACTATCGGTATCAGGTAAGTGACAGAGCTCGCAAATAATGGCGAGTTGGTTTTCACTAGTTTATTGAAGATAACCGTGGCAACAGCCGTGCTCATCAATCCCAAAACAGCAATGAATCCAAGTGCTTTCCATGCACCGTCCGCAGACATCAGTTTAGGCATAAATTCAGTAAAACCTAAAAGGTAAATCAATGCGAAGGGTCCAATTAACATCACTGATACTGTAGTAATCGTGAGAGAACGGAGATGAGGTATCTTGAACTTGATCAAGTTCAGATTCGATCCATATAAAAAAGTTGCCGCCACAACAAACAGAGCATATCCACTGAATCGTCCCAGGGAATTTTCGGCATTGGCCATAATCAGTATGACTGTTCCTCCAAACCCAATGAGTGTACCCACTATGGCAAGTCCTCTGAATCGTTGTGAAAACAATATGGCTCCGATAATCATCGTCCAAATAGGTGTAAGGCTATTCATTACACCTGCTATGGAACTATCAATTTTTGTTTGTGCAAACGAGAAAAGAAAAGAAGGAATGAAAATACCTATCATTCCAGACAAGAATAGTTTACCATAGTCTTTAGAAGTAAGACCTTTTAGTTTTGTGATTGCTATTGGCAATACAAAGATGGAGGCAAACGCAACACGCATCGCCCCCACTTCTCCTCCTGAGAATACCACCAAACCTTTTTTTATCAAAATGAATGAGGTGCCCCAAATGAGCGCCAAAATGCAAAGTAGAATAATCGAGCTAAAGTCCTTTTTTTCTGTCATGGTTTGCTGAAGGCAGGCAAAGATTGAAAATCCCTCAGCTAATTCAAATACGGAAACTTGCTATAATTTAAGCAATGGCTAGTTCTCCAGCATATGTCACCGCTACGTCATCCAGAATAGCATAAATCTCATCTAAAGAAAGAGATTCTACCAGCTTTGCGCGGATTGGTTTGAAGTTGGGAGTACCTCTAAAATAATTAGAGTAGTGTCTTCTCATTTCCAAAATCCCTAACCGATCACCCTTCCAACGAATAGAAAAGTCAAGATGCTTTTTTACGACTGCTACCCGCTCCTCAATACCAGGTTGGGCCAGATGTTCTCCCGTTGCAACAAAATGTTTAATCTGTGAGAAAACCCATGGATTGCCAATGGATGCACGGCCAATCATGATACCATCAACACCGTACCTGTTTTTATATTCCAATGCCTTTTCGGGCGAGTCGATGTCTCCGTTACCAAAAATAGGAATCGTTATTCGCGGGTTATTCTTTACTTCTCCAATTAAAGTCCAATCTGCCTCACCCTTATACATTTGCACACGTGTACGACCATGTATGCTCAAGGCTTTTATACCAATATCCTGCAGCCGCTCTGCAACCTCCGCTATATTTTTAGTCTTATCATCCCAACCCAATCTCGTTTTCACAGTTACGGGCAAATGTGTGCACTTAACGATCTCTTCTGTCATCTTCACCATCTTGGGAATGTCCTGAAGCAGGGCTGCTCCAGCTCCTCGGCATGCTACGGCCTTTACAGGGCAACCATAATTGATATCGATAAGGTCAGGATTGGCGGCAGTAGCTATTTCAGCAGATTGAACCATATTACCCACATCTCCACCAAACAACTGAATGCCAATAGGGCGCTCATATTCGAAAATATCAAGTTTCTTTCTGCTTTTGGCTGCATCACGAATTAACCCTTCCGAAGAAATGAACTCGGTATACATGAGGTCAGCCCCACCTTGCTTACACACTGCCCGAAATGGAGGATCACTCACATCTTCCATCGGAGCGAGCAGAAGTGGAAAGTCACCTAACGCTATATTGCCAATTTTCGCCATATTCGTGCCTACTTGCCTATAGGCGGGGCAAATTTAGCTGATTTTTAAGACTTTCGATTTGATATGGGTAGTGAACTATTTGAGCAACAACGGCCAGCGTGGACTTCAGTAATTCTCATTTTTATCGTTTCAATGATTGGATTCGTAATCATTGGCCCAATTGTAGGCTTTATTCTCTCTATGCCCTTCATTGAAGGTGGCTTGCTCGATTTTCAATCAAAATTGGCTAACCCCACAGCCTATCCAGAGTTACGCATTCCTCTTTTCATCATGCAAGGCAGTGCAACTTTCTTTGGGTTAATCCTGATCCCCGCTCTCTATATCAGAGGATTTGAAAAAAAGAACCCACTCATTCTTTTCCAAAACAAAACGATATACGCTCAAAGCATTATTTTCACCATACTGGTTGTCATTCTGTTTATGATACCCAATACTTTTTTTATAGAATGGAACGCCAATTTGTCCATGCCTGACTTCCTTAAAGGCTTTGAATACTGGGCTCGCGAGAAGGAAGATATCGCTGCTGAACTCACCGCTTACCTTACTCAATTTGACTCATTTGGTAATTTTGCCCTTGCATTTTTTGTCATTGCTATTTTGGCAGGTGTTGGCGAAGAATTAGTGTTCAGAGGAATGCTTCAGCCCGAATTACATAGAGCGACAGGAAATATTCATGCTGCCATTTGGATTTCAGCCATCCTATTTAGTGCTATTCACTTGCAATTTTTTGGGTTTGTTCCAAGGATGTTACTTGGTGTAATGTTCGGATACCTGTATTATTGGTCAGGTAATATCATTATTCCAATGCTGGCTCACTTTGTCAATAACGGTTTCTCTCTTTTGATGGTGTATTTATACCAATTAGGGATTATTTCTATTGATCTTGAATCAGGTGAATCAGCATCACCATTACTGGTGGCCTTTTTTACCATCATTACATTTGGTCTACTTCTTTACCTAAAAAAATTCCATCGAGAAAATAATAGCTTCGCTTCGTGACGTCAGCCTTAAGAAAGTATAACAATCTTACACAGCGGCTTATTACTGCCTTTTTGGGAGCAGCCGTTATCATCTTTGGAGTTGTCTTCAATGAATGGACCTATTTCGCAGTCTTTTTTATAATGTGCCTTTGCACCCTCATCGAGTTTTATGACCTGTCAGGATTGGATGGTATGGTGCCTCAAAAGACTTTTGGAACATTATGCGGAATGCTCATCTTCTCACTTTCTTTTTTCATTGAAAAGGGAGACATATCCTATCGTTACTACTTCCTGATATTTCCGATTGTGTCTTTTGTGTACATGATCAAGCTGTATAAAAAATTTGAGAGGAAGCCTTTTACCAATATTGCTTACATGATTCTCGGCTTATTCTATGTAGCCATGCCATTTGCTTTGCTCAATATTGCCGCCTACGAAAATGGGTATTACAATTATGAAATCATCTTTGGCTGCCTTTTCATATTATGGGCAAGTGACACTGGCGCCTACTTTGCAGGCACGCGCTTTGGAAAGAGAAAATTATTTGAGCGTATCTCACCAAAGAAATCTTGGGAAGGCGCACTCGGTGGGGCATTGCTTGCCGTCATTTTCACCCTCATCATCGCTCACTATTTTGTTTCTCTTGAAAGATGGCAATGGGTTTCGATTTGTGTGATTATCATCATAGGGGGTATTTATGGTGATCTTATAGAATCACTCCTCAAGCGCAGCATTGAGATCAAAGATTCCGGTGCCAGTTTACCCGGCCATGGAGGCTTCCTCGATCGCTTCGATGGATTGTTGATCTCTGCACCATTTATAGTGGCATTCCTGGAGATTTTTTAGTTCAATTATTAATCGTTTCGTAAAGTATCTACGGGATTAGCTTGCGCTGCCTTCATCGTTTGTGACAGAATGGTAGCCAATCCAAAAGACAGGATAATAACAATACTCAAAACTATTTCTGCTGCGCCTATCGGTATTTTATAATGCTGGGATCTGAAATACACTTTATCGAAAAAAAGATAAGTAAGTGGTAAAGCAATACATGAAGCAATCACGATCAGCTTCATAAAATCTTTAGAAAGCATCATAATCACTCCAGCTACAGAAGCACCCATCACCTTACGAATACCAATTTCCTTCGTTTTGCTTTCCACAGTTAACACCACCATTCCTAGAAGCCCCAAACAAGAAATAGTAATAGCCAGAAAGCCAAGAAAGGCACAAATTTTTACAAGAACAAAGTAATGGGAATAGGCATCTTCAATTTCTTCTTTGAAAAAGTGAGCGGTAAACTTCTTTTCCCCTGCTAGTGGCTTCCACAACTCCTCCATATCCGTCAACGCACCAAGGATATCGCTACTTGCAATTTTTAGGTTAGCCACATGCAATTGTCTGTCATCATACCGGAACATAAAACTTTCTATGGGCTCATCCAGTCGAGCATAGTGAAAATTTTTCACAACACCAATTACCTCTACCTCCTTACCGTCAAGAACGAAAGTTTCACCAAGTGCTGCAGCTGGATGCTTTATGCCGTTCTTCTCCAAGAAAATTTCATTGACAATTATCTTGTCCTTACTTACCTCACTTCGTATAAAGTTCTTTCCTGCTAATAATCTCAGATTTAAATTGGAGAGGTAATGTTCATCAATAATCATTTGATATACCTCTAATGAATCTGATCCATCCGTGTATTTTACATATTCAGGTTTCATCCCTTCAATGCCCATGATGTGTGACGACATGGATATTTCTGAAACACTGGCCAATTTTGAGAATTCATTTCTAAATAAATCCGGATCGGTGTCTTGAAGTTGTACGTCAAGAATGTTTTTCTGCTGAAATCCAAAATCATAATTAATGGTTTTCTTGTATTGATTTAAGATCACAACAACACTCGTAATAAAACCAATAGAGAGGGCGAACTGAAATACAGTAAGTGATTTTCGGAAGCTAAACCTAGAGTTATTTTTTATAGGCGTTTTCTTCATAGCCGCAATGGGGTTGAGCCTGGAGAAATAATAAGCAGGCACAAAACCTGTCGCTACTCCTACTGCAATTGCGAAAAGAACAAAATAGAAAACTGTAGGAGTATCCAAGTCGAGACTGATCGCATCACCACTCACCAGCATGGACAAAAACTCCTGTCTGATGACAGTAAAAATGTAGAAAGCCAGCCCAAGCGCAACAAAAGATATAATAATGGTTTCAATAATGAATTGTACAAATATTTGCTGTTGGAGGCTTCCCATCATTTTCCTTAGTCCAATTTCTTTCATTCGCTTGAGTGCCTGCGCTATTGAAATATTGGCATAATTAAAACTTGCAGGAATTAAGATGAGCAAAGCGACAACAATAAAACCACTCAAAGAAGGGAGGTCCCATTCAGGCCCAATAGAATTACTTAGCGATCGGCCCGCAGCAATAGAAGTGAGCTTTTGAAGTTCAAATGAAATGTTAAAATCATTGGAATCATTTACACTCGCTGCTTCTTTATTTAAATACTGTTGTAGATGAGTGATTTCAGTTGTTGGGGACAACTGAAGATATACATATTGGTTGCTAAAGGCCCTTACATTCTCTTTGGGCGATACATTTGCGCTAACACTCCTGCCTTCCAAACTTTGGTAAGAGACCAAGGCTTCAAACTGCATGTGTGAATTCTTGGGGTGATTCTCAAGAACACCCGTTATTTCAAAATCGGAATCTCCAAGTTTGATTAATCTCCCTATAGGATCGGCATCTCCAAAAAGTTTTTTGCTCGCACGCTCTGTAAGCACCAAAGTGTTGGCTCTAATAAGCGCCCTTTCCTTGTTCCCTTTTATTAATGTAAATGTAAAGACCTGAAGAAAGTTGGGGTCAACATAAAATCCAGTTAAGGAGATTTTTTTGTTTTCTAACTCAACCTCCGTACTTAATGTCGCACTGACCCGCACCACTTGATCGATACCAGAGTAGCCAGCTTTAAGCTGTTGAGCTAAAAATGAAGGAGCTGAAGACCACTCCTTCTTCTCAGTTTTATCATCTGTTATGGATATCACCCTGTAGATAGTATCTTTATTTACATGAAATTCATCGTATTTACTTATAAATGAAAAGAAAGCGATGAGCAATAAACAAATGGACATACCCACAGCCAGGCCTACTACATTGATGATGGTAAAGAATTTATGCTTAACAAGACTTCGAGAGGCAATCAAAAAGTAATTTTTTATCATCCCTGGATTAAATGATGTAGAAGCATACGGATGATTGGATGCATTCTGTTTTCTTCTTTTAACCGCATAAGAAAACATCAAAGAAATAATTTGTCCCCAATAGCGAAGCTTGGCTTTTCTGATGGACATGGTTTTTAGGCTCTGATAAAATAATTCTTCCACATCACCATGTAAATCTTCTATTTGGGCATTCTTACAATACTTTTCAAATAAGCGATCGGCAAGAACCGGAGGTTTGATTTCTTTTTTCATTTTGCCAACTCCAAATTTGCCCCTGATGCCTTCCACAACTCATCTCTGAGGTTTTTCATCTGATGAAGTCCAACCTTGCCTGATTGTGTTAATTCGAAGAACCGCTTTCTTCTTCCTCCTCGCTGCTCTGTGGGTTCACCCAACCATGATTTGATATAACCTTTTTCTTCTAGCCTGGTGATCGTAGAGTGGAGAGCACCAATACTTATACTTCGAGCCGCCCTTTTTTCAATATCTTCTTTGATGATGACGCCATATGCCTCATCACCGTAGCTCGCGATAGTTAGTAAAACCAGTTCTTCAAATTCACCTATAAAACCTTTCATATAATTATCTTTTTAAAAAAGCTCTTACATTGTCCGATATAGCCTTAAACTGTATTCTAAGCAATATGTTTCTATTTTTAAGAATAAATATTCAAATGTGGATCTTTTCCCCATAAAATCGGACTTTTTTTACTCACCTAATCCCTGCTTTTTATTATTCTAAATGCTCAGATAGTACAAGAATCATTTGATCCTTTTTTCAATTTTTGCATGTGTTTATTTCTATATCTTTGCATCCGTTTTAAGACCCTTACCAAGAAAAAAACGAATTTCCCATGGCATACATTGAACCTGCCCCCCTATTAGACAAGGAGAACCCATTCGAAGCGATGATGTCCCGCTTTCAAACCGCATCCCAAATTTTGGGATTGGATGACGAAGTCTATAATGTACTCAAATCCCCTGCCCGTCAGGCGATTGTTTCGCTCCCCGTTACGATGGATGACGGAAGCATTAAAGTCTTTGAAGGCTATAGAGTGATTCACTCTACCATATTAGGGCCTTCTAAAGGAGGAATTCGTTTTGACCCTAATGTAAATCTTGATGAGGTAAAAGCATTGGCTGCCTGGATGACCTGGAAGTGTGCTGTTGTTGACATCCCTTATGGTGGTGCCAAAGGAGGCGTATGCTGTAATCCAAGAGAAATGTCTGCTGGAGAGATTGAGCGACTGATGAGGTCGTATACACTCTCTATGATTGATATTTTTGGGCCAGATAAAGACATTCCTGCGCCAGATATGGGAACAGGGCCAAGAGAAATGGCCTGGCTTATGGATGAGTACTCGCGTACCCAAGGCATGACAGTAAATGCCGTTGTTACCGGTAAACCCATCGTACTTGGCGGATCTTTAGGTAGAACTGAAGCTACTGGGCGTGGTGTTATGGTTACGGCCATGTCTGCGATGCAGAAATTGAAGATCAATCCTTACAATGCTACTTGTGCTGTTCAGGGATTTGGTAATGTGGGCTCATGGGCTGCTCGATTATTGGCAGAACGTGGACTAAAAGTAGTTGCCATCAGCGATCTGCACGGTGCTTACCACAACGAAAATGGAGTAGATATCGAAGCAGCCGTAAAATATAGAGACGATAACAAAGGCTCATTGGAAGGATTCAAAGGTGCTGAGCGTATCTCTGGAGAAGAAATTCTGACTTTACCGGTAGATGTACTGGTTCCAGCTGCCACAGAGGACGTTATCAATAGCCGCAACGCAGAAAAAATTCAAGCTAAACTGATTGTGGAGGGTGCCAATGGGCCTACCTCTTCCAAAGCAGATGGCATCATAAACGAAAAGGGGATTATCGTGGCTCCAGACATCCTTGCAAACGCAGGCGGAGTAACCGTTTCTTATTTCGAATGGGTTCAAAACCGATTGGGTTATAAATGGACTGCCGAGCGTGTGAATAGAAGATCAGATCGGATTATGAAGGATGCATTCGATCATGTTTTCAAAACTTCGCAAGACTACAAAGTTCCATTGCGTATCGCAGCTTATATGGTAGCTATTGATAAAGTGGCTAAAACCTACAAGTATCGCGGAGGATATTAAACCGAACTCATTTGACCCTGTGCTGTTTTCTTTGATTTGAGAATAGCTTAAATTGATTGATCAAAAAACTGCGGCACAATTATCATGACGATTCATAAAGAAGGACGTACGCTACTTTTTTTCCTTTTAATTTTCTTTAGCTTAATCAATGTTATAGCCTCAAACTATTTGCCTGGCTACGAAACTGTCCGCCTTTTGATCTTGATAGGGAGTGTTGTTCTCTTCTTGCTTGTATTGCAATTTTTTCGGAATCCGATATTCAAAATCGCAAAAAACGATAAACAGGTACTGGCACCGGCTGATGGAAAGGTAGTGGTAATAGAAGAGACAGAGGAAACCGAATACCTCAAAGGACGCAGAAAGCAAATTTCCATTTTCATGTCACCCATCAATGTACATGTCAATCGCATGCCCGTGGAAGGAGCAATCAGCTACTACAAATATCACCCAGGTAAATATCTAGTGGCCTGGCACCCTAAATCCAGCACTGAGAACGAAAGAACTACCGTAGTAGCTAAAATGAAAAACGGCACAGAAGTACTTTTTAGGCAAATCGCAGGAGCTGTCGCCAGAAGAATCAAATGCTACGTCACAGAAGGTCAGCAACTAGAACAAGGACAAGAGTTCGGGTTCATCAAATTCGGGTCAAGAGTAGACGTATTCCTCCCCATTGACACTAAAATCAATGTAAAAGTGGGTGATATCACCAAAGGAGGAAGAACCGTTTTGGCTGAATTACATTAGCCATTCATATAAATACTCCATTTTCGGGTTAGTTGAGGACGAAAGTTCATCGACCTAACGTGCGTTTTTAGAATTTGTAATGATTATCTTTACAAATTATAAAATGTTGTACATCACTTAGTTGCTGTTTTTTTGTGAAGTACAAATTTCAAAACCTTAAAAGAACACATGAGCCAAACCATTAAGTTCGTTTCGAAACAACATGATTTTTTCACCACCCTCAATCAAAGAGTAAACGAATATTTTAAATCAAGGAATATTAGCCGTAACGCAAATTCATCTATGGTTTTAAAAACCGTAGCCATGTTCGCTTTGTACTTTATTCCATATGCAATTATTATAAGCAACAATTATTATAACACCTTAGGCTTCTATTTACTTAATGCTTTGATGGGTATAGGGCTTGCTGGTATTGGTATGTCTGTAATGCACGATGCCAATCATGGAGCTTATTCAAAAAAACAATGGCTTAATGACTTGATCGGCTACTCATTGAACCTTGTTGGAGGAAATGCATTTAACTGGAAAGTACAACACAATGTATTACACCACACTTTTACCAATATAGAAGGAGTGGATGAGGATATTACGCCCAGAGGAGTACTTCGTTTCTCTCCCCATACCGCATGGAAACCCTTCCACCGTTTTCAATTTATTTATGCCTGGCTTTTTTACGGACTGCTTTCATTCGTTTGGATTGTTTTTAAAGATTACGGACGACTGGCCAGATATGAAAAAGATGGGATGGTAAAGAAGCAAAGAGCTAACATTTGGAAAGAATGGAGCATTCTGATCTTTTCAAAAGTATTCTACTATGCTTATATGATTGGAATTCCTTTGATGGTGTTACCATTCGCATGGTGGCACATTTTATTAGGTTTTTTCACGATGCATTACGTTGCGGGATTTATTCTGGCTGTAATATTCCAACCAGCACATGTGGTGGAGGGTACTGAATACCCACTCCCTGACGAAGGAGGAAACATTTATAACACATGGGCGATCCACCAACTTCACACTACCACGAATTTTGCGCAAAACAATAGAATTCTTTCATGGTATGTAGGTGGCTTGAATTATCAGGTAGAGCATCACTTGTTCTCCAACATATGCCATGTGCACTACAGAAAATTATCTGAGATTGTAAGACAGACCGC
Organism: Cyclobacteriaceae bacterium; assembly: GCA_020436125.1. Taxonomy (GTDB): domain Bacteria; phylum Bacteroidota; class Bacteroidia; order Cytophagales; family Cyclobacteriaceae; genus ELB16-189. The sequence goes on along the minus strand of JAGQYK010000031.1, from coordinate 992 downwards.
AGAGGAATTTGGTCATCCTTACAAAACAAAAAGACGATTTAGAGATGCTATGATTGGTCACTATAAAATCCTAAAGGAACTTGGTAAAAAGGATTCTATGGTAGGTCAGCTACAACCGATAAAAGCTTAAATCAGGAGATCACTTCGTCAAAGGCTTGGGTGAATTGTTTCATTTCATCCAATGTGCCTATGCTTACGCGACACCATTCTTTCCCTTGGTAATCCCAGATGCGCATCAGGATATTTTTCTGCTGCATTTTGGATAGTATGGTTTTGCCATCAATAGGGGCTGGAAAGAACATAAAGTTGGTGTGTGATTTCCCATGACTAAAACCTTTCTTCTTTAAGTAGCCCTCCAGATGCCCTCTGGCTTCCGTATTTTTCGTTCTGCTCAGGTCCATGAAATCCGTATCGCTTAAGACTGCTTTGGCAGCAGCAATAGCATGCTGACTAATCGGAATACCCATTTGATATTGCGAAATCTTTTTAATCAAATCTGGTTTGGCAACGATATATCCTATGCGAAGACCAGCCAGGCCATATACTTTAGAAAAAGTCCGGGATACTACTACATTCATTCCCTTCTTTACCAAATCGATGTTGGTCACTTTCTTTTGCACCTCAGGATCCAAAAACTCCAAGTATGCTTCGTCAGAGTACACTAGCGTTTTCTTTGATATGTCCTGACAGAATGGAGAAACGATAGAAGGATCTACTAATGTACCCGTTGGATTATTAGGATTACAAACAAAAACAAGCTTAGTTTTTGAGTTGACTCGCGAAGCCATGGCTTCATAGTCAAACTCCAGTTTATCGTTCAGGTTTACTTTATCCCACTTTGCATTAAATACTTTGGCATAATCCATCATCTCAGTGAACGTGGGGAAACCAGAAAGAATTTCTCCATTGTTCAACCCAAAAGCTACACCCGCTTCACACAAAATTGCCCCTGAGCCGGCTCCCAAATGAACGTGATCGGCATCTACACCCTC
>JAGQYK010000030.1:32671-41391 GCA_020436125.1 Cyclobacteriaceae bacterium | reverse complement strand
CCATGCCTCTCTAGATTAATTCCCAATCCATTGTCACTGATTGAAAGACACGTTGCTCCATTATTACTGAATGATTTAATTTCTATCTCCGGTTTTCGCTCAGGTGAGCGGTACTTAATAGCATTACCAACCAAATTTTGTATAATGCTCTCCATATAACCTTTATTATAGTTAATTACGGGCACCTCCTTAAAATCAGATTTAATTATAGCTGAAGTTTCGATTATTTGTCCAGTCATTATCTCTGTCGTCTTCTTGAGTACCTCTTCAAACACGCAGGTTTCCCAATCAGCATCAGTATTTTCTTTTATTTTTAAGGCCTCAATCAGTTCATTCAGTGTAGATGAAAGATGATGGATTACCTTTTCAAATCTATCAAAAATTTCACTTTTCTCCTCTTCTGATTCCAAAGTGTTGTAAATCCCCAAAAGCGAATTAAGATTACTCACAGGAGCTCGCAAATTATGTGAAGTAATGTGAGCGAAGCTTGCCAATTGTTTATTTCTATTGGTCAGATCGTGAGCCATCTCCTCCAGGCTCCTTTGAGCTGCTTTCCTTTCCGTTACATCACGAATTGCAGCCGATACCAGTTTACCTTCAGTCGTTTCGATAGGGCTTAGACTGATCTCAATGGCAAACTCATGTCCATCTTTTCGCATACCTGATAACTCAAGATCCTGACCCATCGGTCTGGTCATTGGATTTTCAAAATATCCATCTCTGTGCTTATGGTGATGTGCTTTGAATTTTGGTGGAATTAATAGCTCCACTTTTTGTCCTTCTAACTCTTCTCTAGAATAGCCAAAAAGTTTAATCGTCTGAGAGTTGATGATAACAATTTCACCTTGCTCGTTTACGATCACCATTGCATCTGGTGCGGATTCGAGAAGCGCTTTAAATTTTTCTTCCGACTCTTTCTGCTCTGTAATATCTGTTGCAATTCCTAAAAAACCAGTAATCTCATCCTTCTCATCCCTCATCGCAGTCACTACCAATTGTACAGGGAATGTTGTTCCATCCTTACGAACATAAGTCCACTCTCTTGACTCGAATCTTTTGGTTTTGGGGATTTCAGTAAAGACGTCAAAGCCTTCTACTTTTTTCTCCAATTGCTGAGAAATCTCCTTTCCCCGTAAAGCAATTTCCTCCTTGATATGAATAACAGCCGGAGAGTGCACTCCCACCATTTCCACTGACGAATACCCAAGTAGGGTTTCAGCCCCCTTACTAAAATAGGTGATTATTCCATTAGTGTCTGTTCTGATTATGGATACCTGAGTTCCTGACTCAAAGATCGCAGACATTTGATGATTCAATTCCCTTAGCTCATCCTCAACCTTTTTTCTATTAGTAATATCTTCGATTTGTGAGATGAAGTGTACCGGTTCTCCTGATACATCACGAAGTAGGGATACGCTTAGTAAAACCCACACAATACTTCCATCTTTATGGAAATATCGTTTTTCCATTTGGTAAGTATTCAACTCACCATTTAAAACTTTCTTCACCAATTCCAGGTCTGTTTCCAGGTCTTCAGGATGAGTGATTTCTTGAAATGTTTTATTGAGCAATTCCTCTTTAGTATAGCCCAACATTTTAGGTATCTGTGGATTGACATTAATCCATCTCCCTTCGGTAGATACCAACGCCATACCTATGGCCGAGTATTCAAAGGCATCCCTGAACTGCAGCTCACTGTTTCTCAGTTCGATTTGCTCGAGCTTCCTCTGGTTAATATCCTGAAAAATACCATACAGCCTTACACACTTTCCGTATACAAATTCTGCCTGGCCCATTGCTCTCGACCAAACTTCATTGCCCTTTGCGGTTACCAATAATACTTCAACATCATAGGAGGTACCATTCGTTATGGCTTCCTCTACTACCCTAGTAATAGTATCCCTACTTTTGCCTTCTTTGAAGAAATTGATACCTGTTTCCAAATCTGGTTCGAAATCAGGGGGAACTTCATGAATTTTCTTTGTCATTAAACTCCATGTCACTTTATTCTTCACGAGGTCCACCTCCCAGGCTCCAATTTTTGCTACTCGGGTTGTTTCCTCAATCACTTCCTCCATGCGCTTCTTCTCCTGCTCTCGTATTTTCGCTTCAGAGATGTCAGCCGTATACATCAACAATCCACCTACCTTATTCTCCGACAGGTACCATGGACGTACTTCCCATTTTATCCATTGAACAGACCCATCCACTCGCTCAAAAGAAGCTCCATCGTTCTTATTAATTTTACCGCCAAGGCACTCGTTATGTATTGCTTTCCATTCATCTCCTATCTCAGGAAAAATTTCATAATGAGACTTTCCTACAATCTCCTGCCCTTCAAGTTTATAATCACTCTTCCACTCATTGGATGCTGCGATATATCGCATCTCAGTGTCGAACATAGCAATGGCTGACGGAGCCTGATCAACAAAAACTTTATTGCGCTGTGTACTTTCTACTAAAGCAAGTTCGGCCTCCTTTAAGTCTGTAACATCCCAGTTGGCACCAGTCAACCGAATTGGCTTACCATTTACATCTGTCTTCACCACGCCTCTTCCTGTGATATATCTAATAGCACCATCATTCCTGATTACTCTGAATTCAAGATTCAATTCATGCCCCGTTTCAAGAGCCGTCTGCACAGCACTATTTGCCATTTCTGCATCCTCAGGATGAACAGTTGCCTGCCATGCCTCGAAAACACCTGAAAACTGTTCCTTTTTTACTCCATATAATTGATACATCGTATCATCCCACACCAATATATTATTTGCAACATCAAAATCCCAAATCCCCACTTTGGCACCACTTGCTGCTATTCTAAATCGCTCGGTTAGCAGCTCTAATTGTTCCAATGAATCCTCCAACTCCTTAGTACGGGTTGCAACTTTCTCCTCAAGTGATTTATTCATTTCCATGACCCTACTTTCTGCTTCAGTTCTTTTTCTATCGGCCTCATTTAGACTTTGCGCTGTTCTTGAAATAAGGAACAACCCTACTAGCAAAAATGAAATGACCAAAAAAGCAATTTCAAAGTCAACGGAAACTATGTTTTTTCGGTACGCGATCTCCGCAAAAAATCCTAGCAGAAAAATCATCACCATCAGGATAGGAAATAGCGTGCGCACCATTACGTTTCCAACCTTTTGTCCCATAAATATGCTAACCACCCCTAAAGATGGGTTTATAAAAAGAGCGGTTACGGAAAGAACAAAGAACCCTAATGATGTGTGAAGGGCCATAGAACTCAAAAAAGATAGTTTATACAAAGCAGGTATATTGTACAGATAACCAACCATGGATACTGTGGAAATTCCTACGCAAACCTGCAATAATTGTTGACTCAAATTACGCGATGACCTAACGCTGGATTTAATAAAAAGAAATGCTGTGCTGACCAACATAAAAGAGAGGGCAGATATGGTAGCCATTCTGCCAGGGAGGGCAAGCATAGTTGTCCTTGCAACCTCATCCCGTATCAACAGTTCATCAATACCCAAGTTATAATCAAAGATATCCTGAGAAATAGTGGCCGTTGCGATGAGTAACACCAATGCTGATAAAACATGACTTAAAACTGTATGCCCCTTTTTATAATGAATTAAGAGAAAAGATGCACCCAATAAGGAAAAGCAAATTGCGGTATTCAATTTCATGGACGGAAACCCCGGAACTACACTTTTTAAAATGGCAATATCCAATCCCCATCCAAGGATCACTGTCAGACCCATCAGAAAAATAAAATAGCCGACAATTAAAAAATTTACTCTCGTTCGTTCGTTGATCATCCCATTATCCAGATTATAGAAAAGCGCATTCTATTTTTAGTTCTCCTTACTTTCAGAACAGCTGTGCAATGCCCTAAATATCTTACTTCACCAACTTCAAAGTTAAAGATTAGAAGGCTAAGAGTTGATCGTATTAATGGGTCTATATCCCGCAACAATCACTGATGTAATAAATTTAAGTGAATGCAAATAATACCGGTAAGAACGGGGCTATTCTTACCCACTTTATGGAGTATTAAATGTAAGAATCAGAAAATATCGGAAGTAATAACGCATGGAATTCAGGATGCCACTTCTGCATTTCCATCAACAAAATTGTTTTACCGGTAACGTAAAATAACTATACTGCAATAGGTGCCTTTATGCCAGGGTGGCACTGGTAATTTACAATTTCAAAATCTTCAAATTGATATTCAAAAAGTGAATTGGGTTTTCTACCTATCTTAAGTTGGGGCAAAGGAAAAGGATCACGAGACAATTGAGTTTTAGCCTGCTCCAAATGATTGGTGTACAGATGCACATCTCCCCCCGTCCAAACAAATTCACCTGGTTGCAAATCGCATTGTTGCGCTACCATATGGGTAAGCAGAGCATACGAAGCAATGTTGAAGGGAACACCTAAAAAATAATCAGCGCTGCGTTGATACAATTGACAAGATAGTTTTCCGTCAGCCACATAAAACTGAAACAAGGCATGGCATGGAGGTAATGCCATCTTATCAACCTCGGCTGGGTTCCAAGCAGAAACAATATGCCTTCGTGAGTCAGGCTTATTTTTAATTTGATCAAGAACTTTTGTTATTTGGTCAATCGACTCCCCATTAGGTGCCGGCCAGCTTCTCCATTGACTTCCATACACAGGACCTAACTCCCCGCTTTCATCTGCCCACTCGTCCCAAATGGATACTCCATTATCGTTGAGGTACTTAATGTTGGTGTCACCGTTGAGAAACCACAACAGCTCATAGATGATAGAGCGCAGATGCAATTTCTTTGTCGTCACTAGTGGAAAGCCATCCTGCAAGTTGAAACGCAATTGTCTGCCAAATACAGATAGCGTGCCTGTACCGGTTCTGTCCGTTTTTTCAGCTCCTGTATCTAAAATATCCTGCATCAGGGAAAGGTATTGCTTCATGCTCTTTTGAATTGTAGTGGTTTGCAAATATAACCATTGCCTTTAATTCAAGGTTCCGATTATAACGCTCTGATTGTAAGTCACTGAACACTTAGCCCTTTTGCATGATCAAGAAGGAGTTATCAGCCATAAAAAAACCTCCTTCACTTACGTGAAGGAGGCTTTAACCAACCCCTCGATCCATTACAACCTAAAACTTAACCTATCGCTAGAACAACTTCTTTATTCTAACGTTCAATAAATCCGTATCGTATAGAGAGTTATAACTAAAAGCAAAAAATTTTCATTATTTGCATATAGCAATATGTTTGTTATAATGCATTCAATCATAGGTTTGGCTCCAGGTTTAAATCAAGACAGATATATTAAATGAAGGTTCAATTTACCATCCTGTTTCTCTCCATAATGAGCCTGTCCTTCATTCCTTTGGAGGCAATAGCTCAGCTAAAAATTGCCAAATTGAAATACAATGGGGGTGGCGACTGGTATGCCAATAAAACTGCTCTGCCCAATCTGATTGAATTTTGTAACAAAGAATTGGGCATGAATCTTTCACCGGATGAGGATAATGTAGAGGTAGGAAGCCCAGATTTATACTCCTATCCATATGTATATATGACCGGACATGGAAACGTAGTATTTTCATCAGAAGAGGCCCTCAACCTGAGGAACTATTTAATTGGAGGCGGTTTTCTTCATGTGGATGATAACTATGGACTAGATAAATTTGTGAGATTAGAACTAAAAAAGGTATTCCCAGAGCTGGAATTAGTTGAAATACCTTTCGATCACCCTATCTACCATCAAAAATTTGAGTTCATTAATGGTTTACCCAAAATCCATGAACACGATGGAAAACAGGCGCAGGGTTTTGGACTATTTTATGAGGGGAGATTGATCCTGTTTTATTCCTACGAATGCGACCTTGGCAACGGATGGGAAGACAGAAGAATACACAACGACCCTGAAGCTAAGCGTCAAGAAGCCTTAAAAATGGGAGCAAATATCCTCTCCTACTGCTTTACAAGTAATTGATAGTAAGTCATTTAAGATTTTTTTTAAGAATTGGATTTGAGTTTTATAACTAAACTTTTAGTTTTACAACGTAATAAATAGTTTTGAAACGAAAATGATAGTTATCCAATGAAAGAACTTACCAAAGCAGAAGATCAAATCATGCAGGTTTTATGGGAACTGGAGAAAGCATTTGTGAAGGACATCATAGACCAATTGCCAAACCCAAAGCCAGCTTATAATACCGTTTCAACTATAGTAAGAATCTTGGAGAAAAAAGGTTTTATCGGTTATAAAGCTTATGGTAAAACGCACGAATACTACCCACTCATTTCCAGAGAGCATTATACACGGTTCTACTTGAACAATATGGTGACGGGATATTTTGATGGCTCTTTCAACAATCTGGTATCCTTCTTCGCCAAAGAAAACAATATGAAAGTACAAGACATCGACCAACTCGTTCAAGAGCTGGAAAAAATTAAAACTAAGAAGCCATGAATGTATTCGTCAATTACTTTCTGGAGGCCAATATTGGTTTATTTTTTTTCTATACCATCTACTGGCTATTCCTTCGCAAGGAAAATCAATTCTCCTTTAAAAGGAGTTTTCTACTTAGCAGTTTACTTGCTTCTCTACTCTTCCCACTCCTATCGATTGGAGAGGTAGCGCCTTTTGTCCCTAGACTAAGTCATGCAGTACCCGTCACCTGGCTTCCCGAGATGGTCGTATACGGCAATGGAACTACTCAAGCAATAGGTAGCCATGAAGTCAATTTCGGTTGGACTTGGATTTACTACCTATACGCTGGTATTGCCATCATTCTTCTTGCGTTATTCTTTATAAGAATAGCATCTCTCATATCACTTTTTAAAAAATCACAACACTACACCTGGAAAAGGTATACCATCGCTGAATCTGATAAAGTCAATGGCATCTTTTCATTTTTCAGTGTCATCTTTTTCAATCCCAAGCAACAATTGGCCGATGATGACAAACAAGAAATATTAAGACACGAAGAAGTCCATATTCAACGACTTCATTCATTGGATACGATGCTGATTCAATTAATTGGTATCGCATTCTGGTTTAATCCTATTGTAAAATTTTATAAGAAATCCCTCGTTCAACTGCATGAATTTGAAGCCGATGCGCGCTCGGTGGAGGACCATGATGTAGATCGGTATTGTCACCTATTGGCGAAGGTGGCGTTGCAAAATAATGGATATGTACTCGCCAACCACTTTACTAATTCTTTTACCCTTAAACGAATTACAATGATGAGAACAATTAGAACGAAAATAAAAAACTGGAAAGTAATCGCACTGGCTGCCACGCTCCCCATCTTCCTTTTGGCAGTGGCTTGCCAAGACCAGATTGTAAGTGAAATTATTGATAGCACTATTACTCAGGTAGCAGAATTTCCACCAGAAGTTAAGATGGATGTTACCAAATGGGAAGCAAAACAACCTGGTGGCAAATACAATTATGTTGAAGGATCCACTGAGGAGATACGTGAAAAAATAAGTACGTACACCACCTATGCCATATTAAATACTTATCCTTATCCGGATCGAGGAGTCACTGGTTTACTGTTAAAGGATATTTCCAAGTATGATCTTAAAGACAATAAAGAGGTGTTTACAGTGGTAGAAGATCCTGCAAGACCTAAGGAAGGCATTCAAAAATATCAGGAACAACTATCTGCCCAAATTCAATATCCAGAAGAAGCAAAAAAGAAAGGTATTGAAGGAAGAGTATATGTAGAATTTGTGGTAGAAAAGGATGGCACCATCACTAACGCACACGTACAGCAAGGAGAGGATGAAAGTCTAAATAAGGAAGCCCTCAGAGTGGTAAGCCTTTCACCAGCCTGGAATCCGGCAAGTCAACGCGGTAAAGCAGTAAAACAAAGAATGGTATTGCCCATCACCTTTAGTCTAGGTAATCAGCAAGGTGGTGCTAATGTTAGTTTTGAGGCACCAACAGAAGGCACTAAACAGAAAATGAAAGTATCCGGCCGCCTGATAGAAGAAAATGGTGACCGGTATCTGGTTGGCTTAGTTCTAAATTCAGATGGTGAGCCAACAGCCGGGATGAATATTGTTTTAGAAGGAACACATCAAGGAACCGTGAGCGACAGAGATGGAACTTACAAACTCAAGGTAAATGAATCTAATGGCAGCGTAGTATTCACTTTTATTGGATTTGATACTGAGCGCATATCCTTTTAGCAGCATAAAGAGGTTATCTCAAATTGAGGTAACCTCTTTTAATCACCTAAAACTTCTTCTAGCTTTTTTTCCAACCCCTTTCCTCTCAGGTTCTTTCCAATGATGATTCCATCAGGATCTACCAAAACGGAAAATGGGATAGCATTGATATTGTAAAGTTCTGCTGCAGCAGAATTAAAATACTTTAGGTCTGAAACGTGGGTCCACACCAATCCATCTTCTTGAATACCTTGAAGCCAATCTTCTTTGGTACGATCCAATGACACTCCAAAAACCTCAAACCCTTTATCATTATACTTATGATACATCCTTACTACGTTGGGGTTCTCCTGTCGGCAAGGGCCACACCATTTTGCCCAAAAATCTACCAACACATAATTTCCTCTAAGGGAGGAAAGGCTCACTACCTCACCATCAGGGTTGGGTAAGGATATATCAGGAGCAGGTTGACCAATCGCCAATACCTTCATTTTATCTACCGTAGCAATAAATTCTTTTGCCAATTCATAATTGGGCCATTCCTGCCTCAACTCATCTGCCACATGCAGA
>JAGQYK010000030.1:31118-32572 GCA_020436125.1 Cyclobacteriaceae bacterium | reverse complement strand
TTATCTACCGTAGCAATAAATTCTTTTGCCAATTCATAATTGGGCCATTCCTGCCTCAACTCATCTGCCACATGCAGGTACAAATCAAAATACTTGTCTCTATCTAAAAAATTAGAAGCAGTAAGTAGATTAATAACCGCCACAGAAGGTCCCTGCTCTTTCAACAAAGCCGCTACTTTATCAATACCATGATTATAAAAGGCCATGTACTCCTCCTGTATTTCCTCCATCTTCACCCGGTCATTTTCAGCCCTTGCTGCATTGAATGCATCATTTAGCTCTGCCATTCTGGGATGTTGCTGAGTTTCACTTGTGATTTCCTGTACTCGGTTTACCAGATCAAGATCAGGTGAGCCTATAATCTCTACAAATCCATTAGGATCATTACCATCTACATTGATTTCAAGGTCAGCCTTATCAATTACAAAATCTACAGTTTGAATCCCGTAAAAATTGAGCCTGTAATACCCAGGCTCTTCAATTCTTACTTTTTGCTTGTAGGTATAATCATCATTGATCTCAATTATCTGTTCTTCCCCCTCAATTACCCCTTTAAGTTTTTCCAGTTTTACCACACCATCTGCTTTTGGAAAACCTACCTTTCCACTAAGCGTTACTTGCCAACCTTTTTCTGGTTCACACGCTGAAATAATTCCAATCAACAATCCAAAGACTAACCACTTTTTCATATCTCACTTAATTTTTTTTGCAACAAAGTATTTGCCATTTTAGGATCTGCCTTACCCTTTGATTTTTTCATCACCTCTCCCATAAACATAGAAATTAATCCTTTCTTTCCCTTCTTATATTCTTTGACTTTGGCAGGAAAATCGTTGAGTACCTCCTCCACCATTTTATCAATAGCTCCTTCATCACTGTCTTGAACCAGATTGAGTCGGTTGGCAAGACTCAAAACATCCTCATCAATGGATTTCAATAGCTCCGGTAATAGTCTCTGAGCAGCATTGGTAAAGCTGAGCTTTCCTTTTTCCACCAACTCTATCAACTCGGATAATTTCTCAGGATCAAGCACAAATTTGTCAATGCTAATACCCGCATCATTCAAATGAGATTTAATTGGTCCCATAATCCAATTGGAAACTGCCTTATAATTGGAAGAGAACTTACAGACAGCAAGGTAATAATCGGCCATTTCTTTGCTTTCCGTTAATACCTGCGCATCATATTCAGGTAGCGAATATTCCTTTACAAATCGTTGATACAATTGCTCAGGAAGCGCGGGCATAGTTTCTTTAATCTCACTAAGCCACTCCTCAGAGACATGTAAAGGACTCAAATCCGGATCAGGGAAGTACCGGTAATCATTTAGTTCCTCTTTGGTACGCATAGCACTGGTTGTGCCTGCTTCTACATTAAAAGTTCTGGTTTCAGATATTACCTCTCCTCCACTTTCCAACAATGCAATCTGCCTTTCTATTTCATGATCTATCGCG
>JAGQYK010000030.1:0-31019 GCA_020436125.1 Cyclobacteriaceae bacterium | reverse complement strand
TCCGGGTAAAAGTAATTTTTACGATCAAAGATTTGATACCGGGATATTTCACAATGACAGGCGAGCCCCATTTTAATGGCTTGCACCACAACTTGCTTATTCAATTTAGGAAGCGTGCCAGGGTGCGCTAAAGAAACAACTCCCACATGCGTATTCGGCTCACCTCCAAATGCCGCTGAGTCCGAATTATAAATCTTGCTTTTGGTCAAAAGTTGCGCATGCACCTCTAACCCGATTACCGGTTGATACTTTTCCAGTATTGCTTTATCCATTCGCTACCATTTCTCTGCCTTTCTTTACAACGGCATCTAATCCATTAAGGTTCTTTCCTCCTGCGGTAGCATAGAACGGCTGACCACCGCCTCCACCTCCAATTTCTTTGGCCAGTATTTTTATCATTTCACCTGCATGGAATTTTTTGCTTGCTTCTGTTTTGGTTCCCAACATAACTGCCACTTGTGGTTTGCCATTCACATTCGCTGCCAACACCATCAGTAAATCATCAAACTGATTGCGTAAAGCATAAGCGATATTTTTTAGTGCATCCGCATTGGGTAGGTCCACTTTTTCAATGATTACGGTTAATCCATTTTTCTTCTCACCCTTTTGCGCAAGCCCATCCTTCAACTGATTAGCTTGTTGCTGAAACAATTCTTCCAGTTTCTTTTCTAATTGGTGCTTCTCCTCGACAAGATTTTTTGTTGCCACAGCAATATCTTTTGGGTTTTTCAACAAGGAACGCACTTCCTGGAGCAACTTCACTTCCGAGTTGAGATAACGCTCCGCACCTTCAGCAGTCATTGCTTCTATTCTTCTAATCCCCGCAGCCACTGAGCTCTCAGAAACTATTTTAAAAAGACCAATCTGTCCTGTTGCATTTACGTGTGTACCTCCGCACAATTCCACAGAATACTTAGGATCAAATGTAATAACGCGCACGAAGTCACCATACTTTTCTCCAAACAAGGCCATCGCTCCCATTCCTTTTGCCTCTTCAATAGGAACGTTGCGCTGCTCATTCAATGGAATATTTTCACGAATCTTTTTATTCACGATGTCTTCCACCTTACTGATCTCTTCCTCGGTCATGGGTGCGAAATGAGAAAAGTCAAAACGTAAAATTTTCTCATTGACCAATGAACCTCTTTGCTCCACATGCGAACCAAGCACCTCCCTCAATGCAGCATGCATCAGGTGAGTTGCAGAATGGTTGTCCATTGTGAGCTGACGCTTGTGGGCATCCACTTTCAGATTGAAAATACCATCTAACTTTTCAGGAAGCTTTTCAGTATAGTGAACAATCAGTTCATTTTCCTTTTTGGTGTCAACTACTTTAATCTTTTCCTTATCAGATTCAATCCAACCAGTGTCACCCACTTGTCCCCCACTCTCCGCATAAAAAGGAGTGCGCTCAAACACGAGTTGATAAAGCTCCTTGCTCTTTTGTTTTACCTTTCGATAGCGCAATAGTCGTGTTGTCGCAGATAAATTTTCATAACCCACAAATTCAGGTTTATCTCCATCATTTACAGTTTCCCAGTCTCCAGTTTCTTTTACAGCATCTGCTTTAGAGCGGGCTTTCTGCTTCTCCATTTCCAACTGAAATTCATTCTCCCAATTCTCATCGAGATAACTTATTGCGTCTTTCTCCTTAAGAATTAGCAAAGTCAAATCTTTTGGAAATCCATACGTATCAAATAATTGAAACATTCTACTCCCAGATATTCTTGTATCTCCAGTAGTTCCTTTTTTTTCAGCATAAGCTCTAATGACTCCAGACCATTTGATCGTATCGTCTACCCACTCATCTAAAATTTTCAACCCCTTATCCAAAGTCCTTAAAAACGCCTGTTCCTCTTCTATAATCACACGAATCACAAACTCTCTCTGATTATATAAATCTGGGAAAGGGCCTTTCAGTTGTTCTGCCAATATCGGCACCAGCTTATTCAGGAAGGGTTCTTTAAAGTCGAGGTAAGAAAAAGCATAGCGAACTGCTCTTCTTAATATTCTTCTGATCACATAACCCGCTCCCGTGTTAGATGGTAGCTGTCCATCAGAAATGGCGAATGAAACCGCACGCACGTGATCGGCTATTACCCTTATGGCAATATCTTTCTTCTCATCCGTTCCATACTTTGTTTTAGCCTCGTTAGCTATAAAGTCAATTAATGGAGTAAACACATCCGTATCATAATTGGACTTCTTGCCCTGAATGGCCATGCACAAACGTTCAAAGCCCATACCCGTATCCACATGTTTGTCTGGAAGGTTTTCCAATTGCCCTGTGGACAATCGATTGAACTGGATAAAAACAAGGTTCCAGATTTCCACTACCTGCGGGTGATCCATATTGACCAAATCTTTTCCTGGAATTTTATCCACTTCTTCTTGAGGCCTCAAGTCGATATGTATTTCAGAGCAGGGGCCACAGGGCCCTGTATCTCCCATCTCCCAGAAATTATCTTTCTTGGTGCCATAAATAATTCTGTCTTCACCCACTATTGGTTTCCAATAATCGAGCGCTTCTGTATCTACTGGAAGGTTATCTTCCTTGTCACCACCGAACACGCTTGCGTAGAGCCTATCCTTTGGAAGTTGATATACTTCTGTAAGTAATTCCCAAGCCCATGAAATGGCTTCTTTTTTAAAGTAATCTCCAAAAGACCAGTTGCCCAACATTTCGAACATGGTGTGATGGTAGGTATCAAAACCTACATCCTCCAGGTCATTGTGCTTCCCGCTTACCCTAAGGCACTTCTGGGTATCGGTTATGCGCTTACTTTTCGGGGTCGAATTACCCAGAAAATAGTCCTTAAACTGGACCATTCCGGAGTTGGTAAACAATAATGAGGGGTCATTTTTCAGCACTAAAGGTGCTGAAGGCACGATCAAATGTGCCTTTTTTTCGAAAAAATCGAGGAATTTCTGCCTAATTGTGCCTGAATCAATCACTTCGCTTAGATTTATGTCTTTTTGTAGCTTAAAATTTACCTATATTTAGCGCCTTAAAACCGGCAAATTTAGCAGGAATCACACGATTTATATGCCGAACAAGAAATATTACTACAATCCAAAAACACTTAGTTTCGAACGAAAGAAAATTTCGTTCTCAAAAGTCATGGGTAATACTTTCGGTTACCTGTCTTTTGGCGCCCTATTCTTTGTCGGATTATTGGTGTTACAGAACTACATAGTTGAAACTCCATTAGAAAGTCAATATCGAATGGAGAATGAATCATTGCAAAAACATAAAGAAATCCTCAACGAAAGAATTCAAACTGCAAATGCGCAGTTGGCTGAATTAAATACCAAAGACGGAGAACTCTACAAGAAAATATTTGAAATCCCTAAAACAGAAGCCAATAATCAGTCAGATGGCAGGGAAGAAATACTAGCTGCCTCCTCTCCTGTATTTATGGATTGGACGGATAAACTATCCAATCAATTTGTTGCCATTGCAGGCAAGGCTGAGCGAAGTAATAGATTCTTCAGACTTACTGCCAGCGTTGATAAATCAGATTGGACAAAACTACAGTCCACACCTGTATTACAGCCTGTAGAAAATTTTGAGATCGACTATCTCGTATCAGGATATGGAATTCGCATTAACCCATTTCATAAAGGCAAGTATCATCATGATGGGGTAGATATCGCCTCCCCTCGTGGTGCCAGCGTAGTGGCTACCGGACCCGGTAAGGTGGTGGCTGTGAAGAAAAGTGACCTTTTGGCCGGTTTCGGAAACTATATTGAGATAGACCATGGCTATGGGTACTTGACACGCTATGCCCACCTGGATGAAATCAATGTGCGCGTAGGTGAAAAAGTATTAAAAGGTTTTAAAATTGGATCTGTCGGCTCAAGCGGAGGTTCCATTGCACCCCATGTTCATTATGAGGTATCTCTCAATGGAGTTAATGTGGATCCATTACAATATTTGGTGCAGGGGTTGGACAGCGATGGCTATGCAAGGCTATTTGTAGCAAGTAAAAAAATTAACCAATCCCTCGATTGATGGCTAAAGTCGACTACGTATATAATACTAAAACTTGTCGCTACGAGCCAGTAGTTATTAACAGCCAAATCGTTTTAAGAAGACTCGGTCGTTTCATTGGTATTTCCTTTATGATTGGTGTAATGGCATTGCTGGTATTTAATGCCAATTACCCTTCCGTAGATGAAACAATGTTAATTAGCAAAAACCAATCTTTGAAAAGCGATTGGGAGGTACTGGATAAAAAATTAGAAAATGCCGCAAGAGAGCTGGCAGCATTAGAACAAACTGACGACCATAATTATCGCGTGATTCTGGATCTGGAGCCCTTAGCACAATCGGTGAGAGAGGCCGGTGTCGGTGGTCGTGAAAAGGAGAATGCAAGTATTAAGTATCCACTGATTAAGGAAGGATATGAAAAGGCAGAGAAAATAAAGAACAGGCTCGATATCGAAATACAATCTTTTGAACAACTGGGTAAAGAATTAGCTTATAAAGAAAGAATGTGGGCATCAAGACCCGCTATTCAACCGATAAGCAATGCAGACCTTACTTACCTTCACACTACTTATGGAATGAGACAACATCCCATTCTTGGATATTGGAGACCACACAGAGGACTGGATTTTACAGCACCTAAAGGATCACCTATTTATGCAACAGGAGATGGTGTGATCGAAGAAGCGCATTATTCTACAAGCTTTGGAAACGTAGTGTATATCGACCATGGTTTTGGGTTTGAAACACGCTATGCTCATATGACAGAATACATTGTAAAAAAAGGGGAACATGTAAAACGTGGTCAAATCATAGGGTATGTGGGGAATTCTGGCCTTTCCGTGGCCACACACTTGCATTATGAAGTACTCTTCAAAGGGAATCAAATTAATCCTATCAATTTCTTCCAGCGTGACCTCAACAACAAGGAGTACGAAAAACTGGTAGAGCTCGGAGGAATTGCTACTACCTCTCTTGATTAATTAGCTCTAATTTTCCCGAATGCGTTATCTTCTCTGGATTGTTATTCTTACGCTATCATCTTGTGCGTCATCTCGTCTTGCTCGTCAGACTGCAATAGATAATCAGGCGTTAAAAGAAATCATGAGCGATACCATCGTTCTGAGACTGGACACCGCTTACCTTGATATCGTGGAAGTTGGCCCTATACTTATTGATACTGTTGTTCGAATTGTAAAAAAAGATACGCTAACCTTTATTGGTGTGGGCGACATCATGATGGGAACCAATTACCCCAACGAAAACCGATTACCACCCAACAATGCAAAGGCTTTGATGGCCAATGTAAAGCACATTCTACAAGATGCTGACATTACTATGGGTAACCTTGAAGGCGTTCTTCTCAATGAAGGGGGTACTCCTAAAGGGTGCCGAAACCCCGATGTTTGTTATGTATTTAGAAGCCCAACTGCCTTTGCTGAGAATCTAGTTGAAGCGGGGTTTGACATCATGAGCCTCGCCAACAATCACGCTGGCGATTTTGGTGATGCAGGTCGTAAAAGCAGCATGAAAACGTTGGATTCTTTGGGTATTAACTACGCAGGGCTTACTTCCCAGCCTTTTGTATTGTTCGAAAAAGAAAATGTGAAGTATGGTTTTGCTGCATTTGCCCCTAATAGTGGATGCGCAAGCATAAACGATATTCCTGCCGCAAGGGCCACCATAGCACATCTGGATTCAGTGGCAGATGTTGTCATCGTTTCATTTCACGGAGGAGCTGAAGGTAGCAAGTACGAACATGTGCCGAGAAAGCACGAATTATTTGTTGGCGAAGACCGGGGAGATGTCTATCAATTTGCTCATTCATTGATTGACGCTGGAGCTGATATTGTGTTTGGGCATGGGCCACATGTGACCAGGGCCATAGAGGTGTATAAAGACAGATTTATTGCCTACAGCCTGGGTAATTTTTGTACTTACGGGGGATTCAACCTCAGTGGAGTGAATGGGTTAGCGCCTATCGTCAAAGTATTTACAAATGCAGAAGGAGCATTCTATAAGGCTAAGATTACACCTGTTTATCAAACCCCTATGTCCCCTGTAAACATCGATCTTCGAGGCCGGGTAATCAATCGAATGAGAGAATTAACCCTTGAAGACTTTCCTGAGACCCCTATTACCATTGATGAAGATGGGTGGGTGCGCTATTCCACAAAATAATGTTGATATAATGTCGATTAAAATTTATTGTCATCGTTGTTCTGACAATAAAGAATTACTACTTTGCATAGATTGAATCAGAAGTAAAAACTCAATTGTCTAGCGCACTAGCTACGCATGGCCTACAAAGAAAAAGAAATTGAAAAACTCTACTACTCCATCGGAGAGGTAGCGGAAATATTTAACGTAGCACCTTCCTTAATTCGCTTCTGGGAATCTGAGTTCGAACTTATACAACCCAAAAAGAACCGCAAAGGCAACAGGCAGTTTACGGTGGAAGACATCAATAATGTCAGAACCATCTATCATTTGGTGAAAGAGAAGGGATTTACTCTTCAAGGCGCCAAAGAAATGCTGAAGAATGACACCCAGTCTGTAAAAGACAAAATGGAGATGATTGATTCTCTAAAAAGGATAAGACAATTCCTATCTGAGGTAAAAGACAAGCTTCATTAAGCCTCCAGAGGCCAAAATCTCACTATTTCTCCATTTTATTTCCTTTTCCTATAATAGCATTTTATTGCTTACATGGATCAGAACAGGCTAGCCTTACTTGCTTTGCATTTTGTGCCGGGAATTGGTGATTTCCTGATACGGCAGCTGGTTAGTTATTGTGGTTCAGCAGAGGATGTTTTCCAATTGCCAAAAGGTAAGCTCCTGAAAATTCCCAGTGTTGGCGAATCAACAATCAAAGCAATACAATCAGGTGACCCTTTCCGTGAGGCTGAAGAGGAAATAAGAAAAGCAGAAAAACTGGACACACAAATTGTATTCTATCTTGATGCACACTACCCACAGCGACTGAAACAATTTGATGACAGTCCTACTTTACTGTATACCAAGGGTAATGCCAATTTGAATGCAGCAAAGACCGTGGGCATTGTAGGTACAAGACAGGCCACCTCCTATGGGAAAGAAATGGTGGAGCAATTGATGAAAGACCTTCAGCCACACCAACCTTTAATCATTAGTGGACTTGCCTATGGTATTGATATTCATGCTCATAAGCAGGCTTTACTTTTTGGACTCCCAACACTAGGGGTAATGGGTAGTGGAATGGATGTTATCTATCCTGCTTTACATAAGGATACAGCCACAAAAATGTTGGATCAAGGCGGGCTTGCCACTGAAAATGCTTTTGGCACCAAACCCGATGCACATAATTTTCCTGCACGCAATAGGATCATTGCTGGCCTTTCGGATGCTTTGATTGTAGTGGAGGCCGCAGAGAAAGGTGGCGCTCTCATCACTGCTGAGATAGCTAACAACTATAATAAAGATGTATTTGCTATTCCAGGCGCATTGGGCCAGACCTACTCAGCCGGATGCAATAAGTTGATCAAAATAAACAAGGCGCATCTACTCACCGGAGTGAAAGACATTGAATACATCATGAACTGGACCGCACCCAATGACTCAGCAAGTCAAACCCCCACTCAATTAGATCTGAATCTTTTTGATTCTGATGAAAGAATTGTAGTTACCATCTTAAAAGAGAAAAAGAATCCCATGATGATAGACGAGTTAAGTCGCAAGACCTCGCTGTCACCAAGTGTACTGGCTTCCCTCCTTCTCAACCTTGAATTCAAAAATGTGGTAAGGTCTTTACCAGGAAAGATGTATCGACTCAATAAAAGCTAGTGTGCGGAGAAAATGGAGTCGGCCATGGTCAGCGATTTTGCAAAGGCATCAGCATCAATAGCAGGCTTGGCGTTCTGTGAAGTCAAATAATCCAGTATGGTTTCTGTGGCAAGGTTACCTACCAGTTCATCTTCCGCCATTGGACATCCACCCCATCCTTTTAACGCACCATCAAATCGATTGCAACCTGCATTGTAGGCTGCTTCTATTTTTTCTATCGCTGTTGCGGGATTAGAATGAAGATGAGCTCCAAACTCAATTTTTGGAAATTGCTTTTTCAATTGTTCAAACAAGTAAGTAATCTGATCTGGTTTGGATACGCCAATGGTGTCTGCCAAAGAGATCACTTCAATTTCCAGTGTCGCGAGGATATCAGCAAACTGCGCCACCACACTCACATCATACGGATCGTTGTATGGATTGCCAAATCCCATACTGATATAAGTAACCAACGTCTTGTTGTGTTTCTTGCAGAGCTCCTGTATCTCCCCCAACGCATTAAGCGCCTCCACTATTGATTTATTGGTATTGCGCTGCTGAAATGTCTCTGAAATAGAAAATGGAAACCCCAAATAACTGATACCTTCAAATTGAACTGCATCCTGAGCGCCTCTTGTATTGGCTACAATGGCCAGCAATTTCGATTTAGAGGAACCCAGTTCCAGTTGGTCATATACCTGAGCGGTATCTCGCAGTTGAGGAATAGCTTTGGGCGAAACAAAGCTGCCAAAGTCGATGGTATCAAACCCAACTTTTAGTAACTGATTGATATACTTCACCTTATGTTCTGTGGGAATAAATTTTTCAATTCCCTGCATGGCATCCCGTGGGCACTCTATAATCTTCATTACAAACAGCTCTTTAGTTTTTGGTCAATCACTTTTAATGGCAATAATACTATAACAAATATTTGGTAAACATTAATCACAGAAAAATAGATGCAATGGTCGTAAATTATGACGGCTTATCCAGAAATTGGATGACCCATACCATTTACTGCGATTATTTGAGATTAATTGAGGTTTTAAAACACATTCTTAGATGCCCTTAACCGAGTTGACAACGCCTTTAGGCCCGAAGCGAGCTGCCCATCTGCTTCATCGGGCTACTTTTGGCCCCACCAAAGATCAAATCGATCTTTATGCTACGTATACACCCGCACAAGCTGTTAATCAATTATTTGGTCAGACTTTACCTGATCCTGTGTTACCCATTGATCCTGAAACAGGAACTGAATGGGTTTTGACGGGTACAACAGATGCCAATAGTGGAGACAGTGACTTACAAGAGTTTTTTAAAGGATGGTTGATTGGGCAGATGTTGAGCACAGGAATCGACCCCAACTTATCGCTTGCATATTCTGCCAGGGAGCGGGTAGTATTTTTTATCCATACTGTACTCACTACCATTCAGTCTAAAGTAGACAACAGCCGGTCTTTGTATTTCCAAAATCAATTGTTCCGGCAATTTGCACTAGACAAAACATTGGTGACTACTGTGAATTTTAAGGAATTGACCAAGAAGATTTGCGTGGACAACGCCATGCTTCGATTGCTGGATGGCAACCTCAATGTAAAAGGCAGCCCCAATGAAAACTATGCCCGCGAGCTCCACGAATTGTATACCATTGGCCGCGGATTGGAAGGTACGCTTCCTCCTGTGACCGATCCGGGCGATTACTTTCTTTTTAAGGAACTGGATGTGCAAGAAGCGGCCAAAGTTTTATCGGGCTGGGACATTGACACTACATTTTCCAACATTGATCCTGATACTAACCTGCCACGCGGAAAGGTAAGGGGGAGCGTGACCAATGCATCATCTCACGACAACACTGCAAAACAGTTTAGTGAACGTTTTGGCAACATCACCATTCAACCCGATCCGCTTTTATTGAATGGAACCAGTGCCACTGAAGAAAGCGCATTGGATGAGATCAGTCAACTGATAGAATCCATTTATGCACAATCTGAAACGGCAAAAAACATTTGCCGAAGGATCTATCGCTACTTCGTTTATCACAGTATTGATACGACTTTAAATGATTCAGTCATTGAAGACATGGCTACCACGTTTACCAGTAGTGGTTATAAATTACAACCTGTTTTGGAAGAACTGTTCAAGAGTACTCATTTTTATGAAGCAGCAGCTGGTGCAGATGATGACAACTTTGGAGGGATCATTAAATCGCCACTGGATTTGATGATTGGAACTCACCGCTTTTATCAGGTTCAATTACCTGATCCCGTCACAGCTGCAACCGAATTCTATGAAAAAACAAATGACATGACAAGG
This sequence comes from Cyclobacteriaceae bacterium, assembly GCA_020436125.1. Classification (GTDB taxonomy): domain Bacteria; phylum Bacteroidota; class Bacteroidia; order Cytophagales; family Cyclobacteriaceae; genus ELB16-189. The sequence goes on along the minus strand of JAGQYK010000030.1, from coordinate 20,914 downwards.
ACCATCTCTAAAATGGGGATGAATTTCTACGAACCATTTGATGTAGCAGGATACGATGCGTATCATCAATTTCCGATCTACCATCGCAGTTGGATATCCACCAATTATCTGACCGAGCGATATCAATTTATCAGAACCCTTATCGATCAGCCCATGCCTGGAGAGGGTGTTGATATAGTCACCTTCGTTCAGAATAACTTTAGCAATGCAATAGCATCCGATGCAAGGTTACTCATCATTGAGCTGGCCAAATACTTGCTGCCTGTTAACGATAACCTCACTTTTGATCCTGCTGCAGATGACAGTTCCGGATTAACTGCTGAGCGAATGAATTACTTTCTTACGGCATTCTTAAAATCACCACAAATTGATACCGACCCAGAAGGATCTTGGACATTCAGATGGAATAATCCAGTAGATATGGAAGTGGTAACGAATCAATTGAAGAGTCTGTTCAATGCAATGATGCAGTCACCGGAATACCAGTTATTTTAAATTAGAAAAATGAAGCGTAGAGATTTCATCAAAAGACTGTCATGGGCAAGTGTCCCATTCACCATTGGAGGTATTCCATTGAAGTTGATGGCAGAGAATCCGCTTACGCGGATGGCGCAACAAAGCAACAACGATCGGGTATTGGTCATCCTGCAAATGCACGGTGGTAATGATGGACTTAATTGTTTGATCCCTGTTGAAGCCTATGATGAGTATTACAGTAGAAGGGCCAACATTGCCATCCCAGCCAAAAACAGTTTGCGTAAAATGATCCCTGTGGATAGCACAGTCGCATCTGATGCACAGGTTGGCCTTCACCCCGACATGATGGGTATGAAAGAGCTGTACGATCAGGGCCGGATGAGTTTTGTACAGGGGGTATCTTACAAGAACAATAATGGTTCTCACTTTAGAGGCAGAGATATTTCATTTATGGGTGGAAGTTTTGATGACTACTACTCTTCGGGATGGGTAGGTAGATTTCTTCAACAGGAGTTTGCTCCCAAAACATATCCTGACGATTTCCCCAATGAGGAAATGAAAGACCCCTTGGCCATTGAAATGGGTAGTGATGTATCACTCATATTTCATCAACAAGGAAATATTCCTACTTCCATTTCATTGAGTAATCCAGTATCCTTTTTCAATCTTGTGAATGAGCTAGAAGGATTCGTGGATGAAGGTACTGATCCGCGAGGTAAGCCTCCAGCCTTTTTGGAGAACTCACCATACGGAAAAGAATTAAATTGGATTCTTGGACTTGAAGATAAATCTGAAGACTACGCAGAGCGTTTGTTTGATGTATACAACAATTCGCCTGAAGCAACAGTCACCTATCCGGAACGCTACCCTTTCAATGCACCATCAGGCAGTGTCACTAACCGACTTACTCCACAACTAAAATTGATAGCCCGTCTCTTAGATGGAGGTGGTGCTGGACTGGGTGTAAAAACCAAAGTCTTTTTGGTAAAGGTAGGAGGCTTTGACACCCACGCAGAGCAGGTAGAAAGTTATGATCCTACGATGGGTGCACATGCAGCATTGATGTATAACATTTCATCTGCCATGAAAGCATTTCAGGAAGATTTGAGAGCGCGCGGGATTGAAGACAGGGTGTTAACAGTGACTACCTCTGAGTTTGGCCGTAGAATCCATTCTAACGGAAGCTATGGAACTGACCACGGAACAGGTGGACCTATGTTTATATTTGGGAAGGGAGCAAAACCAGGCATCGTGGGCAAAGTACCAGACCTCACCAAGAACAATGTGGAAATGCAGTTCGACTATCGCCAGGTGTATGCCAACATTCTAAAAGATTGGATGCTGGTCGATGAAGCCACCATCAACAATGAAATCTTCTTTAAAAACTTTATCAATGGGCCTAAGGAAGAGGGTACTGGAAATTACGAACCGCTTGAAGTTGCCAGTCAGGTGATCTCTGCCACTAACTCTGATTTTATCAAAGCCCGCTTTGCATTAACGGGTTGCTACCCCAACCCAGCTAGTAGCCATACCACTATTGAATTTAGAATTAATACCACCAGCCAGGTGCACCTGCAACTCTTCGACTCTCAAGGAAGGGCTTTGAAAGTATTGCTTGATACTACACTGGATGCAGGAGAACATTCCGTTGAGGTGGATCTTCAGGAGTTTAAACCCGGAGTGTACCTCTACAAATTGAAATCCGGCTTTCTTAAAGACACTAAAAAACTTGTAATTTCCCGATAGCATGAGAAGACTTCTACTATTGACCGCTTTTATTATCATTTGCAGCACCATCTACGCGCAGTCTCAGAGAAAGCCACCTGCAGGTTTTAAGAAAAAAGCAAAACAGCAGCAAAATAGTTTTTTAGACAAGCAGTGGTGGATAGGTCTTAAAGTAGGGCCTAACCTTACCAAGGCCTCGCCTGAAACACGCTATTCCGTGCTCACTCCTACCAACTATGCGCTGCCGCTTACTGATAAACGATACGATGGGTTTAAAAAACTGGGAAGTCAGGCTACTTTAGAGATAACATTCGATTACAAAGGCATTGGTTTCAGTTTTCAACCGACCTACAGACTCTCAAGGTTTACTTATACCAATGAGTTTATGTGGGACAACCCTGAGAACGCTGCCGAAATGCTACAGTTAAAATATGACCATGAGTTAAAGCTAGATTATGCCGATCTCCCATTTATTGTAAAATACGACATCACTGGAAATACGTTAAGGCCTTATATACAAGGGGGCGTTTTTTATTCCATGCTGATCAACGCCAACAAAACTGTGGAGATCAGTGGAACAGACTTTGCATCTGGGGGCACCAATGAATTGAGCAGTGAACCTGTAATTGTCGGAGCGAAAGACCTCTTCCACAAAAGTTATTGGGGCCTCATGGCAGGAGCCGGTTTGCATTACAACCTGGGTAACGTACGTCTCGTATTCGATGCTTCTTATAGAATTGGAATGAGTAACGTAACCGACACTAAAAACAGGTTTAGCAACGACCGACTATCAGGAATTGGGGATGCTCTTGATGACATGAAAATAAACAACATCGTTCTTTCTATTGGATGTCTCTTCCCCATGCGTTTCCTAAGTACAAGTTTCAAATCCATTGACCGCTAATCTTTATGAATAAGTATCTCTTAATATTCATCAGCTTTTTTACTTTTTCTTGTGCTAATGAAAGCGATCCTGAGGCGGATAAGTCCAACTTTGTTCGCATCTATGATAGTGATCGTTACAACGCATCCTTTAACCCCATTGATATGCAACAAACTCCCGATGGAGGCTATCTCTTCCTCGGATCAAGAAGACTGGAAGAGTCCAATTTCTCTGGCGCCTATTTGATGAAGGTAGATGAGTTTGGAGCCTTTGTTTCTGAGCAATTAATAGACGAGGAATATTTGAACCCCGTAGGGGATCTTTTGTTCTTAAATGACAAGTATTATTTTTTTTGCATGGCTGCAGTTTCATTTCAAACCCAATTGGTAGAGGTAGACACAGATGGCTCCATTGTAGAAGTGTATAATGTAGGAGGCTCCTACCCCACTGCAGCAGCTTTGGACGGCTCCAATTTCATTTTACTCGGATATGATAATGGTAGTAAAGAAAGTGTTGTATCCATCGTTAATGAAACGGGGGGAGTATTACAAGCAACGGGGTACAGTGTGGGTGCTGGTGATGCTGTAGAAGAGCCCATCATTAATCATTTTCTACGAACAGGCAGACAGTTTCCCTTTCAGGTAGGTAAGACTTCTGGAGGACAATACTTCTACAACGGATTCTATAATTACACCTTCTCACTTGTATTTACTGATTTGGGAGGAGCAGGCCTTGGGGTAATTCAAGGGCAGCAGGACGATGGAGGAATCAGTCGCCTCATACAGCTCAACGGAAATACATATGCGACAGCCCGTTTCAATTTTGGAGACAATTATTTTTTGCCCAATGCTACTCTAAGTACTTCTGGTATCTCCTCCAGCACTGACTTAGGGGGCTTTTCTTTGCCAGAGTTAGTTCCAAACGCACCAGTGAAAATTCTTGTCTCTAACATCAATGAAAAAGATGTGATACTTTACACGAGCAATACAAAGAGTGGCCAAATTGGGATCTATATCTATGATCAATCAACTGGTGAGTTCCTTGGAAGTAAATACCTTGGCTTCTCTAATCCTTTTGAAGTGAATAGCATCATTAACACAAATGATGAAGGCATTGCCATTGGTGCCACAACATATGTAACCGGCCGCTTCCCCAGAATTACACTTTTCAAACTCTCTACTGAGGAATTATCTGCCATATTCTGATTCAATTTTATTATTTCACTGCTTTTTTCTTCCTTGGAGCCTAATATGATCAAGGTAGAAGAAAACGTAAGTCTCAAACCGTACAACACATTTGGAATTGGTGTCAATGCCAAATACCTGTGCCGTGTTACATCTGTAGATCAGCTTGTTGATTTGCTCCAATCTCCAGTTTTCAAGCAAGAACAGCACTATATATTGGGGAGTGGAAGCAATGTACTATTCACTGGTGATTTTGATGGTCTCATCATTAAAGACGAATTAAAAGGCATTGAAACAGTACAGGAAAACGACAGTCAGATCACTGTAAAAGTAAGTGCAGGAGAGAATTGGCATGAGTTTGTCATGCATTCGGTACTCAATGACTGGGGAGGAGTTGAAAACTTGTCATTAATTCCTGGAACCGTGGGTGCAGCACCCATGCAAAATATAGGTGCCTATGGGATAGAAATTAAAAATCTAATCGAAAATGTCGATGCCGTTGAACTCTCAACCGGGATCTTAAAAACGTTTTCGAATGAACAATGTGCCTTTGGCTACCGCGAAAGTGTCTTCAAAAAGGAGCTGGCCAAAAAATATTTTATCTCAAGTGTTACTTTAAGTTTGAGTAAAAAAAACCATCAACTCAACACCACCTATGGTGCCATTCAAGAGACACTTAAGGAGATGAAAGTTACACTACCTACGATACAAACTGTAAGCAATGCGGTGATCAACATTAGGAAGAGTAAGCTACCTGACCCCATAGTAATTGGCAATGCAGGCAGCTTCTTTAAAAACCCTACCATTGCATTGGAACAATACAAAGAGTTGCAAAAATCGAATGCCACAATACCTGGATATCCTACTGATAATCAGAGTATTAAAGTTCCTGCAGGATGGCTCATTGAACAATGTGGATGGAAAGGAAAAAGAATAAATAATGTTGGTGTGCATCCGCAACAAGCACTGGTCTTGGTCAATTATGGGAATGGAAATGGTGACGAAATTTTAAGTTTATCTAAAAAAATCCAGGCGGATGTGTTGGAGAAATTCCATATCGTACTAACACCTGAAGTCAACATTTTGTAGCCATTTTTTTTGATGAAGTAATGTCAAGAATACTGAAGTTTTACCCTCAGAAAATATTTGACAACTAAAAAATATTTTGAAAATATTTTTGCGGAATAAATTTTTATTATACCTTTCATCAACGTTTAAACTATAAACATAAATTATTAAACGCTATGGCAAAGAAAGCAGCTAAGAAGACAGCAGCTAAAAAAGCAGTTAAGAAAAAAGCTACAAAGAAGGCAGCTAAAAAAGCTACCAAAAAAGTAGCTAAGAAAAAGACTGCTAAGAAAGCTGCTAAGAAGAAGAAGTAATTAGGTAAGACCTAATACCCTTCTAGCTTAACAAAGGGAAGTGATTTCTTAATCACTTCCCTTTTACATTTTATAGCATACCTAAATAAGGGAGGTGACATTCTCCAGTGCGCCAGAATACTTTTCACAAGCCACTCCAAACTTCCTCAAAAAATCGACCCCTTCATCATTTTTCAATCCTTTATGCTCAGCATAGGAATTGAGGTAAATCACTTTAAGAATGCCCATGCTGAAAATTATCCTGGCACAGGATAGGCATGGTGACAGCGTGACATAAAGGGTGGCACCTTCTACTGCGGTTTTATTTTTTACGGCATACAGAATAGCGTTTTGCTCAGCATGTATGGCCAGTGAGCAACCTCCTTTTGAATCGCGGGGACACCCCTCCTGCGGCCATTCCACATCACAATTGTGGGTGCCTGATGGAGGGCCGTTATATCCGATTGATATAATCCGGGTTTCCTTTGTAAGCACAGCGCCTACATGTCGCTTAATACAGTGCGACCGCTTGGCGAGGTTTACAGCAAGCTCCATATAAATGTCATCAAACGCGGGTCTCTGCATTATTTCTTAGGTAAGTGAGTTGAAATTCATCATGCAAGCTGTAAAATTAAGGATTGGAACCAAAATTGTTATATTCGCCATCAATGAGAATGAGAGGCAAGTTATTTTGTTGCAGCATCTTGTTAATGTTGGTATATGGCGCTTCCCAAGCGCAAGAACAGCGAACAAGTCCGCTTAGCATTACAACTTCACGATATAAAGACACTTACGTGAAGATCGTGTACAGTCAACCCCATAAAAAAGGTCGCGACCTATTCGGAAAACTGGTCCCTTATGGCGAAGTATGGCGTACAGGAGCTAATGAAGCTACAGAAATCACGCTGACAGGAGATATCCTTGTAAACGGCCAGGAATTGAAAGCTGGTACCTACTCAATTTTCACTATCCCCAATCAGAAAACCTGGACAGTAATCTTTAACTCCGACCTTGGACTCTGGGGAGCTTATAATTACAATCCTAAAAAAGACATCTTACGTATAGAGGCACCCGTTTTAGCTACAAAAGAAGTGGCCGAAGCTTTCACTATTGGGGTTGATGCCCGAAATAACGAAGCGGATTTTTTCTTCCATTGGGACAAAACAAAAGTTGTTATTCCCGTTCAATACACCGAGCCAAAACCAAAACCATAAATTTTTTGTAGAATGCTTATTCGAACGATATACACCTTATTATTCCTGCTCTTTCAATTTGCCAGCCTGGCACAAGATGATTCTGAACTGGCTAAAAGAAACGGCTTTAAGGATATCATTTTGGGAATGCAAGTAGATAGTGTAGTGGGAAGTAAGTTTAAAAAAGACATACTGGAAAAGAATGAATTCCCCGCTGCCCTTTACGAGGTGGATAATCCAGCATATAAAAGTATAGGTGAAGTGAAAGTAAAGAGTCTGGAGCTAAAGACCTACAAGGGGCTTGTTTACCAAATTGACGTAATTACCCATAAGGATACCCGCCTCATGAAAGGTATGGAGAAGCTGTACGGAAAGCCAAAGTATATTCTACCTACAGATTCCTACAACTGGGTAGCGGACAGTCTTAGCCTGACTTTTAAAGATCACTCTAAAAGAGAGATTAAACTCACCTACCGCTCCTATCCTGTTTTAAAACAGATGCAGATCGACAAGGGAAAGAAAATTGATGATATCGCGGACGATTTTTAGCCCGAATAGCTGATTCTATAAATCATCCCTCCTTTGTCATCTGATATCAGCATAGAACCATCAGGAAGTACCAAAACATCTACAGGTCTTCCCCATGCCTCTTGTGTATCCTGATTCAACCAGCCTTCAGCAAAAGTCTCATACCCTACTGCCTTTCCGCCTTGTAATTTTACAAGGCTAACTAAATGGCCGCTTTTTTTGGTGCGGTTCCATGAACCATGCTCGGCTATGAATGCTTGATTTTTGTACTCGGAAGGGAACATAGATCCTGTATAAAACTTAACACCAAGCGGAGCTACGTGTGCGTTCAGGTTTTGAATGGGTGGTGTAAAGTCACTGCAAGGTCTTTTATCTCCAAATTCAGGATCTTTAATTGTACCACCGTGGCAATACGGATATCCAAAATGCATTCCGGCAGTAGGTGCAGAATTAAACTCACAAGGAGGTATATCATCCCCCATCATATCTCGTCCATTATCAGTAAACCATAATGCTTTTGTCTCCGGATGCCATGTAAACCCAACAGTATTGCGTATACCACTAGCAAACACTTCCATATTAGTGCCATCATCATTCATACGCGTAATACTAGCATATATAGGCTCTTCTGGCTCACAAATATTACAAGGTGCCCCTACTGGCACGTACAATTTCCCATCAGGCCCAAAAGCAATGTATTTCCAACCGTGGTGTGTCTCTGTTGGGTATTGATCATAAACTACTTCCGGTTCACCAGGATGAGATAGATTATTTTCGATGTCTTTAAACTTTAAAATTCGGCTGACCTCGGCCACATACAAATCTCCATCTTTAAATGCCACTCCGTTGGGCATATTCAGACCAGAGGCAATTACCCAACGCTTGTCCGCCTTAAAGTCTCCATCAGTGTCTTTTACTGCATACACCTGATCTTCGTTTCTGTTGCCCACAAATAAGATTCCTGAAGGTGACATTGCCATTGATCTTGCATTATCCACCTCAGCATACACACTTATTGAAAAGCCAGGAGGAAGCTTGATCGTATTCAATGGCAATTGAGCACTCGCCTCTGTGATTGCAGGACTTGAGTTATCTTCTGTCTCGATCGTATCCTTTGATTCTTTTGATGAACTCTCGCAACTGGTAACCATAAACAGGAAAAGAAGAGACAACACGCTCAATAGATGCTTCATAATTATTTTAAAGTTTAAGTCCTCAATTTACCGGTCTTTGTCCGTTATGCATAAGGTTAAAAGGTTTTTTACGATACAAAACCTTCCTATTTTTGCCCCGTCTTCAAAAATCCAGCTGAACTCTCCGCATGATTTCCATATCTAACATTTCATACTTCATTGGAGGCAGACCACTTTATGAGGATGCATCCATGTTTATCAAGCCCAATGACAAAATTGGGCTAATAGGACTCAACGGAACTGGAAAGTCCACACTTCTCAAAATCATCAACGGAGAGTACCGCCTTGATAAGGGATCCATCAGTATGGCCAAAGAGTGCACTATTGGCTTTCTCAACCAAGATTTACTTTCCTACCAAACAGACGATGCCATTCTTACCGTGGCTATGGAAGCATTTAAAGAGGCGGTGGATACGCAAAGAGACATTGAGAAGACCATTCATGATTTGGAGCACAGCTATTCAGACAAGCTGGTTGAAAAGTTAACAAAGCTTCAGGAAAAATTTGAACACCTGGATGGCTATACGATGCAGGCTAAAGCAGAGGAAGTACTAGAAGGCATCGGATTCACTACTGCTGACCTTCACCGTCCCTTGCGTGAGTTCTCTGGTGGCTGGCGCATGCGCGTAATGCTAGCAAAGCTACTGTTGGAGAAGCCATCGCTATTAATGCTGGATGAACCTACCAACCACTTGGACCTACCCTCTATTGAATGGGTAGAAGCTTATCTAAGAAACTACCCTGGAGCGGTTATCGTAGTATCTCACGATAGGCAGTTTCTTGATAACGTCATTTTAAAAACTGTTGAAGTAACTAATCAGCAATTAGTGAGTTATGAAGGGAATTACAGTTTCTACCTCAAGGAAAAGGAAATGCGTGAAGAAATTCAGCAAAACGCATTTGAGAATCAACAGCAAAAAATAAAACAAACAGAAAGATTTATAGAGCGCTTCCGTGCCAAATCATCCAAAGCTAAACAAGTGCAATCTCGTGTAAAAGCTTTAGACAGAATGGACATGATCAGTGAAGTGGTTAATGATAACGCTGCCATCAATTTCAAGTTCTCATTCAACCAGCCTTCAGGCCGTCACGTTATTACCATGAAGGACGTATCTAAATCCTATGGTTCGCTTGAAATCCTTAAAAACACCTCCGGAATTATTGAAAGAGGTGATAAGATTGCTTTAATAGGAGCCAACGGAAAAGGTAAATCTACCTTGCTACGGATCATTGCAGGAACTGAAAAGGTTGAAGGAGAAAGTAAAATCGGGTACAATGTAATTGCTGGTTTTTTTGCCCAGCATCAATTGGAATCTCTTCATATTGAAAATGAAATTCTGGAAGAACTCAAACAAGCAGGAAGTGGAAAAACAGAACAAGAGCTAAGAGGTGTTCTCGGATGCTTCCTTTTTTCTGATGAAGAGGTGTTTAAAAAAATAAAGGTATTATCAGGAGGAGAAAAATCAAGAGTGGCGTTGGCCAAAACCCTGATCTCTGAGGCTAACTTCTTATTGCTGGATGAGCCAACCAATCACCTGGACTTCCTTTCAGAAAATATCCTTATACAAGCTTTACAACAATATCAGGGAAGTTTTATTGTGGTCTCTCACAACAGGCACTTCATATCACAGATCGCCAACAAGATTTGGTACATAGAAGACAAGCAGATTAAAGAATACCCGGGCACCTATGATGAATATGATTACTGGAGAAAAAATATTGCTACCCCACCAAAGGAGACAGAACCTGTAAAAAAGAAAGCTGAGCCAAAGCCCAAGCCACAAGTCAATCCAACTGACGAAAATATCAAAAAGAAAAAAGCCTTAAACCAAAAACTTAAGGAAGTAGAAGATAAAATTGAATCTCTCGAAAAAAAGAAAGGAACGCTGGAGACAGAAATGGCGAAACCCGAAGTGTTTGGCAACTTTGAAAAGCTAAACGAAATACAGCAAGAGTTTAATGGAATCACTAAACAGCTTGAAGAAGTCAACACGAAATGGGAACAATTGGCCGAAGATATCGATGCCCTAGGTTAGCAATTATTTGAACATATACTTAACTCGCAACCCCACATCCAAAACAAGCGGATTGTATGACACCTCCGCATCATCTTTGAGTGCTGAGTTAAGCGCGTAACGAATGCCTGGTACAAGGGCCACTTGATAACGGTCTGCCAGTTGATGACTCAACTCCAACCCCATCAGTCCACTCCAATTTATGCTACGATAAGGAGACCTCTCTCCCGCACTTTGCGTGTAACTTTCCGTCAATCCAGAATCATCTCTAAGCGTATTGTTTAGAAAAAAGTCAGTTGAAACACCCGCATTCAATTGTAAGCCAATTTTACGATCTACTAACTTGTATCCCATCTGAACAGGTATAGACAAGTATTTATTCACGCTTCGTATCGAATACGGAGGACTAATTGCAATCATCGTTTCATTATCTGCATAGTCTACAACCGTTGCACGAAGAGAATTATCAGGTGCAACGCTCGTGTAGTTAGAGGTATAATCAATGTTTTGCACCACATATCCCAATCCGCTTTGTATTGCCCAGCGTTTTGAAAGTTGCTTACCCGCATTCACACCGATTGAATACGCAGTGCCGATTGACGCTTGCTCGCTTTGTGGTTCAACTTGAGCCATAATAAATGAATCCTTACTGGTCATCCTTGAAAAAGAACTCGGAGAAGAGGAAACCGTACCGGGACTGTAGCTGCCTCCTGCAAAACCCAATGAAGCATAAAGGTTATCATTTCCCTTATCACTTTTGCTTGATGTCATTAGGTAGGAAGGCATAGCGGGTAGTTGCCTCGGAAAATTGGGTTCATAAAAATTCTTGCTTTTGATCTTAACCTCTACAGACGGAAAATCAGGAACGAATGCAATCAAATGCGATGTTTTGTGCACTGGCTTTAAGTCAACAAAAGCTGTCTCACTTATTAGCGAAGTGCTTGTAGTATTTGAAAGTATAACCGCTCTTCTGCTCTTTAAGGAAGATGTAGTCCCTGTGTGATTGTCAATATTTTTGTCCCCCTTTTTAGAAGTGTTCAAACCTTCATTCATGGATGCAGAGGTATCTTCAATTCCATTTGTATCCGCTGAAATATTGTTTTCTGCTATTTGAAGTTCATCAGCTCCCAGCGGAGCTCTTTCATAGGCAATGTATGCTGCCATCATAAGAGCAAACAGTGCCACCATTGCTGCTACTCTTTGATAGAAGATTACTCTTGTCTTATTGGTTTTATTTTCCATTCGAACAAGATCTATTTCCACTTTCTCCCATACGGATTCAGAAACGGCATATTCTGCTCCTTCAAATACATCCTTCCAGTTATCCTCAAATTGTAGCTTGCCCATAACTTAATTTCTCTTTTTCAAGCGTTTCAATTTTTGATCGCAATAAACTCTTTGCCCTATTGTATTGCGACTTTGAAGTTCCAATACTAATACCTGCCATCTCCGATATTTCCTTGTGACTATACCCTTCAATGGCAAACAGATTGAAGACTATCCGGCAGCCATCAGGAAGAGATTGTATTATCCCTAAAAGATCACTCATATGAAAATGAGCTAAAGACACTTCCTCTTCCTGAATCAAATGCCCTTCCTTCACATCCAACATAGGTACCATATACACCTTCGATCTCTGCTTGTTCAAGGCCGTGTTGATCATAATTCTGGTGATCCATGTAGCCAACTGAGACTCCGCCCTGAACTTCGAAATGTTGGAAAAGACCTTAACAAAACCCTCCTGAAGTATATCTTCCGCCTCCTGCCCCGATTTCGCATACCGTAGGCAAATGGCCATCATTTTTCGGCAATAGCGTTCATACAAAGCTTTTTGAGAAGCTCTATCGCCTTTGGCGCAGCCTTTAATTAGGTCCTCATCCGTCTGCATGTATGCGTTATACCCCTTTGACACGTTATTAAGTAAATTGGTTGGAAGGGTATTAATCACGTCCACTAACGTAAAGGCATGTCCTATTTGTTGCATTTTGGTGCGGAAATTGAATCAAATATTTTAAAGTAGTTTTACCTCATGAACCTGATTATTCTGCTTATTCTGAGCCTTTTCGCTACTCCTATTAAAAAGGAGCTTGTTTTTGACAATAGAACTTACGAGCCTGAGATCAAATCTGTTCAGCTCTACACTGAAAAAAGAGAAGTAGGAAGCCAGCTCCTACCGGCTGTGACACAAATGAATCAAAACGATCTTGTTCTTGAGTTTGACGACTTACGTAATGATTATAATCGCTACTATGTGCGCATCATTCATTGTCAATATGACTGGACTACCTCCTCACTGAGAGACCTTGATTTTATGGCGGAGTACAATGAGTTTAATGTGAATGAATATGCCTTCTCCAGTAACACTCAAATTCCATATGTTCATTATCGTTTTAACGTTCCCAAAGTAAAACTACCCGGCAATTACCTTCTGGTGGTATATCGAAATGGTAATAAATCAGACATCATTCTTTCCCATCGTTTTATGGTGTATGATGGACGTACCAGTCTAAAACAGGACAACCGAACTTCCGGAGCACTAACCCTTCGATCTACTAACCAACAATTGAATTTTATCGTGGATTACAAAAGGGTCGAAATTATAAACCCTTTTGGTTCTGTACATGTGGTGATCCGTCAAAATCAAAGGTGGGATAATGCCAGGTTTAATATTAAGCCCAGTTTTGTAAGAGAAGATATTAATCAAATTGAATACCGTCTCTTTGATAACGACAAGTTCTTTACAGCTGGAAATGAATTTCGTTTTGTAGATTTCAGATCCATCAACTTCCCAGGACAAAACACAGACCGGGTTGATAAGGCTTCCCTTCCCTACCATATATGGGTTCAACCCGATGCCTCCAGAGTCCATGAGGTTTATTCACAATACCCCGATATCAACGGACAGTTTTATATTGAAAACAGAGACAATGGAAATGATGCAACCGCATCAAACTATGTGGATGTTTCCTTTACACTAAAAGCCCAGGAACTGGAAAAGGCTAAGATTTATTTGGTGGGGGCTTTTAATCAATGGATTAAGAATCAAGAGAGTCAAATGAATTTTGATCCAGCTACGGGAGCCTACCAAAATACACAGTTACTTAAGCAGGGGTGGTACAACTACCAATACCTTGTCGAGGACAATCAACTCTCACCCAACCACTTTGAAGGAAGCCATTTTGAAACAGAAAATTTCTATGAAGTATTCTTTTATTACCGACCATTTCAACCCAATGCAGATTTGCTAATTGGCTACTTTCCAATTGAAGTAAACGGTCGTTAAGCGTAATTAAACTCTTCCTTAGATTCGGATTGCGAAGTTTTTGAATCCGCACTGGCCACATCCAACATACCAAACCCTTTGTGGGAAAAGTGACCTATGCCATGCTCATACACAAACTGCTGAACAGGCTGTGGAGCATACATAGTAAAAGGGAAAGTGTACCCCCTCACTTCAAATTTTATATCAGAATCATAGACCGGATAAATTCGGGCAAACTTTTTATGAGATGATTGAATCCTGTTAATATACTCCTGGTCCGCTACCACCTGAAACTTATAGAAGTCAGCCAATTGCTCTGGTGTATACTTACCACTGACCTCCATTCTTGCAATTGTAGAATCGTAGAGCAAATCCGAAAACTCATCTTCTTCCGGAGAAATAAAGCGCTTGGCGTTATCATCATTGAATGATCCTGGCAGCAACACGATGGGTGAAATACAAAGGAACTTTACCGAATCTGTTATAGTGACGGGATCTTCATTTTCATAGGATTCTGGAGTAAGCTGTAGATTGCCTATCATCAAATCTTTTTGAGCAAATAGTACTCCCAAAAAGTAGTCAAGGAAAGTCTTATCGGCAGCTGAAAAAACCAGTGTAATCTTGGAAGAAAAGAAATGAAGCCCCTTTCTGCTGATTTTGATTTGCCCTTTAAGACCGGAAAAATTGAATTGCTTATAGTCGGCAAAGTCCTTGTTACCACCAATCATAATGAGCCCCTTTATGGTTTGGGCCAATAGAAATTGGTGATGAAAAGGAACATAGGCTCCTCTATTCTTCAGTGAAAAAACGATCCGGATTCTCAACGTCTGCGGATTATGCCTTAAAAAATAACCTTATGAGTACCGCTAAAAAGTGAACTGCGGATAGCTAAAATACTAAAAATCAGACAAATCGGCCCTTCTGATGTAAGGATTATTTAAACATTGAACCTAAAATGCATGATATCACCGTCTTTAACTACATATTCCTTCCCTTCAATTGCCAGTTTCCCGGCCTCGCGACATCCTGCTTCGGTCTTATATTGCTGATAATCAGCTAACTTAATAACTTCTGCTTTAATAAAGCCTTTTTCAAAATCTGTGTGAATCACCCCTGCAGCCTGAGGTGCTTTCCAACCCTTTTCTATAGTCCAGGCCCGTACCTCTTGCACTCCTGCTGTGAAATAGGTAATCAAGTCTAATAGGCTATAGGTGGCCTTTACCAACTTACCTAGGCCCGATTCTTTAAGCCCATATTCCTCTAAAAATAGCTCCCTATCTTCCACAGTATCTAACTCAGCAATTTGAGCCTCTATCGCTGCGCACACCACGATGGTCTCAGCCCCTTCCTCTTTGGCCTTGGCAGCCAATTCCTGTGAGAAAGCATTACCCGTATGAACAGATGCTTCTTCCACATTGGCCACATAGACCACAGGCTTAGCGGTAAGTAATTGTAAGTCCTCTATCGCTGCTTTGTCTTCATCACTCCCCTCAACTACCCTTATATTTTTACCTGCCAAAAGGGCATCTCTGTACATCTTGAGGCTTGCCAATTCTTTCTTCGCTTTGGGGTCACCACCTTTTACAGTTCGCTCAGTTTTGGCGATCTTTTTCTCAACTGATTCAAGATCCTTTAATTGTAACTCTGTATCTATAATCTCCTTATCTGCAATGGGTTTGATCCTTCCATCGACATGGATAATGTTATCATCTTCGAAGCATCGTACCACATGAGCAATGGCATCTACCTCCCTTATATTGGCGAGGAACTGGTTGCCAAGCCCTTCACCCTTGCTTGCCCCTTTTACCAAGCCGGCAATATCCACAAACTCAAACGCAGTAGGTAAGACCCTTTGCGGGTGGACCAATTCCTTCAAGATATCTAGTCGCTCGTCCGGAACAGCAATTACCCCCACATTAGGTTCAATCGTACAGAAAGGAAAATTTGCTGCCTCTGCTTTATTGTTGGATAATGCATTGAAGAGGGTTGATTTACCTACGTTGGGAAGCCCCACAATCCCACATCTAAGTGCCATAATTATATGCCGTTTTGAAAGGGGGCAAATATAATCACAACCCAGCTAAAGCAGAGAGCATTAAAAGAAAAGCCCCGAAATTTCGGGGCTTTTCTCAATCTAGGTATAGGATGGGAACTAGTCCCACTTTAGTTCTGTATCAATAGTGGAGGTTTTGGCCTCTTCTCTTACCTCGCGAGGTTGATCAAATTGTTCGAAATCTACCTCAGGCATCAGCTCTGATTTCACGTGATTGACCGTGTTGTTCAAAGCTTCAACGAATTTATTAAAGTCCTCTTTATAGAGGAAGATTTTATGCTTCTCGTATGTAAAGCCTTCATCATCTTTGTTGTAACGCTTCTTACTTTCCGTAATGGTCAGGTAATAATCGTTTGATCGGGTAGCCTTTACATCAAAGAAGTATGTCCGCTTTCCAGCTTTCACTTTCTCCGAAAATATTTCGTCCCTTCCGTTATTCTTATTCTCTTCCACGAATCTGGGTTTAGTTGTGAATTTTGAGGTAAATTGATGTAATCGAAGATAGTATTTTAAAAATTTATCACAAACTTAAGGCACCATAAATGCCATTAGTGCGTTATATAATGTTTGTACAGACCCCTAATTAATTAGGTATATCTCTTATTTCCAAAATTCGTGAAAATTAATTTCGACAATATTAAGCAATCTGCTAGCCTGGAGTTACTGGCCAGACAGCTTGTAGAAGGCTTTATCACTGGTTTACACAAGTCTCCTTACCATGGTTTTTCTGTAGAGTTTGCTGAGCATCGCCTCTACAATGAAGGACAGAGTACGCGTCATATCGACTGGAAAGTATTTGCCAGAACGGATCGGTTGTACACCAAACAGTATGAAGAGGAGACTAATCTCAGGTGTCTTATTGCTATTGACTGCTCCTCTTCGATGTATTACCCTGCCGATTCACTGGCCAAATTTAAATTTAGCATATATGCTGCCTCCGCCATTAGCTATCTGCTTCATAAGCAGCGCGATGCAGTAGGACTATGTCTTTTTTCCGATAAGATAGAGGAGTTCACCCCTATTAAGTCCACTCCCTCTCATCTGGATAAAATCTTTCAATTGTTGGAAAGAGCGATTGATAAAGGGGCAAAAGAACCCAAGTCAACCAAAGTGGCCAATGTACTTCATGAGATCGCTGAGAAAACGCACAGAAGATCGTTGGTAATTCTTTTCAGTGATATGTTTGATGGAGATGAAGACCCCAATGAAATCTTCAAAGCATTGCAGCACCTAAAGCACAACAAGCATGAAGTACTATTATTTCATGTCACTGATCACAAAACAGAACTTGAGTTTGAATTTGATGAAAGGCCTTATGAGTTTATCGATCTGGAGAGCAGGGAAAAAATAAAACTCAACCCTGCAGAAATCAGAGAACAATTTACGACTCAGCTTACCTCCTTCCACAAAGAATTAAAACTCAAGTGTAATCAGCTCAAGATTGACTTTATCTCAGCCGATGCTCAAAGTGATTATTTTGAAGTACTGCAGGCTTACCTGATCAAGCGGTCAAAAATGCGATAGCTCGTTAAGCGGGGTGCTTTAATAGAATTGCAAGTACTAGTTTTGAAGCTGCTCGTTATGCAACCAAGCTTTCTTTGCAGAAAGCACCTCCTTGGTTTCTACCATATCAGGATCTGGAACACAACAGTCTACCGGGCAAACAGCAGCACATTGTGGTTCTTCATGGAAACCTGTGCACTCGGTACATTTACCGGATACGATATAATAAAATTCATCAGAAACGGGAGCTTGATCACTCTTCGCATCCACTTTAGAACCATCTCCTAGCGTCACCTCATCAGTAAGGGCTGTCCCTCCACTCCAAGTCCACTCGATACCACCTTCATAGATTGCCGTGTTGGGGCATTCTGGTTCGCAAGCCCCACAATTAATACACTCATCTGTTATCTTTATTGCCATGCCTTTAAAAATCTATCGAATCCGAGTAATTTCGCACAAAAATACGATTCTATTCTAATCCTTCAAACAAGATAGGCACCACAAAAGTTTAGTGAATACACCATGAATTTAGAAGAAAGAAAAGCAGCATTTAGCCTACTCGGTAGTCAGTTGAAACAATTGCCTAAGGCGGATCTGGAAACTATATCCAACAAAGCTAGCATCAAAAATCCATGGTTTACAGATGCCAATATAAAACTTGCCATCGATGGAATTAGTATTTTTCTCAACGATGAAAAATTAGAAAACTGGTTATCAAAATATACTATTAACGAAAGCAGCAGTAAGAAGGTGGGTGTTGCCATGGCGGGCAATATTCCTCTAGTGGGATTTCATGACTATCTTTGTATTTTACTGGCTGGACATCATGCTCAGATTAAGCTAAGCAGTCAGGATTCAGAATTGCTGCCTTTTGTTCATAATATGCTTTCTGAGATTGAACCTCGTTTTTCCGGTCTTGCTTCTTTTGAAGAACGCCTTCACCAATACGATGCTGCTATAGCCACGGGAAGTGATAACACAGGCAGGTATTTTTCATATTATTTTAAAAATGTTCCCCACATCATTCGCAAGAACAGGTCATCTTGTGCTATTTTAATCGGTGAGGAAACCAACAGTGAGCTAAAAGAACTCGGAAATGATACATTTCAATACTTTGGGTTGGGCTGCAGGAACGTTTCCAAATTGTATATACCCGAAGAATATGACCTGGTTCCCTTATTGAGGGAATGGGAGAAGTTTACCGACATTGTTAACCATAACAAGTATGCTAACAATTACAATTACCAGCGCTCCATCCATCTTACTAACCTGAAGCACTTTTACGACAATGGAGCCATCCTAATGGTTGAAAGTGATAAGCTGGTCTCTCCTATCTCGGTTATGTTTTACGAACGCTATTCAGATCAAGATGATTTAAAAAACAAACTTGCAGTACACAGCGAAAAATTGCAGTGTATACTTTCTGCTAAAGGTTGGTACAACGGAAGTATTGATTTTGGAAAAGCCCAAAAACCAGAATTAGAAGACTATGCTGACAACGTGGACACCATGCAGTTTTTGGCGGCTCTATAAACAATTACTTACCTCTTAGTACTTCAACCCATCCGGAGTAGCTCTGCCCGGCTGCATTAATTCGGTAGTAATACACACCATCTGCAACATCTCCTCCATCCCAATCATTCTGATAGTTTTTGGATAAATAAACTTGCTTACCCCATCGATTAGTAATCATCAATTCCGTGGCATCAGGCATGTTGCGTATGAAGAAAACTTCATTTACACCATCGCCATTAGGTGTAAATATATTAGGTACCATCAGATTGTTATCAACATCTATGGTTACTGCATAATCTTTACGACATCCCAGTGCATCTCTCAAAGACAATAAGTAACCTCCGGCAAATAAATTGGGAGCTTCAAACTCCACCTTAAGATTGAGTGTATTTCTTGTAGCTTCAGTAAAGTCTTGAGCAAATACCTGCCCAGGAAATAGCGGCTGTGTCAGTTCTAATCTCACCTCGTAAGGCTCTTGCAAACTCTCACTAATTCCCACCACCATAGAACCTGTAGGCAGATCAGGAACAGAAACCGTTTTATTGACATACAAGGTGTCAAGGTTGGCAGTAGGGCTAGTAACTGTAAATGGTTTACGTGCTGACTGCACAGGACTTGGGCATGTTGTAGTGGCAGATTGATCCTGAGATAGTTTGATTTCAAAATTACCACTTCCAAACCCTGTCAATGTTACTTCTCCTAACGATTGCAACTGTGTAATTGTACCCGTGGATACCACAGCGCCCAACTGTGTGACCTCATAAGTATAGTCAGCCAAGTCTGATCCGTTTATAGATGAAAGAACTACTCCACCTCCACTTCCAAAGCAATTTACACTGTTGGAGGCCACTGTAAAATCAACTACATCGGGGCCAAGCAGTACGGTAACTGATCCTGTTTTAATACAGCCCGGATCTCCGTATTCAATAGTATAGTCATAAGTTCCTACTGATAACCCTGTAAATAACGGGTCGTTAAAATTTGTTTGTGATACACCTAGATTAGTCGGGGACGTTCCAATTATATCTATACGAACACCAGTGTTGTTGATTGTTGGTGTAGCAGGGTTAATATTAAAGAGGATTGATCCATCAGTTGGAGAGCATATTGCAGCTGAAGGCACAGGAGTAATCGTTACAGTAGCACAGTTACCTGTAGGGCCACCACATAATGGATCTGTTGCAGAGCGTACTACAACCTGAACAGTAGATGCTGCGATGCATCCACCAATATTGTAAGAAACATTTAATACAACCGTAGAACCTGCAGATCCAGAGGGATCAAATTGAGTACCTGTCACACCAGTTCCAGTAAATGTAAATACGCCTCCTCCTGGCGTTGGAGTTATCAAAGTTGTTAAATCTATTGGCCCTGATGAAGGGCAAACTGTGGTTGAGTTATCTACTACCAATGATACGTTAGGCACCACATCGATGTCAAACATTTGTGTAGGTGCAGTACAGCCACCAATATTGTAATCAACGGTAATTGCAGTAAGACCTGTTAGTCCACTAGGATCGAAGTCAGGGCCTGCCCCTACAACTCCTGCGCCAGCAAAGGTAAACGTACCTCCCCCAGGATTTCCACTTACTAAGGTGGTTAGGTCAACAATTCCACCTGATTCACATGCCGTAGCTCCTGCAGGTACGGTTATAGTGGCATTAGTAACAATATCAATGTCAAAAGTAGTAGAAGTAGAGCAAGTACCCGACACATAATCTACTGTGATCGTACTAGTGGTATTACCCAATCCTGTTGGATCAAAGTTTGGACTTCCAGTTACACCTGTACCTGAGAATGTAAATACACCCCCCGCTGGAGTTGCGCTGACGAAAGTGCTAAGATCAACAATACCACCAACATCACACACCTGAACAGGTGGGGTTGGCAAAACAATATTTGCACCACTGGTAACATCCACTGTTACTTGTGCGGCTGGAGTTTCGCCACAGGCATACACAACAATTAAAAAAAAGTCTGTCGTTCCTACTGTAGTCATATCCAGTTGTGCCCCTGCCGGTG
>JAGQYK010000002.1:187481-197410 GCA_020436125.1 Cyclobacteriaceae bacterium | reverse complement strand
TCTGGTACATTCTTTCTAATTAGCCTTTTTGTTATCATTACATCATGTCAGATGGAGGCTACAAAATAAGAAACAAAGAAGGTATTCATTTTATAACCTTTGCCGTAGTACCATGGGTACTAAAGGCATCTAATTCTGGGGGTTTTCCCTTATTGTTCCAAAGTTACGCAAGCTCTAAATTGCCTACTGTATGAAAATGCGGCTATACCTGGTAGTACTTTTTGTTGTGGCCTTTATTCAAAGCTATGCTCAACAAGCTGATAGCCTTAAGGTATTGTCGCGTGCGGATAGTATCACCACACTGCAATTGCAAGAAGCGGATTCTATTCAGCAGGCTTTTCAGCACGGGGCCAATGAAATCACCGAAGAGTACCAAAAAGTCACTGCACCTATTGATTCTACCCAACAGGTATTAAAAAATAAAATTGACAGCCTGAACTCCCTCAGCTTGCCTACTCATAAACTCTCGGCCAAACTGGATAGTCTACAGCAATTGAAAGGCAATCAGCTGACCGCAGCCAATGGGAAATTGGATAAGTTAAAGTCTAAAACCACTCAGGGGATGGAAGAGGTAACGCTACCTCCCCAAATGCAACAACCCGTTGATCAATTTAAACAATCAGTAAATGGTTATAGCATTTCAGATTCAAAATCGGGCATGCCGGCCATGGATATGCCTGGCTTGGATATAAAGGGCGGGTTGGATATACCCTCTTCTGGTTTGGGTGAATTGAATTTAAACGGGACAGGCGAATTGGGAAAAGTAACCGAGAGCATTGCTGGTTATGGTGGTGATGTACAACAGATAGCAAAGGGAAACGTGGGCGAAGTCAAAAACATAGATAAAGCAGCCGAAGCACAAGCCATGAAACTTGCGGACACTGGAGAACTACAAGAGAATGCAGCCACCTTAAATCAGATGCATGAAGCGGGAGCATCAATGAATGTTCCTGAGGCGCTAAAGAAACAGGCCTCGGAGGAACTAAAGAAGCAGGCTTTGGAGGCTATGATGCAAAACCCGGCTACAGATTATTTTGCCGATAAAACGGAGGTGTTGCAAGGCGCCATGGGTAAGATGAGCAAAGTGAAATCAAAATATACGGATGTGAAGAGTTTGTTTGAGATGCCCAAGCGTCCACCCAACCCGATGAAAGACAAACCATTTATTGAACGAATTATCCCCTTTCTCACCTTCCAGATTCAGAGTTCTGATTATTTTTTGTTGGATGTTAATCCGGGTCTAATGTATCGGGTCTCCGGTCGGTTTTCTGCTGTAGCCGGATGGAATCACCGCCTGGCATTTGAAGATTTGAATATTCATAAAGAGGAACGTGTATATGGCCCTCGAGCAGGCGTGCAGTTCAAGTGGGTGAAGGGTGTTAGTCTGAGATTTTTACCAGAGGTAATGAACAGTTACGTACCCTCAAGAATAAACAATTTCAATGTGGAAGAAGGTTCGCGACAATGGGTATGGAGCTGGCCTATTGGTATTAAAAAAGAATTTAAGGTGTATAAGTCCATTAGGGGAAACACCGAAATGATGTACAATCTGTACGACCGCAAAGACAAAAGCCCATACGGGGATAAGATACATGTGCGCTTTGGGTTCGAGTTTCCAATGAAGAAGAAGGTAAAAGAACCTAAGTCCTGATTTAAGGAATGGTAGAACCTTAACGATCTTCGTAGCATAATAAATACAACAATAGCGCCTCTATAAAGAGACAACCCATGCACCCAATGGCTACAATGCTGTCCCGCTGTTGATAGGGGTTATGCTGGGTAATGCAACAGGGCTGTCTCCACAATGCAACCACCCTGTCCACCAAAAGAAACCCAGTTGTCCCCTAAAAGTGACTTCCAGTGCTCACCAATGACAGTCTCATGTCCCTCGGGTGCAACACCGTTGTCCCGAGGAAGCTACTGAGTTGCCCATCAAAGAAGACTGGCCCTACCAACTAATGCAACAACGCTGCCCCTCCAACGAGATAAAGCTTACTCACAAATGGGATAAGGGTGTCCTCCTGATGAGATACTGTTGACACTCGGTTGCTACAGGCTTGTCCCTGCAAAGTGAGTAGGTCTACCATCAGATGGACATGGCTGTCCCTCTATATTGGATGCACTGAGTTATCAGGCTTGGATAAGAAGACCTGGGCGAGATACTTCGTAAAGTCGTCATCGCGAGGGAGGCACGACCGAAGCGATCTCCAAAACAAAAGGATTACTTCACTCCAACACACATCCTACGCTTCAGTTCGTAATGACGAATGGAGAGTGATACCTGCCTACTGAGTGCCTCCCTGAAACTTAGCGCTCTCTCCCTGGCGCGGAACTTAGTTCCGTGCTTTCTCAGGCTTTAAATCTACTCCCGTAGACTACATCATTAGGATTTATCTATTCTAAAAAAAAATATTTTAAAAATATTTACTAAAACATGAAACTATTTACATAAGGTTTTCCGTATTAACAGTATTATGACAAATGTTAGAAACGTAGAGACCTTCAATCAGATTGTAGGTTTCTGCTCTGGGTACGGAGACAAGTACAAACCCGGATCACCAAAGCTCCAGCTTGATGCATTGAGTGTACTTCTTGTCAATGCTCGTCAGTCGCTCGCCAACGTGAAGGCAGCAAAAACTGAATACGACAACCTGACCAACGATCGGGAAGTCCTCTTCAGAGATATGCCCAAACTGGCAGCCAGTGTCATCTTAACGCTTTCCGCATCGGGCGCTAAGGAAGAGACACTTAATGATGCGAGAGTATTCTTCCGCCTCATGACCGGTAGAAGAGCCAAGGACAGAGCTCCCTTAGCTTCCACCGAAGAGGAGAAGAAAAACAGACCGAAGTTTGCTCAGCTGAGTTACGTCAGCAAAGCAGATCACTTCGCAAGGTTGGTGCAAGCCATCAGTGTAGACCCTTCCTACATGGCCAATGAACCCGAATTGTCTGTCGCAGGCTTACAATCCATCTTGAAGAAGATGAACAGTCTGAACAGCGGTGTGGCCCAGGTAAAGGTAAAACTGAGCAATGCGCGCATCGCCCGCAACGAATGCCTGTACACGAAAGCAGAAGCCATTGTGCCGGTATCCCGTGCAGTGAAAAAGTACGTGAGAGCCATCTTCGGACTGAATAGCGAACAGTACCGTCAGATTAAGAATCTAAGTTTCACCAAAGCAAGAATCTAATGACACCTGCAGCTAACAATTGAAAACCCCTGTATGATATCTACAGGGGTTTTTGTTTTATAAGAGACTTTTCAATCAACTTCCAGAATCTAGAACCCAGCCTCTAGAATCCAGCATCTAGTCCCCAGAATCTCCTATCTTTATTCTTTTAAATTCTTCCCATGTCCAAACGCTTCGTCTTCATCTCTTTTCCTATTCTTTTAATTGCTGGTGTTTACTTTCTCGGCCCGGCTCCTGAAAAGCCAAAGTTTGATCCAGAGATGCCAGTTGTTCCCAATGATGCCAATGGGCTCGTGGCTTACATTAATAATCAGGAAGCAAAGCGCAATGTAAAACCCGACAACGAAGCCCGCATCGTTTGGTTGGATAGTACGCATCAGAAAACGGAGTACAGTGTAGTGTACTTACACGGCTTCTCTGCTTCGCAGGAAGAGGGAGATCCTGTGCATACTGATTTTGCGAAGAGGTTTGGTGGCAATCTGTACCTGCCTCGGTTGGCAGATCATGGCATTGATACCACAGAGCAGTTATTATACTTTACTGCGGATCGGTTGTGGGAGAGTTCAAAGGAAGCCTTAGCGATTGGTAAGGCCATTGGAGAAAAGGTAATTCTTGTAAGTACTTCTACTGGAGGTACAATGGCGTTGATGCTAGCCGCGCAATATCCTGATGATGTATTTGCGCTCATCAACATGTCCCCCAACATTGAAATCAATGACCCTAATGCCTTTTTATTGAATAATCCGTGGGGACTTCAAATCGCGAGGATGGTAGTAGGGAGTGATTATCAGGAGATCAGTTACAAGTCTGATCGCTTACCCTACTGGAATGCTAAATACAGATTGGAAGCACTTACACAATTGGAAGAGTTGGTGGAGGATAAAATGAATAAGGAGACGTTTAGCAAAGTCACCCAACCTTCACTCACCTTGTATTATTATAAAGACGAGGAACATCAGGATCCTACGGTGAAAGTTAGTGCCATGTTGAAGATGAACGAGGAATTAGGAACTCCTTCTGAGCTGAAAGAGGCCATTGCCATACCGAATGCAGGTGCTCATGTGATTGGTTCCCATTTGGTTTCTGGAGACCTGGGGTCGGTGGAAAAGGCGATCAATACTTTTGCTGAGCAGAAGTTGGGGTTGAAACCGATTAAATGATCGTCATAGCGTGGGATTCCGATTGGATCGGAAGACTGTCTTCCTGCCATCGCTTTTCCTTTGGTTTCAATTTGCGATACAAAAGGACACGTCATTGCGAGGGAGGCACGACCGAAGCAATCTCCCAACTTGAGGAATGCACCTTAATTTAGGGGATTGCTTCACTCCAACGCTCTACCCGCGCTTCAGTTCGTAATGACGTGATGGAGATTGCTTCACGCTTCCCACCTTCCATCCCTTCGGTTCGCAATGACGTCAGCGCTGTCCGAAGCTGCCGTCACTCAGAGCCAGCCTGCACGTAGCCGTTTCGGCAAAGGCAGGCGTAAGCGAAGAGTCTCACACTCATTAAAGAACCTTATTTCTTTTTAATTAGATACTCAGTAGCCCTCTCCAAATCCTCAGGCGTATCAATCCCCATGGATTCGATATCAGTTTCTGCTACTTTGATGGTGTAGCCATTCTCAATCCACCGAAGTTGTTCCAGAGATTCTGCCAGCTCAAGCGAAGAAGGGGCTAGCTGTGTGATCTCGCCAAGAATATCAGTCCGGTAACCATACATGCCAATGTGCTTGAAATAGGCTTGCTGATCAAACCACTTTTCTTTGGGCACATTCCTTAAATGAGGTAGGGGACTTCTGCTGAAGTAAATGGCTTCATGCTCAGCATTGTAAATCACCTTCACAATATTGCTATTGTGTAATGCATCGTGGTCAGTAATTTTTTTAATGAGCGTTGCTAATTCAGCTTTCCCATCTAAAAGGGAAGCCAATAGATCAATTTGTCGTGGGTCAATGAATGGCTCATCCCCTTGTATGTTGATTACATAATCAAATTCCTCGTTAGATGAAGCTAATGCTTCAGCACAACGATCGGTACCACTCACATGATTTTCAGAAGTCATACAGACTTCTCCTCCCTTACTTTTTACATGGTCGTAAATCTTCTGATTGTCGGTGGCAACAATGACACGATCCAATGAGTTCGATTTTTTGGCCTGACTGTACACCCACTCTATCATGGTTTGTCCGGCAATATCCGCAAGGGGTTTGGCAGGAAAGCGGGTGGAGGCATAGCGAGCCGGGATGATTCCAACTATTTTCATGCAGTTACCTTTCTTACCTTTAGGGTAGAACCTTCTATTTCCAGTACCTTAACCGTATCTCCCTTTTCAATATAATCTCCGCGAGAAAAGGCATCATAGATCTGGTCTTCAATCATGATTTTCCCACTGGGTCGCAATACGGTATAGGCAGTTCCTGTTTTCCCAATCAAATCTCCAGTGTTATTAAAGTTGGAGGTGTAGCCTTCGGACTGTGCTTGTGTATCCATTAATGAGATACGCTTGAAAAATCCAGTCTGACTTAATCGGACTCCTCCCACAAATAGCAATAGTACCCCTCCGGAGAGTCCTCCAAAAATGGCAAGCGAAGCAACAATAATGTCATTCATAGGAACCATTTCAAAATTGAAGAAGTCATTGTTGATCATGATCAAAACCATTGACCCAACAGTAAGCCCTACACCCGTTATACCAGCTACACCAAAACCAGGAATAACAAAAACTTCCACGAGAATAAGAATGATGCCTACAAACAAAGCGATGATTTCCCAATTTTGAGCTAATCCGTTGAGGTAGTACGGAACCAGATAAAGGATCAGTGCAGTGACAGCGGCCAAAATAGGGAACCCAACACCGGGAGACTGCAATTCAAAGTATAAACCTCCTAGAATGACCAGAATAAGAATACCACTAATAAACGGGTTCAAAAAGAAAGCGATTACCTTTTCAACAGCACTGATTTCAAAACGAACCAATTCAAAATTGGCAACTCCATTTCTCTTTAATATTTCTTCCATGGATTCCACCTGCGCTTCACAGTAGCCATACTTTAGTGCCTCCTTGGTAGTGAAAGTGATCACACTTCCCTCAGCAGAAATACTATCGATGGCGATCCTTTCGTCTACCATTCCCTCAGCAATTCTCGGGTCCCTGCCATTATGTTCGGCAGTCGATCGCATGATTGATCTCATATAGGATTGATATTTGTCAGGAGCCGCTTCACCCGTGCCCCCTTGTACTACTGTGGCTGCACCAATGGTGGCACCAGGAGCCATATAGATACTGTCACAGGCGATAGAAATCAGTGCCCCAGCCGAGGCAGCATCTTTATTGATAAACACCCAAATGGGCGCTTTTAGATCTAAAATACGGTCTACAATATCCTTGGAATCGGTCAAAACACCGCCATAGGTATCCATTTCGATGATTACATAGTCTGCTTTTATTTCTTCAGCATGATCAAGGGCCAGATCCACATAACGTGTCATCCGGGGGTCTATTTCGGCCTTGATCTCCATCACCATCACTTTCGATTTGTTCTGCCCATAGCTGATGCTAATGCCTGGAAGCCAAAGCACGGAAAATACGATCATTAATTTCTTCATCGTTATTAAGCTGATTAACTTGCATAAAGTTAACCCAAAAAATGTCAAATAAGATTGACATTTTTTGCCCCCAGGGCTGACGAAAGCTTTTTAAACTTTGTCAGGGTTAACCCAGACATGCTGGTGATTTATTACCAGCATCGTCTGAATTGAGCAAGTGTATTTTTTGGTTAACCGAAACTGGCATGAATTTGTTAGGTGTTATGCAGAATTGGTATTTTTTCAACTTGGTAAGACTATGATAAAGTTCATTTTTTTGGTGGCTCATATATGGGTTGCCCCAGATTTCTCTTCTGCATCCGATTCTCTTCGATTGGAAACCATCGGAGGGAAGTCTTTTGTTATCCATCAAGTGGATGAGCAAGAAACATTGTATGGGATTTCCCGGAGGTATGGAGCTTCTATTACTCAAATTTTGGAATACAATAAGGAGGCCGATGCTGGTCTTGATGTGGGGCAGATTTTAAGGATTCCCTATGTGCCTCGTGTGGCTGTTGTCCAATCCAGCAAAGACTCACATACTGTAGCTCCAGGAGAAACGCTGTTTTCTATCTCCAGGTTGTATAACCTTTCTGTTGATGAGCTGAAGTCGATGAATAACCTTACTGCTAATGCATTATCTGTAGGGCAGCAATTGCGCATTAAAAACGGAGGCTCGACTACCCCAAGTGTTACTGTTCAACCAGAGGTTAGGGCAACCACCGTTGTTGGTTATCACAGCGTAGCACCACAAGAAACACTTTACTCCATTTCACGCGAGTATGGAGTTTCTGTTCAACAAATAAAAGAGTGGAATAACATGACCGGAAGTAATCTGGAGATTGGGCAACTGGTACGTGTAGCAGCACCAGGAACGCAACCTTCTGGAGTTACAACGCAGGATTCCACCCAGAAAACAACTGTTCCTCCTGTTATTAAACAACCCCAGGAAGCTGTAGTTAAGATTTCAGAAAATGTAGCGGGCACTGATGAGATCAAGGAATCTGGTTTGGCAGAATTGATTGATGGCACTGAAGGGAATAGAAAATACCTCGCGTTGCATCGCAGTGCCAAGCCAGGCACCATTCTGAAAGTAAGAAACGAGTTGAATAACAGGGAAGTGTTTGTGAGGGTTGTAGGCCCCCTTCCAGCGACAGGGGTAAATGATAAGATCATTATTAAGATTTCGAAGTCAGCCTTCGATCGGTTGGGAGGAGTTGATTCGAAGTTTAGGGCGGAGATTACTTACTATAAATAATAGGTGAACGCTCAGGAACTCAAATCCTTTTTGGATGAAAGAGTTGAGATGTACAATCAACCAGGATTCATAGAGAACGATCCGATCTGCATACCGCATTATTATTCAAAAAAACAGGATATTGAGATTGCTGGTTTCTTTGCCGCTACTTTAGCTTGGGGTCAAAGGACCACCATTATTAAGAAGAGTAAAGAGTTGTTCGCATTGATGGACAATGCGCCCCACGACTTTTTAATTAATCATCACTTAAAGGACTTAAAGGTTTTCGAGCAATTTAAACATCGAACTTTTAATGCTACCGATTGTCTTTACTTCATTCGGTTTTTAAGTGAGCACTATAAAAAGAATGATTCGCTGGAATCTGCTTTTCCAGTCAATACAGATGATAACGATGTGGAGAAGGCCCTTATTCATTTTCATAAGCTTTTCTTTGCTCTTGAAGACTTTCCGCCCCGCACTAAAAAACATATAGCTACTCCTGTGAGGAAGTCGGCCTGTAAGCGAATCAATATGTATTTAAGGTGGATGGTGCGAAAGGATAAGAAGGGTGTGGATTTTGGGCTTTGGAATTCAATTAGTCCAGCACAACTTATTTGTCCCTGTGATCTTCATGTGGAGAGAGTAGCCAGGAAACTGAAACTGATCACCCGTAAACCAGTTGATTGGTTAACAGCAGTGGAGCTTACCTTGGCACTTAGGAAATTGGATCCAAAAGATCCTGTCAAATATGACTTTGCTCTTTTTGGATTGGGGATTGAAGAACGTTATTAAATCATTTCCAATTGGCGGGATCCAATCGCCATGATTTTACATGGATGAGTTGATCCTCATTCAGGTATTCCATTTGAACAGCAGCACCGAGGAGAGCATTGAAATCGCTTAAGCAAACGAGCGGTATTTTAGCGTCCTTGAAGTTATTCTCTGCAAGTTCAAACCCATAGGTAAAAATGGCTACCATACCCATCACTTTAGCACCAGCTTCTTCCAGCGCTTTAGCTGCTTTTAATGAGCTTCCACCTGTTGAGATAAGGTCTTCTACTAATACCACTTTTTTCCCTTTTTCTATCCTTCCCTCAATTTGATTGCCCATTCCATGTTCTTTCGGCTTGGGGCGCACATATACATAGGGTAGACCTAGTAAGTCTGCTACGAGTGCACCTTGTGCAATACCGGCAGTGGCTACACCAGCGATATAATCGGCATCGGCAAAGTTGTTTTTAACTACTTCAGCAAGTGCTTCTTTGATGTAGGTACGAATGGCAGGGTAAGAGAGGGAAAGGCGATTGTCACAGTAGATGGGCGATTTCCATCCCGAGCTCCATGTAAATGGATTTTTATAATTAAGCTTTATAGCTTCTATTTGAAGTAGCTTTTCTGCCACCGATGTGGCTGTAGACGAATTGATGGATATTGCCTTCATTATAGGGTGAACAGGTATGCCAAAGGGCATTCTTGCCCTTTTCTTTCCAATCGCAATTTATTATGAAAGTCCACCTGCTGCAAGAATAAGGGGATAAAGTAGGGCGATTTTAGTAAGGTTAAATTTTTTCGAAAAAAAATGACTAATCATTGGGTCAATGTTTGACACATTGGGTTTTATTTATGTTTTTGCACCTATGGTAGCATCCTTCTTCTCTTTATGAACCTTTTTGTTAACGATACTCCTGTTAAGATCAGAAAAGCTAATGTAAATCCCGGAGAAGGCAGCTATAACCATATTCTTGATGCTCAAAACGAAGCAATTACCAAAGCTAAGTTGATCCATCATGTATGGATTAAAAACGTAAGAGTGGAAGATATGGGAGTCCTATTAGAACTCCTTAATTCTAAAGTGCCTACCAGCCTTATATCCCTTGAAATTACAACCAACGAATACAAGGGGCTAAAAGAGTTTATCAA
>JAGQYK010000002.1:132335-187472 GCA_020436125.1 Cyclobacteriaceae bacterium | reverse complement strand
TAATTCTAAAGTGCCTACCAGCCTTATATCCCTTGAAATTACAACCAACGAATACAAGGGGCTAAAAGAGTTTATCAAGGGACAATTCAAGTTGGTCAAGGCAGCCGGTGGCTTGGTAAGGAAAAAGGATAAGCTGTTAATGATCTACCGCTTGAAAAAATGGGATCTGCCTAAAGGCAAGAGGGAGAAGGGAGAGGGTAACCAGGAAACAGCCATAAGGGAGGTAGAAGAAGAGTGTAATATTGATGTGAAACTGGGTGACAAGATTTGTACAACGTGGCATACCTACACGATGAACAAAAAAAGTATGATCAAACGGACAAAATGGTATATGATGGATTTGGTGGATGATAGCAAGATGAAGCCATGCCTTGAAGAAGATATTGAAGAATTGCGGTGGATGACACAAAAGGAAGTGTATCATGCACTTCAAAATTCCTACAAATCAATTCAGTTTGTGTTTGAAGAATATTACAGCAAAACTGAAAATCTGGATTTAAATTTAGAGCATTAAAGTTGGTAAGGGAGGAATGTGGAGACGTCTCCATCGTAGCGGTGTACTTCCCGTATAATGGAAGAACTGATGGCGGCAAACTGGGGAGTTGTTATTAAAAAAACAGACTCTAACTCCGGGTTAAGATGACGATTTACCTGAGAGATACTATTTTCATATTCAAAATCTGTTGTATTCCGGAGACCTCTTAGTAAATAATTAGCATTGTGCTTTTTAGCAAATGCCGCTGTCAACTCTGCAAAAGTGAGTACTTTGATATTAGGGTAATCGGAAAAAGTTTCTTCAATCTTTTTTACCATGAAGTCTACTTCGAAATATCGTTTACTTTTTCCACTGTTGTATCCGATACCGATTATGATTTCATCAAACAGGGTAAGACCTCTTAACACGATGTCTTCGTGTCCTTTGGTAAAGGGGTCAAATGAACCTGGAAAAAGCGCTATTTTTTTCATAGTAAACAGCTAAAGCTTGAGATTAAAGTTAACAAATTAAGCTACTTGGTTGCTAGTTGTTTAATAGATGCATTGAATACAAATCGTAAAAGTGGTGATCTTGTATTTCGTCAAATAAATAGCCAAATTTTAAGTACTTAGGACGGCTTCCAAATGATACGTTCTTGATGTATTTAGAGAACTCGATAGCATGGGGAGAATTTTTGCCAACGTATCCCCACAAAATGATCTTACTGGTTTGCTGATCCATTTGCATGGCGTTGAGCACAAGCATAATGTATTTAACATAATCTGAGAAATGCTGTATTGGAAACTGGTTATAATAAACCAAGCGTCCTTCTTTAACAGATAAAATATGCAGTTTGAAGCGATCGATATATACGAAGAGGGGAGGCTTATTGTCAGTTACGGTTTCATGAAGTACCCCTTCAATTAAACTTGCAGACTGGTGCATGAAGCTTAAGGAGGAGTTCTCGTACAGACTACTTACCCAATCGTGTATTCCTCTATGCAGTGCGAATACAGTCACAACGTTGCTTGTTGTATTTTCGCAATGGAGAATTACTTCCTTGTCGAGGTCAAATCTTGCATTGAGCTTGAGGTATTCTGAAGCAGCCTCTTTCACGAACAATGAAGCAGGCACCTGCACCAACTTATTATTCTTGATTGAAAACTTTACTTTTTTCCAGAAGCCAGCAGTCAACAGGTGGTGTGCTTCAAATAATTCTTTGAGCAACACCAGCTGATCCTCGCTTGAGTTTAAATTTTGGAAAATATAATCTTCGAAAAAGACAAGCCTATCCTGATTATCTACAATGCCAATCTGAAGATCCCGAACACCCAGATGAATAAGCAAAGCATACTCATGCAGATGATCTACATCAAATTTTTCATCTTTGATTTTCTTGATCAGCTTATAGCTCTGAGCGGCAACTGCCAAGGTAGATTAAGATTCCCAGTTTCCTGATGTAGATACGTCAGTGCGGGAACCAAAACGCAATGGTTTGCGGTTCTTCGCGTCATTAGCTTCACTTCTGAATGGATTATCAGGAGATGGATCTTTTACTTCTATAACATCTACCATAAGACCTCCACGGTCAACTTTTCCTACGAAAATGTCGAACTTGGTGTCAGTACCTGGTTTGAATGCGATACGATCCAAATCTGCATCTGGCTTGAATTTGTAGTCCCAAATAGTCATTAGAATTTGACCTTTAGTTACCTGATCGCCTACGTTTACTTTAGTCATTGAGCTTACAAAACCATCTTCAGTAAATGGAGGCTCACTGATTTTCTCACCAATTTTCAATGCGTAACCGCGCTGGTTCTTCACCGCTCTTTCTCCTTCTTTGATTTTAAAGCCCATGAATATGCCATCATCGGCAGCATTCACGTTGAATGTTTCTTTGAAAATTCGCTCGCGAGCGGGAGTAAACCCAAGTGTGTCGATATGAACGATTACTTCTTCACCACCATATTCTTTCTGAATAAGCTCTTCTCTGCGCTCAATGATGGCAACCTGGCCATTTTTGATGAAATTAAGCAATGAGTCCCAGTTCGATGTATATCTTCCGTTCACCTCTTGAAATACGATTTCAGCTTCACGGATCAGTTTTAGTTTCTCAATGACCGCCATTTCTTTCGTTTCAATCAATTTTCGGTCGTCTACAGTTTTCTGGACACCGCTATACAGATAGTAGCCCAAGAAAATACTAATGCCAAAAAGAACGTAGGTCAGGATTTTAGTAAGATTCATTTTTCACAGGTTTAAGCTTGCAATTATAAATATTTTAAGCCGTTTAACACAACCAATCATAATTTAAAATAACCCCTTAAATCAATGATTTTGGCTGGTTCAGTGGCGTATTTGAATACTCCATGGAGATGGCTCCTATCCATTTCCGATATTTCACTCCAGGAAAGAAATCGGGCATCTGTTATTATTTGATCTGACAATTCCATTTCAGGATCAGCTCCTGTTTTTAGGGTTCCTTCTACCCAATTTACCCTAAAAAATAGCTCAATCGCATGAAGTGGCGTTTTATTATACTCTGTGACAAACAATAGCTCTCCTACCGTAATGGTCAGATTGGTTTCCTCTTTGAATTCTCTTTCAAGGGTTTGGTGTGCCGTCTCGTTCATTTCAATACCACCTCCTGGAGGAGCCCAAAAATCTCCAGAAGTTAAATTCTTGTGATTCACCATCAGTAGCTGGTTTTCCACGATGCAAATTCCGCAAGCTCTTGGCCTCACCCTGTTTCCATAAATAATCTTCAAAGATTCGGACATAATTATGACACAAAATCGGAATAGAATTCGTTGTATTTAATCAATAGGTTATGAATGCCTAATTTTGAAAAAAATCACAGTTATGAAGCACTTTATTACACTTTTCGTTTCCATTTTGATTTTTTCGGCAGGATTGGCGCAAGATCAATCCACGGCTGCTCCCAATGGACCCAAAATTGAATGGGAGAACGCTAATTTTGATTTTGGTGATTTATCTCAGGGTGAGAAAGTAGAGAATACCTTTAAGTTCAAAAATACAGGCAATGCACCATTGATCATAACCAATGTAGAAGTTACCTGTGGATGCACGACTCCTAAAGGATGGCCACGCGATCCTATTCCGCCCGGTGGTAATGGTGAGCTTACCGTTGCCTTTAACAGTGCAGGCAAATATGGTCGTCAAAATAAGGTGGTGAAGGTGATTTCCAATGCAATCACACCCGGCAATCAAATTGTGTTTACGGCAAACGTCCTTACGAAAGATTAAAAAATAATAGTTGATTTATTTTTTGGCACTAAGCAAAAACATTAACCATCCGGCAATGAGCAATACACCTCCTATAGGTGTTACTGCACCCCAAATGGTCTTTCCGCTAAGCGCAAGGATATAAAGGCTTCCACTAAAGACGATCGTTCCAGAAGTCATAAGGAAGGCTGCCCACGATGCCTTACTTTCATTCAATTTATCTATCAGCGCGGCCATTATCAATAAGGCGAGCGTGTGATAAAATTGGTATCTCACTGCCAATTCATAAGTGTCCGTTCTACCATGTGCTGAGAGTATCTGCTTGAGTGCATGTGCCCCAAACGCTCCCAGGGCTACTGAAAGTCCGCCCAATAATGCTCCAATAAAGATGAGTTTTTTTTGAAGAGTCATTTTTTAATGCGATCACCAAATAGGGCTGTGCCCACACGGACCATAGTGCTTCCAAGCTCTACAGCAATACCATAGTCAGCACTCATACCCATGGAAAGTTCTTTCATCTCAATATTCTTACTGAATTTTTTGCTTTTCAAATCATCAAAATATTGTTTGAGCTGAGCAAATTCCTTTCTGATGATGGATTCATCTTCGGTGAGTGTAGCCATTCCCATAAGGCCTGTTACTTTCACAAAAGGGTAATCATTCACTGTTTCTAGCAGGGTCAACAATTCATCATACTTCAATCCGAACTTACTGTCTTCACTGGCAATATGAACTTGAAGCAGGCACGGGATTACGCGGTTGGCTTTGTTACCTTGTTTATTAATCTCCTCAAGCAATTTCTGGCTATCAACGGAATGAATCAATGAAACAAATGGGGCAATGTATTTTACTTTATTGGTTTGCAGATGGCCAATCATGTGCCATTCAATATCCTTAGGGAGGTTGTTCCATTTACTCTCCAGCTCTTTCACCTTATTCTCACCGAATAAGCGCTGGCCAGCACTGTAAGCTTCCATAATCTTTTCAATCGGCTGTGTTTTGCTCACAGCGATCAATTTGCACTTCTTATCGCTGAGCTCCCGCTGCAGTAAGTTTATGTTATTTTTAATGCTCATTTTATAACTTTGCCAGCCCATAGAGGGCTAAACGAACCCGAATGCAATAATATGGCGATATTAGGCACGTTACTAAAAAAAGGCATAAAACTTCGTGAAAATTTGGAGCAGGAGTACTCCTCTCCGGCCGAACTGCAAAAGCAGGAATTAAAACACCTTCTGATAACGGCCAGCCAAACCGAATTTGGAAAATACTACGGGTTTCAGAACATCCTCAAACACTTCAGAACGGAGGATAAGGAATTTTACAATTCATTCAGTACTGTGGTGCCCATCCACGATTACAATAAAATTCATCAGGATTGGTGGCATCTATCCCTTAAAGGAGCTAAGAATATATGCTGGCCTGGTAGGATCAAATATTTTGCATTAAGCTCTGGTACTTCCGAATCATCTTCGAAATATATCCCTGTCACAAAGGAGATGACCAAGGCGATTCAGAAAACAAGTATTCGCCAGATACTCACTTTATCAAAGTATGAATTACCTGATGATTTCTTTGGCGCAGGTATATTGATGATAGGTGGGAGTACTCATCTTAATCGAAAGGGTAGCTATTTTGAAGGAGACCTGAGTGGCATTCAGGCAGCAAGGCTTCCCTTCTGGTTTCAGCATTTTTATAAGCCTGGTAAAAAAATAGCAAAGACAAGAAGTTGGGATGCCAAGTTGGAAGATATTGTAAAGACTGCCTATGAATGGGATATAGGAATAATCGTAGGGGTTCCAGCCTGGATTCAAATTTTGTTAGAGAAAATAATTGACCACTATAAGGTGAAGCATATCCATGAGATATGGCCTAATCTTAGTGTATATGTGCATGGGGGAGTTTCATTTGATCCTTACAAAAAGGGATTTTCCAAATTGTTGGGTAAACCCATTCACTATATTGAAACCTACCTCGCTTCAGAAGGATTTATAGCTTATCAGGCTTTTCCTGAAAAGAAATCAATGAGGCTCGTGTTGAACAATGGTATTTTTTATGAGTTTATTCCTTTTGAAGATAAAAACTTTAATTCATCGGGTGAAGTAAAACCTGACGCTGTGTCGCTGTCTATCGATCAGGTAGAGGAAGGCAAAGAATATGCTATTTTATTATCAACATGTTCAGGAGCCTGGAGGTATTTAATTGGAGATGTAATCAAATTTGTTTCTGTTCAAGAATCGGAAATTATTATTACGGGTAGAACCAAACACTTTCTGAGTTTGTGCGGGGAGCATCTTTCTGTGGATAATATGAACAAAGCCATTGAATTGGTCTCCGATGAAATGAATATTGATATTAAGGAATTCACCGTTGCAGGAGTTCCTCATGGCAGTCTCTTTGCTCATCATTGGTTCATTGGTACTAATGATGAAGTAGATGTAAAAGTATTGAGAGATAAATTGGATCATAGGCTAAAAGAGCTCAATGACGATTATGCCGTAGAACGTAGTGCTGCTCTTAAAGAAGTGAAGGTGGATATATTTCCTGTGAAAGTATTCTATGAGTGGATGGAATCGAAAGGAAAAACGGGTGGTCAAAATAAATTTCCTCGCGTGCTTAAAAACGCACAATTGGATGAGTGGATGGAGTTTTTGGAGGCTAATAAAACCTCATGATTGTACTCAATGGAATAAAATTCGGATTAATTCTAGCGCTTCTTATTGGGCCTGTTTTTTTTACTATTATTCAGACTAGTGTTGAGAAAGGTTTTTGGAACGGAGCGCTGGTGGCCGTTGGTGTTTCATTAAGTGATGTTTTTTACGTGGCCATTTGCTATTTGGGAATGGCACAGGTGCTGGAAGATGGTCAGTTCAGAATGTATTTGGCTTACGTTGGAGGCACAATCTTGATTTTGTTTGGGCTGTATCACCTCTTAGTGAAAAGCAGAAGAGGGGTGCGAAGTCAAATTGCTGCAGCCAACGAAACGGGTGTTTTTAGATATATTTTTAAGGGCTTTGTGATTAATGGACTTAGTCCCATGGTTCCTATTTTTTGGATAGGCGCAATTAGTATCGCCTCTCTTGACTTTGGATATTCGGGTGGGTTTACGCTTATTCTTTTTCTTGTCTCTTTACTGGGCACCGTATTGATTACGGATGTGGCTAAAGCTTATTTGGCTGATAAACTTAGAAATTTAGTTACACCCCGATTCATGACTATAATGAATGTCACTTTAGGTGTTTTGCTTATTGTATTCGGGGGTAGGTTGATTATGATAGCCCAAACCTTTACTGGAGAGCTAGTCTTGTAGCACGTTACTGAGAAAACTGGATTTCAGAAGTAACCAAATCAGAAGTAACACCATTGCCCATCTTAAATAAACAAAGTAAAAGTCAGCAGTATCTTTGAATCGAGTTTCTTTGATTTCAGCTTTCTCGTACTGATCTATCTTTTCAAACACATTTTTGAGTGCCTCGTTGTCGGTTACGCGAAAAAATTCACCGTTACTAATTTTGGCAATGTTGCGCATGGTCGTTTCGTCAACCGTATTTTCCACCATGTGTGGCCGTCCAAAATAATCTTTGCCAAAAGGAACCAAGCCTTCTTTTCCAACTACGATGGTATATGTTTTTATGTCATAGGCTGCTGCCAGTTCGGCTGCGGTTATTGGGTCGATATTACCGGCTGTATTGTCTCCATCACTTAACAGGATACAAACTTTAGATTTTGAATCGGACTCGCGCATACGGTTGGTCACAACAGCCATTGCGCTGCCAATTGCTGTTCCCCTATTTTCAATCATGTCAAAACTGATTTCATCCAGATAGGCATTTAATAAATCATAATCTGTAGTCAGGGGGGCCAGGGAAAAGGCATCACCAGAAAATACTACAATACCTATGCGGTCTTGAATTCGACCACTAATGAAGTCTCTTGCCACATCCTTAGCTGCTTCCAGACGATTGGGGGTGAAGTCTTCGATTTGCATCGACTGCGAGATGTCGATTGCGAGAATAATGTCGATACCTTCAGTCCATTGTTCTACCTTCTCATTGGTTTTTTGTGGTCTTGCCAATGCAACTAGGATAAGAGACAGAATGAGGACTAATAATAGGTCCGGAAGTAATCGGATCAGTGTAACAGGGGTACTTTTGAGATCACTTTTTACAAGCGCTACCGGTAGTTTTTGATTAAAGAAATATTTGAATACCCATCTAAGAATGAAAAGAAGGGGAACGAGAAAAAGAAGATATAGATACAGCGGTGTAGCCCATGCGAAGCCTTTCAGCGTGCTGGGGTAGAACCAGGAAAATGAATACCAGGCTTCTAATAACTTATCCATTTTTTACCTCCTGCACTTTATCGTGAAATTTTTGCTCTGTGTATTCTTTCAGGTCATAAAGTGGAGCAGACTCAAGCGTTTGACTTCCACTATATATTGTCCGGTCGATTTGTTTCAATGCTCCAGCAAGTTTTTCATTTTTCACCATCTGAAATATCTCCTTGGTAGTGTACTTTGTGTAGGGCCTTGACAATAGTTGCTCCATATATTGTTTCCACATGCTTAGGGTTGTTTCTGCCCGTTGAGTGGAATAACTGTTTTCTAATTCATGGATAGCACTTTCGAATTCTTGTTTGAATAAGATGTACCCTTTATTAAGTCTTTTTAAAATAAAATATTGTTTAATGCGCTTTCCAAAGACTATCCAAGTCACAATGATTATCACAATGATCACTCCTCCAATGATAAGGAGCAATGGATAATTGAGTAACCAACTAACAGCTTGATAGGCTGTGTTCGTCTTTAAAGGCAATTGCTCTACAGTAACTGAATCAGGTACTTCTGACACCATTTGCTGCAGAAAAACTGAGTCTGTTTTTGCGAATACTGCAGTACAGTCTGCTTTATTCACCACAAACACTGGAAGGCTTATCCTCTGAATGGTGTCGATTTCAAAGGATGTTATGAAATAGACAACGCTATCATAACTGGTATCACCTGTTGTTTTGGTGGCAAAGAATTTTTTATGGTCGATTTCAAAAGGACTAAATGAGTAGGTAGAGTCAGGAAAAAGTACAGTTGTGTTTTTGGGGTAGGTAGCCGAAAGAGAATAAGGAAATGGCTGGCCAATTTTTATACTATCTGTACGGAAACGACCGCGCACCTCAACTTCCTGTGCTTGTGCACAAAAAGAAATTAAAGCCAATACTAAAAAACCGAGTCTCACCTGATCAAGCACTTTTCTTCGTTTTGTTTCTCACTTTAAACAACTTCAATAACTTGGGCACAAAGTCCTCATGGGTGTTGATGCTTAAAAAATTGATCTGATGCTTTTTACTAAATGTGGATAGTTCTTCTTTTCTGCTTTCGTGATGATTGTAAATCCGACTGCGGAAATCACCAAATGAGGTGTTTACCCACAATGTTTTTTTGCTCTCCTTATCCTGAACAGGTATGATACCCAACTTGGGTAGATTAGTTTCTCTATTATCATTGATTTGAATCAGCACGAGATCATGTTTTTTAGCTAACGAGCGCATATTAGGATAAAAGGATTCATCAATAAAATCCGAAATCATGATTATTACGCTCCTCCTTTTAATTGTATTGAGTGCAAATGCAATGGCCTTGCTAAGATCTGTCTTAGATGATTTGGGTACTAATCGCACCAGATTGGAAATGATTTCATACGCCTGACTCATTCCCTTTTTCGGACGGATATACTTTTCAGTTTGATCGGAATAGCAAATCAAACCAACCTGACTCGACTCTTTTACTCCGGAGAGGGCAAGTACTCCACAGATTTCCCGTCCGATATCAAATTTAGTTTTGCCTGGGGTTCCTATTTCCTGAGAGGCACTCACGTCCATGATGAAGAAAATAGTTTGTTCTTTTTCTTCTTTAAAGGTTTTTACAAAGGTGCCATGTCCTTTGGCGGACACATTCCAGTCGATAGTGCGGATATCATCTCCGTATTGGTAGGGACGCACATCATCAAACTCCAACCCAGATCCCTTAAAAATGGAATGGAAGTCGCCCTGCATCTGGCTATTGATAGCCTTTCTGATTTGAATCTCGTATTTCCTTAGCTTTTTGACTAGGTCCTTCACCAGCTTCCGATTTTGTGGCCCAAAAATAGCTGAAATATGAGTATTTTGGAGCCGTTTTCAGTGTATCGAACGGTAAATTTGACAAAAGGTGTTACAGAAATGATGAGAAGGTTGAAGTATTTGGCAATTGTGGTTCTTATAGCACTTGTGCAGTGCAAACAGGAGCAAAAGCCACCACATTTGTTGAATGAAGAGGAGATGGTGACGATGCTGGTTGATTTGTACCTAGCAGAGGCTAAAGTTACCCTTACGGGAATCCGCAGGGATTCTGCGAATAAACTCTTCCATCCTTATGAGGAGTCAATTATCGCATCCCGAGGTATTACCGACTCTACCCTCAATGAAAGTTACAATTATTACTTTCAGCACCCGGATGAGTTAGAAAAAATACTAGATGCCGTAATGGATACACTTAATCTAAGAGAGCAGCGCGCCAGTGATAAACCGTAAGTTATAATTTTGGGTTTATGGTTTACCCCTCCGATTTTGAAATTAAACTTGGATTTGACCAAATCCGTCAGCGATTAAACAGCTATTGCCTTAGTGCGCTTGGGCGTATTGAGGTGGACAAGATCAGGTTTCGTACTGAATACAAGGTGATCAAAGAACTCCTTGATCAGGGGAGCGAATTCAAAAGTATAAGAGAAAGGGCGATACCATTTCCGCTTTCGCAATATCATGACCCCTCTGCATTATATCCTGTAATAGCGATTGAGGATAGTTTTATAGAGGCAGAGTCTTTAAGGGAAATAGCACTATCCATTCAGGTGATTGAGGATTGTGTAAGTTTCTTAAATAAAGAGCAAGCAGCTTATCCAAACCTGTATCAATTGTCTTTGCCGGTCAATTTACCGACTACAGTTAAACAGTCGATCAATTCCAGAATTGACGACATGGGTAAGTTAAAGGACAACGCTAGCCCCGACCTGAATCGCATACGCAAAAAATTAAGGGATGAAGCTGGTCGAGCCCGTAGGCTTGTAGATCAAATGTTTCGGGAGGCTGTTGGTAACGGAATGGTACCCGAAGGTAGTTCTCCTGTAATTCGGGATGGACGAGTGGTTATTCCTGTTTTGTCAGAATACAAGAGAAAGATAAAAGGTGTGATTATGGATGAGTCTGCTACAGGACAGACAGTCTATATGGAGCCAACAGAGGTGATCGAGGCGAATAACGAGATACGAAACCTGGAACTAGAAGAGAGAAGGGAATCGATAAAGATTTTGCGTGAGCTTACCTCATTGCTTCGAGAACACTTACCTGCAATTGAATTGGGTTTTGATTTTTTGGGGAAGCTAGACTTTATACAAGCTAAAATACGCTTTGCCATTGATATTGAGGGAGACATACCACATCTGGTAAGTAGACCTATACTGAATTGGATCAATGCTCGTCATCCGCTTCTTTTCTTAAGTCATAAAGGAAAAAGCCCTGTTGTACCTCTGAACATCGATCTTAAGCCGGAGGAGCGGTTTTTGTTAGTCTCTGGCCCTAATGCCGGTGGTAAATCCGTTTGTCTTAAAACGGTAGGACTGCTACAATACATGATTCAATGCGGGTTGCTTGTTCCATTAGATGTAAAATCCGATGTGGGAGTCTTTCATCATATTTTTCTGGATATAGGGGACCAGCAGTCCATTGAAAACGACTTGAGTACCTATAGTTCACATCTTCGAAATATGCGTCATTTCGTAGATAGGGCAAATGAGAATACGCTGGTACTGATGGATGAATTGGGAGCGGGAACAGATCCCAATTTTGGAGGAGGAATTGCTGAGGCCATTTTAAAGAACTTGGTAGAGAATGGAGTATGGGGTGTAGCCACTACCCACTACTATAATTTGAAATTGTATGCCGATCATAACAAGGGCATAAGGAATGCAGCGATGCAATTTGATAGTAAAAATCTGGAGCCACGGTTTATTCTAGATATAGGAAAACCTGGTAGTTCCTTTGCATTGGAGATTGCACGCAAAACGGGATTGGGACGGATTATAAAGGAGGCTGAAAACATTATTGGTAAAGATTTAACGGGCTTGGAAACGCTGATAAAGAAAGTGAGCGATGAAAAGCAGGAATTGATCAAAAGAGAACGAGAGGTAAGGGACAAAGAAATAAAATATAAGGAGCTGCTGAATAAATACGATCAGTTGAATCAGGAATTGGAAAGCAGAAAGAAAGAAATTATCAATAAGGCCAAGGAGGAGGCGGCCGTGCTCATCCAACAAACCAATAGAGAGATAGAAAAAACCATTCGTCATATTAAAGAAAACAGGGCAGAGAAAAAGGAAACGAGAAAAGTAAGACAAAGCCTGGAAGGGTTAAAAGAAAATGTAAGGCCAAACGCGGAGCGCATCGTTACGTCTGTTAGTGAAAAGATAGAAGAGGGAGATTATGTAAGAATGGTAGGGCAGGATGTAACTGGGCAGGTGGTATCGCTAAAGGGAAAGTCAGCGGTAGTTGAGTTCGGAGATATGCGTTCATCCATTAACTTAGAGAAACTTGTAAAGAGTAGCGCCCGACAAGATAAAGCGGCAAAGTCAAGGCGCTCATTTGGTGTTGATTTACTCGCTAAACAAACCAATTTTAATACAACACTGGATGTACGTGGCATGCGAGCGGAGGAGATCATTCCGATTTTAGATCAATTTTTGGATGATGCAGTGCTGTTGGGGCATGGAGGGCTAAGGATACTGCACGGTAAAGGTGAAGGTGTTTTGCGGAGTGTGGTTCGAGATCGGTTAAAGCTTAATAAAAATGTGGTGAG
The DNA here is from genome assembly GCA_020436125.1 of Cyclobacteriaceae bacterium. Classification (GTDB taxonomy): domain Bacteria; phylum Bacteroidota; class Bacteroidia; order Cytophagales; family Cyclobacteriaceae; genus ELB16-189. The sequence goes on along the minus strand of JAGQYK010000002.1, from coordinate 174,873 downwards.
TTTTGGGCACGAGCATATTGAAAGAGGAGGCGATGGAATAACCACTATTGTTTTGAAATAAAAAAAGGCTCCTTTTAGGAGCCTTTTTTATTAAGTCTTGTTTTTTTATTCGAAGGTAAATACCCATTGGCCCTTTACATTGGAAACCCTACCTGGGTAGCCGTCTCCTGTAAATGTAAATGTAATTTGTAATTGAGTATCGGTTACAGAATAGGTCATATCCAATTCATCCCCTGTGTCAGGATCTCTGATGATTTGTGTTTCTGGGCTAGCTCCAAACTTCCATTGTCCGCTGGATAACCAAGGGCTAAGGGTAGTAGGTCTGCCTGCTGCAGAGTACCCAAAAGTAGTACTTCCTGCAGTTCCTGAAATAGTAAGCGCAAAGTTATCGTAGTCTGTTTGATCTACATTATCCAATTTCACTGAGGTTGCATTCCAGGTCTTGGAGAGTTTTCCCAATTGAATATCCTCAACAGTCTCTCCGGGGCCAGAGCTTTTCTTGCATCCCTGGCTTACCAGAAGAATCCCAAAAACAACCCCAAGTAGTGCAAACTTTCCTATTTGTTTCATTCTATAGCTTTTAAAAATCGTAATAAACTTAAGAAAATGGATTCGCTAAAAAAAGGAACCCTATGATTTGCCCTCTAAAATAGATATGGCTAACGTATTTAATCACCTGAAGGAGTTAAATGTAACCTACTTTAGACTCATTAAGTCCACCTTTTGGCAGTTTTCTGGATATTCGTATTCAGTATTTGAAGCGATTAAAACCAGTCTGGAGGCCCCGAATTCCCTCAGTTTTACCTGATACCATTCTATTGCCCTTTTGTCCAGATTGGTGGTAGGTTCATCGAGAAAGAGCGCAGAGGTATCCGAAAAGAAGGCCAGTCCAAGCTTAAGTCGTTGCTTCATACCAGATGAAAAATTAGAAATGAGCTTGTTTTGGGCATGACTTAATTCCATCAAATCAGCCAGGTCTTTCAAGGATCGGTTTTGGACTATTGGCTTAAATTTGAAATGAAATTCAATCATCTCCTTCAGCGTAAACTCCTCTATCAATTCCATGTAGGGGGTGGCAATGGATACGTTCTTGAATGCTTCCTCCTCAGGAACTGTATTTTTTCGAGAGGAGTAAGTAATCGAACCGGTGCTAGTGGGCACCTGACCCCATAACACCTGCATGAGAGTAGATTTTCCTGATCCGTTGGGCCCTACAATGGCATAGCTATTACCTTGTTCAAAGCTAAAATACAGTTTTTTGAAAATCCACTCGCGATTGAATCGCTTACCCAGATTCTCAGTAACTATATTCATTCAAAATTGGCAGAGCTTGTGGAGAATCCCTTCATGACTCCACGTTCAGAGCTTTTAATAAAAGCAACGATATAGTCACGTTCCTGGCTCGGAATAATTTCCTTTTCGACATGTTCGATGGCTTTAGAATTGTTGAGCCCCTTCAAAAAGATGATTCGGTAGGCATCTTGAATCTCAGATATTTTTTCTGAAGTAAACCCTCTTCTGCGAAGCCCTATTGTATTGACACCACAGTAAGTAAGTGGTTCTCTTGCCGCCTTGGTATAAGGTGGTATGTCTTTTCTCACCAATGAACCTCCTGATACCATTACATGTGCGCCTATTTTAACAAACTGATGAACAGCGCTGGAACCTCCTATGATAGCCCAATCTTCTATAACTACGTGACCAGCCACTTGAACCGCGTTGGCAAAAATGCAATTGTTACCAATAGTACAATCATGGGCAATATGCACATAAGCCATGAGCAGGCAGTTGTTTCCAATTTCAGTCTTATGCTTATCTGCAGTACCTCTACTGATGGTAACAAATTCCCGGATGACAGTATTATCACCTATAAAGGTTTCTGTTTTTTCTCCAGCAAATTTTAAATCCTGAGGAACAGATGAGATGGAAGCTCCAGGAAATACCTTTACATTTTTACCAAGTCGTGCACCTTCCCAAATGATGGCATTGGGGCCGATCCAACTTCCGTCTCCTATCACTACATCACTTTTGATTGTAGCAAAAGGTTCAATAACTACATCGTTTCCGATCTTTGCGTCAGGATGAACGTTGGCTAAGGGATATTTACTCATGCGTCTTTTCTAACAATGCTAGCGGTCATGGTGCCTTCACATACCAAAGAACTACCCACGTAAGCTCTGCCAGACATTTTCGCAATTCCTCTTTTGATAGGAACGAGCAGATTACATTGAATAACTAAAGTATCACCAGGGAGTACCATTTTTCTAAATCGAAAGGATTCTATCCCCAGGAAGTAAGTCCAATAGTTTTCCGGATCTGGCACCGTATTGAGCACAAATATACCACCAATTTGTGCCATTGCTTCAACCTGAAGTACTGCCGGCATAACCGGGTTGCCAGGAAAGTGACCTTGAAAGAAAGGCTCGTTCATGGTCACGTTTTTTACGCCAGCTACACTTTGGTGATCCAAGTGTATGATCTTATCAATTAATAAAAAAGGATAACGATGACGCAGAACATTTGATATCTGATTGATATCAAGTACTGGAGGTAAGCTAGGGTTGTAACGTGGTATCCCTTTTTTGTCAGCTTCGGCCATAGCTTTTTTAAGCTTTTTGGCGAAAGCGACATTCGCGGCATGACCTGGTCGTGCTGCCAGAATTTGAGCCTTCAAAGGACGGCCAGCCAAGGTTAGATCGCCTATGATATCCAATAACTTATGTCTTGCCGGCTCGTTGTTATAGCGCAGCTCCACATTATTAAGTATTCCTTCTTTCTTTACCTCAACCCTTGGCTTATTCAGCATTTGGGCAATATTATCCAGTTCGTGTTCTTGAACCACCCTGTCAACAATAACAATGGCATTGTTCAAATCGCCACCACGGATGAGATTGTTCTTATAAAGCATTTCTAATTCATGTAGAAAACAGAATGTTCTACATGAAGCTATCTCTTTTTCAAATTGACGGATATTAGTGATGGAGGCATGCTGACTTCCTAAAACGGGTGAATTATAGTCAATCATCACTGTCACTCTGTAATCATCAAGTGGAAGCGCAGCGATTTCTACATTGCGATCAACCTCACGGTAGAAGATGCTGTCCTGAACTTCAAAGAAATCGCGAAGCGCATTTTGCTCCTCTGTTCCAGCTTCATTCAACACGTTTACGAATTGAATAGAGCTACCGTCCATTATAGGAGCCTCCGGCCCGTCTAATTGGATGAGAACATTGTCAATCTCAAGGCCGGTAAGGGCTGCAAGGGTGTGTTCGATGGTACTTATCCGTGCTCCGCTTTGTTCAATGGTGGTACCTCTGGATACATCTACTACATTGTCGCAGTCTGCATCAATAATAGGGGAGCCAGGAAGGTCAATTCGTTGAAACTTAATACCATGGTTGGGCTTGGCAGGCAGAAATGTCATGTTAGTGACTATCCCTGTATGTAAGCCAACTCCGGACAAAGTCACGGATTTCTTAATTGTCTGCTGCTTGTGATTTAGCATTTCGTAGTAAAAGGGGCAAATTTAACCCCTATTCCTCGTATAATCTAAAAAATAGGGCTCTGCTGTAATAAATGGGGGTAATTATAGCCAAAAAAAACGAGGCTTGACTGACTTTAAGATAAATCAATCAGATTTTACGGCTGATTGCCCTGCTACTAGCTTCTGTTCAAGTTGCCTGAGCCTTGTACTGATGTCCGGGAGTTGCTTAAATAATGCATACGACCGGAAATACTCTTTTACATCAAGCACCGGATAGCCAATAAGTTTTTGTCCTTCTTCTTTGATAGACTTTGGAATACCAGCCTGCGCTCCAACACTTGTTCTGTTGGCTATGACCAAATGGCCCGCAATTCCAACCTGTCCGGCAAAAACACAGTTTTCGCCAATCTTTGTTGATCCAGAAATGCCGGTCTGGGCTGCGATTACAGTATTTTTCCCAATTTCTACATTATGAGCGACCTGTATGAGGTTGTCAAGTTTTACACCCGACCTTACTATGGTTGAATCTCCTGAAAGTGTAGCACAATCTATCACCGTGTTTGCGCCTATTGTCACATTATCCTCCAAAATCACATTGCCCAACTGGGGTATGGTTTTGTAAGTACCATCTTCTTGAGGAGCAAATCCAAATCCATCACTACCCAATACAGTGCCTGAATGGATGATGCAATTACTGCCGACTACTGTGCCTGCGTATAGTTTTACATTGGGGTGTAGAATAGTGTTATTTCCAACTACAACATTGTCTCCGATGTAGGTGTGAGGATATACCTTTACATTGTCTCCAATTTTTACATTATTGCCAATGTAAGAGAATGCACCTCTGTAAATTGATTTTCCTATTGTAGAATTATCTCCGATGAAGCAAGGCTCTTCAATCCCTTCCTTTTGAAAGCTTATCATTTTATGATACTCCTCCAGAAGAACAGTAAAACTTGAATAAGGGTCGTCCACCATTATCAAACTTGAGCTTATCGGTTTTTTGGGAATAAAGTCCTTCTTTACAATGACAGCGCTTGCTTTCGTTTCATAAATGAAATGTTCGTACTTGGGGTTTGACAAAAAAGCAATCTGGCCAGGTTTGGCTTCTTGAATTTTGGCAAGCATATTAATCTTGGCACTGGTGTCTCCTTTGACAACACCACCCAACATTGCTGCGATTTGCTTAATGGTAAACTCCATTAATTAAGGAATGATTTGATTATCATAATTAGTTCGAACTTTGAAGGTTACTTCTTTTCAAAGATACATTTTTAGGGCAGCATAGATAGTTTTTTTTAACGATTTTACTAAGTGCCTTAATATTGGGTAAATCGGATGCATTAGCGATTTCTTTCAGTTCACCTTTCTTAGTCAAGATGTGGATACCGTGTCCTTCACTTACGTAAGCCTCATTGGAAACCACACCATGGGAAAACAAAAAAGAGGCATCTTTTCTCAACACCTTGTAGGTATCACAAATTTCAGAACGCACCAGCTCGATGGTAGCTTTTTCTATGGGGTCATTGGTAAGAATGATTTGGAATAGATTTCGCTGCAACAGCATTTTGCATAGGGTTGATAATATTTGATCAGGATGGTTTTGCCAGAGCTTGATAGCGCCCCAAATGTCGTTGTCATCCAACAACCCGAAATGATTAATCACTTCATGCCGCCTGAAATCTTCGAGGGTATATGACCTTTTAAGAAAAAAGAAGAGTGACTCGGAACACGAAAGCATATCACCGGATTGCACAAGATACTCAGCTCTTTTAATTAGGTTGACCAGCATCCGTTCTGCACTCACTGCTGTTTTATGTAAGTAGACCTGCCAGTACATTAACCTACGAGCATTAAGGAAATTCTCAATACTGTAAATACCTTTTTCTTCTACCACCAGTTGGTCGTTGGAGACGTTTAGCATAACAACAATTCTATCTACCCCAACGGCACCTTCGCTTACTCCTGTGAAAAAAGAATCTCTGCTCAGATAATCTAACCGGTCTGTATCAAGTTGGCTGCTTACTAGCTGATGAAAGAATTTTCTTTGATACGTATTTTGAAATATTTGAAGCGCAAGATGTAGCTGATTGTTAAAGATCGTATTGAGTTCTTTCATAAACTGAAAGGAAATACTTTCATGATTTACATGATGGAGTAGCGTTTCTTCCAGTGCATGGGAAAAAGGGCCATGGCCAATGTCATGCAGTAATGTAGCAATTTGCGAGGCCTCATATTCTTGAGGTGTAATCTCGATTCCTTTCAATCTTAAATTATCCAAAACCCTTCCCATTAGGTGCATGGCACCTATTGCATGATTAAAGCGGGTGTGAATGGCACCGGGGTATATGAGATCAGTAAGACCGAGTTGTTTAATATGCCTTAGCCGCTGAAAATAAGGATGTTGAATGAGATCGAAAATGAGTTCGCCAGGTATTGGAACAAACCCATAGATCGGGTCGTTTATGATTTTCTTTTTATTGATGCTTTGGCCCAAGATTATCCGTATAACTCGTAAATTAGGCTGAATTTAAATAAAACAGCTAGTGCAAAGGTATAACATTTTGTGGGCAGACGATGAGATTGATCTTTTGAAACCTCATATCCTGTTTCTTCAACAGCGAGGATATGACATCACTCCGGTTAACAATGGATCAGATGCGGTTGAATTATGTGAGTCCAAGCATTTTGATGTGGTTTTTCTTGATGAACACATGCCTGGGATGTCTGGGTTGGAAGCGCTTGCATTGATAAAGGGGGATAAGCCTACGTTGCCAGTGGTCATGATTACTAAGAATGAGGAGGAACAGATCATGGAGGAGGCCATTGGTGCTAAGATTGACGATTATTTGATCAAGCCGTTGAATCCAAGTCAGATCTTGTTAGCTGTAAAGAAAATATTGGATAACAAAAGATTGGTAATTGAGAAGACTAATCTCAATTATCAACAGGAGTTCAGGAACATAAGTATGTCATTTTTGGATGATCTGGATCATGAGAAATGGGCAGAGGTCTACAAGAAATTAATTTTTTGGGAACTGCAGTTGGATGAAGGTGATAACAAGGACATGGCGGAAGTCTTTGAGATGCAAAAGGTGGAAGCGAATACCAATTTTTGCAGATTCGTAAAACGTAATTATGAGTCTTGGCTCAATGATCCTAATTCGTCCAAACCCATTTTGTCTCATCAGGTATTCAAGAAGAAAGTGTTTCCTGAGATGGAAAAAGGAATACCAACGTTTGTCTTTGTGATTGATAATCTTCGGTATGATCAGTGGAAGGTTTTAAAGCCGATTATTGAAGAATTTTATAATGTAGAAAAGGAGGAATCTTATTACTCAATTATTCCCACCACTACGGCCTATTCCCGCAATGCACTTTTTTCAGGAATGATGCCTTCGGAAATGGCCAAGACGCATCCTGATTTATGGGTAGGTGATGACGAAGACGATGCAAAGAATAATTTTGAGAATGAGTTTCTAACCCGGCAATTGAGAAGAAATAACTTGACCGTAAAGCATTCTTATCATAAGATAAAAAAAACAGAGGAAGGTAGAGATCTCGTCAACTCTGTTAATAATTTATTTAGTAATGACCTCAACGTAATTGTTTACAATTTTGTAGACATGCTTTCTCATGCCCGTACGGATATGGCCATGATCCGAGAGCTTGCCCCTGATGAGTCAGCATACAGGTCGTTGACAAGGTCCTGGTTTATGCACTCACCATTGTTAGATATACTTAAAAAGATTGCAGAAAAGAAAGTGAAACTGATCATTACTACTGATCATGGAACCATTAGAGTAAAACGCCCTTTTAAGATTATTGGTGATAGGAATGTAAATACCAATCTCCGTTATAAGCAAGGAAAGAACCTAAACTATGATGGTAACAAGGTAATGGAATGCCCAAAGCCAGAGCGTTTTTTCTTACCCAAATCTAACGTTTCCACATCCTATGTTTTTGCGATCGAAGATCAGTTTTTTGCCTATCCGAATAATTACAATTACTACGTGAATTTTTATAAAGACACTTTTCAACACGGTGGGGTGAGTCTGGAGGAAATGGTGATTCCTTTAATTTTCTTAACTTCGAAAAATGCCTGAGAATTGGGTGAGGGTGCTGGGTAGCAAACCGGCCTCTATGGCTGATTTGAAGACGGTGGCAGATGAACTGTTAAGGGTTGCCGGAGCTACCAGGGTGTGGTATTTTGAAGGGGAGATGGGTTCAGGCAAAACAACTTTGATCAAGGTGATTTGTGAGCAATTGGGAGTAACGGAGAATACCAGTAGCCCTACATTTTCAATTATCAACGAATATCAAAGTGACAAGGGAGAGACGATTTACCATTTTGATTTTTACAGACTAAAAAAAGAAACAGAAGCTTACGACATGGGTGTGGAGGAATACTTTGAGTCGGGGTGCTATTGCTTTGTAGAATGGCCAGAGCGGATTCCTACTTTATATCCGATGCATTTCTTCAAAGTGAGAATATCTGAAGAGACTAATACTACCAGAATTATTGAATACAGTTTGTTATGACTGAGAAAAAGAAATCAGGGTTTGCAGCACTGGCCAAGTCCAGTTTATCACCGCAAGAGAAGTTGCTTAAAGTAAAAAAAGGTAAAGGGGCCTTTTGTATAGGACTTCCTATGGAAACTTCTCTGCAGGAAAATCGAATAAGTCTTACGCCTGATGCTGTGGCTATCCTGGTGAACAATGGTCACGAGATTTGGGTGGAAAGAAAAGCGGGGGAGGCATCGAAGTTTACAGATAAAGATTACAGTGAAGCTGGAGCAAAAATTGTTTACAGTCCAGAGGAAGTGTTTAAGGCTGATGTTATTCTAAAGATAGAGCCTCCTACTCTGGAGGAAATAGAATACTTCCGTCCGGGACAAACTTTGATATCGGCTCTACAACCAGGGCACCTTACTAAAGAATACATACAAGCTTTGTTGAGGAAAAGAATTACGGCATTGGCATGGGAGTATATCGAAGATAAAGTCGGAGGTATCCCTATTGTAAGGGCAATGAGTGAGATTGCTGGAAGTGCAGTGGTATTAATTGCAGCGGAGTATCTGAGCTCGGCCAATAAGGGAAAAGGGATAATTTTGGGAGGGATTACCGGAGTGCCCCCCACCAAGATGGTAATTATTGGTGCGGGTACGGTTGCTGAATATTGCGGCAGAGCTGCCTTAAGCCTTGGAGCAGAAATTCAAATCTTTGACAATCATATTTATAAGCTCAGAAGAATAAAGCATATACTTGGTCACCAGTTTTATACATCCACAATTGATACGGCCACACTGAGTGAAAGCCTTAAAAACGCTGATGTAGTAGTGGGTGCTTTGCGTGCGGAAAAGGGAAGAGCAAGGCATGTGGTGTCAGAAGAAATGGTGAGTCAAATGAAGTCAGACTCTTTAATCATTGACTTAAGTATAGATCAAGGGGGGTGTGTGGCTACTTCTGAAATTACTACTCATGCTAAGCCGGTATTTAAGAAGTATGATGTTATTCATTACTGTGTGCCCAATGTAGCCTCTCGCGTTGCTCATACCGCTACAACAGCCTTAAGTAATATATTTACACCGACCATTTTGCGTGCGGAGGAGGAGGGTGGAGTGGAGGAAATGATTTTATCCCACCGATGGTTTCTGAAAGGCGTTTATGCGTACAAAGGCAACCTTACCAATGAGGCCATTGGCAGGAAGTTTAATCTCAAATACAAGAATATCGAATTGTTCGTAGCTGCAAGGGTTTAGCCCTGCAGTGACTTTAGGTTTTCTTCTAGTACTGCAATCTTTGACTCGGCATCAGCCTTTTTCTTGTGCTCTGCTTCAAGTACTGCAGGAGGAGCTCCCTTAACAAAGCGCTCGTTGTTCAGTTTTTTCATTACTGAATTGAGAAACCCGCGCGTGTATTCCAATTCTTTTTTAAGGGACTCTTCTTCCTTTTCCACATCTACCTTACCTTCCATGGGAATGAAAAACTCAATAGACTGAACAATAAAGCTTGTTCCATTTCCTGGTTTGTCATTGCTGAATGACAGTTCCTTTACGTTGGAAAGTTTCTGAATAATAGAAGTAAAACGAGTGGTCTTTGGCTGTCCGGCTTCACTTACGATAAGGTCAATGGATTCCTTGGGTGAAATACCTTTTGTATTCCTGATATTTCTGATCTGGGTAATAATCTCAAACGAAAAGGTAGCTTGATCAATTATACCCGTATCAAAAGTTGTTGCTGATGGGTAGGATGCTACAATAATGCAATCCTTCTCATCTTTACCATCTAGTTCATGCCAAAGTTCCTCAGTGATAAATGGCATAAAGGGGTGAAGTAATTTTAATATCGATTCGAAGAATCGCACAGTTTGATCATAACTGGCTTTATCGATAGGTTCACCAAATGGAGGTTTTACCATTTCAAGGTACCAGGAGCAGAAGTCGGTCCATACTAGCTTGTAGGCTGTTAGAAGTGCGTCAGAAATTCTAAACTTGGAATAATGATCCTGAAGCTCGACCATGGATTGATTTAATCTGGATTCAAACCATGCTGCTGCAACTTTATTTTCTTCCGGAGTTTCTGCTTCTTTTGTTTCCCAACCTTTTACTAACCGGAAAGCATTCCAAATCTTATTAGAGAAATTTCTACCTTGTTCACAAAGCTTTTCATCAAACAACAAGTCGTTGCCTGCAGGCGAACTAAAAAGCATACCTGTTCTCACGCCATCTGCACCATACTTTTTGATAAGATCAAGGGGGTCAGGTGAGTTGCCAAGCGACTTCGACATTTTTCTTCCTTGTTTGTCGCGTACAATTCCCGTGAGGTACACATCCTCGAAAGGTCTTTCATCCATGTATTCATACCCTGCTATGATCATCCTCGCTACCCAGAAAAATAGAATCTCGGGGGCCGTTACTAATACTTGAGTAGGATAGAAGTAATTAAGATCAGCATTGGTAGCTCGGTTTACTTTTCCATTGGCCTTGTCATAATGTTCATCATTAAAGCCATGAAACACTTCGATCGGCCAAAGCCATGAAGAAGCCCAGGTATCCAATACATCCGGATCCTGATGAAGATCACTTGCTGTAATTGTTCTTCCTGATTTTTTTGTAGCGAAAGTAGCTGCCTCTTCAATAGTTTCTGCAACTACAAAATCATCTTCTCCATCTCCATAGAAGTAGGCAGGAATGCGATGCCCCCACCATAGCTGGCGCGACACACACCAGTCTCTCACATTCTCCATCCAGTGACGATAGGTATTTTTAAACTTGGCAGGATGAAGTTTAATATCATCGTTCTCAACAGCCGCATACGCCTGTTTGGAAATTTCTTTCATCTTAAGAAACCACTGCAGCGAGAGTTTAGGCTCTATGACTGTATTAGTTCTTTCTGAACGTCCTATCCTTGTAATAAATTCTTCTTCATTGACAAGATCACCTGCTTCTTTCAGATCTTTTACTATTTGTTTTCTAACAACAAATCGATCCTGACCAACGAACTTGGGTATTTCGCATTTTGCATTAAGAGTACCGTTGTCATCGATGGTATCGATCACAGGTAGGTGATGCCTTAATCCAATTTCGTAGTCATTGACATCATGTGCGGGAGTTACCTTCAGACATCCTGTTCCAAATTCTTTATCAACATAGTCATCTGCAATTACAGGAATTTCCCGATGTATAAAGGGCACCAATACTTTTTTGCCAATGAGGTGTTTATATCTTTCATCAGTTGGATTAACAGCAATAGCTACATCGCCCATGATGGTTTCTGGACGTTGTGTAGCTATAATCACCCAGTCATCTTCAGTATCCTTTACTTTATAACGCACTGAATAAAGGATAGACTTTTCACCGTCTTCTTTGTAAATAACTTCTTCGTTGGATACTGCGGTTTTTGCTTCTACATCCCAATTGATCATACGAAGACCGCGATAGATGTATCCTTTATTGTACAAATCAACAAATACCCTGATCACAGCTTTATAGTAGTCCGGATCCATGGTAAAAGAGGTGCGTTTCCAATCACAGGAAGCACCTAATTTTTTTAGCTGCTCAAGAATGATTCCGCCATACTTCTCTTTCCAAACCCAGGCGTGTTTCAAAAAATCTTCTCTACTTAAGTCAGATTTTTTAATGCCTTGTTCGCGGAGCATAGCTACTACCTTGGCTTCCGTGGCTATTGAAGCGTGATCTGTACCTGGCACCCAGCATGCGGCCTTGCCCTCCATACGGGCTTTGCGAATAAGTACGTCCTGAATAGTATTGTTAAGCATATGCCCCATATGGAGCACTCCTGTCACATTGGGAGGTGGGATGACAATAGAATATGGCTCTTTATCAGGGTCTGGCTTGGCATGAAACATGTCGTTTTCATTCCAGTAGGTGTACCACTTATCTTCAACAGAGGCCGGATTATACTTGGTAGAGAGTGACATTCAGGAAATGGCAGTTAAATTAAGTTGCAAAAATATGAAACTTGGTTCTATTTGATGGGGTATTCCCCTTGAAATCAGTGATAAGGGATACTTCGTATATTCAGTATTGCTAATTTGTACCCGCATAATAAAATTGCGAGCCTAGAGACTTTAAATTTTAACCGTAATATGAACGTTGTATCATCTGAATCTCCAGAACTTGAACATATACAATGGAAGCAATTATGGAGCCTTGCTTCTCTTTATGGATCAATAATTATTGGATGGATCGCTTACGAGAATTATCAACCTAAGCTACTGACTCAGTTTCAGTTTACAGACTTTAGTTTTTCTTTGTACGTTGTTCAGGGCTTTATATTATTAATAACTCCCATTTATGCTGGAAAACTTGGAGATAAGTTCCGATTTAGAAATGGTCACAGATTGCCGATTATTAGCTCAGGAATAAGTTTTGCAGCCATGATTTTTATGGCCGTAGCATTTACTTTGTTTAGTAACCCGGGTGAAGTATTCAAGTGGATATTGCCAATACTTATCGTGGGCTGGCTTGTTGCGATGAGTATCTTCACCAGTCCGGCACTGTCTACTTTGGAATTGTTCACTCCTGTAGAAAAGTTACCAAAGGCGATGGCGGTATTGACTATTGTAGCCAACTTAATCTATTCGCTAGAACCAGTAATCGTTGATATTATTGATTACCTGGGTGCGCCTGTCACCTTCATGGCTGGTGGGGTTGTTACATTTTTGAGCGGCTATGCCTTGCGCAAAAACTCTTTGGGATTGTTCAAACTAAGTGGAGGCAATGAGGCTAAACCCATAGCATCTTTTCAATTGGATACGCAGCGATCTCAATACCGCTCCATTTTTTTTATGGGTATTGTATTGGGGTTAACTACCACCATCTTATTTAATATTTTTCCTGATCTTCTTGAACAGAGTCTTGGAGGATTACTCAATGGAATGAAAGGGAATGTGATTTTAGTACTGGTACTTGTATTGTCAGCCATTGTATCTCTTCCAGCCAGCGTAAAGGTCAGTCAGTATGGTCTCCAACAATCATTCAACTTAAGTGCTTTAGTTTCTCTGTTTACAATTGCTTTGATTCTGATTTATCCAGCTACCTGGATGGTGACCATAATGATTCTTATTTTTTCGTTGTCTTTTACGGTATTGTCTGTTAGTTCTTTGCCGCTGGCGATTCAAAAAGCAAACTACTACGAAAAGGTATTTTGCGTAGGAATATTTTTCAGCGGAGTGGCGTTGCCTGACGGAATCATTGAAGCAGTGTTGGCTTACTAATTGGATTTCATTCTAATTCTCCAATTGGAAGGATAAAGGTTGTTCATTCGGTTGGGCAATAAGTTGGCCCATCCAATTGAATTTCCTTCATGGGTCAATAAGGAGAATCCCTTTTCTTTTGTATCCATCTCGATGGTTTCTTTTCTTAGATAATTGATGGCCTGTTCATAGGATAGTTCTATGGTGATAAAATTACTTTTATCAAGGTGTATTGATAATGCAGCGTTGTGTTCAGGAACTAATTTACCATGTTTATCAGTCGCTAGTGAAATGCCAAAATGCGTAACGTGTAACTTATCAGATAGAAAGGTGATTAGATCAAAGTTTATTGCGGGAACTGCCTTAATTATACCTTTGTCTATGACATAGCTGAATGTTGCGGAGTCTTTTAACCACGACTTTACATCTTCATTTTTACACTTATCACCTAAAACATATTTCGTGTGCATGCGCAAGGAGTTCCCTGGTTCTTTTTTGCGTACAGCTGAAAGAAAGAAACCTTCCCCTCTTACTTTGTGAGGATAGAAACGATAGCCAACTGTATTTTTCAATTTGGTTTCCACTACACCCCATTTGTCATCAATGGGAATACTCAAAAATTCACATGCACCAGTCTGGTTTAGCCATTCCATGGTTTCTTCGTCTTCTTGAGTGTTGTAGGTGCAGGTGCTAAAAATGAGCACCCCATCTTGTTTTAAGGCTGGCCATACATCTTTCAAAATTCTTCTTTGGCGTAATGCACATAAGTCTACATTGGCAGAAGACCACTCACCTAATGCATCATTGTCTTTCCGGAACAGTCCTTCGCCCGAACAGGGAGCATCCACAACGATTAAGTCAAATAGTCCATGCAGTGGCGAGAAATGAGAGGGGTCGTTGTTGGTAACAATCACATTGGCATATCCCCACTTTTGAATATTCTCCGAAAGGATAGAGGCACGTGACCGAATGGTTTCATTACTCACTAACAAACTATCTGGATGAAGTAACGACAATAAGTGGGTTGACTTGCCTCCTGGAGCTGCACATAAGTCCAACACGGTAAGAGGTTGCGTAATATCTATAGAATTTAAAACCGCTTGTTCGAGGAACATGGAGCTGGGCTCCTGCACATAATAGGCTCCTGCATGAATGGATGGATCTAACGTATAAACAGGTCTTTCTTTCAGATATTTCCCAAATTGTGTCCAGGGTATGTTACTTGTGCCAGCTAACCGAAAATCTTTGCACGGATTTAACCGAACACTGGGGGGAGAGGGTGTGGACAGCGATTCAAAAAATGAGTCTGACTCGTTTCCCAGAAGGTCTTTTATTATCTTTTGGAAATCATCGGGTATAGATAATTCTTTATGCACATGTCAAGGTAATAAAAAGTAGAAGTGATTAAGAATCATACCAATAGTAAGTTAGTTTTGATAAAAACAATGGTAAATGAGTAAAGCAAATAATCCGAAATTAAAGAGTTGGGTGGAAGTACCCAATGGTTCTGACTTTCCAATTCAAAATCTACCTTTTGGAATATTTAAGACACAATACCTGACTGCAGTGGCGGGTGTTGCCATAGGTAATCATGTGCTTGATTTAGTGTATTTATATGAGAAAGGTTTCTTTGATGGGCTTGGACTGCCTCCCGGAATTTTCAATCAGGAATACTTAAACCCTTTTATTGGATTAGGCAGGAAGAAATGCGGAGAGGTGAGAGAGCGTATTTCAGAATTACTGCGAATTGATAATGATGAGTTGCAAGACAATGTGGCAGCGCGTGAGTTGGCTTTAATTCCTATGGAAGAAGTAGAAATGAGAATGCCTATTCAGATTCCCAACTATACAGATTTTTATAGTAGTGAGGAGCATGCCACCAATGTAGGAACAATGTTTCGCGATCCAAAGAATGCGCTGTTACCCAATTGGAAACACTTGCCGGTAGGGTACCACGGAAGAACATCATCTATTGTGATATCTGGAACACCCATCCACAGACCTAAAGGACAAATAAAACCACTGGACTCTGAGGTGCCTGTTTTTAGTCCATGCAAAAAACTAGACTTTGAATTAGAGATGGCATTTATCACTTGTGCGAATACGGCACTGGGTTCTTCTGTTTCCACCAAAGAGGCTGAGGATAATATTTTTGGCATGGTGCTCTTCAATGATTGGTCGGCCAGAGATATGCAAACATGGGAATATGTTCCACTGGGACCTTTCTTGGCTAAAAACTTTGCATCTACCATTTCACCTTGGATTGTTACAATGGATGCATTGGAACCATTTCGTGTAGACGGCCCTAAACAAAACCCCAAAGTACTGCCCTACTTGACTTATGAGGGAAAGAAAAATTATGATATAGGACTGGAAGTGATAATTGGCGAAGGAAAGAACGAAACTGTGGTTTCGAAATCCAACTTTAAATATATGTATTGGAATATGTGTCAGCAGTTGGCACACCATACTGTCAATGGGTGCAACCTTCAAGTGGGGGATATGTATGGATCTGGTACCATCAGTGGCCCTGAAAAAGGATCTTTTGGTTCAATGCTGGAAATTACCTGGAATGGTAAGGACCCCATCAAACTGAAGGACGGTTCTGAAAGAAAGTTTATTGAAGATGGAGATATGGTAACCTTAAGAGGGGCAGCGGAGAGAGATGGAGTGAGGATAGGTTTTGGAGATTGCTCTGGAAAAATTTTACCGGCCATATAAGGAAGACGTATGTTAACTATTGATCCGAAGGAAATAGCAGTTCCTAAAATGCATGGGTATCTCCTGGGTGCTGTAGCTCCCCGACCTATTGCTTTTGCCAGTACGGTTGACAAAGACGGGAATGTCAACTTGAGTCCTTTTAGTTTTTTTAATGTTTTCAGTGCTAATCCACCGATTTTGGTTTTCTCTCCAGCCCGTAGGGGAAGGGACAATACCACCAAGCATACTTATGAGAATGTGTTGGAGGTACCTGAGGTGGTGATCAATATTGTGAATTACGATATGGTGCAACAGGCATCTCTTTCCAGTACTGAATATGATAAGGGCGTAAATGAATTTATTAAATCAGGGCTTACACCCGTTGCTTCGGAAAGAGTGAAGCCTCCAAGGGTGGGAGAGTCACCTGTGTCATTTGAGTGCAAGGTGAACGAGGTGGTATCGCTCGGTCCAAATGGAGGCGCTGGTAACCTGGTGATATGTGAAGTGCTATTGGTACATATCAAAGAAGAAGTGCTTGATGAGGAGGGTAGAATTGACCCTGTAAAATTAGATGCAGTGGCCAGAATGGGAGGGGATTACTATTGCAGGGCTCAGGGAGATGCTCTTTTTACAGTTCCGAAACCTTTAGCTACAAAAGGTATAGGGGTAGATCAAATTCCTGCTCCAATAAGGAATAGCAAAATACTCACAGGCAATGATCTCGGAATCCTTGGTAACATTGAAAAACTCCCTGCAAAAGGGTCTTTGGATGAGGTAATAGAATATGCAGGTACTAATGACGTACATACGCAAGCACAAAAATTAATACATGAGGGCAAAGTAGAATCTGCCTGGAGGCTCCTTCTCACTTACCATCACGGGTAATTTTAATCTCTGTACAAAACAGCTTTCACCGCACGCACGCTTCTTTCCACATTAGGGAGAATAGCATCTATTAGCGTAGGGGCATAAGGTAGAGGCACATCCAAGCTGTTGATTCTATGGATGGGGGCATCCAGGTAGTCAAAAGCATGTTTCTGAATGTGGTAAGTAATCTCGGAAGAGATGGCAGCCAAAGGCCATGCCTCTTCAATAATGACCAATCTGTTTGTCTTTTTTACAGATTCTACTACTGTATTATAGTCGATTGGGCGAACAGATCTCAAGTCAATGACTTCTGCTGATATATCCTCTTTTTGAAGCTCTTCAGCGGTGCTTAGCGCCACTTTCATGAACTTACCAAAGGAGACTATAGTCACGTCTGAACCTTCTCTCACGACCTTGGCGGATCCAATAGGAATCAAGTATTCTTCTTCAGGTACTTCCCCCTTATCTCCATACATCAATTCGGATTCCATAAAAATAACAGGATCGTCATCGCGGATGGCGGTCTTAAGGAGTCCTTTTGCATCATAGGGATTCGAAGGAATCACCACTTTCAAACCGGGGCAGTTGGCATACCAGCTTTCAAAGTTTTGAGAATGTTGGGAGCTCAACATCCCAGCATTACCAGTTGGTCCTCGGAATACCATAGGAATATTAAACTGACCGCCAGACATAGACATCATTTTGGCAGCAGCGTTGATCACCTGATCGATGGCGACCAATGAAAAGTTAAATGTCATGAACTCAATGATGGGACGGGTTCCATTCATAGCGGCACCCACACCCACACCGGCAAAGCCCAGCTCTGCAATGGGGGTGTCAATCACGCGCTCAGGACCGAACTCGTCCAACATGCCTTGACTTACTTTATAGGCTCCGTTGTATTCAGCCACTTCTTCACCCATAAGAAAGACATCTTTGTCTCTTCTCATTTCTTCACTCATTGCTTCGCGCAGGGCTTCTCTAAACTGAATTTCTCTCATGATGCTTTAAAGTAAGTTAATCCGGCACACAATGGCAGGATGGCGTAAAAATAGTCATACGGAGTAATTGGATAAAGGGATTGATCGTTTTTTCTGCTAAAGGCTGAAACAAAAAAAAACCCTCCCTGAAGGACAGGGAGGGTTTTTTGATGAATTATGTATCTATTACTTTAACGCGTTTCTAAACGCATCAGTAGTAGAGAATGCTGCAAATTCAAGATCAGTCAAAGCTTTGTCTTTCAAGCTTGGATCAATCTTTACTGCGCTGGTAAGGCTGGCGGCTACACCATCAGCATTTCCAGAACGAGCAGCTGCAACAGCTGCACCGTAGTGGGCGATCGCCATATTGCTATTTTTTCTAGACGCTTCTGCAAATGAAGTAGAGGCGTTAGAGAAGTCTTTGTTCAATAACTGAGCAAGACCTTTGTTGAATAAGTTAACATCAGTGTCTAAAGCTGAAGACTCAGAACGCACAGCGTCAGAATACTTAGCCATGTAGATCTCACAAGCACCTTTCACACCGTTTACACCGCGAGAAACATCTCCACTAGCACCATTCAATGCTTTAGAAGCGTGGCTTGCAGCTTTGTAAGGATTGCCCTGCATTAAAGATACAGAAGCAAGGTTAGCGTGAACCTCAGGAGTTTCTTTCAATCTAGCAGCAATTTCTAATTGAGCAGCTGCTTTACTTGTCATATCAGCAAGCTTAGAGTTGTCAGCAATTGCCATAGCAATGTAAACAGCTCCTAAGTTGTTGTGTGCATTCCAGTTACTTCCTTTCTTGGTAGCGGCAGTATAGATAGCTGCTTTCTCATCAAGAGAAGGAGTAAGGGTGGCTGCATACATCATTTCTTCAAAAGAAAGTGTATCTGCTTTCATTTGACCTTGAGTGATTTGCTTAGCCAATACAGAGATTTCAGCGTCTGTCTTCTTGTCCTTGATAGTAAGAATCTCAGTTTTTGCTGCTCTCAAACCAGGATATACATCCTTAAATACCTTGCGGTAAGTAGGTAGTTTTCTCAATTGTCTCTCCTGATCAACGAAAGTTCCACCGCTATTAACGATGTTCAAATACTGAGACTTCTCATCTGAAGTGATGCCATCATAAGAGGCCAAAGCAGATTTAAAATCAGCCCAGTCTTCAACAACAGGCTTAAGGATAAAGTTGATAGAATCAGCCATTCCAGCGTAGTCATACTTCTTCATCTGTGCGCGGTAGTATTTTTCAATAGCAGCAGCACGATCTTGAGATAAACGTGAGTTGATACGCTCAGCACCTTCTGGTGAGTGAGTACCTGTAATGGTTACAGTTCTTGTAATGTTCTTAGAAGCGATGAAAGCGTCCAATTGCTTTCCTTTGTCACTTCTGGTCTCAGTAGTACGAAGTACTGATCTTCCTTGCTGGAAGTTGAAATCAGGGATAATAACAGGGATAATTTCTTCCTGGTTGTTATATCCGTGGTTTGCAAAAGCTGCGTAGTAAGAGTTTTGAACCAATTTAGAGGTAGTGATGATACCTGTAGCAACAGCCAAACGAGGTGTTGTCTTAGTTTTAGTGCCTTTAACGGCTACACCTTCTACTTCTAACGTTCCAGTCTTATAAGCTGGTTGGTAAGGAAAAGAGAAAGATTTGGTTGTCTTAGGCTCTTCAGTCTTGGCATTTGGATAATCTTCCGCCTTGAAGGAAATAGGATCCATTGCAACTTCACTGTCTCCGTACTTATAGAAGGAATTCAGGTTGTAAGTGGTCCCTTTTTTCAACATTTTGACAGGCAAGTTGGCTGCCATTTCATAGCTAACGGTATCCTTATGAACTTCAAGAGGGTTAGGAGTAACAGTTAAATTTTGTTCCTTAGACATCTTAATCATACTAGGAAGCGTACACCCTGTAAAGGTTAACGTTCCGATGATCAGGAATGCGTACACAAATTTTCTCATGGATTTTTGTTTAAAGTTTTTCAAGCGAGTTGCAAAGGTATGTTTATCGGTATTTTTTTGCAATTATACTCAAAAAAATAAGATTTTGGCCATTTAGAGTGGGGTTTTAACCGCTTATATTTGCAAGATGTTTTTAATGTCGATAAATGGACGTTTACTCAGGTAAATGGTTTGGTTTCTTAAAATTGACGTAATATGATGAGTGAATTGATAAAACGAATCCAACATTTTTTTGAGAAATATGCCTTTGGTGTATGCACTCGTTTGGGAGAGAAGCTCGGAATAGCCACTTCCAGCATCAGGTTGTTCTTTATTTATGTTTCATTTCTTACGATGGGTTCACCGGTGATTATCTACCTCGTGCTGGCTTTTATCATGAATATGAGAAGGCACTTGAGGAGGAGAAGTACTATTTGGGATTATTAAAGCCCCAGATCACTGAACTTTTTTCTTCCTTTCAGGTAATAATCAATAAGAATTGACCCTTTATAGGTTTGATGTGCCTTGTAGGGGAGACCAGATGGTCTTTTTGAAAAAAGACCGAAGAAATGGATAATGATGTAAAAGTGCGCCTTCAACACGGCCAGAAAATCCTTGCCGTAGCCTGTAACCAGGAATTTTAAGGCAGCGATCCAATCCAGCCCAATCCGAATCGGCAACTTATACAGTAACTGCCCTATGCTCAGGTTCTTAATGAGCATAATCATGCCATTTCTAAAATTATAGTAGGTTTTTCTAGGATTGGATTTGTTGAGTGTCGCCCCACCAACATGATATACGGTGCTGTTTCCACAATACATCACTTTATGTCCAGCCCTGTTCAACCGCCAACAAAGGTCTATCTCTTCCATATGGGCAAAAAAAGTTTCGTCAAGGCCCCCCATCGAATGGTACAGCTCGGCACGTATCACCATACAAGCACCGGTGGCCCAAAAGATGGGAACGATGTCATCGTATTGTCCGTGATCTTTTTCCACTTTATCAAAAATCCGTCCTCGGCAAAAGGGATAACCCAGTGCATCGATAAAACCACCCCCAGCTCCGGCATATTCAAAGAGTTGTTGCTCTTTGTACGACAAAATCTTGGGTTGAACTGCAGCAATATTTTTGTCACTGTCCAAAAGGGTAATCATGGGCTCCAACCAGTTGGGTGTTACCTTCACATCTGAGTTGAGAAGCACATAGTATTCTGCTTCTACTTGTTGGAGTGCGAAATTGTATCCCCCGCAGAACCCTAGATTGGAAGAAATAGAAATTAATTTTACTTGTGGGTAGGCCTGCCTGACGAATTCTACAGATTGATCAGTAGAACTGTTATCTGCTACTATAATTTGTGCGTCACCACTCCATTGGGTTACAGATGGGAGGAACTTTTCAAGTAACTCTTTGCCATTGTAATTAAGAATGACAACGGCAACAAGGCTCATCCCATGAAATTGCTAAGATCCATTCCTGGTATATTAGGAATCAAACCTTCTGTACTTTTCTTTATTTCTTCTTTAGCTAGTATTTCAGCTTCTTCCATCGCTTTGTTGATGGCGGCAATGGAAAGATCCTGAATGAGCACTTTATCATCAGCTTTTAAGATGGTAGGATCAATGTCTAATTCGATTAATTGTTTTTTCCCATTCACAGTGGCCTTCACCATTCCACCACCGGATTCACCTGTAGCTTTTACATGGACGAGGTTGTCTTGTGCTTCTTTCATGCGGGCCTGCACCTCTTTCATTTTGCCCATCATTTTCATCATGTCCAGCATCGCTTGTTCTGTTTATTGAAATACAAATTTAGGATATTTTTTTACTGGTTTGGAGATTTTGAATAATGGACTCTGCTACTGACTTATTAGCAGCTCATAATTAGCGTTTCCTTCTCAATAGCGCTACTGTGCCTGATTCTTTATAGGTGCGCCCTGCCAAGTCGGTTACTTCAGCAGACCAGACATAGGCATCTTCAGCCACAGGTTTTCCATTAAATGTGCCATCCCAGGTTTCTCCCTTTTTATTGGTAGTAAATATCAATTCACCCCATCGGTTGAAAATGGATAATTCCATTTTTACAATGAACTGACCCGATACAAAGAATTGATCGTTCAACTGATCTCCATTAGGGCTGAAGGCCGTAGGGAAAAATATTTTTGACTCTTTAATAAAATTCATCGAGTTAGAAATTGAAGTGGTGACTCCGCTTTGATTGGCTCTGGCTCTAATGCGATAGGATATGAATTGATGATCGGGATCCGCATCGTCATCTACATACGTAGTATTGATGCCTGCATTAATGGATTGGTACAGCTTACCCTGTAAATCAAATTTATCAATGATATAATCACTTACCCCATTGGCCCATCCCTCGTATACTGTCCAGGTTAGTGTTACAATGTTGTTATCCATCGTGCCCGTCATTTGAATGGGGTTGATGACAATCCCTTCCTGACTTTTATTATCACATTCATCAGTGTAGTTGATGCGGTAAGTAAAATTGCTCGCTGGTAAATAACCCTTGTGAAGAAATTTTGTAGTGGGTGATGTACCCAGGTTGGTAAAGGTTTCTCCATTATTGGAGATTAGAATATCATAATTAGCAGGGGCGCTTCCTGGGTCTTGTATCCATTCGATGCTGAGGCCTTCTGAAGTAACCACACTGCTCGCATTGGTAATAGCGGGTGGGTTGTCTATCTTAAAAGACGTTCCGCAAAACCCCAAAGACTCACTTCTAACACCTCCCGCATATCGATTGATGATTCTGTAACAATAATCGGTTTTACATTCAATATCAATATCATTAAAGCTGGTAGGGGCTCCAGGAATAACGGCGTGGGTAGCGCCATCTCTTTCTACCTCAGTACTCTGTATGCTCGTATTGGCAGTAGCCCAGGTAAGTTGATTTGTACCACTTTGAATAGACAGGTCAAACTTGGGACTACAAATAACATTAGAGTAGGTATTGAACCCATTGCATGCATCGTAAGCACTCAACCTGAAGCAATAAAAATTAACTTCTGTATTCAGACCACCTGTTGTATAGGTAGACGGTTCATATAAGGTGGCCAATTGTTGAAAGGGTCCTGCACTATTCACCGCAATCTCAAGACGGTATTGGATGTGAGGTTGTGTACTGAAATCTAATTGTATGCGGGCTTTGTCGAGTGTTGTCAATTTAGTGATAGTAGGCGCGGGCAAAGCCGCAAGTGCATTAAAGGTTTGTACTTTAGAATCACAATTGTCTGCTGAGCTAATGTTAAGTCCTCTTACGGCAATGGTTTTATTTCCTGGTGTAGCATAATCATTATAAGCAATGGCATTGTTGCCACTCGGAATAAGCACTTCAGGATCTCCATCATTAAAGTCAATCACCAATTGTTGATAGCTTTTTTCCAATACCTTAATGGTGACATCGGAATTGGCACAGGAGTAGATTTCAAAATTGGGTTGAATATTTTCGGTTACAGTAATGGTAATGTTGTCGGCACCCTGTCCCTGATACAATACCTGAAGATTGTAAACACCCGGGGTATTGTATTGAAAGGTAAACAAGTTGAGAGTTTGCTGTCCGCTCCCTTCAAAATCCATAGAACATGGATTGGCGCCATTGCAATTGCCAGCAAGCAAGTTGGTTAATGTGACTGTAAAAGGAGCACAACCCTTGATCTGATCCACTTGAAACCGCCCTAGCGCACTGGTATAGGGTTGTGCCATAGCCACACTTACCCATAAAAGCGCTCCAGCGATGAGTGCAAACCTTATCTTCACTTGTTGAGGTTAAATTCCTTGAGAAATTTTTCCGCCTTCACCATATCATTGTGAAGTAAACGGTCTGTCTCTATAAACGGAACAGTAGCCCGGAAAGTATTGACAAATTCCTCCAAAATGGGAGAGGTTCTTAGCGGCCTCCTGAATTCAAGCGCCTGTGCAGCTGTGATCAATTCAATGGCCAATATGGAATAAAGGTTATTGACAATGCGATATAATTTAGTGGCTGCATTAGCTCCCATGCTTACATGGTCCTCTTGTCCATTAGAGGAAACAATCGAGTCCACAGAGGCAGGAGTGCACAATTGTTTGTTCTGACTTACCATTGAAGCAGCGGTGTATTGGGGTATCATCAATCCTGAATTAATACCCGGATTAGCTACAAGGTAATTGGGCAGTTCGCGCGACCCTGAAATCAATTGGTAAGTTCTTCTTTCTGATATACTTCCCAATTCAGCCAACCCGATGGCTAAAAAATCCATGGCAAGCGCTAAAGGCTGTCCATGAAAGTTACCTGCCGAAATGATTTTATCTTCCTCTGGAAAACAGTTCGGGTTATCCGTTACGCTGTTGATTTCGGTTAAGAAAGTTTGTGCGACATAATTAATAACATCATCCGTAGCCCCGTGTACCTGAGGGATGCATCGGAAGGAGTAGGGATCCTGTACATGTTTTTTGGGTTGGGCCAGAATACCGCTGCCCGTTAATATCCTTTTCACATCCTGAGCTACACTTACTTGCCCCTTGTGTGGTCGAATAGCATGGACCAATTCATCAAAGGGTTCAATGCGGCCATCAAAACTATCCAATGATAAGGCTCCAATAAGATTGGCAAGCCTCAACAAACGTTGTCCGTGAAGGGTAGACCATACTCCATAGGCGCTCATAAATTGAGTGCCATTCAACAATGCTAATCCCTCTTTGGCTTTGAACTCAATAGGAGACAAGCCCAATTTTTTTAAAAGGTCGCTACCGGTATAACGTTTGTTATTATAGTCCACTTCACCCATTCCAATTAAAGGAAGCGTAAGATGTGCCAATGGAGCGAGATCACCGGACGCACCCAATGATCCAATTTCATAGACTACAGGGAGTGCTCTGTTATTATATAATGCGATGAGGTGTTCAACCGTTTCAAGTTGTACGCCAGAATAGCCATAGGCTAGCGACTGCACTTTTAAAAAGAGCATGAGGTGCACAATTTCAGCAGGTACCACGGGGCCAGTACCACAGGCGTGCGACATCACTAGGTTCTTCTGCAGTTTACCGAGTTCTTCTGCTGGAATGTTTTTACTATAAAGAGAGCCGAAGCCGGTATTGATACCATAAACCGGGGTGGCAGATTCGTTTACTTTTTTATCCAGATAATCACGGCAGGTGGTAATTTTTAATACTGCTTCCTTTGATAAATTGATTGGACCATTCAATATCTCACCCACCTCAGAGAGGGTTAGCGTTTTTGTAGAGATGGAATGCGTCTTGCTCAAATCAGAATTGGATTAGTATCTCCTCCAGCGTCAGGCGTTGCTGCTCACCAGTTTTCATATTTTTAAACGTTAGGTCTCCGCTTTTCATTTCATCGGAGCCAATAACAACAACATAAGGAATCTTTTTCTTATTGGCATAATCCAACTGCTTTTTAAGCTTGCTCACATCAGGGTAAATCTCTGCGGCAATACCTTCTCGTCTTAATGCTTTGAGGGTGGCCAGTCCATAGCGCATGGCTTCTTCGTCAAAATGAGCAATGAGTACTTTTGTTGACTCTTCTGTATCCTCGGGGAATACGTTCAGTTCTTCCATGGCATCGTACAAGCGATCCACACCAAAAGAAAACCCAACTCCGGATACCCCCTCTAATCCAAATACACCAGTAAGGTTATCATACCGCCCCCCTCCACTCACACTGCCAATGCCCACATTGTTGATCTTCACTTCAAAAATAGCACCTGTATAATAGCTCAGTCCTCGGGCTAGTGCAATGTCTAGCTCGAAAGAATCACCCGCGAGGTCAAATTTGGATAACAACTCAATGATTTGTTTTATATCCTGAACGCCTTTGGTTCCTTTTTCAGATTGTTCCAAACGGCTATGCAGTAATTCTATTTTCTCCAGGTTAGACCCTTTGAAATTCAGGATTTCAAAAATGCGATTGATGCTGTTAGTGCTGAATCCCTTGCTGCTCAATTCTTCTTTTACCTTGTCTTCACCGATCTTATCGAGCTTGTCAATGGCTACAAATAAAGAAGACTCGTTTCCCTTAGCTTCTGCAATTTCTGCCAGCCCAGTGAGGATACCCCTGTGGTTGACTTTGATGGAAAAATCGTCAATGCCTAACCCTTTGCAAACTTCTTTAATCATCAAGATTATTTCCGCTTCGCAAAGCAGAGAGTCAGTGCCGATAACATCGGCATCGCATTGGTAAAATTCACGGTACCTTCCTTTTTGAGGTCGGTCGGCACGCCACACGGGCTGTATCTGAAAGCGTTTGAATGGAAAAGTAACCTCGTGGCGGTTCATCACCACGTAGCGGGCAAAGGGAACGGTGAGATCGTATTTGAGCCCTTTTTCTGAAATATCGAACGTGAGCCCTTTCGAGTCTTTGGACTTTAACTTCTCCGGATCAGCGTTCTTCAGGTAATCTCCTGAATTGAGCACTTTAAAAAGCAACTGATCCCCTTCTTCACCATATTTACCCGTCAAGGTAGAGAGGTTTTCCATGGCAGGAGTCTCCAGTTGTTGGAAGCCATACTTCTTAAATACCCCTTTAATGGTGTCTAATATGAACTGGCGCCTTGCCATTACGGCCGGCCCAAAATCTCGCGTTCCTTTTGGTAATGTCGGTTTTTCCATGTGCTGAGGCCAAAACTAACCATGATCAGGGTTATTTACATGATTTATACGCTGGATTAGCTTAAAATTATTTTTTAAGATTGATAGATTCTGCTATTTTTGCGACCTGCTGCACAATGGCAGACGATTGGATTAAAAAAATTACTATCATGGGAGTTACCAGATTGAAAAGAAAAGTAAGAAGAGACAGAGCTCAATCAGCACGTAGAAGAACAGATTTGAAGGTTCAGAATTTCAAGCCTGTGATGAAGTCTGTTGATATCGAAAAGGTAAAAGAGGAATTCAAGGCCAAGAAGTAATTGAATTCAGAGATTATAGTAAAAAGTCAACCATCAGGTTGACTTTTTTAGTTTATACGCTTTCGTCAATTGATGATACTTCCCCTCTTCCCCAACTCAATCACCTGCATATTTTTAATCTTAGTATCAATTAGCTCAAACCTTACTATGGTTTTAATATGGTGAAATCCATGATTGCCTGCTGCACCAGGGTTGAGATAGAGCATATTATCAAACTTTGGATCACGTTGCGCCTTCATGATGTGGGAGTGCCCACAAATGAGAAGATCAGGAGGATGTCGGAGTAATTGATTTTTGATTCTATCATTGTAGCGGGGAGGGGCACCGGCAATATGGGTAATCCACACCTCGACACCCTCGCAGGTAAACATCCAGTCTTCCGGAAACCGATTGTACACAGAGGCGCTGTCAATGTTACCAAACACTGCTCTTACCTTTTTAAACTTCTCTAACGCCTCAATTACTGAGATATCACCAATATCACCAGCGTGCCATATTTCATCTACTTCCTTGAAGTACTCAAATACTTTGGGATCCAGATAACCGTGGGTGTCGGAGAGTAAGCCTATTTTCATACCTGCTCCAAAACTAGTAAAGTCTTAACTTTAAGTGTTACTAAATAAATCCTATGAACAACTTTTCTGATTTTCTGGATTACTACGAAAAGGTGAGGGCAAGAACGATGAGGATCGTGGTGTGTATCCCCACTGATAAATTGGAGTGGAAGCTGCAAGAAGGGAAGTTTACAATGGGTGATATTGTGCGACACCTTGGTGCTATTGAACGTTATATGTACGCAGAGAATGTGCAAGGAAAGCGGAGCAAGTACAAAGGATGTGGTGCTGATCTGGCGGAGGGGCCTGATGCTGTGCTCGAATTTTTTAAAACTACTCATGAGGAGTCCATGGAAATTTTCAAGAGCCTAACAGATGAGGATATAAATGGTAAGTGTGAAACTCCCGGTGGAGCTAAGATCACTGTTTGGAAATGGCTGCGTCTGATGGCAGAGCATGAGATTCATCATCGTGGACAGTTGTATACTTACCTGAGTATGCTTGGTATTAAAACTCCACCCATCTATGGGCTGACTTCTGAGGAGGTAGCGGAGCGAAGTGTTTAAAATCCAATCATTTAATTCCTTTATTTAGTAAAATGAAAAAGTGGGCTCCTTACATACTGTTGGCCGTGTTGCTCGTTGTGGGCTTGGTTGTAAAATACAGTCGGGATGGTGAGATTGGGTTGGATGCGGAAACCTTTGACTATAATGATAAGCAGACAAGAACCAATCTAGATGTATTCAGAGATAAGGAAGCGGAATACTTTTTTACGAAGCATGCCCGATGCCGAATGAAGTGCAGAAACATTACCCAAAAGGAAGTAAAAGAAATCGTCAGGAAGGCAAAGGTGAATTACAGTAAAAGTGATTTACAGGGCAATCGGGGACCTAAGTATGCTGTGGAAGGTTATACCTCCCGCGATCGGCAACATCTACGTGTTATCGTGGCACCGAAACAAAAGCATCTTTCCATTGTCACCGTCATCGATTTAGATAAGGAGTGGGAGTGCCCTAGTTGTGAGTAGTAGATGTCACTCAGAATACTAATTCTTAACCAATCGGATAGTGTGAAGAACCTGTCCGTCAAATATCCGAACTAAGTATACTCCTGCAGGCTGATTGGCTAGAGAAATTTGTGTATCGCTATCCGTATGGAGGGTAAAATTCACTTTTTGCCCCAGATTATTGAACACCAGAACTTGCTCTTCGGTCAACCGCATTTGAGGGATAGTAAATATTCCTGTAGAAGGGTTAGGGAATACTTGTATTGTTGTGGCACCATCATAGTTTACTGCTACAATAGGGGAGTAATCTACTTTACCATCAAAGTCCGTTTGTCTTAAACGATAATAGGAAACACCTTTAATCGGTTGGTTGTCGTAACGTTGGTATTGAATAGGTTCATTGGAATTACCAGCACCTTGAACCTTATCAATTGATATCCATTGTTCGGCATCTATTGATCGCTGAATATGAAAGAAGTCATTATTGATTTCTGTAGCAGTCTCCCATTCCAACTTTACTGCACCCGGTTGTGAAGTGGCGTCAAAGGATACCAATGTAACAGGAAGCGGTGTACCGAAGTTGGTATTTCCCAAAGTGAAGCGGTCACCCGCCTGAAAATTAACTCCAGAGAAAACCACTTTGTTGCCAGAGAAAGAACCTGTAATTGGAGTGACATCATTGTCAGCAAATCCATCTCCGTCCCTGTCGATAAGCAGGCGTAGATTAGAACCCAAGAAAGAACCAGAAGTAAGCGTAGAAAGGTTAAATGAAACGGATACATTGCCTACATCACCGGTCTCACTTACTGCCCATATCCTATTGAGCCGTTCATGAATTAAGGTACCATCCACTGCAGTACCCACAGCAGTGGTAGAGCTATTGAAGGTGGCATTGTTGTGTCCCCACATCATAAATTCCCCATTTCCAAGGTCTCGCGGGTTCCACATACGAACTACCCCTGTGCCTTTCGCATCCCTATGGTAAGATCCATCAGAGGCTCTTCCTACACCAGCCACTTCATGATCAAAGTCCGTACCTGGAGTGTCCATGGTATAAACATCATTCAGCGAAAGTGTGAAGTTGTATTTGGCTGCCAAATAATTGTTGATGAGAATCACTTGAGCTGCATTGGTTACCTTACTGTACATGAACACTTCGCCAATCCGTCCACGGAAATAATAATTAGGCCCGCCTTCGTTGGAGCCTGCACCTATACGGGTATTATTAACATTGTTGACCACAAATGTTGGTGTTTGTGTAACTGCAGTTCCATTTTGTATAGATAGGGATTTGCTATTGGCCGTACTATTATAGGTAAGCGCCTGTGAAGCCCATGTGCCGGCTGTGCTTGTAGCATTAAGTTGATCCCAACTACCCCCATTGCCATTCCAGAAAGTCCAAACGTTACTTGTTGGAATACTATAGAGCATATAGCCGCCAGTAGGACCTGCTTTTCTGCTGGATATCACTGTTTTATATGCTCCAGTGCTAGTTACATTATTGGCCGAAAAGATAGAAAAGTTGTTCGGGTTTAATCCTGCTGTATAGGCGCGTTGAAAATAATGGGAGGTACCATTGAAATCGAGTACCGAGTATCCATTAGCAGCATTGGTTTTAAGAACTGCCCCATTTCCAACTGTAAAATTATAATTGTATCCAGATAAGTCATTCCAGGTTGTAATGGTGGCATCGTTGGCACCGCTTAGTTGGGTGGCGTCTAACCATAGTACCAATGAAGTAGTTCCATCGGTAGCACCGACCCCCGCTGGGCCACTATTGCCTAATATAACCGAACCTGTTCCAACAGTAGGAAAGGTGCCAGAACACCCTGCTCCTGTGCAGCTGATGGTAAAGGATGAACAAACCTGATTGATCGTACCACTATTTGAAAATGTGATGGTACTGCCTGCACCATTTTGCAGAATGGTAGAGCCCGTACCACACAAAGTAGCATCTGTATGATCAATAATGATATCATCAGAAGAAGTAGAGTTGGTGTTAATAATGGTAATGCTATTACCAGTTAAAATAAAATCATCTAGTGTGCTCAGTGCAGATCCATTCTCTGCTTCCAGATAACCGGTATTCACCAAACTCGATCCGGTAGTGAGTGTTCCACCACTGGCAATTTGTGTGTAACCTCCTAGCATCGCTTCTATACCAGGTATGGAAAGTGTGCCTTCTATAAGAATATCACCGGTTTGGTAGAACATAGAAAGGTTGGAGGCACTGAAAGGGCCGACATTGGATAGCCCCAGATCATCAGGCTTTACACCGGGATAGCCATTGTCAGTAATATTATCTGCAGTAATAGTATGACCTGTCCGGATCACTACATTATCCTTGCGACCAGGAAACACTCCAGCAGGCAACACCCCTGAAGAACCATCAGAACTTAAGCTCCATGAAGTGTTGGCTTCCCACGCACCACTTGCAAAGGAGTAGTAGGTGCTTACAGCATCAGTGCTTAGGGTGAATCGGGTACCGTTGGCTATTTGAGTGACCCCGGCAAACTGGTAAACATTTCCGCCCACGCTCGTTGCGCCTGCGATTGGCGTCTCATCAGCAAAGGAATTGTCATTATCGGTATCCACCAGCAGACGGAGTGCGACAGCGTTAATGGTGCCTAATCCTGTGAGGTCAAACCGGACGTCTACTGCTCCAACATCTACGGCTATACTTGAGGCATTTACCTCGCTGGCACGCCATACTCTGGAAACTCTTGAGACAACTCCTGAAGGAACATCAGTGGTGACCAGTGGAGTGAGTGCCATTCCATTGCTTCCCCACAATAAAAATTCATTATCACCCAGGTTGGTCGGGTTGAGGATACGGACTATTCCTGTTCCCTGTGCATCGTTGTGAAGGTTAGACGCATTGATCCGACCTATACCCGCCACATCGAAATCATAATCACCATTGGCAGGATTGTCCATGGTGTATACATCATTTGAACTCAATGCTACATTAAACTTGGCCGCCAGATAGTTTTGGACGATCACCATTTGTGCATCGTTAAGGGCTGTATAATAGACGATCATTTCACCCACATCGGCATTAGGGTATTCTGTACCACCACTATATTTTCCTGAAAAAAAAGTTTGGGTAGGTAATGTATTGTTGGAAGAGTTACGTTGTGCATTGACCCCACCATTCAGGTAGGTTTGCATGCCATTGGTAGTATTCCTTCTATAGCGGGCGCCACCAACATTATTGGTACTTCCTACCAACCCGCTGGCCACACCTGATCCTGTGCCGCCATCACTGGAAGCAATAAAAGTTTGCCCGGCATTCCATGGGTAGACTACATATGTTCCAGCTGTATTTTGAAACCGTATCAGCGACTGGTAATTGGTACCATTAGCGACCACAAATAAGGTCATGTTATCTACACCAGGTCCGGAATATGATGAATTGAAGAATTGTGAATTGGCAGCGGTATAACGAATTGCTGATCGGTTATTTAATGCGGCAGAGGTAGTGATAGTAGGTCTGTTAGCTGGGGTTGCTTGCGAAAGGTTATTTCCATACCCTGATTGATCTCCCCAGGCACTTACCACACCTGCTGAGGAGGTTACCCCTGCATCGCCTCTCCACCATGCACTTAAAGTGGAGGCGCCATTGGCTGCACCTACACCGCCAGGTCCTGTTTGGGAAAAACCAAACTGGGGTAGAATGCAAGCAACACACATCAGTAGGAATGAAATTCTCAGAGATTTAATGCTTAAGCCCGGATTGGGTAGAAAAGAAATTTTCATAAAGCCACAGAGTAACAAGAGATTTTAACCATCAAATTTAAGCTTTTTTTAGCATGATCTTGATGTGTAATGTTTTACGGTTAAAAGTATTTGAATAGGCAACTGTTGGCTAGCAAATGCCTTAGTGGTGACCTCAGCAAGGATGTATTGTAAGCTGTTTTTTTATCAATCCTACAACTTCTCCGTCAATACCCCCACCATGGTTTCTATACCCTCAAAGAAATTGCCTACCCTGATGTTTTCGTTGGGACTATGAATGCTGTTGTCAGGGTTGGGGATGCGTACCGAAACAGCTGGAATGTTCAACGTTTTAATAAAAGGCGCAATGGGTTGAGATCCTCCTGTGGTTCTCATCTTTACAAAATCATTTCCGTACAGCCTTTCCATGGCGCGTGATAACCAATGTCCCAATTCCGTATCGATGTCTGTGCGGAAGGGCTCGGATCCTAACTTATAACTCAGTGATGCTAATTTGGGATATTGCGTTCTTTCTTCGTCAGTGGGTTCACCATCTACCAGATGAAAGCCCTGCTGTTCTACATATTGTTTTAGCAACCCCATCAGTTTTTCTCCAGGTGATTCTACAACCAACCTCATATCTATTTCTGCAATGGCCTCTTCGGGTATGATCGTTCTTACTTCTTTGCCTACCCACGCAGCACGAATACCTCTCACGTTAAGACTTGGATATTGCATGGCTTCCTGATAAGTAGCACCCACAGCATCAGGGCGAGCGATGCCCAAAGTAGAATTGATTTCATCCATATCTTCCGGAATGTCGTTCAAATCTTTCTTGTCGGCTTCACTTAATACGATACCATCATAGAATCCTGGGAGGGTTACCCTGCCGTTGTCGTCTTTCAATCCTGCCAAAAGTTTAGACATGGCAAAAACAGGATTGGGAGCATAATTTCCATACTGTCCACTGTGCAAGGCATTACGCGGCCCGTATACTTTGAGGGTAGCTGTGGCAATGCCTCTTGCACCAAAACAAAGGGTAGGAAGATTGGATACATGTCGGGTGCCATCCATGATCAGCACCATATCAGATTTTAATAACTCCTGATTATTTTGCACCACCCAGGCCAATTGAGGCGAACTCATCTCTTCCTGGAAATCCATGATCACCTTAATATTGAAATTAGGTTTTACTTTATTCTTTTCAAGAATTGATAATGCTGTAAGGAAACACATGGCCGGCCCTTTTGAGTCGGAAGCAGAGCGGGCATAGATGCGCCAGTCAGGATTAAAATTTTCATTGAAGTCGTTCCAGTCGATTTCCAGCCACTGTCCATTCTTCTCTTCTTTGAGAGCTGCCTTAAACGGACTTTCCTGATCCCATGCAGAGGTATCCACAGGTTGTCCATCAATTTGAAGATAGAAAAGAACAGTCTTACCTTTTTTAACAAATTGCTTTTCAGCGTATACATGAGGAGCACCTGGTGTTTTTATCAACTGGGTATTAAAACCTCTGTCTTCAAATGCTTTGGTCGCCCAACTTACGTTGGCCTTTATTTGCTCGGGATAATGTCCGTCATTAGGTATTTGAAGAGCGGCACGAAAGTCTGTGACGGCTTTGACAAATTCAGCTTTAGTAGCCTTTTCGATTTCGGGAACTGTTTTCAGTTGTGAAAGTGCGTGGATAACGGGGAGTGTGAGCAGGAGTGTTACAATAAGCAAGCGCGGGTGCATGGTTATTTAAGGTTTAGGTTTACTCGAAAAACAAGTTAAGCATAAGATGGATACGGAAGCAACGAATTTTGTGATGATCTGAGGGAACTGCGACCCCATCATTTACTTTATGTCATCAATGGAAGAGGGACCATTCCCAAACCTGGATGCAAGGTTACCAGCAGTATTTTTGCACTGACAACACCATACATAAAGGAATTCTATGTGTATTGTTTACAGTGTTCCACTGTACATCCGTAAGGTAAAATGTTCAAAAGTTGATGTTTTATTACCTAACTAACTTATAATCAATCTATTTGAAATGGTTAATTCGATAAATGACCAAATTGGTATTTGAATCCGATCGAATTGTAAAAAGGGGAGTATTCATTGTTTTGTGATCTCAAATAAATTCATTCATCGATCGAATATTTAATTAGACGACATATATGAAGCTTTACTATAAATGGCTATGACAAGTGTTAATGTAAAGCTAGGTTTGACATCCCTCAATTATCATTAATCTATAACTATGAAATTTACACTCGTTATTTTCATTTTACTGAGCGCTCTGGGAACAATGGCGCAGACACAGGCAGCTGCCGCGTTAGAAAAAGATGCTAAAACGCTTACTGAGCGCTATGCTTTGATGAAGGAGAAATCAGAAACCTTTAATGAATACAAGGTAATTAAGGAGTATATCCTTGATGGAATGTGGAAATTAACGACCGATTCAATTCAAAAAGTACACAGCGATCTGGCGGAAGCCAAAGCGGAGGCGGCACAGCTTCAAATGAGCCTTGATGCGGCTATGGCTGCTGTGCAGAAAAAAGAAGAATCAATGGCTGAGGTAGAGCATGCTGCCACACACATCTCGGTTTTGGGAATGGATTTCAGTAAGAGTTTCTTTATTGGTCTGGTTGGGTTCGTATTCCTGGGAATGATACTTCTCGTTGGAGTAGTCACTGGTAGACTGAAAATGATCTATCAATCCCTAAAAGAGAAGATGGAAATGGAGAATATGATCAGTAAGGAATTTGAAAATTATAAGCGCAAAGCCCTGGACAAGCAAATGAAGCTTTCCAGAGAACTTCAAAACGAACGTAACAAGATGGCGGAAATGCGCAGCTAATAATTAAAACTCGTACGCTTCTTAATAAGAAAAGGATTGGCATAGGCTGATCCTTTTCTGCTTTATAACCCTTCTGAAATAGCCACAAGGACAGGCCGCCTGAGGATTAATCATTATTTTTATTAGGTAGACCTGTAACCATTCCAGAAAGGGGTGGTTTCCCTGCATGAACCGAGTATTCTGATTTGGACAAGCTTACAGACAATGCATTGATGATCAATGTTCGAGATGGGGGCCTAGATAAGCTAGGGCTCCTTTTTGAACGCTATAAAAGACCGTTGTTTGGTTTCTTTTATGGTATGAATAAGGACCAGGAGCTCAGTGATGATCTGGTACAAAACACTTTCTATAGAGTGATGAAATACCGTCATCTCTTTCGCGGAGATGGCGAATTTAAAACCTGGT
Source organism: Cyclobacteriaceae bacterium (assembly GCA_020436125.1). Classification (GTDB taxonomy): domain Bacteria; phylum Bacteroidota; class Bacteroidia; order Cytophagales; family Cyclobacteriaceae; genus ELB16-189. The sequence goes on along the minus strand of JAGQYK010000002.1, from coordinate 139,734 downwards.
TGTTTCACATAGCGCGAAATGTGCGGCACGACCACTTTAGAAAGGAGAAAATTAAAGGGAAGGATCCGGTGGAGGATTGGGAACACAAATTGGGGCACTCGGAAAATAAGTCGGAAGAAATGCAGCATGATGAGGAACACATGATGCTGAACCTGGCCATGGACAGACTTTCGCCAGAAAAAAGAGAAGTGCTGTTGCTCAGTAAATATCAGGAAAAGAAATACAAGGAGATAGGAGAGATTTTGGGGTGCACGGAAGGCGCAGTGAAAGTAAAGGTTTTCAGGGCACTGCAAGACTTAAAAGGTGTGTACGAGAAATTAGAAAAACAAATGTGATATGGAAAAGAAAGGTGTAGAAGAGCTTATTGCAAAATACAACGAAGGCCTGGCAGATCCTGCTGAGATTCATGAGTTGGAGCGTTTGATTGAAGAGGGTATAGTTCCTCTGACTGCGCTTAGCAATTTATCACAGCTGGATGATAGGATGATGGCTGTCCCGGATGCACAACCATCGATGGAAGTAGACAACAGGTTTTATACCATGCTGAGAGAAGAACAACGGAAAGCAAGTAAATCTACCTTCTCTTTTCAGTGGCCAGCCTGGAGTGTTTTGGCACCACGGTTAGCTTTTGGTGTGGTTTTACTTATCGCTGGATTTGCCGGGGGGTATTGGATGAATAAACCGCAGGAAAAAGATGATGTGGCTTCATTGACCAGAGAGGTAACCGATCTGAAAGAGATGGTGATGTTGTCTCTTTTGGAAAAAGAATCTGCCACAGACCGGTTGAAAGCGGTGAGTCTTACCAGCGAAATGAACCAGGCAAGTAAAAAAGTGACGGAAGCATTAATCAAAACGCTCAATGAAGATGGAAATGTCAACGTGAGGTTGGCAGCACTGGATGCCCTCAGGCCGTACGTCCGTGAAAGCAATGTAAGAGAGTCCATTATAAGATCTATCGCCAATCAAAGTTCACCCATGGTTCAGGTGGCCTTGGCCGAATTGATGGTAGAACTTCAAGAGAAAAAATCGGTGAAGGAGTTGCGCAAGTTGCTTGAAGAAGAAGCTACTCCAAAGGATGTAAAGGAAAGAATTGAAGAAAGTATTCAAGTTTTAATTTGATAAGAAAATGAAAAATATATTAACCATACTGTTGATGGTCAGCTACTGCTCTGGATTTGCCCAGCAGTTCAAAGAGACCATTAAGAAAGAGTTGACCTTTGAAAAAAAGTCGGATAAGAATGCTTTGATGATTGCCAATATCAATGGGAGTATCAAAGTAGAGGGTTATGATGGAGATAAGATAATAGTAGAGGTAAGCAAGGAGATCATGGCCAAAACCAATGATCGATTAGAGAAGGGTAAAAACGAAATTCAATTGGGTGTTATCGATTTGGTGGATACTTTAATCCTTTACGTAAAAGGATCTTGCAGTGACTTTGGTCGCAGTAATCAACGTTACCATCGCAACGAGCGAGCTGGCAAAGGTTGGAATTACAATTGGTCAGGATGGGGTAAGGATAGAGATTGCAAGGAGGAGTACAGGTACCTAATGAACTTTACCGTTAAAGTACCTCATGGAATTCATCTGGCATTGAGTACAATCAATGATGGTGATATCACTGCTGAGAAGGTAAGTGGGGGAGTGTATGCTGACAATATCAATGGAAGCATCAAGCTTACTCAAATCTCAGGCGCTACGAATGTTTCGTCTATCAATGGTGACATTGATTTAGACTATGATCGTAACCCGAGTTTACCGTGCAGGTATTACGCACTCAACGGAGACATTAACATTCATGTAAAGAAGGGGCTGGGTGCCAGCGTGAGCTTTGAAAGTTTTAATGGAAACTTCTATACCAATGTAGAGACTATTGAGTCTTTACCCGTGGCCATTGAGAAGAGACCAAAGAAGAATGGAGTGGAGTATAAGATTAATGGCAATCGATATAAAGTAGGAAATGGGGGTGTAGACCTTGATATCGAAACGTTTAATGGAAACGCCTATCTAAAAGAAATTTGATTTGAAAATGAAAACATTTATGAAACATATAGCAATAACAGTGAAGCTTTTGATGGTAGTGTTGATTTTGACTCTTCCATTACAAACTAAGGCACAAAGTGAGGGGGAATTTGCAGTACCACTTACCGATCCAGGGAAAAGAGGAAAGTTGATTGCGCAGTTGAATACAGGATCAATAACAGTGAAAGGTACACAACGCAAGGATGTATTGATAAAATACATGGTTGTGGAAGGTAACAAGCATAAGGATAAAGATGATGAATCAAAAAATGGACTGAAGCGAATTAGTAGCGGAACGATGGACCTTGACGCTTCTGAGAACAGCAACGTGGTAAAGGTGGGATCGGATTCTTGGAGCAACACAATGAATCTGGTCATTGAAGTACCATCCGGATTTGATTTAAAAGTAAAAGCATATAATGACGGAGATATTTTGATTACTGATGTACAAGGTGAAGTTGAAATCACTAATTATAACGGTGAAATAACAGCGAACAATATTTCAGGATCTGCCGTAGCATCCACCTACAATGGCGACATCAAAATTTCCTTTGATAAACTAACAGAAGGAACACCTATGTCCTACAGTACCTACAATGGTGATATTGACCTTACTTTCCCTTCTACCTTCAAAGGTTCTTTGAAAATGAAAACGGAGCGGGGAGAAATATTTACGGGGTTTGATGTGAATTTGATAAAGACCGGACCTGTCCAAAAGAAGGAAACAAAATCAGGAACATACCGTGTGACGATCGATGATTGGGTGAAGGGAGATGTCAATGGAGGAGGACCTGAGTTTACTATGAAGAACTACAATGGTGACATTTTGATTCGAAAGAAGTAATTATAGATAATAAAAAAACCAGTCACTCGACTGGTTTTTTTTATGATTGCTAATGCATATTTCCTATAAGCTATTGAAATTCAATGGGGCGTGAATGATTGTTGATCCCCTCATGATCGTAATCTCTAAATTATCTTTCTTGTCCGTAAAAAGATGATCATTAATCTTTTGCAACGTTAGCGATGAACATGGAATTCGATCAATAAAAATCAATTTATCACCTTTCAGGAGACCTGCATCTTCAGCAGGTGAACCTGGTGCTACCTCAGAAATATAAAAGGAACAATCGTCTTCAGTCCCCACCTCAACAGCAATTCCACTGCGATTATATTGAAAGGGTTTATGTATTAATCTGCGTATGGGTTTTAGTTGAATGTAACCTTCATTGTAATTAATTATAGTACGGTGCTTTCTCAGAAATTGAATGCCAAGATTTCCTTGTTGGGGAAGTTCATTATTCCATCTGGAAGAAGCACTGTCAGGGAAGGCAGTTATAATATTGTCAATTTCCAGTTCTCCAATGCTTACTCGAGCAATATGCGCGATTCTACCGGATGCATATCCAAGAATACCCATGCCAATGATAGTAGGGACGGATAGGTCTGGACAAAACCTTTCCTGAAGTAATAATGGTAGTTCTGAACCGGTATCAAGTAGCAGGTATAGGGCTTCCCTGTGATTTGATGCAGTAGTCAGTGTGGATGGAATAATGATTGAATTTTCAGTGAGTTCGAATGGAATTGTTTTCCAGCGCGGGCTACTTTTAATCTTTCCACGTTGACGAAGTATTAATTTATTGGAAGAAAAATTGATTTCAATATCGAACCGTCTAAGGATATCAAGACCAATTACACCATGTATGGGTCTGTCATAAAATTGCTGCAATCCTATTTTATTTTTTTCGATTACAAGCAATTGCTTTCCAGTGGTAGTAAGTCCATTTATCTTTACTGAGTTGTCAATTGAAATATGAGCGAATAGGGAATCTGCATTTCCGAAACCCATTATGGAAATTGATTTATTTTGGGTAGGGAGATACAAAATGGAGTCAGTAAACACTACAGAATAGTTGGAACCAGTATCAATGATGAATGAAAGGTCAGTATGTTCATTGAGGGTGGCTTTAACGAAAATACTGTTATTGACTAATTCAAAAGGAATCTTAACCACATTCGATGTTAGCCAATACCCCATTTTGGGTTGGCCAAAACAACCTTGAATAATAAGTTGTAAACAAAACAGTAGTTTAATCTTCATTGTAAGCAATAATTACAATTTAACTACTAAAACGAATTCTGAAAATGCACTTCTCTACGAAGCAAGAGTGCATTATCAAGTATGGAGGGTCAGTTATTGGCGATTAATGGCTTCTAGTCTCTTTAATAAGGGCGGGTGGGAATAATGGAAAAACACATAAACGGGATGGGGGTATAGGTTGCTTAAAGAATCTACTGAAAGCTTTTTTAGAGCGTTGGCCAGAGCCGCTCCACTAAATGTTTCCTTCGCATAAGCATCCGCTTCAAATTCATTTTTACGACTGTACATACTGGTGAACAAACCTGTAATGCTTGAAATAGGAGAAAACAAAATCATAAACGCAATCAGGTTAAGGTGTATGGCTTGTTCCTGACCTCCTAATGCAATGGATAGGTTCTGATTGAAGACCATTAAGGAAAGTACGAATAGGGTAAAAAATATTTGGATGATGGAGAGTACATAACTCCATACAATATGTTTCTTCTTGAAGTGCCCAACTTCATGAGCTAGCACAGCCACCAATTCTTCAGTGGTGTGGTTGTCAATTAAGGTGTCAAACAATACAATTTTCTTTTTCTTGCCGATACCGGAGAAAAACGCATTGGCTTTCTTTGATCTTTTGGACCCATCCATGATAAAGATATTGTCTAGAGGAAATTCTACCTTTTTGGCAAACTCCTCAATTGCGTTCTTCAATTCTCCTTCACCCAATGGTGTTAGTTTATTGAAGAGGGGAAGGAATAAGGTAGTGTAAAACATATTCATGAATAAAATGAATGATGCGGCAAGTAGCCCAAACCAAATCCAAAAATTGGGACCTATCCAATTAATGGAGAAAATAAGTATTGCTAGCAATGTGCCTCCTAGGAGACCTCCCAATAAATATCCCTTTAATTTGTCGATAATAAATGTTTTAACTGTTGTTTTGTTAAAACCATATTTTTCTTCGATACCAAATGTAGCATGCCATTGAAAGGGAAGTGTCAGTATATCTGACCCAATGATAATACTACCAAAGAAGCCAAGCGCCAGAAATATTTCATTACCAAAATAGGGGCGTAGTAGGGCATCAATCCAGCCGAAACCTCCAAATAGTAGCATGCTGAATGAAATAGCGAAACTAAATGCAGATGTTAAAAACGAAAAGCGAGTTTGCTCACGATGGTAGTCCAGTGATTTGATATATTTTTCTTTATCATAAAACGATGCAATCTCATCAGGAACATCTTTGCGCTGCGCCTTTAAATTGAGATAATCAAGAATCTGATCAAATAGGTAGCTAACGGCAGAAATTGCTAATACGATGTAGAGAATTGTAGTGGGAGTCATCTTTAAAAAACTTCTTAGTTAGTGCAAAATTACAAATTCTGCGGCTGTTGCGATTATGTGAACAATATTTGAATTTGTATTTTTAGGACTCAAGAGTATTCTGACTCAAACCTACATCTTTTAATCAATCAAATTAACAATCATGAACGTAGATCAAATCCTTGAATATAGTACGAACTTAATACTTACCTACGGACCAAAATTGCTAGCGGCAATTGTTGTCTGGATTATCGGTCTGTGGTTAATAAGGGCAGTGGTAAGAGGGCTTACCAATATGATGAACAAGAGTAAACTTGATCCATCGCTGAAACCCTTTCTACTGAGTATGGCGAGCATACTTCTTAAAGTAATGCTGGTGATCAGTGTACTCAGTATGTTGGGGATAGAGATGACTTCCTTTGTAGCTATTTTGGGTGCGGCTGGTTTAGCTGTTGGTTTGGCTTTGTCGGGTACCCTTCAAAATTTTGCTGGTGGTGTGATGATCCTCGTATTTAAGCCGTATAAAGTGGGAGATTTTGTAGAAGCATCTGGGTATTCGGGTACTGTTAATTCTATTCAGATATTTAACACCGTGCTTAAAACAGCTGATAATAAAACAATCATAATTCCTAATGGAGGGTTGTCTACTTCATCCATTACGAATTACTCCACAGAAGAAAAAAGAAGAGTGGACTGGACAATTGGTGTAGGGTATGGAGATGATTTAGATAAAGCGAGAGCGGTAATAAAACGTTTATGTGATGAGGACGAAAGAATTTTGAAAGAGCCGGAAGTCTTTATAGCAGTGTCAGCCTTGGCTGATAGCTCTGTGAATTTTACAGTAAGAGCTTGGGTGAAAGCTTCTGATTATTGGGGTGTATTTTTTAGAATGAATGAAGAGGTGTACAAAACCTTTAGTAAAGAAGGTTTAAACATACCATATCCACAAATGGATGTGCACGTGCATAAAGATGCCTGATGTCTCGAAAATTACTGAATCAATCTTTCCAATTTCTTGTTAACAACATCAAATTGGAAAGATTGAATCTCAGTGTTCATCAATCTTTGAATTTCTTCATTACATAAATTTCCCATACTTCCTTCATGGGTGTGATGTAGTTGATCATAATAAGTGAATTCTCCTTTTTCAATAGATTGCCCTATGACTTTGTAGGCATCCCTAAAGGGAATACCTTGCAATACCAGTTTGTTGACTTCTTCAACGCTAAACAGGTATTTGTATTTTTCATCTTTCAATAAGTCATCTTTTACTTCAATGTTGGATAACATCAGGTGTGTCATTCGCAAACAATTTTTTAGCTGATTGAATGCAGGAAACAATTTTTCCTTAAGTAATTGTAAGTCCCTATGGTAACCTGAGGGAAGATTCGTGGTAATAAGTGTTATCTCTAGTGGTATAGCCTGAAGCGTATTGCATCGACTGCGAATCAGTTCGAAGACATCTGGGTTTTTTTTATGCGGCATAATGCTGGATCCCGTAGTCAGTTCTTCAGGAAAACTGATAAAGCCAAAGTTTTGGTTGAGGTACAGACAGGCATCCATTGATAGCTTCCCAATGGTGCTGGCCACATTACTGATTGCGGAAGCCACTATCTTTTCAGTTTTTCCTCTTCCCATTTGGGCATATACAACATTATAGTTGAGATCACTAAAACCAAGTAGTTCTGTGGTCATTTTACGGTTAAGCGGAAAAGATGATCCATATCCAGCAGCTGACCCTAATGGGTTTTTGTTGGTGATCTTATAGGCACTTTGCAGCGTAATGATATCATCCACGAGGCTTTCAGCATATGCTCCAAACCACAAACCAAAAGATGAGGGCATGGCTAATTGCAAATGCGTGTAGCCAGGCAGTAATGTGTTTTTGTGTTTCTCACTCAACGAAATGAGTAAATCAAACAACTCCTTTATTTCAGTGACTAATTCCTGAATTTCATTTCTGAGAAATA
>JAGQYK010000002.1:117759-132235 GCA_020436125.1 Cyclobacteriaceae bacterium | reverse complement strand
TGAATCTTTTTTCCGATTTCGCCCAACTTGGCGGTGAGCATCAACTCAATTTGTGAGTGAATATCCTCTACTCCTTCTTCGATTTTAAAATTTCCGTTTTGTATTTCTTTATAGATTTCTTTTAAGGCTTCGGATAACTTATTCAATTCATCACTCTCCAGGAGTCCAATGGACTCAAGCATTTGGATGTGTGCAAGTGAACCTAATACATCGAACCGTGCCAGAAATAAATCCAGTTCATTGTCATTCCCAATGGTAAATTGACTCACTTCTTTCAGTGCGTCCTTATCTTTTTGCCAAAGCTTCATCTTGCTTGTGTTTTTAATTCTTCAGTCAGAGCTGTTATCAGTTGGATGTAATCCAAAATTCCGTTTTTGATTTCATCTAAGTATATGAATTCATCCGCTGCGTGTGATCGTGCAGAGTCTCCTGGGCCCATCTTAATGGAGGGCACCGGGATCAGTGCCTGATCAGAGGTGGTAGGCGATCCATACATTTCTTTTTTTAATTGCCGTCCTGCTTTGATCAAAGGGTGCTCTACATCAATTCCTGAGGGGCGCAACCTGATACTTCGCGGTTTCACTTCGCATGATACATTTTGTTGGATTATATCCAACACCTCCTCGAGGGTGTAGGCATCGGTTACCCGACAGTCAACTGTAAATTTACATGATTCTGGTACTTGATTGTGCGCGTGTCCGGCTTGTATAATGGTAACAGACATTTTAATGTCACCTAATGTGGCTGATGTTCTAGGAAATTTGAAGGTTCTAAACCATTCCATATCTTTCATGGCCTTATAGATAGCATTGTCTCCTTCTTCTCTTGCAGCATGCCCGGCCTTTCCAATGCTCATACAATCCAAAACCAGAAGCCCTTTTTCTGCTATGGCAATGTTCATTCCAGTAGGCTCACCTACAATTGCAAAGTCAATCTTAGGGAGATCATTCCAGATACTTTCAATTCCACCTGAACCTGATATTTCCTCTTCGGCAGTAGCTGCTAATACTATATTAAAAGGTAAGTTTTCTTGAAACTCAAAATGTAGAAAGGTAGCAATGAGCGCAACCAATGCTCCACCCGCATCATTGCTTCCTAGTCCGTAGAGTTTACCTTCTTCAATAGTTGGTGCAAAAGGATTTCTCGTATATCCTGCGTTAGGTTTTACGGTGTCGTGGTGGGAGTTGAGGAGAAGTGTTGGCTTTTGAACATCATAGTGGCGATTGATGGTCCATATGTTATTACCCAACACTTGTGGTTGGATGCCTCGAGAAGAGAAAAATTCAACAATCGTATCTCTTGTATTGTCCTCTGTTTTGCTAAAGGAGGGGATAGCGATAAGTTCCTTCAGTAATGCCATGGAGAAGTTTTCTAACTGCTCCATAACTATTTTTTGATCAATGTACCTTCAGTTTCTTCTCCCATATTCTTACTCAGATCAGAAGCGCTTCCAATCAATATTTCATTCACCCCATTTTGTATTGCGTCAAACGCATTTTCAAGTTTAGGAAGAATGCCATCAAATAGAACTTTCTGTTCCAGCAGTTCAGCGTAAGCTTTGCTGTCTATATTCTTAATCACTGATGTTTCATTTTCAATATCTGCTAGAACGCCTTTTTTCTCAAAGCAGTAGACCACTCTGATTTGGAAATGTTTACTCAGGGCAACGGCTAGAACAGAGGCAATTGTATCGGCATTTGTATTAAGTATTCCATGTTCGGGGCTATACGTAAGTGGAGCAAAAACTGGAATGATGTTTTGTTTTAAAAGGAAATACAGGAAGGAAGTATTCACGTCTTTTGGTACAATATCCCCGACAAAACCAAAATCAATTTCACCAACAGGACGTCTGGTGGCTTTGATCACATTTCCATCTGCGCCTGTTAGCCCCATCGCATTGCACTGATGTGCCTGTAATTGTGTTACAATTTGCTTGTTAATTAAGCCGCCATAGACCATGGTAACAAGGTCTCTGGTAGGTTCGTCAGTAATGCGTCTGCCGTTGATATAGTTAGATTCAATACCTAGCTGGTGACCAATTTTAGTGGCAATCTTTCCACCTCCATGGATTAGAATTTTTGGATACTGAATGTTAGCAAAGTCTTTCAGAAAAGTAGCTAAGGCCGTTTCGTCATCTAAAACATTTCCGCCTATTTTAATGATGTACAGCTTTTGCATGATTAGTTGTTTTTAAGGATTTCGGATAAGGCGGCTTGTGCTGCCCATACTCTGTTGCTTGCTTGTTGGATTACAATGGATTGAGGCCCGTCTAATACTTCATCTGCGATAACCAGATTTCTGCGCACCGGAAGGCAGTGCATTACCTTCGCACTGTTAGTGTACTCTAGTTTTTTATTAGTCATCATCCATGCAGTAGTAGTATCTAACATCTGCCCATATTTTTCGTAAGAAGACCAGTTCTTTACATAAACAAAGTCTGCTCCTTGCAGTGCTTTGTTCTGGTCATACTCTATCGTACAATCACCTGTAAATTTTTTATCCAATTCATAGCCTTCAGGGTGAGTAACAACAAAGTCGACTTCATTCCAGTTGCTCATCCATTGTGCAAATGAGTTGGGAACAGCTTGTGGTAAAGCCTTAATGTGTGGAGCCCATGTCAATACTACTTTAGGTTTATCATTGATGCGTAGTTCTTTAATAGTTACCGCATCTGCAAGACTTTGTAGTGGGTGTAATGTAGCGCTTTCGAGACTTACAACTGGAACGCCAGTGTATTTTACGAATTGATTAATATAGTGCTCACTATAGTCTTCTTCTTTGTTGATGAGTCCCGGAAATGTTCTGATCCCGATGATGTCAAAATATTGTCCCATTACTGCTGCTGCTTCTTTCACATGCTCTGCCTTTGTGCCTGTCATAACCGCACCATCTTCAAATTCAAGTTGCCAACCTTCTTTATCTAAATTAAAAACAATTACTTCCATTCCCAGATTGCGTGCTGCCCGCTGTGTGCTTATGCGGGTACGCATACTTGGGTTTAGAAATATCATTCCCATGGTTTTACCTTGCCCGAGTAGTTGGTCTTTAAATGGATCGGCTTTGTAATCCAACGCTGATTGAACGAGAGCTTTGTAATCGATTACATTTTCGATGGATAAAAAGTGTTTCATACTACTAATGAATGTTTGCTTTTAATTTAAGCCCAGCAGTTTCGTCCAGGCCAAACATTAAGTTCATATTTTGAACAGCCTGACCACTGGCACCTTTTAAGAGGTTGTCTGTAGCAGTGTGAATGATAAGGTGGTCATCTACCTTTTCCAAATGAACCAGGCATTTGTTAGTATTCACTACTTGCTTTAAATCAATCATAGTTTCAGAAACATGAGTGAAGGCAGTATTCTTATAGAAGGAGGTGAATAAACCATAGGCTTCATCTAATAATAAGGACGATTTCATTACTGAACTTACATAGATACCTCGACTAAAAGCCCCTCTCCATGGAACGAAATGGATCGATCCTTTGAATTCAGGTTGAAGGCTTTTTAGAGTTTGGTTGATCTCCTTTAAATGTTGATGAGTAAGGGTTTTATAGGCGGAAACATTGTTGGTGCGCCAACTGAAATGTGAAGTTTCCTGTAATTTTTGCCCAGCTCCCGTTGATCCCGTAATGCCGGTGGTGTGAACTTCGCCAAGTATTCCCTTGCTTGCAAGTGGTAATAATCCCAATTCAATGGTAGTGGCAAAACAGCCCGGATTAGCAATGTTATCGGCTTGTTTTATTTTTTCTCTTTGTAATTCTGGAAGACCGTATACAAAATCACGTTCACCAGATGGTTCACTTAACCGAAAGTCCTGACTTAAATCAATGATTTTGGTTGAGAGCGGAATATTGGCACCGGCCAGAAATACCTTGCTTTCACCATGGCCTAGACACAGGAAAACTACATCTGCATCATGTTGATGCGTGTCGCTGAATGTAAGATCACAATCCCCTAGTAAATCGCGATGAAGATCGGATACATTTTTGCCTGCCTGGCTGCGACTTTGCACAAATGCAATTTCAACTTGGGGATGGTTCACCAATAAGCGCAACGTTTCTCCGCCAGTGTAGCCGGCTCCACCTACTATTCCAACTTTTACTTTACTTCCCATTTTTTACTTCTTCCATTACCTGATGATAAATCATGGTCTGGTTACCAAATACTTTAGAGAACCCGCGCACGTCCTCTCCGGTCCAGCCCAGGTTCATTTCACCGTACTTACCAAACTTCGCAGACATCAAATCAAAAGGAGAATGGATACCGTTGATTTGGAAGCGATGGGGAAATAAGGTGATCGACACTTCTCCTGTTACATTTTGTTGTGAGTTACTCAGGAAAGCTTCTATGTCTCGCATGATGGGATCAAGGTATTGGCCTTCGTGTAGCCAATTACCATAAAACTGACTGAGTTGTTCTTTCCAGCTCAATTGCCATTTTGTAAGCACGTGTTTTTCCAATGCATGGTGTGCTTTGATGATAAGCACAGGTGCTGCCGCTTCAAACCCCACGCGTCCTTTTATTCCAATGATAGTATCTCCTACATGCACATCTCTACCAATGCCAAAAGGTCCTGCGATTTCTTGTAGGTGGTGGATGGCATTTACCGGATGGCTGAATTCCTGGCTGTTAATTTTGACGAGTTCTCCTTTCTTAAAATAAAGTTTAACCACCTCACTTTCAGTTTTGATAATAGGAGTTGGCCACGCCTCTTCTGGAAGCATACCCATGGAGTGGAGCGTTTCTTTTCCGCCCACTGATGTTCCCCACAACCCTTTATTGACAGAATATTTGGCTTTCTCAAAATTGAAGGCGACTCCTTTAGATTTGAGGTAGTCAATTTCTTCTTCACGGCTTAGCTGCTTATCGCGAATGGGAGTAATGATCTCCTTATCAGGTGAAAGTATGTGAAAGATCATATCGAAACGAACCTGATCATTGCCAGCACCTGTGCTTCCATGCGCAATGGCTGCTGCATTGATCTCATTAGCATAAGTAGCTATTGCCAAAGCTTGCGACATACGCTCTGCGCTAACACTTAAAGGATAGACACTGTTTTTTAATACGTTACCGAATACCAAAAAACGAATTACTTTTTCATAGTAATTCTTGGTTTCATCTACTGCCTTGTGTGAAGCAACACCGAGATCAAGGGCTCTTTTTTCAATTTTGACTAACTCTTCAGCGCTAAATCCTCCGGTGTTTACTATAAGTGTGTGCACCTCGTAACCGAGATCTTCGCTCAACAGTTTGGCGCAATACGAGGTGTCTAAACCTCCACTAAATGCTAATACTACTTTTTTATTCATCACCAGAAGAAGATTTTAAATAACACATTACCGGGTTTACGACCATCAGTTTTTTTCTTTTCTCTGAGCATTACATACTTTTTAAGTTTTACCCAGCGCTCGAACAGTTTGAAGTTACCCTTGAATTCTCGCTTACGTTTTTTGTGGACGTGGCCATCGGGAGTAACTACGGTAGTGATTGGAGGCATTTCGACTTTTGCTGTTTCTTTGGCAGGATCGAAAAGCATGGCGGTGCAGATACAGTTTTTACGCTGTTTCATGGTAAGTATATCGAAGTTGACACAACTCTGGCAGCCTTTCCAGAACTCTTCATCCGTGGTGAGCTCAGAATAAGTAACAGGCTTGTAACCCAGACCGGAGTTGATCTTCATCACGGCAAGACCGGTGGTAAGCCCGAATATTTTAGAGTTGGGAAACTTTTTGCGGGATAAATCAAAAATTTTACTCTTGATTTCCTTGGCAACACCCGTATTTCTGAAAGCGGGGGAGACAACTAATCCTGAGTTGGCCACAAATTTTTCATGATCCCACACCTCGATATAGCAAAAGCCAACCCAAGTATTGTCCTTGGTAACTGCAATAACTGCTTTGCCCTCTTCCATCTTTCGCTTTACATACTCAGGAGACCTTCTTGATATGCCCGTACCGCGTACTTGTGCGGATAGGGCCATCTCCTCTGTGATGGTTTCGGAATAGTGTATGTCGTCTGGTGTTGCCAAACGAACGATGATATTATTGAAATCGCTCAATTTCTTTAAAGTAAAATGGTGATAGTTGGAAAATGTGCCAAAGCACTAAAAGCGAAATGCCATTACCGCATTTCGCATAGCCTTATGAAGTTGACTATATCAAATACGGATTTGCCTTCGTATACGCCTTATGGCCATCGAAGTAGAGGTGAAAAGGATATCAATGAGCTTACCTTCGGAAAAGGTGCTGTGACCTGTTAGGTCAGCTGGCTCAATGTATGTTGATGTGTTTTTCAATTCCTTTTTTGACTTATAATAAAAAGTACATCCTTTTGTGATACAAAGGTAAACGGTAATAATTCGAATAAATCAACCTTTCGTGTAAATTTTTATCCTAACAAGTGTTAAGTAATTGTTAGACTCCAACTGCCATGATTGGTTTAGTCTCCTCTTGAAACGCAATTTTATATTCCAGAAATCCGCTTCTTGTCTACTTTGCTGTTGGGTGGGATGTGAATGGTAAATGTTGTGCCTATTCCTTGTTTGCTATTCAAGCTTATTTTACCACCCAACTTATCCACCGCCTTCTTCACAATGTAAAGGCCGAGACCAGCACCATGAGACAATATGCTGGCTCTATAAAACATGTCAAACACGTTAGGTTGAAGATCTTCTGGTATGCCGATGCCGTTATCTTCCAGCGTAAGTTGTAACGATCCGTTATCTTGCTTAGCAGAGAGTTTTACAAAACTTTTTTTGTTGGGGTCACAATACTTGATCGCGTTAGAAATCAGATTGTTAAAAATAATACTTAGACGAAAAGGATCTGTTTTGATCAATTGGCTTTCTCCTTCGAAACTGAAATCGATGTCTGCAGCATTTGGCATGTTTCGGTGGGTATCCAAACATTGCGTCCAGATGTTTTCAATTGAAACTTCGCGTTCTTCAATATTTATGTTGCCATTTCTTGAGTATTCCAAAATAGACGCCACAGTTGTATCCAATCTTTCAACACTACCTTTGATTCTTCTGGCGCAATCATGGAGATCGTTGATGTCACTCTCTTTCAACATGATTTCTACCAAACCCAATACAGAAGCAAGGGGGGATCTTAAATCGTGAGATGTTCTATAAACAAAGCTGTCTAGCTCAAAATTTTTCGCTTCAAGTTCGGCTAAAGCCAGTTTTAATTTATTGGCTTGTGATTTAGATTCCGTGATGTTTTGAGTTAGCAAGATGGCTGCAGATATAGTGCCGTCTTGTTCTATACATGGCCTTCCAAGAAAAATGTAATCATCTTCGTTGAAATCCCATTCGAATGAAACACTCTCTCCGTTAAAGAGTTTTTCAAAATAGGGAGCCAATCGATTAAACCTGTCAGGACTATAAATATCTCTAGCATTCTTCCCTACATAATATTCTGAGGTTCGTTCTAATTTCTCAAACTCTTCACCCTCAGCTATTAAATAATTATAATCTTTGTCGATCATGAAGACTGCACCATTGGGAATATTATTTCCAAGTGTGCGGTAATAATTGAAGTACCTTTCTTTTTCCTTTTCTGCTTCTATTCTTTCATGAATATCCCGTGAAGTACTTAGAATTAAGACAACATTCCCATCCTTATCAAAAACCGGCCTGGAGTGGGACTCCATCCATCGAAAACCTCGCTCTTTAGTATTAAACAGGTAAATCATTTTGGGAGGAGGGCCACTTGGTGCATCAGTGATTTCTCCTGCCTCTCTTTTTTTATGATCTTCTTCCAGTGCCCTTATCATATCGGGATGGAAAAAATCATAGGGTGATCTTCCCTCCATCTCTTCAGGGATATACCCAGTGACTGTTTTACAAGATGGACTCACATAAAGGTAGCGTGCATCATGCGGATCGTGCAGGCACACAATATCACTCACATTTTCAGAAATGAGTTTGAATTTATCAACCTCTTCAGAGAGTACGCGCTGAATATCTGTTAAGTGACCAGAGTATCCTTTGCCTGTCTGATCAATGTTAAATTCCTTTATGGCTTGGGCAAATTTTTCACCTTCTGAGCCTTCTTTGTTGCCAAGGTCTTTTCCGATGAGTGTAATGGAGTCATTGAGGGGCACAATTTTCCATTGTATACTAGTCGGCTCTTCAGAAAGTGATATATCAACACGCAGGTCCAGCGTTTCATTATTATTCAAGCAATCGTTGATAGCATCAAGAGCATAATTATCAATGATTCCAAGGCTTTTAAGGATACTGGTAGAGTTTTCAATACCGGGGATACGATCGAGGAGAGCCTTGTTGGCAAAAACGAATTCCATATTCCGGCCAAGAACTAAATGCAATTCCTCTGATAAATCTGAGAGGTGTTTAAATGTGGCCGTCAACTTGTCTTCCATTTGTTTAATGTCAAAAAAATACTTCAATTTAAAGTAATTAAAAAAATAATAATGAGTGTGAATAAAAGGCCAAAAATCAAGAACCTGCAAAAGGCAATTAAAGCTTGGATATTAATTGTTAGCGAATCACGTGTAATCACAGATCTAGAAAAACTTCAAAGTGTAAATACTGCAACGTTTAAAACTGTTCAAAAGGTACATGCAATAGTTAAACCAGTAAATAGTCGTGAAGTATCAGAGGTGGTAAAGGTTGCATTCAAAAATTCTATTCCAATCTATCCTGTTAGTGGTGGGAAAAATTGGGGCTTAGGCTCAAAGGTTCCCCAAAGAGACGGTGTACTCCTCGATCTTTCACTGATGGATAAGGTACTGGATTTTAATGAGTCCATGGCTTATATGACTGTACAGCCTGGTGTGACATTTGGAGACGGAGTGGAGTATTTGGCAAGAAAAAAATCATCTTTGATGCTAGATACCATTGGCAGTACACCCGAGGCCAGTATAGTGGGCAATACAGCTGAGAGAGGTCACGGTATGGCTTTGTATGCAGATCGATTCAATTACGTATGCGGTCTGGAAGTAGTTCTTCCAAATGGAGAAATTATTGAGACTGGTTTTGAAAACTATGAGGATTCCAAGCTTGGACCATTAGCTAAGTGGGGCCTTGGACCTTACATTGATGGCCTCTTCACTCAGTCGAATTTAGGTATCATCACAAAGCTAACTTTGTGGCTTCGGCCGCAATCACAGCACTTCCAATCGTTTATTTTTAATATCGATAAGGAGAAGGATCTCACTCTTTTGTTTGAAGAATGGAGGAAGATGGTACTGGAAGGGTTCAACGCTTCGTTGCGTATTTTTAATGACGTACGTATGATTTCTTTTGGTGAGCGCATGCCTGATGTTAGTAAACCATTGACGGAAAAAGGCCTTGTAGAGTTAAGAACAAAACATAATGTGGGAAAATGGATTGGGATGGGAGCAACTTATCCGATTAGTGAATTACACAGAGAAGCAGATAAAGCGTTTATCATTAGCCGGGTGGGCGGCCTTGTGGATAATATTTCTTTCTACGATCAGAAGATGGTTGACGAGCAATATAAAAAGGGAGATGACGCCACTAAGGCTAGGCTTGATTTTCTTTTTAACAAAAGTCTATTGAGAGGCAACGTGTCAAAGGCGGGTATAGGAATGCTCTACTGGCGCAAGCCGAAGAAAATTGAAATTAGAGATATCCATCAGGATCGATGTGGAGTGTTGTGGTATTGCCCTACTGTTCCCTTTACTGGCAAGGATGTGATCAAGGCCATCACCATAAGTAAACAGATCAGTAAAAAGAGAGGCTTTGAACTTAACATTGGGTTCCTGTTTATTTCGCAACGTGCACTTGATATCACTGGTGCAATTTGCTACGACAGGGATGTGCCAGGAGAGGACGAACGTGCTATGGAATGTCATAATGAAATAATGGATGCCATGGTGAAGTTGGGTTATAGCCCATACCGGTTAGGCATTCAATCCATGAAGTTGATGAGTAACAAAACAGCGGGTAGTAAAAAACTTTTGAAGGTGCTCAAAGAAGCAATAGATACCAAGCATATTCTTGCCCCAGGTCACTATATTAATTAGCGAAATAATTATTATTTATAATAAATTCGGATATTTCTTACAGGCTGTAGAATCAATATTCACAATGGTTGAAGGGGTTTCTTTTGCAAATAGATGACTATGGTATAGGTTTGCTTTAACTTAACCAAAGATAAAATCTAAAAAATGAATCCAACTCAATTTGTAATCAGAATGATTCGCTCTGTCGAATCACCTGAGGTAGCCAGATGTTTCACCAAGGAGCACACCAATGTGCTTAAACAAATAGGAGTGAACGTGACTTCAGCAAAACAGGATTGGCAATCTAATCCAAATACTTACATGTTTATAGCGGAGGTAGCTGAAACCGGAGAGATGGTTGCAGGTATGCGCTTGGATATGGATTCAGAAATTAAACCTATACCTATGGCGGAGGCATTGACAAAACTGTCGCCAGAGTTTGGTGATATAGTGGATAACTTAAAATCTTGTGGCCTTGCAGAAGGATGCGGTTGGTGGATTAAGAAAGGATACTCCGGACTTGGGCTTCCTGGAACACTCTTGCGTGCTGGAGTAAGCGTTGCTCCTCGCTTAGGTATTCATTATATAGTAGGCTTTCCGCATCAGCATACCAAGCCCATAATGGCTAAGTATGGTTTTATTGCGGTGGATGTAATAGGAACAAATGGATCATTCATGTACCCAGATGAGCGCTATAATTCCACTGTAGTAGAACTGAATACTCAAACATTGCATACAACACCTAAAGTGGAACGCGAAAGAATTTTGAGGTTGAGGAATAATCCACAGCTGATGGAGCAAGATGGTGATTTGTTGTTTCAGTATTGGTTAGATCCTGAATACGAGAGCAAGTCAATGCCTGCGCTTTTACGAGCCTTGGAAGAGGTGGAGGAATCAGAAGAGCCAGTGCTGGTTTATGCTAACTATTCCAACAATTGATTTTATCAAATCACGCGCATGTAATAATGCGCGTGATTTCTTTTGTAGCTTCTATTCATACCTTAATGTATTCGAAGGATTTGTCATAGCTGCTTTTACAGTTTGTGTACTCACTGTAATCAATGCTACTATAACAGCAACTACGCCTGACACTAAGTAAATCAGTAAATTCATTTCGATGTGATAAGCAAAAGAGCTAAGCCATTTATTCATAAAAAACCAGGCTATCGGCCAAGCTATAAGATTGGCCGCTACGATAAGTATTACTATTTCTTTGGATAACAGACCAAGGATGGTAGGGACGGAAGCACCCAATACTTTTCTGATCCCTATCTCTTTCACACGTTGTAAAGTATTGAACGTGGCCAGGCCAAACAATCCGAGACATGCAATAAAGATGGCTAATCCAGAAAAGATTGTAAATAGTTGGCTTTGACTTTGTTCTGCTTCATAGAGCTGACGATAGCGTTGATCAAGGAACTCATATTCGAAGGGTCGGTTGGGAAGAAATTCATTCCATACCTTTTCAATTTGTTGTAATCCATCCTGAATATTATTTCCAGCAAGCTTAACGGAAATAGAATTGAGTCTACCCTGATGGAATACGATAGGAATGATGTCTTGGTGCAATGACTCAAAGTGAAAGTCTTTCACAACGCCAACCAGCTTTCCTGTTATACCACCATAAGAAAAGTCTTTGTCTATTCCTTCCTCCGGTGTTGTGAGTCCATAGGCCTTAGCGGCAGTTTCGTTGATAATGAATGCCAGAGAATCATCGGTGCCAATTGACTTGGAGAAATTTCTGCCGGCCACGATAGGTATATTATAGGTAGGGAAGAAATCTTCGTCTACTCTCACGTTCTTGGTAGTGATCTCGGTATTTACCAGACTGTCACCTTTTGCAATTCTTGGAGATCCCTGACTGTCCAACAACCTTCCGGTAGGTACACGACTCGATCTTCCCGCATTCTTGATGGCAGAAGACCTTAGTAATTCGTTATGAAAGGCATCGTAAGATGATTCCAGTTCTCGGTAAAAATCAAGGGTTACCATCTGGTCTTTGTCAAATCCCAAATCCCTTGAGTTGAGATAGTTTAATTGCTGAATGGTAATGGATGTGGCAATGAGTAATACAACTGATATTGAAAATTGAGAGACCACAAGAATTTTGCGAATGGCACCTTTACCTTTTACCGATCCTTGTTGTCCTTTCAATGTTAACGCGGGTTTGAACCCTGAAACAATAAAGGCTGGATAAATGCCTGCCAATAAGCCAATAAAAATGGAGACACCAATTAAGCCAATTAATAAAGTGGGTTGTTGTAGCAAGTTGAGCGATAAGTCTTTTTGGGTAAAGGAGTTCAACCAGTCAAGCCCTATAAAAGCTAAGCCCAATGAGAGTACCATGGCTATTAAAGTGATAAGTATAGACTCACTGAGGTATTGTGTAATGAGCTGCCCTCTAATGGCGCCAACTACTTTTCTTAACCCAACTTCTTTCGCTCTTTTAGTAGCTCGCGCAGTAGACAGATTAATAAAATTGAAGCTGGCAATCAGAACAATGAACAATCCGATCACACCCATCATGTAAACATTATTAATGTTTCCATTCACCTCGATTTCATCATCCAAGTGTGAATAGAGATGTACATCGGAAATCTTTTGAGTATACAGCGTGGTTACCTTGGAGGCTACAAAATCTTGTGGGGCTCCGTAGTTGGCGATGGCATATGTGCCGTAGTGCTTATCTAAAAAAGCAGGAAACTGTGCTTCTAACTTTTTTGGGTCTGCGCCTTCAGCCAGTAAGACATAGGTTCCAAAGGCATTATTACCCCAGTTTGTTTCGAGTCCTGCACGCCCATAGATATTGTCATTTTCCAGTGTACTAAATGAAACCAAAAACTCTGGGTGCCAATGTGCCTGATCTGGAAAATCCTCGTATAGCCCGGTAATTTCTAAATCAAAAGCGTTGTTAGCACGAAGTCGTTTCCCAATAGCCTGTGTTTCGTCATCAAAATATCTTTTAGCCGCTGATGTTGATAACATTACTGTAAAAGGACGGGATAGTGCCTTTTCAGGATCACCGGCTTTTACGTTAATGTCAAATATTTTGAAAATAGAAGGCTCTGCTAGGAACAAATGTTCTTCGGTGAAATTCTTTATCAATTCTCCATTTTCTTCTTGTCCTATTACCAATCCAAAATTGATGGTGCGAGCAAGTTCTTCTATCTCACCAAAATCATTTTTCAATAAGGGGCCAATTGGAGGCGCCACATTACTTAAGTGAAGATTAACGGCTCCATCGGGTGACTTGAAATCTCTGGTGATGCGGTAGATACGATCAATTTTGCTATTGTATTTGTCGTAACTCACCTCATCCATGATATATAAATAAATGAGCAGGGCACACGCCATGGCAAGCGCAAGGCCAAGTATATTGATAAATGCAGTAAGTCTGTTTCTGAAAATACTTCGGAAGGCAACTTTGAGATAATTACTGATCATTTTCTTTTTTTTAGATAGGTATTAGACAAAGCAGTGTTGTACCAAGTTGCATGCCATGGACTATTATTTCTTCAAATATTATAGAAACCCAGTACAAACTTATATTTAGCTCTAATAAGCGTTCGCATGCGATCAGTCAATTACAATTATGAACATTATTCACTTCTCAGTGCTTCAACAGGGTTTTTTATACCCGCTCGAATTACTCTGAAACTAACGGTAATAATGGCGATGGCCAATGTGACCAGGGCTGTTGCTGCAAAGATTTCAGGACGCATACTTATGCGATAGGCAAAGTCTTCTAGCCATTGTTGCATGATGAAATACCCTGCAGGAACAGCTACAACGAAACCCAATACGACCAGAAGGATTAATTCTTTGGTAAGCATTAAGGTGATAGATTTTACAGATGCACCCATTACTTTGCGAATACCAATTTCCTTGGTTCTTTGTGCTGTCATAAATGAGGACAGACTAAACAACCCCAGGCTGGCTATAAATATTCCTATGAAGGTAAAATAAGCGACTAATGTGCCAAGCCTTTTTTCAGCGGTGTATAGCTTGCCATATGTTTCATCAAAGAAGGTATAAGTAAATGGATGCGCGGTATCGAATTGCATCCACACTTTTTCAATTGCGCGTAAGCCTGCTTGCATTTTATCAGCTTTGACCCTGATGGTATAATAGCTCGACCAACTTGCTGGTGGAATAAAAAGCACAACGGGGGCAATCTTTTCTTTTAAAGATCTAAAATGAAAATCCTTGATTACTCCTATAACTGAACCAGGAGGTCTCCCTACAGCTGGCATACTTATTCGATGATCCAATGGATTTTGCCAACCCAGCTGTCGAGCCGCCTCTTCATTGATGATGTAGGCTAATGTATCGGTTGCATAATTTTTTGAAAAATCTCTGCCTGATAGCACCTCCATTTGAAAGGTGTTGATAAAGTCATGACCAACCGCAAGCACGCGCATGGGAGGGAGCTGATCAGAGTCAACACCTTCTATCTCTAGCGGTATGCCCCAGTCGTTTGATCA
>JAGQYK010000002.1:95076-117659 GCA_020436125.1 Cyclobacteriaceae bacterium | reverse complement strand
GGCTGCCCACCTGAAACAGTTACACTTTCAATCTCTGAATTGGCTAATAGTTCGTTTTTAATTGTTTCGGCCTTCAATCTCATTACATTGTCTTGGATAGGAATCGTAATGAGTTCACTGGGATTAAAGCCTAATTTTTTTGATTGAATATAGGAGAGCTGTTGGAAAATAATTGCAGCAGAAATAATAAGAAAGGCTGAGATAGCAAATTGGACAATGACAAGTGCTTTTCTTGTGACGTTACTGCCAGATGATTTTGTTTTTCCCTTTAGCACCTCTGAAGGCTTTTGGCGAGCAAGGTAAAGAGCAGGGTAACTGCCTGATATTAAACCTACAACTGTTGCAACTGAAAAAGCTAAACTGTAAAATAAATTGTTTCCACTGGCATATAGAGAAAATGTTTTTCCTGTTAATGTATTGAATGCAGGTAGAAAAAGATAAAACAAGAGGAGCGCAAGAGCAAGTGAAATGTAGCTGATGATAAGGGCTTCACTTAAATATTGCACGACCAATTGTGAGCGCACGGCCCCTGATGTTTTCCTTATACCTACTTCTTTCATTCTTGTCAACGCCCTGGCGGTGGTGAGGTTGATAAAATTGATTGAGGATATAATAAGTATTAATATTCCAATGGCACCAAACACATAGAGGTACGTGATATCAGAATTCGCTTCAATCTCTCTAAATAGATGCGATCCTAAATGAATGGAGGTAAGCGATTGAAGATGCGGGGTATACGATTCAGCATCTTCTGCCTTTAAATAAGAGGGGAGTATATCCTTGAATTTATTACTGACCAATGTTGGGCTTGCTCCATCCTTTAATAAGAGATAGGTATAAAATTGATTCCAAAGAATCCAGCTTTCTTTATCAGGATGATTATACCCAGACATAGGTAAAAGAAAAGTAAAAGTAAAATGGGAATTGGAGGGTACATCTTGCATCACCGCTGTTACTTCTACCTCTTGTTCATTGTTAAGGGTAATGGTTTTGCCTAGTGGGTTTTGGTTGTTAAAATACTTTAGGGCTAAGCTTTCGGTAATTACGATTCCATCTGGTCTGGCGAGGGCGGAGGTGGTACTTCCCTTAATAATTTTAAAATCAAATAAATTGAAAACCGTGGAATCTGTAATGAAACCATCATTTTCATAGACATTTAAATCACCTACAGTAAATAGTGTTTGTCTGGCAAAAACAAAGCGTGTCATGTTTTCCACTTCTGGCAGTTCGCTTTGTGCTGTTGGGCCCCATGGCCCATGTACTTTGGCTATGCCTCCATAGGTGGACCCTTCCACATCTGTCACCAATCGATAGATGCGATTCTTATTGCGGTGGTAGGTATCGTAACTTAATTCGTGCTGGATGTAAAGCACCAGTGCGAGGGAGCAGGCCAATCCTAGTGCTAATCCGCTAATGGAGGTAATAGCGTATCCTTTGTGGCGATTGAGGTTTCGCAGGGCAATTTTCAGGTAATTGATGATCATAGTGAAGGCTTTACCCCAACACTTCTGATTTTGCCAAAGGTTACATGAAATTCATGAAAAATTAGTCACTCCGCAGAGAATCAATAGGATTGGCCTTAGCTGCTTTTAGCGCACGAAAACTGATGGTGGCAAATGCAATGAGTACAGCGATGAATCCAGAAACAGCAAAAGTGCCAACCCCAAAATTTGTTTTATAAGCGAACTCTGAAAGCCAGTTGCGCATGGCCATTACAACCATAGGAGTGGCTATTAAAAATGCGATTAGTACTAACCCAATAAACTCTTTGGATATCAGGTTGATGATACTTTCTGTAGAGGCACCTAACGCTTTTCTAACGCCAATTTCTTTTTTACGATTCTCAACTGAGAATGAAACCAAAGCAAATAAACCAAGGCAAGCGATAAGAACGATCACGGATGAGAATACCAAAAAGATCTGGCCTCGTTTAGCATCGCTTTGATAAAACTCCTGAAATTTTGCATCTAAAAAATTGTATTCAATCGGGTTGTTGGGGTCAAACCCCACGCTGATTGCTTTTAAGGACGCTAACGTTTTATTCCAATCCCTGCTCTTGATTCTAAGTGTGTAGTAGTCAATACTATGAATAGGATTATTATGAAATGCTAAAATGAGCGGCATCATCTCTTTCCTGAATGACTCAAAGTAGAAATTGTCCACCACTCCAATTACTTCAGCTTGAAAAGGAACATCGCGCTCCCGTATTCGCCCTCCAATAGAAATTCTTGGGATAGTAACTATCTGTCCTATAGGATCCTCTAATCCTAGATTATCCACAGCCAATTGCGTAAGTATAACTTTTGTGGAATCTCCAGGGTTAGAGGCACTGAAATTTCGCCCTTCTTTTAATTTGATTTGAAAAGTTTCAAGAAAATCTTGATCAGCTCCTACATAGATCATGTCTTCATTGATGGATTGCTCTATAAGGTTAACGGAAGCAACAGGAAAACTTTTCCATTCCCCCGGAACTCTGGAGGAGACGGTTACAGATTGTACTTCAGGTAGTCTAGCATATTCATTTTTAATGGCTTCGAATTGATTTCTTTGTATGCTGCTATTGATATCAATGGTTACAAGATTATCCACATCAAAACCCAATTCTTTTTCTCGCATGTAATTGAGTTGTTTGTAAATAATTAAGGTAGAAGAGATCATTATTATCGAAATGCAGAATTGAGCTATTACCAATACTTTTCTAACAGGTAAACTTTTATTGGCTAGCCGAATTTCTTTTTTAATGGCCTCAACAGGTGATACTTTTGAAACAATATAGGCTGGATAAAGAGATGCGAGAATTCCAGAACCTATCAAAGCCAGAAAGATGGAAATAGACCAATTCAAGGGGAGGGATAGAATGGAAAGATTTTTTAAAGTGAATGCGTTAATTCCAGGTGTGAATATTTGTAGTAATGCGATTGCAATTGCCAAAGAGACAATGGAGAGTAGTAAAGCTTCTGCTAAGAATTGACTGATGAGCAAGGGCTTTCCGGCTCCCAGCGTTTTTCTAGTTCCGATTTCTTTTGTTCTTTTGAATGCTGCGGCAGTTGACAAATTCATATAATTAAGTGCTGCAATGAGTAAAATCATAAAAGCCACTACGGTAAACATATACACATAATATGGCGTGAAACCACTTGTATTCACCTGATAGTCTTCAATGTTGCTTGAGTAGAGGTGCACATCTTGTAATGACTGTAAGGAAAACGCACTTCTGAATTCTTTATCTGGTGGATAGTTGGAGGCTACCAGTTGTGTTATTTTATTTTCTACCTCGGTAATATTTCCGTTTTTTAATTTTAAATAGGTAGCCGTGGAATTGGTGTTCCAATCGCTCGTTTGTACTCTGGCGTGCAATGGAAAATAAGTATCTACGGCTGCTCTTGTAAACAAAATATCAAGTTGCAAATGTGAGTTGGATGGAAAATTCTCCATCACTCCTGTAACAAATAGATCATTGTTGTTCGCCCAAATTACTTTTCCGAGAGCGTCTTCTGAATTAAAATATTTGAGTGCTATTTTTTGAGAGATGACAATACCGTTGGGGTGAGTTAATGCAGTTTTTGGGTCACCATGTAATAATTTAAAATCAAAAAAATCAAAAAAAGTTGAATCCACCACATTGAGTTCTTCATAGCCCCTGGAGAGTGGATCGTTGCCCATTGTTATGCTGCCATAAGGTGAGACTCGCATTACCCCTTCCACCTCAGGGAATTGCTGAAGCGATTCTGGCCCAATTCTTCCAGGGACAGAGGCAATATTTTTTACCACACCTTCATCCGTTTGTTGATGCCTTATTATCCTGTAGATATTTGCACCATCGGCATGCATGCGATCGAAATTCAACTCGTCATGTATATAAAGGGCGATGACAATAAAACACAGGAAACCAAGAGTCAGCCCAAAAATATTGATGAATGAAAAAACACGATTTTTGAGTAGGTGGCGGTAAGCAATTTTTAGGTTATTGAATAGCATAGCGTTCGATTTTCCGATTGTTATTCCAAGATCAAGCCAATAATCTCAACAAGCGATTTTTTGCTTAATTTGTGATGGAAAGCAGGATTACTCGTCCGTTGTTGAACGTCTACGTTCGTTGACGGACGTCAGGTTAGTTTTACTTTTTTTATAAACCCAATAAGTGATTACTCCCAGCAGAATGCAAATCAACACATCTCTCATTTCCACCAATTGTGAACTAGAGAATAACCATGCTGAAAATAAAATTCCAGTAAGGGCAAAAGGTATTCCGTAAGGTATTTTGTAAGCTGGCTGTTTCCCTCCATTATCCTGCTTCCTTAGTTTTATCAAAGCACCGCACACCATAGCATACATTACGGTGCGGATAATAGCGGTAATGGTAATCGCATAGATGAAAGATCCAGTCACTGCAATAATTAGTGAGAGGCCAGTAAAAACGAAAAGTGCAATAGTAGGGGTGCGGTATTTTGGGTGGACAATGGAAAGTGATTTGGGGAGTTGCCCTTCGTCACTCAAAGCAAATAAAAGCCTTGAACCTACCAATAGGATTGCGTTAAGTGCACCTACAATAGAAATGATGGCCCCAATGGTAATGAGGTTTCCACCGAACCCACCCATAAAACTTTGAGCGGCATCTGCCAGTGGCTTTTCTGAACTGCCCAGTTCAGGGAGTGTTCCCACGGATACAAGTTGGATCGATCCATAGAGCACCATGACAATCAATGCCGAAATGATCAGGGCGTAAGGCACAATTTTGTTGGGGTTTTTCATCTCTCCTGAATTGATCACTACTACCTCAAAACCACCAAAGGCAAAAACTAATAATAGGACAGAAGATGAAAAATTATTAAACTCAGGCATTTCATGAAAGGAGAGAAGCTCTGGTTGTAAAAAAAATAAACCCACCAAAATAAAAATGACCAGAGGCACTATTTTTCCGATAGTTAAAAAGTTATTGACAGTGGTTGTCTTCTTTACTCCAACATAATTAATACCTGTAAGAATGGCAGTGAGTACAACCATAATTAACAACCGAGGTGCAAAATGATTGAGAATGGGGTTATAATAGGAGCTATAAGTAACTAACAAATTAATAAGCGCAGCATAGGAGATGATGCGCGACCACAAGAGCAGCCATCCCATGATAAATGCCGGAAAGCTTCCGAACGCTTCTAGTATGTAGATATAAGGGCCACCTGTTTTATCGAACCTGCTTCCTACTTCTGCGAAACAAATGATGATATTGAATATGACCAACGCGCATACTACAAATGCCAGAATGCTGTAGGCGCCTGACAGTTGAAATACTTTTGAAGGAAGGCCAAAAATTCCTGCACCAATAATGGTATTGATCATTAATAAAACCAAATCCCATTTTCTGATCGCGCGAATAAATTGACTCATAGTTTAATAGCTGAGTGGTAGGATGGGGATAGCAGAAACCAGAATATTAATATTGGAATTTTATTTTGGTTTATGCAAGGTTAAATTGAGAAGAAGAAATTGGAATACTTTACGTATTTTGAAATTTGGTTTTAAACCACCTATGACTGATTCGTTGCTTATTGAGATTATTGGATTTGGAATTGTAGCGATTGCTAGCTTTCAAATTGCAGGCTACCTCAGAAAATTCAACCTTCCTCTTATCACCGGTCTTATCATCACCGGAATTTTTGCTGGCTCATCGATCCTGAATTTTATTCCGAAAGCAAGCCTGAATGAGCTTAGGTTTTTGAATGATATTGCTTTGGCGATCATAGCCTTTTCTGCAGGTTCTGAGTTATACCTAAAGGAGATGAGAAGCCGGATTAAGAGCATTCAATGGATGACCTTCGCTCAGGTATCACTTATATTTATTTTATCGAGTGTTCTTATTTATTGGGTATCAGGACATATCAATTTTATCAAAGAGGAGCCCCCATTAACCAGGTTGGCAATTTCACTTTTATTCGGATCCATTTTCGTAGCTAGATCCCCTTCATCGGCTTTAGCTATTATAAGCGAGATGAGGGCCAGTGGTCCGTTCACAAAGACGGCTGTGGGGGTAACCGTGTTGATTGATGTCATTGTAATCACGTTGTTTACTATTTGTTTTGCTATTGCAAAAGCAATCATTCATGAAACTCCAATTGACTTCACCTTTACATGGGTACTCTTTCTGGAAATATTGTTTTCTGCTTTAATAGGTATAGGTGTTGGTAAGGTATTGAACCTTCCTTTTTCCTTTAAGTCCCATCGGTATGTAAAAGGAGCTTTGTTATTACTCATTGGTTATGGAGTTTATTTACTCGCCAATTTTGTAAGGACTGAATCGCTTGAGCTGATAGGGCACGAGTTTTCTCTTGAACCTTTACTCATTTGTATTATTGGTAGCTTCTTGCTGACCAACAATAGCCGGCATCGAATTGAGTTTTCGGTAGTCTTAAAAAAGATTAGTCCTATTGTCTATATCGTTTTCTTTACCCTCACAGGTGCGTCATTGTCAATAGAAGTATTCCTTACGGTGGTGGGTGTGGCTTTTTTGTTTTTTGGTTTCAGGATAGTGAGCCTATTCGTGGCAAGTTTTCTGGGTGTGGTTCTGGCAAAGGATAGCGCTCAATACCGATATATTGCATGGATGCCCCATGTTACCCAAGCGGGTGTAGCGCTTGGATTAACAACATTGGTGGCGAAGGCTTTTCCCAGCTGGGGAATACAATTTGAAGCGGTGATCATAGCCATCGTTGTGATCAATCAATTAGTGGGCCCGCCACTATTTAAGTGGGCCATTGCGCGGGTGAAGGAAAGTCATCTCAGGCATGCTACTCCAGCATTTGATGGTGTGAAAGATGCTTATATTTTTGGCCTCGAGAGTCAATCAATAGCATTGGCAAGACAACTGAAAGCCAGTCGATGGCAGTCTAAAATCATATCCATCAATCGGCAGGATGCTATAGCCAAAGAAGCGGATATTGAAATTGTTTCTATTCCGGAGATTTCTTTAGATGAAATTCAAAAACTTGAAATGGAAAGGGCAGATGCTATCGTCTGCATGCTTTCTGATGAAGAAAACTATTCCATTGCTGAAATGGTGTACGAGCACATTGGAACAAAGGAGGTGATTATTAGAATTAATGACAGGAAGAACATGGAACAGTTCCATAAACTGGGTAACCTGATCATCGATCCTTCCACAGCGATGGTAAGTTTATTAGATCATTTTGTGCGATCACCCAATGCCACCTCTTTATTGTTAGGCATGGACAAGTCGCAGGATACGTTGGATATTGAGATTGCCACGCGAGATATCCATGGAATGACGTTGAGGGATTTAAGGTTACCAACAGATGTGATTATCTTGTCAGTAAAACGCAAAGGACAGATGATCATCTCCCATGGCTATACCCGATTGCGATTAAAAGATATTGTTACCATGGTAGGTTCACCAAAGAGCTTGGAAGAAGTAAGGGCGAAGTTCAGCGGATACTAGTCAAATCCTACTTCTGCTTTCACATATTCTGCTGCTTCCTGATGTGTCCCAAACCACACCTTGTCTTTCGACTTGATGTATTTGATCAGCTCTTCCAATACAACGATGCGTGATCGATGCCCACTGTAATGAGGGTGCATGGTCATTAAGAACATGGTGCCTTCTTCGTAGGCTACATCAAATTCATCTTTTAGAACTTCCAGCAACTCACGAGGATTGGCATAACTGCTTCCTCTTGGGTTAAGCAATGGAGCATCATCTAAAATCCATTCAACGGGTAATTCCACAATTCCGGATGGCTCCCCATTGATTACCAATTCGTAGGGACGATCATCCGCCATCATAGAGCTTTCATAAAGAAAACCCACCTCTTTGATAATATCCGGAGTGGCCGCACTAAAATTCCACGAAGGTGCTCTATAACCTACAGGTGTTTCCCCTGTGAGATCAGTTAGCATTTTCTTAGAATTGATTACCATCTCTCTTTCTTTGTCTGCAGGTACTCTCGTATTGCGCTCGTGGATCCATCCATGCACGGCAAATTCGTGCCGCGGCAACCTTTTTATTTCATTAGCCATTTGTGGTGCAAGGTGTAAGCTCAAAGCAGGAATGAAGAATGAGGCGGGTACTTCATGCTTCTCCAGTAAGTCAACTACTCTACGCAACGCTACCCTTGATCCGTACTCTCCTCGAGATAAATCCGATATGGTAGGCTCTCCATCCCACCAGGCTACCGTCTCATTGTCCACATCAAAAGAAAGTAGTACAGCCACCTTAGCACCATTAGGCCAAGATTTGGGAGTAAGATCCTTTCCTGCTCTTACCTGGTTGACTGCTTTTTCAAAACGCTCTGTTTCCCAGGTCCACTTTTGGTCTTCTTGTTTTTCAGTGGCAGTTGGTTGGGGGTTATTGCAACTTAATACAATAAGACTTAGAGATAGGATTAAGAATTTTTTCATAATGGCAAGTTACATGTTTTGTGTCTGCTTAGACGATAGAATTTTTTCAGCTCTGAATAGCGGATCAGCAGACTGGAGCAGTTTATTCTTTAGATTTTGTGACAAGTTCGGATTGTTATTTAAAAATAGGTTTACAGCATCCGCTGCTTCTTTTGATTGGTAAGTAGAAACGGTTTGTTCAACCCAGCCTTTCGGAAAGAAAATATCGCCTGTGAGTTGAATTTCTTCCAGCATTTCCAAACTTGGCTGTATGTACTTCACTGATTGTTGAGCGCGCAGTGGATGATGCAAGAACCCTAATGCTTTCAATACCCATGGTTCATGCTCCCTGTTTTTAGGATCTTTCAAACTTTCAAAGAATGCGTCTCGATCTGTTTCGTTACTTGAGAGTGACCCCATAATAAATTGCATGGCTTCTTTGCGGTCGGGGTTTTTGGTGTTTTTGAGTTGTGTAGCAAGAATTTCATCACTTCCTTCGGCATCCCTCACTGTAATTTCATAGGCCAACTCAATATGATCTTGTTCCGATATTTCCAATCCTAAGGTCATCTCGTCACGCCAGAATTTTTTGAGATTATAAATCCCTTCTTTGCTGCTCGCAGTTTGTCTGAAACAATTGAATAAAATTCGTTTTAATGAGATATCTTTTTCAAGGGCCATTAAATCAAAAAGTGTATCATCAATTTTAGCACTTATTAATTGGCGGTCTTCCTGAGTGGTAAACTGCCAAAAGATATTACTCATCCTGTTGGTAATGTATTCCAGAATGAGAGGATCTTTCTCCGTGGCCATGCCAGCAAGAATAGTCTCCATGGTCTTTTTGGCTTCGAGTTCACCTCGTAATACATACTCCCATATGTTGATCCACATAGCAGCACGCACCTCTGGGGCTTCCACACTGTTTACAGTGGCAAGCATGTTGTTTCTGCTTTGTTCGTCCGCAGCGAAATATCCATATCCTCTTCCATTGTAATTGGGAACAATTCGCAAATCGGATGGCGTTGCAGGAGCAGTATAACCTGTCGGGTCACTTATAATAATATCCTTTACTTCATGTTGATCGCCCACCAATTCATACTGGAAGGTTTGTGGCCAAACCAAACCAATGCTGTCGTTGGTAACGCGAATAGTGAGATTGTCATCTAGCGTGTAGGCTACATCTGGCATGCCTTTGCTTTTTATCCATGCCTTGTTCCAAAGGGCGAGGTCTTTATCTGTAAACTTGTTAAGAGAATTGACCAGATCATCCCATGTAGCATTACTGTAACTGTATTGCGCTAGGTAATCACGAAGTCCGTTTTGAAAACTTTCTTCACCCATCATGGTTTCAAGGTTACGCATCATGATCGGTGCCTTTTGATAGATGATGGCGCCATAGAGCGTTCCTGCATTTTTCAGATTATCCAGTTTTTGCTGAATAGGATGGCTTCCGGCACTTCTGTCTATTTCATAGGCAGAAGGGTAGTGTGCCATTAAAAAGCGCAGGTCATGATTAATTTCAGGAAACTGAGGGTTAACAATCTTTGCTGCCATGAAGTTGGCGAATACTTCTTTGAGCCACACATCTTCAAACCATTTCATGGTTACCAGATTTCCGAACCACATGTGAGCTGTTTCGTGTGCGATCAAACTTGCTCTACGCATTCTTTGATTTACAGATGCTGATGGCTCAAGAATTAAACTGCTTTCCCTATAGAAGATACTTCCTGGATGTTCCATACCACCATATTGAAAGGTAGGTATCAAAGCGAAATCAAACTTTGAAAAAGGATAGGAGATGGTAGTATAGTCTTTCAACCAATCTAATGATTGACTGTGGAGTTGAAAGATTTCCTCCAGGTTAGCAGCTACTTTTGTAGAATCTGTTTCTCTATAATACATTGTCATTCCCGAAACCGGATCTGTTGCTTTCTCAAATTTACCTGCCGCAAATGCAAACTGATAAGTGCTCAGCGGTTTGGTGGGAAGAAATTGGTAATTCTTTTTGTTGCCAGCTAAAGTAATCTCAGCCTTTTGGTTAGAAATAGCTTCCCATTCATCGGGTATGGACAATGAAAGTGCAAAGGATGCTTTCAAGTCAGGTTGATCAAAGCCAGGGAAACATGTAGAGGCACGATCAGGAACAAATAAGGTGTAGAGGTATTCATCGTTTCTATTCAATGACAAATCACCAGCGGTAAATTCGATTTCTATTTCATTCTTTCCTTCACTCAGAAGATGGGCGGGAATAGCAATGTGTTCATTTTCAAAGACGACATCAGTAGCCTTTTGATTGACTTTAACAGTCTTCAGGTGATCTCCTTTTTCATTGAAATCGATGTAGAGGTTTTTGGACGCATTCTTACTATAGACAAAAGTGATTATGTTTTTTCCCGCAATGTTTTCGTTTTGGTTGAAAGGGATATCAAAATGTAAAGCATATTGAACATCCTTTATGCTTTCCTTCCTTGATTGTGCCAGTTCATATGAAACCCCTTTCTCTATTTTTTCCTGCGTGCAGGAAAAGAATAATATTGAAAGAAACAAAAGGAGTAGAAATTGAATCGACTTCATAGATTACGAATTAATGACTTTTGTGATAGTGTTGTCTTTATTACGAAGGTCAACACCACCTTCTAAGATTGATTTTAGATTGGCGAGGTAAAACGTCCAGCCTTCACCACACCCAATGTATAAATTAGTGCTTGGATTATTATCTGAGGGGATATTCTCCTGTGTGAGTTCACAAATGGTAATGTCACCTATTGGGAGGGCGGTAACGGTAACAAGGCAATCTCCTGAAAAAGTAAATTGTATTTGATCTTTTCCATTAGCATCGATTACTTCTCTTTTTTCAAAAACCGTATCGGGGTAACCATGCCAGTGCCAAGTGAAAGTATCTCCCTTTTGAATGAACGCTGTTCTTTCCCTTGATTTTTTGTCGGATGAAGTGAAAATGGCTGACCTGAGAAACCATTGTTCGAGTCCTTCCTGCGTTGCCCAAGCCCTATAGATTTGTTCTACTGAGGCTTTAACAGGAATGCGTTTTGTGAATACTGACCAACTTGAGTTATTCATAGGTTTACGATTTGGTATCAACGGTTTGTATTGATTGAGTTTAATCACCGATCATCCCAATTGCTGTATTGCGAAGCCTACCAATTTCATAGATTGACCCCCAAATTTCAATTAAGTCAAATTTAAGCAATGATAAAGTTTATTCTACGAAAAGCACATGTCATAACCTTGCTTCTAAGTGTTGTGATGTCTCCTTTGATGGCCCAAACTTATGATCCGGGTGTATTCAAGGAGATGAAATACCGATTCATAGGGCCTGAAGGGAACCGAGCCATCGCCATTACTGGTGAACCAGGTAATCCGATGGTGAATTATATAGGTGCGGCCTCTGGTGGTCTGTTTAAAACAGACGATGGGGGTGTAACCTGGAACCCCATTTTTGATGATCAGAATGTTTCCTCCATTGGTTCTGTCGCCTTAGCACCTACAGACCCTTCCCAAGTTTGGGTAGGAACAGGAGAAACGTTTGTGATTCGTCCTGCACACTCTGTTGGAAACGGTATTTACCTTTCTAAAGATGCCGGTAAGACATGGGTGAACAAAGGTCTTGAGAAGACGGGAAGGATCGGACGAGTAATCGTGCATCCAGGTAACGCCAATATTATCTATGCAGCAGCATTGGGGCATACCTACGGTCCTCAGCAAGAGAGAGGAGTATATCGCTCAAAAGATGGTGGGACTACCTGGGAGAGAGTTTTGTTTGTAGACGAAAATACAGGTGCAGCTGATCTTGCAATTGATCCTAAGAATCCAAATATTTTGTTTGCAGCCATGTGGTCTGTTCACATCAATACCTGGGGTCTTAATAGTGGTGGAGAAGGTGGAGGTATCTATCGATCTACTGATGGTGGCGATACTTGGGTACCTATGAATACAAAGGGACTGCCTGGAGGTAAAAAACAACCTGTGGGAAAGACTAACGTAGTTGTTTCTCCAAGTAACCCTAAAAGGGTATATGCATTATTTGAAGAAAAGAGCCCTTTGCTTTACCGCTCAGATGATGGAGGTGAATCGTGGCAGTTTATGAGCAACAATCACACTATGGCAGAGCGTGCACCTTATTATACGCGTATGGCCGTTTCTACAGATAATCCAGATGAGTTATATTTCATGAGTGTACGCTTCAGCCAATCGTTGGATGGAGGTAAAACTTTGGAGAAGAGACCTCCACGTGGTGGTGGTGATAACCACGATATGTGGATTGACCCATTGAATGCTGATCGTATGATGGTAGCCCATGATGGTTGTGCCAGTATTTCCCTCAATAGAGGAAAGACTTTTCAACGTGTAGTCCTTCCGATTGCACAGATGTATCACGTAGAGGTGGATAACCAAATTCCTTATTTTGTTTATGGTAACCGTCAGGATGGATGGTCATACCGTGGACCTAGCAATAGTATGCAAGGATACATACCTCTAGGATTGTGGAAAGGTGTAGGAGGTTGCGAGAGTGGATTTGCTCGTCCTGATCCTTTTGATAATAATATTATCTGGTCTGGATGTTATGACGGTGGTTTGCAACGTCATGATCTAAGAACCGGACATTCTCGTGAAGTGCGCGTATGGCCTGAAGCAGGTTACGGATGGTCTCCTGCGGATTTGAAATACAGATGGCACTGGAACTTCCCGTTGTCTCACTCTCCTCATACCCAACACAGGGTATATGTGGGAAGTCAGCACGTACATAAATCAGATGACGAAGGCCAAAGCTGGCAAACGATCAGCCCTGATTTGACTACCAATGACAAATCACATCAGCAGAGTTCAGGAGGAGTAGCAACAGACAACCTGATGACTTTCGATGGCGCTACACTTTTTGCGATTGAAGAATCAAAAGTTCAAAAGGATTTGATCTGGACAGGTTCTAATGATGGGCAAGTGCACATTACACAAGATGGTGGTAAAAACTGGGTGAATGTATCGGCTAATATCGATATGCCGAAATGGGGTACCATCGCTAACATTGAGCCTTCACGCTATGATGCAGCAACTGCCTACATTTCTGTAGACATGCACCAAATGGGAGACTTTGATCCCTACATATTCAAAACTACCGACTATGGTAAGACATGGACGAAGATCAGCAATGGTATTCCTAAATCGATTTTGAGCTTTGTTCACGTAGTAAGAGAAGATCCTAAGCAGAAAGGTTTATTATATGCAGGAACAGACAATGATCTATACGTATCATTTGATGATGGAAAGAACTGGATGTCGTTCAGTAATAACTTGCCTCCAGCTCCTGTTTACTGGTTGGTTATTCAGGAAAACTTTGATGACCTCGTAGTGGGTACTTATGGCCGTGGTTTTTATATCATGGACGATATTTCTCTTTTGAGAGAATATGCAGCTGCAGCACAGCAGACAAGTTATGTGTTTAACATTCGCAAAGCTTATCGTTTTCAGGAAGTAGAAGCCATCAAGACGGATGCGCCAAGCCTTAATGCTGGAAGAAACCCATCTTATGGAACTCCAGTCAACTACTTTCTCAAAGATTCAATAAGCGGAGGCGTTCAGATCGAAATTTATAACGATAAGCAAGAGTTGATACGTACATTAAAAGGCACAAACACAGCAGGTATTAACAGAGTATGGTGGGATTTAAGATATGAGCCTACCTTCCAGCCTAAGCTGAGAACAAAACCTCCTGGAAGACCATGGGTAGAAATGAATGGTGAAGGATGGAGACCTTTGGTGACCTGGGATATTGATTTGTGGAGAGGTCAGCTAGGTCCACGTGTTGCGCCTGGAAAATTCACAGCCAAAATTAAAATTGGAGGTAAAGAGTTTACAGAAACATTTGATGTATTGAAAGATCCAAATACTACCGGAACGGAACAAGAGATTCAGGAGCAGGTAATGTTTTCTGTACAGTTGCGTGATGCCATGAATACAGTGGTAGAGATGATCGACCGAATGGAATGGATTCGTAAAGAGTTGAGTGATTTAATTCCTACTACAAAGAATGCAAAGTTAAAGAAGGAATTGGTAGCCATGGAAGCGCAAGCGCAGGCCATCTCAGCCAAATTGTATGATATCCACCTTACAGGTGCACGGGAGGATGCTTTCCGCGCTCCGATGAAGTTGTATGGTAGACTCAGTGCATTGGCCAGTGACATTAGTGCCAATGGTGTTGACTTTAAGCCTACCAATCAGCAAGGAGAAGTATATGGTGTATTGAAGGGAAGAATGGATAGGGTACAGCAGGAATACACTACGCTGCTGGAGAAGCAGGTGCCACAGCTCAACAACAAATTACCTGATCAGAAAATTAATCTAGAGAAGAAGCAATAGTTCTTCGCTATTATTAATTTAATAAAAGAACAGGGAGTGGAGGAATCCACTCCCTGTTTTTGTTTAATGCAGAAGTTGTAATTGATGCCATTAGAAGCTATTTTTCAAGACCCTAACTAAACAATAAACCGTGGAAAGAAGAGATTTTATCAAACACGCGACTGCAGCTACAGCAGGGCTGGCTATGTTACCTAATTTTCTGTATGCCAAAGACGCCCCTTCAGGTTTTGTCTTTGATGCCATGGGGGAAATTCGTGATATATATACCATGGAGTTGATGGATAAAATTCTGGCCAGTGGTACACGCGCTATTGCCATTACACTTTCTGATCCAAAACATTATGGACACGAAGCCTGGGATATTTTGCTAAAGGATTTGGCGGCTTACGATAAATACTTTTACGATCACCCTTCTCATTTTATAAAAGCTACCCGCTTGTCTGACATAGACCGAGCCATCAAGGAAAAGAAACTGGCGGTGTTTTATCTCATCCAAAGTTCAGAGCCCATTGAAAAAGACCTGAGCCGATTGGATATACTTTACAACTTAGGACTGCGTAGTGTACAGATGACCTACAACTCGCGCAATTACGTTGGTGATGGTTGCTACGAGCGTACCGATGCAGGACTCTCTAACTTTGGGATGGAGTTGGTAGCGCGTTTGAATGAAAAGAATATGTTGATTGACCTATCGCATGCAGGCATGAAGACCATGGCAGAAACAATCACTGCTTCTAAAAAGCCTATTATCATTTCTCACTCTACTTGCAGAGCGTTGTATCAACATGCCAGAAATACTACAGACGAAAATTTAAAGCTATTGGCGGATCATGGTGGTGTAATTGGTATGTGCCAGATCAGGACCTTTATGACCAAAGAGAAAACCAATAATCTGGAAGTGTATTTTGATCACATTGATCATGCTGTGAAAACAGCAGGTATCGACCATGTGGCAATTGGTAGCGATCGCGATCACCGCGTGATCCCCAGCACGGAAGAAGAGATTCAAATATTACTGAAAGAGGAGGGAGCACAATTCAAGCCAGCAGACTGGCCATTGTTCCTTGAAAAACTCAACGGTCCATCAAGAATGAATGTTATTCGTGAAAACCTGGTGAAGAGAAAGTACACCCAATCTCAAATCGATAAGATCATGGGAGGAAATCTTTATAGGTTGTATGAAGAAGTGGTGGGGTAAGCCATTCTTTACCGCAAAGACACTGAGGCGTTAAGATGGTTCGTGCATTGTCCTGAGTTACACGGATGCTGTCCTGAGTTTCTAAATCAGGACAGCTAATAAGGTTAGGTATTACTAATAAGTTTTTTTAGAAGTGAAATCTGCCCCAGGTGGTAGGTGGTAATAGCAGTGTTCTATCACACCCTCTATGTTTTGTTGATACGTACCGTATTTTTCATCTACAAAGGCTGCATCCAACTTGGTGTCATCCATGGTTTCGACATGAGTGATGAATTGTTCTATAATCCAAGGTTCGTGTCCTCACGAACCACGAGGTAGAGGTAAATCCATATAATTTGTAAATTGGTAAAATGGACCCTTTGGCGAACAGGCGTAAATCTCATATTGAATTAGGAGAGATTTACTTTTGGACAGCCACTATCAATAAATGGCAACAGCTGTTGATGCGGGATGATTATAAAGATATAATCATTGATTCTTTGGCCCACTTGAGCAAGAAAGGAAAGGTTGACGTGTTTGCATTTGTGATTATGCCCAATCATCTCCACCTCATTTGGCGTGTAAATGAAAATAATGGCAAAGAGACTTCATCTGGATCATTCCTTAAGCATACAGCGCACGCATTTAAAAATAAACTTAAAATTGAACAGCCTGATCAATTAGCGAACTATTCAGTCAATGCTGTTAACAAGCAGTTTGAGTTTTGGCAAAGGGATTCTCTGGCTATTCGTTTATTTTCCGAAGACATCGCCTTTCAAAAATTGGATTACATCCATGCTAACCCTGTTTCCGGACGTTGGCAATTGGTTAATGATTATTGCGATTACAAATACTCAACTGCAAAGTATTATGAGTTGGGGGTAAAGGAATTTGATTTTATTAAAGATTTAAGGGAGGAGTATTGAGAGTGGTTCGTGAGGACACGAACCATGGGTAGGGATTCCTCAAGATGGCCTTCAAGTTCTCCATTTAACCCAGCTTCAATGAGCCGCTTTAGCAATGGTGCCAAAATACCGTCCTTGCCCTCTAGGGCTTCTCCGTTTTGAAGTCGCTTTATAGCATCAGCTTCAAACTCTTTGTAATTGAACTCTTGTTTTTCTTTGTCCATACTGTATCAAGTTAAGTTTTTTTCCTTTTGACACAGTTTGTTGAACAGACTCATCCCTTCAGGTCATTATGTACACCCTGAGTGCAAAACCAACCACCTCATCTGCAAAACCATGTACCCCGAGTGCGCATTACATCCAACCCTAATGCACTCCTAACCACCCCCAGTGTGTATTCCATCCACCGCTATTGCACTTCCACCCACCCCAAGTGCAAAACCAACCACCCCGAATGTACATTGTATGTGATGCTCCAGCATTCCCACTTACCCCAAGGGTGCATTGTATGCACCGCGTCTGCACAACCGACCACCCCTTGTGCACATTCAACCCAACGGTATGTACATGTACTGGCTGCCAGAAAAAGTCTGATCCACAAAAAAATCTTTTAAGTTTGCATCCTCATGAATTCAACAGAAGCACGTCAGCTGATTGAAGCAGCCATTCCTGATAAAACCACCGCCACCTGGGCAGACCTGGGTTGCGGTGCCGGTACGTTCACCTATGCCGTAGCCGACCTACTGGGCGATGAAAGCAAGATATGGGCGGTAGATAAACTTACACAGCACCTTGGCGAAAAGCGGGGGGTGGTTGAAATTGAATTTCTTCAGGCGGATATTGAGCAACAGTCACTACCACTGAAAGAACTGGACGGCATTATCATGGCCAATACCCTTCACTACATCAAAGACCAGGCGGGTTTTCTGCAACACTTGCACTCCTACTTAAAAGACAGCGGCCAATTGATTTTGGTGGAATACGATACAGAGCGCAGCAACCAGTGGGTTCCTTTTCCCGTAACGTATGAAATAGCGCAGGCGCTTTTATCGAATGCAGGATTTAGGGATGTCTCCAGAATAGGAGAGCATCCGTCAAGTTTCCGTGGTGAAATGATCTTTGCGTGCGCAGCGCACGCTTAAGTTTATTGCCGTTTTACTTTGATGTCTGCATTGCCAAGAATAAGGTTCTTGTTGATATGTGCAGGACCACTGAGGCGAATCTCAGGCTCACCAAATGCAGTGATCTTCAATTCGTCATTGGCATTGAGCGTAAGGCGCCCTTCTCCATAAATGCGGGACGCTGCAGTATTGCTGGATAAGTGTTGAGTGTCAATCTTATTCTCACCAAACAGGCGGTACAACTGATGCCCTGCTGCACCTGCTTTGATTTCTATTCTATTGGTACCAAAGATGGAAGCTTTAAACCTGTTGGTTTGAAGTGACGCCAAAGTAACTTCACTTTCACCATATACCTTGAGTTTAAACTTGTCGGCATTGATAGCTCCGTTACACACTAGCTCTTCCTCTCCTCTTATTTCCAGACCTCGCAATTCCCTGTAGGTGATATAAGCCGTTATAGAACTGCCACGGTACCTGCTTCGTGTGTACTTATCGCCATTGTAGTAGTACTTATCCTGCTTGCCCACCAACTTGGCATCATCCAGATAGATGTGCAGTTTTTTACGCCTTACTTTTACATTCACTACTTCAGGATCAATACCTGAATATTCCATCCGGATGGATTCCTTCTCACCCTTTTCCAGGATCACGTTCACATATTGTGAGGCTACAATGCGATCAAATGTGTCCAAGGGCTTTTCTTCTGATTGGGCGAAAAGGAGCGTGGAGCCCAGTAAGAAGACGAGGAGTAATGTCGGTTTCATAAGTCTTTCCATTAGATAATACGAGTACATGAACCAAAGATGCAATTCATCACCCTAAGGTTGCATGTACCCGTAATTTAATCTATTCTGATCGTAAGGACTTCACAGGGTTGTCTACAGCCGCCTTATAGGCCTGCAGGCCAACAATCCCTATCGCCATAATCAGTGCAAAAAAGCCTGCTACGGGGAAGGTCCACCATGGAATAGCAATTCTGATGGGGTAACGCTCAAGGAATGAATCGAGAAAATACCAGGCGATAGGTGCAGCAATAACGAACGACACCATTACTAGTTTGGAAAAGTCTCTGGAGATCATCATCACCATTCCGGCAACGGTAGCGCCCAGTACTTTGCGAATACCGATTTCCTTGGTGCGTTGTTCTGCCGTGAAGGCAGCCAGTCCAAATAATCCCAAGCCGGTAATGAGCAATGCAAGAAAAGCAAACAGGTTGGCCAGTTTACCAATCAAGTCAATGGTGGTAAACTTCTCTTTAAATTCTACATCTGCAAAGTCATACTCAAAAGGATAAGAGGAATTCAACTGCTTGAATACATCCTCTACTTTGCTGATGGATCCTTGCAAGTCGTTGGTTTTAGAAAGGCGGATAGAAACGGCACTGATCCAGTCCGGATCGAAAACCATAAACAACGGAGATACTGCACGGAAGGGAGAGCCCATGAGTGTATTGTCCACCACTCCAATCAGTTCGCGCTCACTGCCCCAAAGGTCGAGTTTGGTACCAATAGGTTCTTCCAGGTTCATCAAGTCAAGTCCTGCTTTGTTGATAATGATGGCAGACGAATCACTTCCAAAATCTTCAGAGAAATCTCTACCCATTAGCATTTTAATACCCATGGTTTTGGTGTAATCATATTCAGTGGCTACCGTAGAGAATATTACTCTGAGGTCTTCTGGTTTTCCAGGCCATCCCAAAAAGTTATTGGACCAGATTTCAGTTATAGGACTGTTGGATCGGGTGACTGCTTCTACTACACCCGTACGTAGCAGTTCTTGTTTAATTGTGTTGTAGTTCTCTCTGAGTTCATCATTGTATTGTACTGATATTAAGTTTTCCTGATCGTAGCCGAGGTCTCTGCTTTTTACGTGTTGTATCTGGTAATAAACGACAATGGTACCGACAATGAGTATGATTGAAAAACCAAACTGCAGTACTACCAATACTTGTCTTGGAATGCTGGCGCTTTTACCCACTTGAATTTTTCCCTTTAATACTTTAGCCACATTGAAGGAAGAGAGGTAGAGTGCAGGGTAGCTGCCTGATAGCAATCCGGTAACCGATATCATAATCACAGCGAAAATCCAAAACTGAGTAGTGAGGTAGGGAACGTACAGTTGTTTCTCCACCAAGTCATTGTAAAAGGGTAGTGCACCTTCCACGAGAATGAGTGCCAGTACAAATGAAATAAAGGCAATGAGCAGCGACTCTCCTAAAAACTGAAAGATCAGATCTTGTCGCTTAGACCCCACCGATTTTCGTATACCTACTTCCCGGGCCCGTTTCTCTGATCTGGCTGTAGCCAGATTCATAAAGTTGATACAGGCAATGATAAGAATGAAAACAGCGATGATAGAAAACAGATTAACATAGTCAATCATACCACCAGTAATTACTCCATTCTCAAAGGTAGACCGAAGCCTCCAGTCTTTTAGTGGATGAAGGAACAACTCCTTTTTAAAATTGTCGTCTTCATCTGCTTTTTCCAT
The DNA here is from genome assembly GCA_020436125.1 of Cyclobacteriaceae bacterium. Taxonomy (GTDB): domain Bacteria; phylum Bacteroidota; class Bacteroidia; order Cytophagales; family Cyclobacteriaceae; genus ELB16-189. Next base: position 97,206 of record JAGQYK010000002.1, on the reverse strand, counting down.
CAGAATGTTTTTGATCTTCTCGTCCACCTGTGCTTTGCTGGTGCCTTCTGGCAGCTCAACAAATACCTGGAAAGAACTATTGCCCCAGTTGTTTTCTGCATTTCTGGCCCACTCTTGTGTGGCCAACATAAAACTGAAAGGCACGAGGTAATCAAATTCAAATGAGCTGTTGCTGGGAATGTCTTTTAATACACCCGTTACTTTTACATCCCCATCACTGTCCAGCCGAATGAGTTTGTTGATAGGGTCTTCATCTCCAAAAAGAGTTTTTGCAGCACTTTCAGTGAGCACAATAGAGTAGGGTTCATCCAACACGGTTTCCGCAGATCCTTGTAGTAGTGGAAATTCAAACATTTCTAAAAACTCGGAGCTCACAAAGTACCCGCGCTTGTTGATCTTCATGTCCCCAACGGTGAGTAAATGCGTGCCTCCCCATTCTGAAATAGCCGCATTTTTAATGTCGCTGATATCTTCCTTTAACGCATTCTTCAAGGGCTGAGGAACAGAGATCCAGGAGTTGATTTTGCCATCGAAATGAGCGTTGGTCCACACCTGATACAGCCGGTCGTATTTGGGATGAAACGTATCATAAGATGTTTCGTCATTTACCCATAAAAGGATAAGTATACTACAAGCAATGCCTACAGCAAGTCCCGTGATATTGATGAAAGAATAGACGGAGTTCTTCATCAAACTCCTGATAGCAATTTTGAAATAGTTCTTTAACATGAGAAGGGTTGATTATTCAGTTTTTAATGAGTTAACAGGGTTGCCAACAGCGGCACGAAACGATTCAAAGCCTACGGTAATCCAGGCGATAGCAAAGGAGACTACACCGGCCAGAACGAATACAAATACGCCCAACGTGGTTTGGTAGGCAAAACTTTGAAGCCACTGATCCATTACATAGTATCCCAGTGGAGCAGCAATCACAAAGGCGATAAGAATTAGTTTAAGGAAATCCGTGGTGAGTAAACTGACAATTCCTGAAACGCTTGCACCTAATACTTTTCTAATTCCTATTTCTTTTATCCTGCGTTCTGCCATGTAGACAGATAGTCCGTAAAGTCCGAGGCAGGAAATGATAATGGCGATGAGGGTGAAGCTGGTCATGATCGAAGCCACCCTTTGGTCTTCTTCGTATTGTTTGTTAACACTTTCCGAAAGGAAGGTGCTTTCAAAAGGAGTGCCGGGAACTTGTGCTTTCCAATTGGTTTCTAATTGATCGATAATGTTTTTATAGTTGGCGGTTTCCACACGCATGGTGATGAAAATAAAATTCTTTTTGGATTCAGGTACCTTGAACATGATCGGTACTATTTTGTCGTGTAGAGAAAACTGGTGAAAATCTTCTACCACTCCGATGATTTGATGCTTCCTTATCTTGCCATCATATTCACTAAGCAGTGTGGTGCCTACGGCATCGTTCAGGTTAATGTTGTATTCCTTCAGGCTAGCTTGATTGACGATTACATTAACAGTTTCATCTTCTTCTGTGGATTTGTCTCTTTGCTCGTCAAAGTCCCTCCCGGCAATCAGGTTGATTTTTAGTAGATCAAAGTAGTTTTCATCTGTATAAATCATCCGGTGCAAAATGCCTGTATCCGGACTTGAACCCTGTAAGTACAAACCGTAGTCTCTCAGCAGAGGGGTAGAAGGCAAACTGGTGGCAGCGGAAACCTGCGCTACTCCGGCTATTTGCTGAATGCTGTTTTTTAATTCTGCATAGTGTTCTCTGGCTTCGCTTGTACGCATAGGGATCACTATATTTTGCTCGGGGTTAAATCCCAATGATTTATTCTGAATGTAGTCCAGTTGTTTCTGAATGATAAGAATGGCAGAGATAAGAGATATCGACACAATGAACTGAAATACGACCAATGACTTTCTTAACCATTGGTTACCGCCCGATAGTCTTTTGTCTTTCAATACCTTGGCAGGCTGAAAGGAGGAAAGAAAGAAGGCAGGATAACTTCCGGCAACAAATCCAGTAATAATGGAGATGACCAGCATGGACAGGGCTACATAGGCAGCTGTATTTCCATTGAGACTAAGGTCTTTGTGTGTTACTTGATTGAAGAAGGGAAGCACCAGCATAATGATGATTCCTGATATGAGCATCGAGACGAT
>JAGQYK010000002.1:28783-94978 GCA_020436125.1 Cyclobacteriaceae bacterium | reverse complement strand
GGCAATAAGCAAGATGAAAATACCAATAGAACCCAGGATATACACATACATGATATTGCCATTGGTGTCAAATTGAAAGCCATCATTAAAATCTGAATAGAGATGGATGTCGTTCAGTGCCTGAAGATTTAAATCCTTCTTCATGCCAGCTCCTCTCAACACATCACCTGCATAGGTTTCGATAAGTGCCGGAAATTTTTCATCTACGGTTTTTGGAGATGCGTTAGGTGTTAAACGCACATATCCGGAAACAAAGTTTTGCCATGCCCAAGAGTCCACAGAGTTAATAAATTCCCCCCAACCTTCACTGCGGAGGGACATATAGAAGTCCGCATCAAGGTGCGACTTACTCGTATAAGGAGCAAGTACTCCCGTCACCATAAAGGTATCTTTAGACGGGCCACTGTTGATGATCAACCATTCATTGAGGGGAGATTTATCTGGGAAAATCTTTTGACTTAGTTTACTTGAGAGCACAACCGAAGCTGGTTGATCCATGGCCGTTTCTCTGTTTCCTTCTTCGAAGGCATAATCGAAAACATCGAAAAAGGTGGAGTCTACCAGGTAGCCTAACTTTTCATAATACAACTCATCGCCATATTTGATCAAGTGTTGCTCTACTTCCGGTGGGTTAATTACGCGAGTAGCCATCTCTACTTCCGGAATCAGATCAGGAAGTGCAATAGCAATAGGAGGGGAGGTTCTTGGGTATCGCTCTGGTACTCCGTCTTTAGTGAAAGTGGTATAGATGCGATAGGTACGATCCGTGTTAGTAAATTTCTTCTCGTAGCTAAATTCATCCTTTATGTATAATGCCAACAACACGCAACAGGCGATCCCCACAGATAACCCTATAATGTTGATAGCAGAAAAGGTTCGGTGTTTAAGCAGGTTACGTACTGCTATTTTGAAATAGTTTCTAAGCATACGAGAAGGTTTGTATAGTACTACCTAAAAAGGTGCCAATGGTTACAACTGCCTAATGACTATTTAAAGGCACAATGGATGCTTGGAATGATATTTTTTTGAACACTAATGTGTTCGAAAATGATCAGTTACCCTCGTAGTAGCGCATCTCTTTCTCTCGTTCAACATCAGAACGCTCTCGTTTTATCCTCACTTTGGCAGGAGGCCCCACCATAATAGGTACTCTTTCCACTTCCACGTTGGCCAACTCAAGCCCGTATAATGCTTCTGTGGATAAGCTAAATTTCTTAATGAATCGATACCCCTGAATGATCAAGCTATCAAAAGTGGAAATCTCGCTATCAATAGAGGCCAATGAATGGAGGATAATAAATTTAAAGTCGGCCGGCATACTATGCTTCTTTAGCGAATCATAATGGCTTACCAGATCGATCTCTGCATTTTCTGCCATGTCGTGTAATACTCTGTTAAACAATAGGTTCACACGATGGTCAGACTTAAACCCTAACTTAATTCTGATAAAGAAACATTTTTTAGGGATGATGGTATCCACTGAATACTTACTGGTATAGGGACTGTCCACGGTGTCTACGTGGATGAACCAATAGACATCGGCTCTCTTCGGTCGTTTCTTAAAAATGGAGTACACAATATTGGAATCAATAGAGCGCTTGCTGTCGGCTACGGCCATGTACACCAGATTAGTAGCTTCTTTAGGAATGGTTGTGTCTGCCTGCAAGTCTTGTACCATCGGAACGTAATGCTTCAGGTCAACAAATTCGGTATGCCTGTCGCGCAAGCCCCGGGCTTTCACCAAAGTAAACATCAAACCAAAGAAGAATAGGGCAATGGTAAATGTAAACCATCCTCCATGCTGAAACTTGCTGAGGTTGGAGACAAGGAACATGCCTTCAATGGAGAAGAACACCAAAGCCAATATGGTTGATCTGAGTCTTGATTTTTTTGCCGTTGTAAAAAAGTAGACCAATAAGGTAGTGGTCATCAACATATCGAAAGTGATGGCCAAACCATACGCACCTTCCATGGCAGATGACTCTCTAAAGATGAGAACCACCAAAATTGTTCCTGCTAATAATACCCAATTGATGGTGGGTAAATAAATTTGTCCTTTGATCTGACTAGGGTAGCGCACCTTTGTACTTGGCCACAGTTTTAGTTTCATGGCCTCATTCACCAAGGTGAAGGTACCAGATATCAATGCCTGACTGGCGATCACCGCGGCCATAGTGGCAATGGCAATACTGAATATTAGAAAACCATCGGGTACAATAGCATAAAAAGGAATCTGTCCATCAAGTGTTGACCCCTCCAGTGTAAGCAACCAGGCGGCCTGTCCAAAATAATTAATGAGTAAGCTTACTTTTACAAATCCCCAACCCACTCTGATGTTGTGTTTTCCACAGTGACCAAGGTCCGAATACAATGCCTCTGCTCCTGTGGTACAGAGGAAGACGGCACCTAAAAGCCAAAATCCTCCAGGATAATTAATAAGCAGGTTGATGGCATACATCGGGTTCAGCGCCTTTAGAACTGTAGGATTCTGTGAAAGATGAATCATTCCAAATACGCCAAGGGTAATGAACCACACCATCATGATGGGGCCAAAAGTTTTTCCTACTACGCTGGTTCCAAATTGCTGAAAGAAAAATAGCAGAATAAGGATAACGATGACGATAGGTACGGTGGGAATATTGGGATTGTTGATTGTAAGACCTTCAACAGCTGAGGAAATACTAATAGCTGGCGTAATAAAACCATCAGAGATCAAAGTAGCACAGCCGATGATAGCCAGATAGACTACCCATTTGGCTTTGTATTTTCTTACCAAGGCATACAATGCAAAAATTCCCCCTTCCCCCTTGTTATCTGCGTTGAGGGCGAGGTATACGTATTTGATGGTTGTAATTAATGTGAGTGTCCAGAACACACACGACACACCTCCTAATACGAGATCTTCAGTAATAATACTTTCACCTACAATGGCTTTGAAAACGTAAAGGGGAGAAGTACCAATGTCTCCGTAGATAATTCCTAGCGAAACTAGGACACCTGCTGTTGAAAGCTTTTGTTTAATTGCGCCAGAGTCCATTCTATATATCTTCTTTGGGTCTACCTATTATCAGTCGGTTACTCCTGTCGTATGAAAAATAACTCCACAGCCAGCTGAAAAATGTAAAGACTTTGTTTTTAAATCCCATGATAGACATCAAATGAACGAACATCCAGATGTACCACGCAATAAATCCTTGTATTTTTAAAGCTTTTGTGTCCACAACGGCCTTATTTCTACCAATTGTGGCCATACTTCCTTTATCTGTATAAGAAAATGGTTGAATAGGCTTCTTGGCCATTAACCTTTTAAGATTGCTGGCCAACAATGTGCCTTGTTGAATGGCAGGAGGTGCCATCATCGGATGGCCGTTTGGAAATTTTTCATCACCTTCCATCAAGGCAACATCACCAATGGCAAAAATATTTTCATGGCCCTTCACCCTGTTGTACTGATCCACTTTAAGGCGATTGGCTTTTGCGATGCATTCATCGGCCAACCCTTTGATGGGATTCCCCTTAACACCTGCAGCCCAGACTAATGTTCGTGTCAGGATTTTTTCTCCATTGTTAAATACCGCTTCATACCCGTTGTATGATTTTACAGCCAGATTGAGATGTACTTTTACACCCATTTTCCTTAGATAGGAAAGCGCCTTTTCCGCTGCGATATCACTCATCCCATTCAGCAGGCGAGGCCCTGCCTCTACCAGATGGATGTCCATATGGGTTAAGTCCAGTTCTTTATAGTCTTTTGGAAATACGTTACGTTTTAATTCTGATAAAGCTCCCGCCAACTCCACACCGGTAGGCCCACCACCCACAATCACAAAGTCCATGAGACTATTCATGGCTTCATTGTCATCAGTCAGCAAGGCAAATTCCAGGTTTCGAATGATACGATTCCTCAGCTTAATGGCATCTGTAATGGTTTTCATGGCCATTGCCTTTTCTTCCAACTCCTGCATGCCATAAAAGTTGGTGGTGGCACCCGTAGCTATTACCAGATAGTCGTAGTTGATTCCCCCGATGGTGGTCTCAATGTAGTTTTCTTCGGGTTTGATTTGTACTACTTCCCCTAGTCTAAAGTAGAAATCGGCCTGCTTAGCAAATCGTTTACGAAAAGGGAATACGATGGAATTGGTTTCTAAACCCGAAGTGGCTACCTGATATAAGAGAGGCTGAAAGGTGTGGTGGTTATATTTATCAAAAAGCACTACCTGGGCGTTGAGCTTTCTTAGACCTTTTACAAGCTCTAAGCCACCAAAGCCGCCTCCTATAATGATGATTCGAGGTACTCCCTGATCTTCGATGCGGGTTCTTGTAGTGATCAAATCGGGATTCAAGATGCGTTTTTTTGAAAATCGGGTGCCAAGTTACGGCAACTGGCAAGATTTAAGGCATGGATAAAAAATTATTTTGACCTCGCCTTATATATCACTCATAATCACGGTATTTTTGCCCAATAAATATGAATATTATGATAAAAAAGCTCGTTTTTGTTCTTCTGGTTGGCATTCTTTTTATGAGTTGTGGGGGAGGTGAAAATGAAAAAATGAAGGTAGCTATCGATAGCCTTACAAGGGCTTTGGAAGAAAGCCATGAGGTGGCCAATACTCTGCAGCAGGTAGGGGTAATGATGGATTCGATTGATGCGAACCGACAAGCCCTGAGGTTAGGAATGGTGGAGGGTACGTCCTATACGGATTACCAAGCCAGAATGAATGATATCAATAACTATGTAAAGGATAGTCAGAAAAAGATAGAAGACCTGGAGAATGCTTTGAAGAAGTCAAGGGGTACCTCCAATGCCTTCTCAGCTACTATTAAGAAACTTAAAGCAGATTTGGAGTCAAGAAATAAGGAAATACTTGAACTTCAGGCACAAGTAGATAAATACAGAAATGAGAATCAAAACCTGATACAGACAGTAACACTTCAGGAAGCAGAGTTAGGTGATAAAGAGGCTAAGATTATTCAAAAAGAGCAGGAGCTGGCCCTTATCGAAGCACGTATTCAAGAGCTGATGATTCAGAGTAAAATGAGTGAGGGCGATTCTTATTATGCCAGGGGTGAAGCCATTGAAGAGGCAGCCAATAGAACCAAGTTGGCGCCAAGAAAGAAAAAAGAAACTTATCAGGAAGCGTTGGAAATGTATAAGAAAGCACTTTCTCTTGGAGTAGCTAAGGCTCAGGCAAAAATTACTGAGATGGAAGACAAAGTAAAGTAGTCTTCATCAATCTAAACAATAAAAGAGGCCTCGTTAAGAGGCCTTTTTTTATAGATATGAATAGTTAAAAACCTTATGGGTTGCCGATAAGGAATGCGGTATAGACGATGTACCCAACAAATAACATAACAGCCTCCCAGCGATCGAGTTTTCTTTGACCTAAAGTGAACATAAAGATCATAAGCACCAGGCTGGCCACCAGTACAACATAAAGATCAAAATTCAATGCTATATTAAAGCTCATTGGATTGATTAAACCCGTAGTGCCTAGAATTAGACAAATGTTAAAAATATTGGATCCCACTACGTTACCAATGGCAATGTCGGTGTTCCTGCGATAGGCTGCTACCGCAGAGGTGGCCAGTTCAGGGAGAGAAGTTCCGGCTGCCAATACGGTCAATCCGATTAACCGTTGACTCAACCCGAAATACTCCGCAATGGATACTGCATTTTCTACGGCCAATTTTCCGCCTCCTAATAGCATGGCAATACCTAAAGCAATATAACCTACTGAAAGAGATGTGGGGAAAATCTTAATAGGCGTGCCCTCGTCAAAATCACTGGCGGATTTCATGGTTCTTACTACATAGAGCATAAACAGGCCAAAGAAAACCAGTAGTAAGAAGGCATCGAACCGGCTGAGTTCATTAGAGTCGCTACCAAATATCATTTGATCGTTGACGAGAATAAAAAGCAACAGGATGGCCCCGATGGAGATAGGGACTTCGAACTGTATCGTTTTACGTTGAACAACCAAGGGGAAAATGATGCCAGAGACGCCAAGAATCAAGAGTAAATTGAAATTGTTACTTCCTAAAACATTCCCAAATGCCGCGTCATTGTAACCATTGGTTGCAGACATGAGGTTGACCAGCAATTCAGGGGCTGAGGTACCTAACGAGACTACAGTAAGTCCGATAGCCAGGTTAGAAATGTTTAATTTTTTGGCAATGGATGATGCACCACTCACAAGTAAGTCTGCACCCTTAACAAGGATGGCAAAACCTGCAATTAATAGGAGAGATTGTAAAACCATAGACTAGGTTAATGTATAAATTTATCATCATTTTCGTTAAATGAAACCTCCTTCTGGCCAAAAATGCTTCAAATCTTGGTAGGTCTTAAATTCCCTATCATAATTCATTTTTTGGCGGGTATTGCCCCAGGTAAATAATCACCTCAAACGCCTCAGAAAGCTTCCATTTTATGATATGGTGGCCTATAATCTCCAATTGCAATGCTTATTATTGCAGTTCATGAATTTAACGCTCGAAGAAATAAAGACTCCCATTACCAAAGAGATGGATGAGTTCGAAGTGAAATTTCGAGCTTCCATGAAAACCAACGTTTTCTTGTTGGATAGAGTCATGAGCTATATAGTGAAGAGAAAGGGCAAGCAAATGCGGCCCATGTTTGTCTTTTTAAGTGCCGGAGCAAGTGGTATCATATCAGAATCTACGTTTACGGGAGCATCTTTGATTGAATTGCTCCATACTGCCAGCCTGGTTCATGACGATGTGGTGGATAGCGCTAATTACAGACGTGGCTTTTTTTCTGTTAATGCTTTATGGAAGAATAAGGCGGCTGTTTTGGTAGGAGATTTTCTCCTATCGAAAGGATTATTACTCTCATTGGAAAACAATGAATACGAGCTTCTCCGCATTGTATCGAATGCAGTAAAGGAGATGAGTGAAGGAGAGTTACTCCAGTTTGAAAAAGCCAGGAGACTCGATATCACGGAAGAGATATACTATGAAATTATTCGCCAAAAAACGGCCTCTCTGATTGCCTCATGCTGTGCTGTTGGTGCTAGTTCTTCAGGTGCTCCTAAAGATGTGGTGACTTGTATGAAGGAATTTGGAGAAAATGTAGGCATGGCTTTTCAAATAAAAGACGACCTGTTTGATTATGGAGATGATGAGATTGGGAAGCCCCTTGGGATTGATATTAAGGAAAAGAAAATGACACTTCCTCTGATCTATGCATTGTCCAAATCATCATGGTTGGAGAAGCGAAAAATAATAGGTATTGTAAGTAGCGAAAGTCATAAACCTAAAAAGGTAAAGGAAGTCATCGAATATGTAAAAGCATCAGGAGGTATTGAATATGCTAAAGAGTCGATGAATAGGTATCATCAAAAAGCATTGACAATTCTTCAGGATTTGCCTGATTCTACTTACAAGGATTCGCTAAAACATTTGGTACAATTTACAATAGACCGCAAAAACTAATGAAGCTAGAAGGACAATTGGCCATAGTAACGGGAGCAAGCAGGGGCATCGGGCTCGCTACCGTCAATACATTGTTAGAAGCTGGATGTAAAGTAGCAGCCTGGAGTAGAACGCCAATGATCTTAACTCATTCTCATCTAAAGTCCTATTCGGTAGATGTCAGAGCTTATTCTTCGGTAGAAAAGGCTTTTGAAACGACTTGCAATGATTTTAAAGCGAAGCCTTCTATTCTTATAAACAATGCTGGTCTTGGCTTTGAAGCCCCGCTTGAAGAATTATCACTGGAAAAATGGAATACCATGTTTCAAACAAATGTGGATGGTATTTTTTATTGCACACGACTCGCGTTGCCTTCAATGAAAAAGGAAGGTAAGGGACATATTATTAACATTTCCTCTGTAGCCGGAATGACGGGAATACCCGGAATGACAGGCTATTGCGCTACTAAATATGCTGTGCGCGGTTTGTCACAAGCATTGTTCAAGGAAGTCAGAAAATTTGGCGTGAAAGTAACCTGCATCTACCCTGGATCAGTGCAAACTAATTTCTTTGATGAAATTCCTTCTGTGGAAATCTCAGATAATATGATGCAACCGGAAGATATTGCATCCACCATCATGCATTGTCTGCAATCGCCAGACAATTACCACCATGTGGATATTGAAGTAAGACCTTTAAAAGGTAAGGGGTAGTTACACTGGTAGTTTGTCTTTTCCAGCTTCCTGAATGGCATAAGATTCCAAGGCTTTAAAAGTAGCTGCGTCCAGGTGATCAGTCGCAGGCCCGGTTTCAGCAGGTTCGAAATTACCTTCATTCTCCCACCATTTTTGAGCGTATTCTCTAGCCTTCGATTTATCTACATCAAAATAGTTGATGATGGAGTCTGATACGATCCATGGTTTATCGATGGTGGCATACTTGTCGAAGATCATGGAGCGCATTTGCGTTCCCATGGCATCATTTTGAAAATGAGAAACAGTGTAAGACATGGTCTCAGGTTCGGTCATAATCATATCCCAGTATTTTTTTGACTTTACCACCTGTGAGGTAGTAAGCAAGTAACCATATCCCTTTTCAAGAGGTTCTTTGGTGATGATACATGATGCTTTAAATACTTTCTTCTTTTTGCCGAACAGTGTATCGAGAAATGCCATAGTAGTTTCAGGTTCTTTATAATGTACTTACTTAGATACTCCCAAATGGGTAAATGGTTGCATCTATGCGTTGTTTTTTTGAGTGAAACGTTGATTAAGCGTCCTGAGCTGCGAATTCTTGTTGAAATTTATTCATCTCCTGCTCCTTCCTTACGTTTCTGCATTCTTTCATAATTTTCTAAAAAATCTACCAAACGCTCGATAGGAGGCTTTTTGGCAATGATTTTTTTCTTTTCATCCAATACATACATAGTAGGAGTTGAAAAGGCATCGTATAATTTTTGGTAGCTACCAACTGTACTTCTGGGCCCATTCACGGTAATCCAGGGCATCTTCATCTCCTTAATGTAGTCTTTCATTTTCTGCATGGACGTGTCTGCACTTACCGCATAGACTTCTAAATTGAACCTGTCTTTATTGCCGTTATAAAAGTCGACAAGTTTTGGTGTTTCTTCCCTGCAATGCCCGCAATCCGGATCAAAGAAAAAGATGATGGTATACTTCTTCTTAATGTCATATAAGGATTTTAATACCAAGTTTTGATCTTGCATGATGAGGTTCTTGGCAGTTTGCCCAACAAGACTCAAGCGAAGTTTATCAGCATGATCCTTTAAGTTTTTCTTAATGGCATCACTAATCCAAAAGTCCATTTCACCGGAGGCGAAATAAGTGTCATACAATCGCACATACACCTCGTCAAGCCCCATAATTTTTGGGTTCTGATAAGTGAGCACTGCATTCCATATCAGGTATTTATAGGTCTCCTGATTATTTTTTACTCTTTTTGCTAATGCGTTGATCGCATTCATGACTGAGTCGGGGTGTGGTACGATTAACTTATCAAGGTACTCGGTAAGTTTTTCCGCATAGAACGGTTTAGGCAGACGAATCAATGCATCATCTGAGATATCGAAGTTGTCGAAGAAGTGCTGTCGATAATACTTGTATTGAAAAGTAGAGTCAATGGTTCCGTCTGCTTTTTTGGGAGGATCAGGAACTTCTATAGGTTTAGTGGCTTTGAGCATCCTTGCAGTCATCGACTTGGGGTACTTTTCAATTAAGCCAGTCTGATAGGCAAAAACCTTTTCATTGATTTTTTGCAGAGAAGCGCGTGCTGAGTTTTTCGCCTCTTCAGCAGCCGACTCATCATTCATCACAGAGAAAAAAGGAGTTGCTTCCTGATTTCGGGCCATATTGAACATCATATTTTCAAAAAATATTCTGTTGTCATCATCACCCGTCACTTTCATGTTTTTGATATAATCAGCCGTGGATGTTTCCATCTGAAATTGTTGGTCGCTACCCACTACCATTTCGAAGATTCTCGTTTTGTTAAGTACAAGAAAATACACGCCTTGAGGTAGGCTTGTTAGTGCTGAAAACTGAAACTCCCCGGTAGCGCTCACACGGGCTGTATCCTTGATATAGGTGCTCTCACCATAATAATAGCCCAAATAGGTCGTTGTGTCCTTCAGTCCCTTAATTTTGAAATCTATTTTATATCCCTGAGCCCATGATGAAACGGACAGTAAGACACCTACTATTACTACTACAATTCGCATGATTCAATTATTTGAGAGACAAATTTTGTAAAATTCAATGGTCAATACAACGGCAATTAATAGGCCAAGTTATAAATTGGTGACCGAATTAAGTATTTTTTAACACGATACCTATTGTTTAGGATAAACGGCACTTTCAATTACTTTTGTGCGCACGTAATTCATGTCGCTACAGATCCAAAATCTCACTAAAATTTATGGTCAGCAGAAAGCTGTTGATTCAATTTCTTTCTCTGTCAAAGAGGGTGAAATAGTGGGATTTCTTGGTCCTAACGGAGCAGGAAAATCTACCACCATGAAAATTACGACAGGTTATTTACCGCCTTCTTCAGGGATGGTGAAAGTGGGTGGATATGATGTACAGGAGCAATCCCTTCGTGTAAAAAAGATTATTGGCTATTTACCTGAGCACAATCCACTTTATTTGGATATGTACGTGCATGAATATCTCGGATTTGTAGGCGGTTTATACGGACTGACTGGTAAAGTGCTTAAATCTCGTGTGGAAGAAATTATCGCGCTATGTGGGCTTACACGTGAGCAGAATAAGAAATTGGAATCTCTTTCAAAAGGATATCGACAGCGTGCAGGGTTAGCACAAGCTTTGCTGCATGATCCGGAAGTTTTGATTTTGGATGAACCCACGTCTGGATTGGACCCCAATCAGATTATTGAAATTAGAAAAGTGATCAAAGAGGTGAGTCGTAATAAAACGGTGCTCTTTTCTTCGCACATTATGCAAGAGGTGCAGGCATTGTGCGATCGGGTAATTGTAATAAATAAGGGGAAAATAGTAGCGGATGATCAATTGAGTAACTTACTTCAGCAAAAAGGTGGAAGCATACTGGTGGTAGAGTTCAAAGAAGAAGTGAATATCGATGAACTTAATTCAATTGATGGAGTGGCTAGCGTAACAGCTGTTAATGCCTTTAAATGTAAAGTACACTCACAAGCCGGGATAGATGTGAGAAGTGAGCTATTCAAGTATGCCTCTGATCAAAACAGATCACTGATTGAATTGAAGGTAGAAGAGCACTCTATGGAATCGATATTTAAGGAACTTACATCTGAAGAGAACGAGAAATGATTCAGATTTTCGCCAAAGAGTTTAATGGGTTTCTTAATTCACTGGTAGCTTATATTATTATTGGTGTATTTCTTACAGGCATCGGCATGCTCATGTGGGTTTTCCCAGAAACATCTGTACTTGATTATGGGTATGCTGATATGGACACACTCTTCTCATTGGGTCCGTATGTATTTATCTTTTTAATACCCGCCATTACCATGCGCAGTTTTGCGGAGGAAAAGAAAATGGGTACCATGGAGTTGCTGTTGACAAAACCTTTATCCGAATGGGATATTATCATAGGAAAATTTCTTGCTGGATTTGCCTTGGTGCTGGTAGCGGTGCTTCCTACGCTGATATATTATTATTCTATTTACTTACTGGGTGAACCCACCGGAAATATTGATACCCCAGGCGTAATCGGTTCTTATATAGGATTGATTCTTTTGGGCGGAGTATTCTGTTCCATTGGAGTTTTTGCCTCATCCATTACCCCTAATCAAATTGTTTCTTTTGTTGTTGCAGCATTCCTCTGCCTTATCTTCTACTCCGGGTTTGATTCTTTTTCTTCTCTTGTAGCTGAAGGCGGATGGGCATTACAAATTAAGCAATTGGGAATTTTGGATCATTACGATTCGATGAGCAGAGGCTTAATTGATAGTCGTGATTTGCTTTATTTCTTTTCCGTGACAGGGTTAATGTTGTTGTTGACCAAAACTATTTTGAGCAGCAGACAATGGTGAATTGGAAAAGTAAAAAACTGGGCGATCTGTTGTTACTAGCCAATGGTATAGTGCTGGCGTTAGTCGTGAATTTAGCTGCCATTCACTTTTTTTTCAGGTTGGATCTTACGGAAGAAAAGCGTTACAGCATAAAGGAACCTACACAAATCTTATTGGAAAACCTTGATGATGATGTGTACATCGAAGTGTTTTTGGCAGGAGATTTAAATGCAGGGTTTAAACGACTGCAGCGATCCATTGATGAGTTACTAGCCGAATTCAGAATTACTTCAGGAAATAAGGTGCACTACTCTTTTACGAATCCAGAGTCGGCTTTAAGTCAGAAAGCACAAAGCGAATTTATGAATGACTTAATGTCGAAGGGGATTTCGCCTATGAATGTAATCGATAATAAAGGAGGACAAAGAACAGAAAAGTTGGTATTTCCCGGTGCGGTGATCAGTTATGGTGGTTTTGAGAAAGGAGTGATGCTTCTAAAAGGTAATCGAGCCAGTAGTTCAGAAGAGGTACTAAATCAATCTATTGAGGGATTAGAATATGAGTTAGCCAATACCATTCAACAGCTTACTAACACCAACCCAAAACGAATAGGATTACTTACTGGTCATGGTGAACTAGATAGCCTTCAAATTGCAAGCTTTAATAATGCTCTATTGGATAAATACGGAGTTTTTAAAGTGGATTTGGCACGGAAAAAGGCTATTGAAAATTACGATCTTTTAATAATACCCAAACCCACGCAGTCATTCAGTGAATTGGATAAGCTAAAGCTAGATCAGTTTATAATGCATGGTGGAAAGTTAATGGTATTAATGGATAGATTGGATGCAGTGATGGACAGTGCATCGAGACAAGATTATTTCGCGTTTCCTTATACGCTTAATATGGAAGATCTGTTGTTTAAATATGGCGTAAGGATCAACCCGGATCTTATTCAGGATCGGATTGCAGCTCGCTATCCTGTGGTGACGGGACAAGTTGGCAATCGCCCTCAATTGATGCAGATGGATTGGCCATTTTTTCCTTTGGTAAATCAGTATGCTACGCACCCGATCACGCGGAACCTTGATGCTACGTTACTTCGTTTTGTGAGTAGTATTGATACCGTAAAGGCGACCGGTGTTATAAAAACTCCATTGCTATTCACTTCACCTGCTTCCCGAAAAATGGGAACACCTGTAAAAGTGAGCGTTAATGATTTGCGCAACAATACAAACCCGGAGCTGTTTCAGCCAGGCTCGATACCTGTAGGTTACTTGTTGGAAGGTGAATTTACTTCACTCTATAAGGATAGGTTTATGCCTGATGGAAGTGAAGGAATTAACTTTAAAGAGAAAAGCTTACCAACGAAAATAATAGTGATAGCAGATGGTGATGTGGTAAGAAATGATATCAATTCCAGAACAGGGCAGCCTCAACAACTTGGCTTTGATCCTATATCCTCTTACACTTTTGCTAACGAAAATTTACTGATGAATATGGTCGCCTATTTAGTGGATGGGGATGGCTTAATAAGCACACGAAGCAAAGAAATAAAAATCAGACCATTGAATAAAACCAAGGTAGAGGAGGATAGGCCTTTTTGGCAAACGATCAATCTGATTCTTCCCCTTGCTGTCCTCTTTGCCTTTGGATTGATTAGAGCGTATTTAAGGAAACGAAAATATTCAACACATTGAGTCAGGAAAAAAAGAATAAGGCATTAGTAGCTTCATTGGGCGGGTTGATAGTCCTCGCTGTTGCACTATTCTTTTATCAATCGGATAGCCAGGAGGTAGATAAAAATATTTTCAAGGTGCAAGACCTGTCTTCAGTTGATCGGGTTACACTATCATCTGCCACTGAAGAAGTAGAGCTCAGCTTTAGCGGATCAAAATGGCTCGTGAATAAAAATCAGGAAGCGGATGAACAATTAATAACCGTTCTTTTCGCCACGTTGCAGCAGGCTGAACCCAAAAGACAAGTGGCCAATAACCTGAAGGATTCCATTACTTCTATGCTGCTTAAGGAAGGAGTGAAGCTGAACCTTTACCAGGAGAATGCTCTGGTGAAGAGTTTCTATGCTGGTGGAAATTCAGCAAAAACTGAAGCTTATTTTCTGGATAATGACTTAGGGCCTTACATCATGACCATTCCAGGTTATCGGGTATATGTTTCCGGAGTTTTTGAGTTAACCGCCAATGGGTGGAGAGACAGAAGAGTATTTAATTTCAATTGGAGAAATTTTAAAAAATTGGAGACGGAGTTCAGCAGGCAGCCCAATCAAAACTTTTCTATATCCGATCAGGGGGCAGGGTTTGATTTGGTTAATAGCCCGCCTTCAGATACAACAAAATTGAATGACTATTTAGACGCTGTGTCCCTGCTGGTGGCGAAAGAATATTTGACCCCCGGTCTGATTCCGGCCTATGACAGCCTCCTTCAAACAACACCCATTGCCACCATTCGGGTTTACGATCTGGGAGACAATACCATGACACTTGACCTTTACCCACCTATCGAAGACGATCAGGATGCTTTGGGGAGGTTGAATGCTGCCGATCCGGTTCTTTTTAGCAGATCGCAGGTGATCCCGATCTTGAAGACACGCGATTATTTCAAAAAGTAATGTGGGTTTAGTGCTCAATTTTGAGGGTTTAAACTTCATTTCCAGAATTGGTTTTTCTTCCTAACTTTACCGCCATTACAACCAAAAACCACTGACTTAGATGAAGTTTATCGTCAATTCCAGCTACTTGCTAAAGCAGCTTTCTAATATTAATGGTGTTATTACCACCAACCCTGTTGTTCCGATCCTTGAGAACTTTCTTTTTGAGATAGAAAAAAATATACTCACCGTTACGGCATCTGATCTTCAAACTTCCATGATCACCGAGATTACAGTGGAATCAAAGGAAAAAGGAAGTATTGCGGTTCCTGCCAGAATATTACTGGATACTTTAAAGAACTTACCTGATCAGCCGGTTACGTTCTCCATAGATGAGTCAACCTATAGTATAGAAATCAGCTCAGACAACGGTCGTTATAAATTAAGTGGTGAGAATGCCACTGATTTCCCAAAGGTGCCAGCAGTCTCTAATGACTTCTCAGCAGTATTGTCATCTGATGTTTTGGCTAAGGCTGTAAATAACACCATTTTCGCTACAAGTAGTGATGAATTACGTCCTGCGATGACGGGAGTTTATGTTAACCTTGGCGAGAAGAACACCACATTTGTAGCTACTGATGGCCACCGTTTGGTGCGCTACCGCAGAACAGATATTAAGTCAGATAGTGGCAATGCGATCATTATCCCGCGCAAAGCCCTGAATTTGCTCAAAGCTACCTTACCCACTGAGAACACTGAGGTAAGTATCGATTTCAACATGTCCAACGCATTTTTCAAGTTTGGTAGCATCCGAATGATTTGCCGCCTTATTGACGAGCGTTTCCCGGATTATGAGAATGTAATACCTTCTCAAAATCCAATAAAAATGACCATTAGTCGTACGGACCTGTTGAGCTCTTTGAAACGTATTGCTATTTATGCCAATAAGACAACTCATCAGGTAAGGTTGAAAATAACGGGAAGTGAACTTCAGGTTTCAGCCGAGGATCTTGATTTCTCTAATGAGGCGAATGAGCGCCTTTCTTGTGAGCACGAAGGAGAGGATATCGAAATTGGATTCAACGCTAAGTTTATTATAGAGATGCTATCCAATCTGGATACCGATCAAATCAAATTGAATATGTCTGCTTCCAACAAGGCGGGTGTTATTCTTCCGATCGACAAAGATAAAGACGAAGATATTTTGATGCTGGTGATGCCAGTAATGCTTAATCAGTACGTTTAATCAGTTATTAATCAAAAAAAGCGACTAGGGAAAGTCGCTTTTTTTTTGCCAGGATTAGAGAGGTTCGTTGGAAATGAAAAATATATCCGGTATTTTGGTTAACAAACTATGGAAAATTTTGATGCATGGTGGGTTGGTCTTAGCCCTCTTTTAAAGGTATACTGGTGCATTGCCATTCCTTTCACTGTTTTTTTTCTACTTCAACTTATTCTATCCCTTTTTGCAGGAGGTGATGCTCCCGATGATGTTCCTGATGTTGATATTGAAACGGATCATGGGATATCATTTCAGTTTTTAACTGTCAAAAATCTTGTTGGGTTCTTCACCATTTTTTCTTGGACTGGAATAGCATGCATGGATGGTGGACTTTCGAATGGGCTTTCTTTATTTATCTCAGTAGTAGCAGGTTTGCTGATGATGGCAATTATGGCAGGCATGTTTTACATGATGGGAAAAATGAATGTGGATGGGACGCTGCAATTCAGCAAAGCTGTAGGGAAGGTAGGTGAAGTTTATTTACCGATTCAATCCAAACGTGGCAATGTAGGAAAAGTACAAGTGAAAGTGATGGGGTCATTGAGAACATTGGATGCGATGACGGATGATGATCATGATATTTCAACAGGTAAGGTCATTACAGTTTCTAAAATTGTTAATGACAATATTTTATTAGTAACAGATACTAAGCAATAAAGCAATGAGCGTTTTCACCCTCCCGATTCTCGCCATTATTGGCCTTTTTGTATTCATAATTATAACTACCATCCTTAGACGTTACAAGCGATGTCCTTCCGATAGGGTGCTTGTAGTTTATGGTAAGGTGGGAGGAGGCTCAGCACGATGTATTCATGGTGGTGCAGCATTTATCTGGCCTGTATTTCAAGATTATGCCTTTCTTGATCTTACACCCAATTCGATTGAAGTAAACCTGACCAATGCTCTGAGCAAGCAAAATATTAGGGTTGATGTTCCTTCACGTTTTACTGTGGGGATATCCACAGAATCTGGCGTGATGGAGAACGCGGCCGAACGCCTATTGGGACAATCTAAGGAGAATATTCATGATCTTGCAAAAGACATAATATTCGGGCAGTTGAGGCTGGTTGTTGCCATGATGGACATAGAAGAGCTCAACAGTAACCGAGATAAATTTTTAGCCAATGTAGCTTCGAATGTGGAGGCAGAGCTTAAGAAAATTGGTCTAAAGCTGATTAACGTTAATGTCACTGATATTAAGGATGAGTCGGGTTATATTGAAGCGCTTGGAAAAGAAGCTGCGGCAAAAGCGATTAATGATGCAAAGAAAATGGTCGCAGAAAAGAACAGGGATGGGGCAATTGGCCAAGCTAATGCAATGCAGGATCAACGGGTAAAGGTATCGGATGCTGAAGCAATGGCTGTAGAAGGAGAGAACTTGGCGAAGATAAAGGTGGCACAATCAGATGCCCAAAGAAGGCAGCGAGAAGCAGAAGCTTTAAAGCTGGCTACAGCTAGTGAAAAAGTGCAAAGCGCTAAGGCATTAGAGGAGGCTTATGCAGCTGAGCAGGAGGCGGAGGGAGCACGAGCAGAACGTGACAGGGCAACGCAAAATGCGAACATTGTCGTGCCTGCTATGATCAACAAGGAAAAAGTTGAGATTACTGCGGAGGCTGAAGCTGAAATGATAAGACGTAAAGCAAAAGGTGAGGCTGATGCTGTTTTATTCATGCGGCAGGCAGAGGCTCAAGGTTTATTGGAGGTATTGACTAAGCAGGCACAAGGATTAGAGCAGATTGTGAAAGCCGCAGGTGACAATGCTCGTGATGCAGTTTTACTACTTATCGCGGATAAACTCCCTGAATTGGTCCGTATGCAAACTGAGGCAATTAAAAATATTAAGATTGATAAAATCACCGTTTGGGAGGGAGGATCAGGTACTGATGGAAAAACATCCACAGCAAACTTTATCTCAGGACTCTACCAATCAGTTCCTCCTCTTCAAGAGATATTTAATATGGCAGGAATGGAGTTGCCAGATTATCTTAAAGGAAAAACCGATGAGGAACTTAAGCAAATGGCAGCATTAGTTAAGTCCGAAAAGAAGTCGAAACCTGCGTCAGATAAACCATCAGCTCCAACGCAGGATTCGAAAGAATAATTATTTTAAATCATCGAAGTTGAAAGACGTCTCAAGGAATTTAGTGGTAAACTTTCCAGATCTGAAAATTTGATTATCCATTAATTTCAAGTGGAAAGGAATAGTTGTTTTTACCCCTTCAATCACAAACTCACTTAAGGCACGCTTCATTCTGGTGATAACTTCTTCCCTTGATTGACCGCTTACAATAAGTTTTGCAATCATTGAATCGTAGTTGGGCGGAATAGTATATCCAGCATACACATGGCTATCAACACGCACTCCGTGCCCGCCAGGCATATGTAGATTTACAATCTTCCCTGGTGATGGCCTGAAACCATTAGCTGGGTCTTCCGCATTGATGCGGCATTCCATGGCAAATAAATTAGGGTAGTAGTTGTTTCCAGAAATAGGCACCCCTGCAGCCACTTTTATTTGCTCTTTAATAAGATCGTAATCTGTTACTTCTTCAGTAATGGGATGCTCCACTTGAATACGGGTGTTCATCTCCATGAAATAGAAGTCTCCATGCTTATCAACAAGAAATTCTATTGTTCCAGCACCTTCGTATTTTATAGCTTCTGCACCTTTAATGGCAGCTTCACCCATTCTCTCGCGCAACTCCTGAGTTACTACAGGGGAGGGGGTTTCTTCTACTAATTTTTGATGCCTGCGTTGGATAGAGCAATCCCGCTCTGATAAATGACATACTTTACCATATTGATCTCCAACTACTTGAATTTCTATATGCCTAGGCTCTTCTACAAATTTTTCCAGGTAGAGTCCATCGTTTCCAAAAGCAGCAGCAGATTCTCTCTTTGCGTCATCCCATGCTTTTTTGAATTCAGATTCATTATTGATAATCCGCATCCCTTTTCCACCGCCTCCGGCAGTAGCTTTTACGATTACAGGGTACTTGATTTTTTTGGCAATCTTCATTCCCTCTTCAATCGTATCCACTAGTCCATCAGATCCAGGGATAGTAGGTACACCTGCTTTTTTCATGGTGTCCTTGGCAGTAGCCTTATCACCCATGAGGTTAATCATTTGAGGTGATGGTCCTATGAATTTGATGCCGTACTCATGGCATACAGATGAGAACTCTTCATTTTCTGACAAGAAACCATAGCCTGGATGGATAGCATCGGCATTAGTAATTTCAGCAGCAGAAATGATTCTTGGGATGTTCAAATAGGAATCCTTACTTGGAGGCCCGCCTATACATACGGCCTCATCTGCAAAACGCACATGAAGGCTTTCACGGTCGGCAGTAGAGTACACAGCAACTGTTCTGATGTCCATCTCCTTGCAGGTTCTGATAACACGCAAGGCAATTTCACCACGATTTGCTATTAATATTTTTTTAAACACAATGCGAAATTTAGGTTATCAATAAAAGATCAGTCATTAAGCAGTGCTTAATCTGGCTCAACCATAAAGAGCGTTTGCTCGTATTCTACAGGAGTAGCATTTTCCGCCAATACTTTTACAATTGTACCTGACACCTCTGATTCAATCTCATTGAATAGCTTCATGGCCTCAATGATGCATACTGTTTGTCCCTTGGTTATTTTATCTCCTACTGACACTAAAGGAGGTGTGTCTGGGTTTGAAGAGCGATAAAATGTTCCAATCATCGGGGATTTTATTTCTACTAAATTACTACCACCAGATGGAGCGGCTGCGGCTGGTGCGGCAGGGGTGCTTGCAGGCGCTGCTACTGGTGCAGGAGGCGCTGCAGCCATGGCTGCTGGAGGGGCCATCATTTGAGGTGCCGCTGATTTCATCACTTTTTGATCTGGCTCCCTCTTTACGTGAAGTTTTAATTCTTTGGTTTCAATATCCACTTCATTCAACCCAGATTGAGCGATAAAGTCAATAAGATCTCTTATTTCTGCAGTTTTCATGTCTGAAGAGTTTTGAACTGATTTCTTTGTTGGAGCTTGCTTTCGCGCCACTTTCAATGAAGTTTTTCTTGTCTTTGCCATAAGTTACTTTACTCGTTCTAAATACTCACCGTTGGATGTATTAATCTTCACATTATCCCCTGTGTTAATAAACAAAGGTACTCTTACTTCCGCTCCAGTTTCTACTGTTGCGGGTTTTAATGTACGGGTTGCGGTGTCCCCAGACAACCCTGGTTCTGTATACGTTACATTTAATATTACGTGTGGAGGTGGTTCAGCAATTATTGGCTCTGTTCCGTTTTCAAAGGCAATAATCAATGTAACTGCTTCTTTAAGGTATTTAAACGAATCTCCTAACAATGCTTTGTCCAGGTATATTTGTTCAAAAGTTTGATTGTCCATGCAGACCAAGCTTTCACCTTCTTCGTAGAGGTACTGATATTCTTTAGTTTCTACACGCAGAAGATCCACAGCATCTCCTGGTCGGAATCTGTTCTCAACAATTTTACCAGATCGGATGTTTCTCATTTTTACCTGATAAAATGCACGCAGGTTTCCTGGAGTTCTGTGTTGGAGTTCCTCCACCTTTACCACTTCGCCATTGTAACGAATGAAATTTCCTTTACTTAAATCAGAAACAGTTGCCATAAAAATTCAGCCTATAATTTACAAATGAAATAATTAATAACAAGTTGGATTAATTCGTGTCATAGGACCATCTTACATAGATGGAACCCCACGTAAAACCTCCACCAAAAGCGGCAATGATAAGATTATCTCCCTTCTTCAATTGTTTTTCATAGTCCCAAAGGAGCAGGGGTATAGTTCCCCCTGTCGTGTTACCGTACCGCTCTATATTCATCATCACGGTTTCTTCAGATATGCCCATACGGGAAGCAGTAGCATCAATAATTCTTTTGTTGGCCTGGTGAGGAGCCAGCCAGTTTACATCTTCTGCTTTCAGGTTATTTCGCTCCATCATCTTTGCGGCAATGTCGGCCATATTGGTAACGGCAAACTTAAACACTGCAGAACCTTCCTGATAGACATAATGCTCTCTGGCATCTACTGATTCGTGCGTGGCAGGCTTCAGGCTGCCCCCTGCTTTTATGTGTAGGTATTGAGCGCCTGACCCATCACTTTTATGAATAGAGTCAATGATTCCAGTGTCGTCCTTAGAAGGTTCAAGCAAAACGCATCCAGCACCATCACCAAAGATGATACAGGTCGTACGATCCGTATAGTCAAGAATGGAGGACATTTTATCTCCACCAATTACGATCACCTTCTTGTGCATTCCAGCTTCAATGTATTTTGCACCTGTGGTTAAGGCATAGATGAATCCAGAACAGGCTGCACTTACATCAAAACTAAAGGCATTGGTGGCGCCTACCTGAGTGGCTACCAGATTGGCAGCTGCAGGAAATGGCATGTCAGGGGTAATAGTGGCAAAGATGATAAGATCAATATCTTTTGGGTCGGTGTTGGTTTTAGCAAGTAATTCTTTAACCGCCATGGCCCCCATATACGACACGCCAAGATTTTCTCCTTTTAAAATCCTACGCTCTTTGATTCCGGTTCGAGAGGTAATCCATTCATCGCTGGTTTCAACCATTGTCTCCAGCTCTTTGTTGGTAAGAATATAATCAGGAACATATCCTCCTACTCCTGTAATCGCTGCTTTGATTTTACTCATTGGTTTTTGATTGTGGTGTTGACCTGTCTCGTTAAAAAAACAAATGCCCGGTTGTATTAACCGAGCAT
Organism: Cyclobacteriaceae bacterium; assembly: GCA_020436125.1. Taxonomy (GTDB): domain Bacteria; phylum Bacteroidota; class Bacteroidia; order Cytophagales; family Cyclobacteriaceae; genus ELB16-189. The sequence goes on along the minus strand of JAGQYK010000002.1, from coordinate 73,372 downwards.
TTCGTTCAATTCATTTTTTCTAATCCTTTTCTGTTGAAAACAACGGAAAGGCCAGATTAAACCTTGTTAGATTAAGGGGATTCATGACTTAGGCCAATACCTCTTTCTCCATTACTACATTTCCTTTGTAGTATAGCTTGCCTTCAAGCCAGAAAGCACGATGAGGCAAATGATGCTCACCTGTAGTAGGGCAAACAGTAAATTGCTTTGGTTCTGCTTTGTAGTGTGTTCTTCTTTTATCTCTTCTCGTTCTGGAGATTTTTCGTTTTGGATGTGCCATGCCTAAATTGTTTTTACTTTAATTTTTTTAACTTTTCCCATATTGGATCTACCTCATCGTCACCATTTGTATTTTCGTCTGGTGCTGAGCTGTAAACCATTTTTCCTTCTTCGCTTTCGTCCTCATCTTTGAATCTGGGGTGCAATTTTTTCATTGGTATTGATAGCCCAATAAACTCATAAATAAACTGTCCCAAATCAAGGCTTACGCGATCCCGGCTGATCATTATGATCTCATCCGTTAGTTCCTTGTCTTCCTCTCCATATTTGAATAGAATTCTATTCTCCTGATGAATCGGAAAATCGAACGGATCAAGACTTCGGTCGCACGTTAGTTTCACCTTGCCTTCAATTTTAAAATCAGCTTCAATGAACGTTTCGTGTTTGTCCAACACGACTTCTACGCTGAATTGACCACCTGGGAGGTAACCTTGCCCATAATGCTGCAAAAACTCATCACCCAACTCAAAATTGAAATGGTGGACCTTTGTCTCAAGTCCTATGATGTTAATGCTAAGCGGTTTCACCCTTTAGGGTCTTAAAATTAGCGGGCAAATTTATGACGTTTTACGGGATTTTCCCCTTCTGAAATTGATTTTCTTAAACCTATCCCTGCTCATTTCTACCTCAATTCTCTGATTGTTATACATATTCCGCAAAAATGCGCTTTTTTAGCTGTTCTTTGGTCATTTTCTCCCTTTCTGTGACCATGAAATCTACTACACTTTTCTTGAATCCCAGCTTTATGGCCACTCCTCTGCAAAAGATGAGTTCACTTTCAAATAGTTTCTGGTCTGCAAATATCAATTCAATGCAACCATTCAGGTATAAGAACTTTTGATCATCGGAGAGCGCTCCCAATGACCCAATAGGCTCAGGGTTTCTAATCAATTCATTGACAGTATCCTCTGAAAAATTGCGGTCTCGGGCAATTTTATAGATCATTTCGCGCTCAACTTTGGCAAAATGCTTGTCTGCCTCAGCCAGTTGGATGAGTATGTTGAGCTGCTTTTTAGTTACAATGTCCATTGTTTTGCTTTACACCAAAGCTAAGAATTAATGATGGCTATCAGAACCCACTGTAGGTCACATCTTACATGAGTCGTCTTTTTATTGTTTTTCTGCTAATTGCTCAGCCCTGTGCTTAACGATATCAGCGGCAAGGTATATGGCCTGTCTCATAGAGCTCTCGTCAGCCAGATTTTTGCCTGCTATGTTATAGGCGGTCCCATGGTCAGGGGATGTTCTTATCACGGGAAGGCCTGCTGTAAAGTTCACACCGGTTTCAAATGCAAATGATTTGAAAGGAATAAGCCCCTGATCGTGATACATGGCGATGATGCCATCGTATTTTTTGTGCTGCCCTGACGCAAAAAAGCCATCAGCAGGAAACGGGCCGAAAACCAACTTTCCCTTGTTCTTTAAGTCGATAATAACAGGTCTGATCGTATCATTTTCTTCTGACCCAATTAATCCTTCATCACCAGCATGTGGGTTGAGCCCGAGGACCGCTATTTTGGGTTTACTAATGTTGAAATCATTCTTTAATGAAAGCTCTAATAGCCTGATTTTTAACTCTACTCTTTCCTTGCTGATGAGGCTAGGTACGTCCTTTAAGGGCACGTGTTCCGTCACCAAACCTACACGAAGCTCCTGTCCAGTCATTAACATCAAGCTTTCTGTTGCTTCAAATTCATGGGTGAGGTATTCTGTATGGCCTGTAAAAGGGAAGGCCTCACCGTGCATGGTATTTTTGTCAATAGGACCTGTGACAAAAGCATCAATTACGCCACCCTTCACTTCTTCAACTGCTTTTTGCAAGGCCAGGAGAGCGCCCTTGGCCGATTCGGCAGATGGTTTACCCGGATTAATCTCAATAACATCTTCCCAGCAGTTGACCACGTTGATGGATTTAGGAAAAAACTGTCCGGTACTCTTCACCTGACTGTAGTTGAACTCCTCCAAATTCATCAGCTTTCTATAGAAAGATAATACTCTTGTGGAACCGTAAACAACGGGGGTTATCATTTGAAGTAGTCGATTGTCTGCCAAAGCCTTAATAACGACTTCCGGCCCAATACCGTTGAGATCTCCCAATGTTATCCCAATCTTAGGTTTCTCTTGATGCTTGCTCATCTATTTTTAGAATTGAAGTATATCCGCAATTTAACCGTAATTATGCAATAGAAGTTTTTCTGTTGTATAATTTGCCTGATGAAGTTAACGGATGACAATATTCTTGCAGGTATCCGTTAATTTTCGGCCGACTTTTTTAAACGAATGGTAAGACCAAAAAAATCTCTTGGGCAACACTTTCTGAAAGATCAGAATATCGCGATGCAAATTGTAGATGCATTGGAGATCGATAGCAGGCAATCTGTTGTGGAGATCGGACCAGGTACGGGTGTGCTAACCCAGTATCTATTGAAAAGGGATATTGACTTAAAGGTTGCAGAGATAGACAGGGATTCCGTTGCGCATCTCAAAAAGCATTTTCCTCAATTGAAGAAGAATCTGATAGAGGGAGATGTATTAAAAATGGATTGGAATGGGTTTGCTGAAAAGACATTCCATGTAATTGGTAATTTTCCCTACAATATCTCTTCTCAGATTTTTTTTAAAGTATTGGAGCATAGGGATAAGGTGGATCAGGTAGTGGGCATGTTACAAAAGGAAGTTGCTGAGAGAATTGCTTCGGATAAGGGAAATAAGGTGTATGGTATACTGAGTGTGCTATTACAGGCTTACTATGACATAGAGCTTTTATTTATAGTACCCCCCGATGTTTTTTTTCCTCCTCCAAAGGTGATGTCTGCAGTTATTCGCCTAAAGCGTAACAAGACTGAACGGTTGGACTGTGATGAAAAAAGATTCAAAGCTGTAGTAAAGCAAGGATTTCAAACTAGGCGTAAAACATTGCGCAACGCACTGAAAAGTCTAAATTTGCCGCCTTCCATTACGTCAATGAAGCTGCTGGATTTGAGAGCAGAACAGTTGTCGGTGGCCGATTTTGTTTTCTTAACACAGCAAATTGAAAAGTCGGATGGTTGAATCCGTTGCATTTGGTCTTACAAAGGAATTTCGTGATCGTTTTCAGCAAGCACTGGATGAACGAGACAATACCTTTATTCAGCAAAATCTGGATGGAATTAATGCTGCTGATATTACTGCGCTGTTGTATGAATTTAACAGTGAAGAGTCGAAGTATGTACTGGACTTGCTTGTTGTTGAAATAAGGGCAGAGATTATCACCGACCTTGATAGTGATGCTCGTGTAGCTTTTTTAAAGACTTACCAGCCGGATGAATTAATTAAAATAATTGATCACCTCGATTCAGATGATGCGGCAGATATCCTGAATGAGCTCCCTATAAAAGTACGTGAAGAAGTGCTGGCCGGATTGGATAAAGTACTTCGTTCGCAGGTAATCGACTTGTTGCGTTACGATGAAAATGTCGCGGGTGGATTGATGGCAAAGGAATTGGTTACGGCTCGTGTTAGTTGGACAGTGGTACAATGCATTGAAGAAATACGCAAGCAGGTGGAAAACGTTTCTAAGTTTTATGCGGTTTACGTAGTAGATGATTTTAATAAATTGCTTGGAAAAGTTCCGCTTCAGAAACTCATACTAACTGATTCCACTACCCTGGTTAAAGATATTTATGATCCTGAATTGATTTCGGTGCAAACACACCTTGAAGATACCGAGGTGGCAAGCGTTATGCGTAAGTACGATCTTGAAACAGTCCCAGTTGTGAATGTATATGGTCAACTGGTAGGTCGCATTACTATTGATGATGTGGTGGATGTAATCACAGAGCAGGCAGAAGAGGAGCGTCAATTGATGTCAGGTATAAGTGAGGATGTAGAAGAAGATGATAGTATTTGGAGGCTTACACGAGCACGATTACCCTGGTTGATTATAGGTATTGTAGGGGGGTTGCTGAGTGTTCAGTTTATAGGGATTTTTGAGGGCGACTTAATGCGAATTACCGCTATTGCTTTTTTTATTCCGTTGATTCAGGCTACGGGGGGTAATGTGGGTATTCAATCTTCATCTATTGTAGTGCAAAGCTTAGCGAACCCTGGATTTGTTGAAGATGGGCTGTGGGGGAGATTAACAAAGGTATTTATAGTGGCTATTTTAAATGGCTTTTTGCTGGCACTAATTGTTTTGGCGGCAAATATGTTATTGGGTGGGGAGAGTAATAAACTTTTTGTAGTAGTTTCCATTGCATTATTTGCAGTTGTATTAGCAGCATCACTTATTGGCACTGTAACACCATTGGTTTTAAACAAATTTGGATTCAATCCTGCGCTGGCTTCCGGGCCATTTATTACTACGATCAACGATTTGTTAGGATTAGGCATTTACTTTTTAACCATCCATTTGATTCTGTAAGGGGTTTATTGTTTCAAAACAATCTTCTATAATAGTTTAGATTCATGTAATATTCTTGATGAAATTGAACAATGCCCCACCTCGAATTAATCTACTTTTGCCATTGGATGACTGATTAAATGGTTTTGAAGGATGTCGCTTAGTGAAAAAATAATTAAAAGGTCGCTGGAGTACTACAACAACGTTGTTGAAAAACCTCTTCTTACATCAGCTATTGTGTTGATATTGATAACGCTAATTGTATTATCGCTTAGCTTTAAGTACTATCTCCATGACTTTGATGCTTTTTGGCCACAGATTTTGGCGGAGGCACATGGTATGATATTCGACATTGCAATCATTGGTATTTTATTGTTTTGGTTGAATCAAAATGGAGAAACCAGGCAACGCATCAGAACTTATAAAGATGAAATTGACGATTTTCGCTTGTGGGAATCAGATGAAGCGGCCTTCCGAACTGTCGGTAACCTGAAAAGGTTAAACCGCCATGGTATCTGCGAAATTAACTTGGTGAATTGCTACCTCGCGCGCACCAACCTGAACTATGTGAACCTTAAGGGCTCCAACCTCAACTCTGCCAATATTTCAAATTCGTCATTAATCGAATCCAACCTGGAGAATACGAGATTGAACCAAACCAACCTTGAAAATACCAACTTGAATCAGGTCAACTTGAGGGGAGCATATGCCAGTGGTTCCAATTTCAATGATGCATTTTTAATCAAAGCGCAATTAGAAGGGGCGTTTCTCATCAAAACGAGTTTTAGAAATGCTTTTCTTATGGAGGCGAATCTTCAAAATAGTTACCTGATGGGGGCAGATTTTGAAAACGCGAGTTTGTATAAAGCAGATTTGCGAGGGGTAAAAGGGCTTACCATTGATCAGCTTTCAAAAGCAAAAACTTTGTACCTGGCCAAGTTTGATGATGCTTTTTTTGATGAAATTAAAATGAATATTCCGGAATTGGTGGGTGGTTGATCAGGTTAATCTGAACATTTGATTTAGTCGAATAATCAATTACTTTTGTATAGAAGTTAATGACAACGGTTTCCGCCATGAAGCCGTTGTTTCTTTTTTTCAAAGACATCCCAAGGAAGCAGATAAGTAAAACGAGTGATTATGAGTGCAAAGATTTCTTACTATACTAAGGAAGGACTGGAGAAACTAAAAAATGATTTGAACCAGTTAAAAACGAAAGGCAGGGCTGACATAGCACGACAAATTGCGGAGGCAAGAGATAAAGGTGATTTAAGTGAAAATGCAGAGTACGATGCTGCTAAAGATGCACAAGGGCATTTGGAAGCACGCATTGCAAAACTGGAAGAGTCACTAGGTAATGCACGTGAAATAGACGAAAGCCAATTGGATACTTCGGTAGTGTCTATTTTGTCTAAGGTAACGATCAAAAATAAAAAGAACGGAGCGAGCTTCACTTATACACTTGTGTCTGAGGAAGAAGCAGATTTGAAGCAATTTAAAATCTCCACCCAATCACCAATTGGACAGGGGCTACTAGGTAAGGAAAAAGGGGATACTGCCAAAATCAAAACTCCGGCAGGAGAAATTGAATTTGAGATTGTTAAAATAGAATTATAGTCAACATTGTATGGCCAGTCTATTCACTAAAATAATTAATCGGGAAATACCCGGACACATTGTAGCTGAAGATGATCAGTTTATTGCGTTTCTGGATATTATGCCCTTGGTAATTGGTCATACATTAGTGGTGCCTAAAAAAGAATTGGATTATATTTTTGATCATGATAATGCAACACTGGAAGCGATGATGGTGTTTGCTAAGAAAGTGGCTGTAGCCATTAAGAAAACCATTTCATGTAAGAGAGTGGGTGTTGCAGTAATAGGTCTTGAAGTGCCTCACACCCATATGCATTTGGTGCCGATGCAAACTATGGATGACATTAACTTTACCAGGTCTAAGCTAAAGCCTACATCAGAAGAACTGGCCGCCACTGCCAAAAGAATCCAGGAAGGCTTTGCCAGCTAATCCATTCCATTTTGAGATTAATCATCCCACTTTATTGCTGGATAAGCAAAAGTGTATTCGCAACATTGATCGACTCGTTGAGAAAGCAAAAAGAAGCGATGTAAATCTAAGGCCTCATTTCAAGACTCATCAATCACACGAGATTGGAAGGTGGTTTAAGGAAAGGGGTATTTCTTGCTGCACCGTGTCGTCACTTAAAATGGCGCAATATTTTTCGGATGACGGATGGAAGGATATCACTGTTGCATTTCCGGTTAACTACCTTGAGGTAGATTTGATCAATTCATTGGCTTCAAAAATTCAACTCAACCTACTTGTTTCGATTAGTGACGTATTACCTAGGCTTTTAGATCAATTAGAAAACAAGGTGGGCATCTTTATTGAAATAGATACTGGTTATCACCGTACAGGCATCGACCCATCACATAGTAATGAGCTGGAAAACGTTATCAGCGATATAGCGGCATCACCACTTCTTGAATTTAAAGGATTCTTGAGTCATGCTGGTCATACTTACAAATGCCGATCAAAAGCTGCTGTAGAAAAAATTTATTTTGAAGAGGTGGAAGTGCTACTTGATTTGAAAAGTAAGTATAGAGGGAAGTACCCAGATCTAGCACTTTCGGTGGGTGATACACCATCTGCGAGTTTGATCGATGATTTTTCTGAAATAAATGAATTAAGAGCAGGTAATCTTGTGTTCTATGACCTTACTCAGGCAACAATTGGCTCATGTGATCTTGATCAGATTGCAATAGTTATGGCCTGCCCGGTAGTAGCCACCTATCCCGATCGGGGTGAGGTTATTATCTATGGAGGGGGCGTTCATTTTTCCAAAGATTATATCATCACAGAAAGTGGTGCGGTTAGTTATGGCGCTGTAGTGCTGTTAAATGATAGTGGATGGGCGTTACCACCAACAGAAATGTTTGTGAAAGCATTATCACAGGAACATGGCACTGTGCATGCCAATGCGGAAAGTATGCGTAATATAAAGCCAGGAGACGTGTTGGGAGTTCTTCCGGTGCATTCATGTCTAATGGCTGATGCTATGGGAAGTTACGTGACATTGAATGGTGAACGGATATCGAGGTTATCCTATTTCATTGTTAGTCCTGAATAAAATCAATATCCACATCTAACGGATAACGCATCAGGTGACCTAGTGCCTCTTGTACGGTCATTCCCTCAAATAATACTTTGTATAATCTGTCTGTGATTGGGGCTCTGACTTTATAGTAGTCAGCACATTTTTTTACAATACGAATTGTATTTACTCCCTCAGCCACCTCATGCAAGTCACCAAGAATTTGTGCAAGCGTTTCGCCTTTTGCTAGCCTGTAGCCAACGGTAAAGTTTCTACTCATAGGGCTGTTACAGGTCGTAACAAGGTCTCCGATACCCGCCAGTCCAAGAAAGGCCTTTGTGTTTCCTCCCAGTGCCCTGCCTAAATAAATCATTTCTACTGCCCCACGGCTTATGAGCAAACCCTTTGCGTTTTCCCCGTATCCCAAACCGCTGAGTGCTCCAGAGGCAATGGCAATGATGTTTTTCAACACACCAGCCATCTCAACGCCAGTCAGGTCATTGTTTCCGTATACTTGAAAACGATCATTTCGAAGAAGCTTTTTTCCTGTCTGGATCACCTCTTGAAACGGGCTGGCTATTACTGTGGCACTGGGCTGACGCTGTGCCAATTCTTTAGAAAGATTAGGACCTGCTAAACAACCCACACGCACTACTACGCTTTCTTCCTTGATCACCTCGCTCATGGTTTTTACATGATCGCGTGTGAGTACCTTCATGGTCTCCAATGTTTGCCCTTCTGGCAATTTCAGGTCGAAGCCCTTAGTGCCATGAATCATAATGTGATAAGGATGAAGGTAGGGCGAGAGGTTCTTCATCATGGCGCGAAAGTGAGCTGCGGGTACAATTGGAAATAGCACATCACACTCCTTAGCAAGATAGGCCATATCGTTGGTGGCGGTTACTTGCTCATTAAAAGTGTGACCTCTGTTTTCCCTTTTCTCTTGAATGTGCTTGACTACATTGGAGTCGCGAGCGTACAGCAGCACTTTCGTTTGATAAGACAAAATGTTGGCAATGGCCGAGCCGAAATTTCCTGCGCCTATAACACCAACAGGCTTCTCAGATAAATTTCTCAAGGTCATAACCTGTCAGGCGATTGTGATAATAGTATAGTACGGTAAGGTCGTGGGTAATGATATTTCCTTTTTTGTTCTTAAGCAGTGGCCGTTTAAGATGGAAGGTACCTACATTATCAAGTCCATGCTTAATAACCTCGTCCGCTTTGCCCTTAAAGTGTGTGGCATAGTTGATTTTATCTTCATCCTTGAGTCTGTATACTTCTTTTCTTACACGTTTAAAGGTATCTCTGAATTCGGCATACTCTATCTCTAAATCTTCTTCAGGCAGCCTAAGGATACTAAACAGGTCCAGTTTGGGGAATTTCTTCATCCACATTTCAAAAGCAATAAAAGCCACCAGATGACTTGCAAAAGCCCGATTGATGCGGTGATATTCCTTTACAATTTTATTGCCCAACATGCGAGTGTATTCATCTTCTCGCTGCAGGTCCACACACACCTTACCATTGGAAATGAAATAATCTCTTGTGTCTATTACTCGACCTTGCGCATCAAGGCTGTTGCCATCGCTGTCTACATAATTACCAAGTACATCCAGTCCGGGGCCAATTGAAACTGAAATGTTGGAGCCTTTAGTAAAAAATTTGAACATGAACTTGAGCAACTGCATGCTGCCATAGTTATCTTGTTCAGGGAAATATCGATCCTGTCCCTTTACATGGAGGTAGTCTTCTATCAGATCAGGAGCTTCCAAAACAAAATGATAATTGAGCGTAACTGGAACAACGAAAATTTTTCTTACTTCTTCACCTTGATTCGGTTTATCCAGATAGAGGTTTCGCTGGGCCTCTACTGAAGTACTCAGCAGCCCTAGCCGCAATCGGGATTCTATTGCTCCCGAGCGAGATCGCGTGCCCCCAGGAAAAAATAGACTATGTGCTCCTTTTTGCAGTGCTATGTTGGAGTACATTTTTAGCGTCTCAAGGTAGGGGAGGTTCTTTTTTCTCCTGTCCACTTTATAGGCGCCCAAACTATTCATGAAATAGGCGATGATCTTAATGTTGAATAGATTGAGACCTGCTCCGTATAGAAATGCCGGTAAGCCTAAGGAATGAATTACCCATCCAATTAAAACGGAATCCAGGTTGCTAAAATGGGTAGGCACCATCACTACCGTCCCTTTCTTGGCTAGTTTGCGAATCATTTTTGCCTTGCCAACGATATGAATCTTATCACGGAGTGTATACTTACTCCTAAAAATGGCTCCGAATTTTTTTACTCGAGCGCCATTGAGTAATCGCCTGAATCCAAATTTTATTACTGCTCTGGCAACTTTATAAGAGCTGGGTTTAAAGTTACCAGCAATTTCATTGGCATACCGGTAGCTTATTTTTCTTAAAATTTCGTCTTCCTTATTGGGAGCTTCATTTTCCGACTTATTACTCAGTTCAACAAGATCTTTCTTGATGTCAGCCCAAAACGCGTTCTCATCCGGTGGGTCCACGCGCCACCGGTTTCGTTTCATTCTGTTTTGTTCGCGGTAAACAGTAGCTTCCAACTCATCAATAAGCTGCTTGCGGGTGGGGCGCAACTCCTTGATCCGTGTTATGGATTTCTCCGTCACCTCCTCCAAAAATTCTTTCCGGTTTTTACTGAGCTGGTAAACAGGCCAGTTAGGTATCCCGTCAAGGATCGGTTCGTATCCTATATTTTTGTTCTTCTTTTCAACAATCTCCATCAACTATCAGGACAGGTGAACCCCAAAGATAAACCAGATTAGGGATTAGACTAAAATGGGATGAAATATAAAATCGATAAATGCCCGAAATACAAGCATTTACCATATTTTACCTTAACTAAATTTTTTCTAAAGCCTGACCCAGCGAATTGGCCATATCTTTGAACCTTGCAATGCTCTGATTGATAAAATCTTCATTGATTATTTTTTTCAAATCCTCTTCAGAAGTCAGGTCATACTCTTGAATTTTGAAAGTTTGTTCAAAAGGACCAGCTTCCAGTTTGATTAGATATCTGTTATTCCAGTGAAAAAAGGTGATGTTACATTGTGCATGAACCATGTTTCCAATTACTCTCATAGGGGATATTTTTGTCAATATAAAAAAGCAGAGACTACAACGCCTCTCATTTAAAGAATACAGCTCGCCAAGGTTACTGTTTGGGTAAAGTGGTGAAATAAATTGTTGATGATATTATAAAGAAATGCCTCTATTGTGCGTTCTATGGTGGACAAGTTGCGGTATTTTGCGATTGGCGTAACCTATTCTCCCGCAATATTGTTGTAAATTTAATCCGATTTTGACTGAATGGGCGTAACGAACAAAAAATCTCTTTTATTCATCTTTTTCTTTGTGATGGGTATTTTGCTTTTGTCTACATCGGCAAAGGCCACTCACCTGCGTGCAGGGGAAATTACCGTACAGCGCCTGAGCTGTACCGGACTTACTTTTAGAATTACCATAACGGTTTATACCAATACGGGGTCTGATATAAAATTCGGGGAAGGGCTCTTGGATTATGGAGATGGCAGTGATCCGCATACAACACCGATTGTTGATAACACCCTTCGCCCTGATTTGGGGCCTGAGGTAGCAACAGTATCTTATTCTATTAACCATACTTTTGGAGGACCGGGTAAGTACGTAATCAGTTACCTGGAACCCAATCGGAATGCGGGTATTTTGAATATGATTAACTCGGTGGAAACCAGATTCTATCTGGAAACCGTAATTAATATCGATCCATTTCTTGGGTGTAGTAATTCACCACTTTTATTAGTGCCACCTATTGATAAAGCATGTACAGGGGCAGCCTGGTTTCACAATCCTGGAGCCTACGATCCTGATGGAGACAGTTTATCGTTTGAGTTTGCCATCCCTAAAAGAGAGCAAGGGCAATTCGTAAACGGTTATCGTGACCCTAATGCCCAAGAGTTTTATGCACTTACAGGTATTGATTACAATACAGCCAATGAGAATCAGACAGGGCCGCCAACATTTACCATTGATGCACAAACCGGAACTATTGTGTGGGACTCTCCTGGTGCTCCTGGGGAGTATAATATTGCGTTTCTCATCAAAGAATGGCGCAAGATCAAAGGAGCCTGGATTCTTCTGGGATATGTAACGCGTGATATGCAGATAATTGTCGAAGACTGTGATAACCAACGTCCGGAATTGCAGGTGCCACCAGACATTTGTGTGGAGGCAGGAACAGTTATCAATGAGGAGATTTTAGGTTTCGATCCGGATTTGGATAGTGTAAAGATTGAAGCCTTTTCACAATTGTTTGGAATCAGCCCATCCCCGGCTACTTATATTCCTAATCCGGCAAAATTTCAGTCTACTGCTGGTCCAGGTCAGGCCAAGCTTACTTTTAATTGGGCAACCCAGTGTGAGCATATCAAAGACCAGCCCTATCAGGTAGTGTTTAAAATTTCTGACAAGAATATACCAAGTTTGGTTTCCTTTCAAACCTGGAACATTACCGTGGTAGCACCTGCCCCCGTGTGGGTAGATGCTCAAGTTGATCTAGGAAACCGAGCTACCGACTTGAGTTGGGAATCCTATGCCTGTACCAATGCTGAAATAATTCAGATATGGAGAAGGGTAGACCAGTTTGCATTTACACCACCTGAGTGTGTAACCGGAATGCCTGATTTTCTTGGGTATACCAAGATAGCAGAAGTAGGTGCTGGTGTAACCACCTACCGAGACACCAATGGGGGAAAAGGACTGGCTCCTGGAGCAGCCTACTGCTATCGATTGGTGGCTACATTTCCTTTCCCTGGAGGAGGAGAGAGTTATGTATCGGATGAGATTTGCATTCCACCGATTTTGGCGGATGCGCCTGTGATTACCAATGTCAATGTAGATAGAACCTCCAATACCGATGGACAAATTACCGTAAAGTGGAGATCTCCATTTGATGTAGACAAAGTACAATTCCCACCACCTTATACTTATGAAGTATTGCGCGCTCAAGGGTTTTCAAGTGCTTTGCAAATTGTGAAACCGCATACGGGCAGATTGAGCGATTCCACTTATGTGGATACTGAATTGAATACGGAGGAAACGGTATACAACTATCGAATTATAGCCTTTGATGCTAATAATACCAGAGTAGATACTTCGGCCACAGCATCTTCTGTTAGGCTGGAGGCAGGTTCAGAATTTGAGCAGATATCATTGGCCTGGGCAGCAGATGTTCCTTGGAGTATTCAAACACAAGACTACCCTAATCACTTAATTTATCGGGGCCCTGCGGGGGCTACCGAAAGTCAAATGGTATTGATTGATAGCGTCAATGTCAATGAAAAGCAATTCAGTTATGTAGATGCAGGTCAGTTCAATGGTGTTCCACTGGATAATACTCAGGTGTATTGTTATCGAGTGCTCACGAGGGGGGCCTATGGCAATCCGGAAATCGATGAGCCACTTTTGAATTTCTCACAAATTATTTGTGCGCAGCCTAACGATGACGAGCCTCCATGCACTCCACAGTTATCAATAATTGCCCGCAACTGTGATGAGTTTTTTGCAAGCAATTCCTGCGAGCCACAAACGTTTTCCAATACCTTGCAGTGGAGGAGGCCGGAGGACGCTGCATGTCGTGCTGATATTCGCAGCTACAACATTTACATCGCTAACAGAGTTGGAGATCCTTTTGAGCCTTATGTGACCAATGTTAGGGATACCTTCTTTATTGATACCAACTTGCCTTCCTTCGCACGCTGCTATAAAATTTCTGCGGTAGATCGATCAGGGAATGAAAGTGAATTGAGTGAAGAGTTTTGCTTTGACAATTGTCCTTACTACGAATTGCCTAATGTTTTTTCTCCTAATGGCGATTGCTACAACTCTAGCTTTATGGCATTTGGTAATGTAAAGTTGGACGAAAACTCCTTTGATCTTTGTGGATCGAAAAGAGATATTGTTGATATCAGAAGTAAGTGCGCCCGTTTTGTTGAAAGGGTAAGCTTTACCGTTTTTGATCGCTGGGGAAAAGAGCTTTACACCTATGCATCAGGAGGAGAGCGCACTATCTACATCAATTGGGATGGTAAAGATAACTCAGGGGCTGAGGTACCAGGAGGTGTTTATTTTTACTCGGCTGATGTGATATTTGATGTGGTTGATCCATCACAAAAAAGCAAAACTTACAAAGGATGGGTGCACCTGATACGGTAGTAAACCCTGTCGTATTGTTTGATGGCGTCTGTAATCTTTGCAATGGTTCAGTTCAGTTTATTATCAAGCGAGATAAAGCGGGTAAATTTCTTTTTGCTGCTCTTCAATCGCAATACGGTCAAGCCCAATTAGATCAATTGGGCATTTCATCAACTTCACTTCAAAGTATTGTTCTAATAAAAGGCGATCAGTTTTATCAGCGGAGCAATGCCGTTCTTGAAATTGCCAAAATGTTAGGCGGTCTGTGGTCTTTGCTGTATGTTTTCAAAATTGTTCCAGCATTTGTACGCGACTGGATATACAATGGCATTGCCAACAACCGTTACAAATGGTTTGGCCGACAAGATCAGTGTATGATTCCAACGCCTGCACTTAAGGCCCGCTTCCTGGATTAGTTTGATTTCTTAATTTTGAAATTATTTTTACCTTGATGTTGGATGTGAAATACTTGTACCCAGAATCAAAAACTAAAAATCCACAAGAATCCATTTTTTATGAACGCATATATATTTCCAGGACAAGGCGCACAGTTTGTAGGCATGGGCAAAGACCTGTACGAAAACCCATTGGTTAAAAATATTTTTGATGATGCCGACAAAATCCTCGGGTTCAATATCACTGACATTATGTTTGGTGGCACTGCAGATGAGTTAAAGCAGACCAAGGTGACTCAGCCTGCAGTTTTTCTTCATTCAGTGGCGGTGGTGAAAGCAGCACAGGAATTTAAACCTGATATGGTGGCAGGCCATTCATTGGGGGAATTCTCGGCATTAGTGGCTAATGGCACACTTTCTTTTGAGGATGGACTTAGACTGGTATCTCAGCGCGCAATGGCTATGCAAAAGGCTTGTGAAATCAATCCTTCTACGATGGCTGCTATTCTTGGTTTGGATGATCATGTGGTGGAGGAAATTTGTTCAGGTATTGATGAGGTGGTGGTTGCTGCCAATTACAATTGTCCAGGCCAGCTTGTCATATCAGGTTCAATGAAAGGCATAGAAATCGCTTGTGAAAAATTGAAAGCTGCAGGTGCAAAACGAGCCCTTCCTCTTCAGGTAGGCGGTGCATTTCACTCGCCCTTAATGGAACCTGCTCGCGAGGAGCTGGCATCAGCCATCGATGGGACTGCTTTTCATCAACCTATTTGTCCAGTATATCAAAACGTAAACGCCCAACCGTCTACTGACGTAACAACTATTAAGCGGAACCTTAATGACCAGTTAACTGCTCCTGTAAGATTTACGCAGTCAGTTCAAAACATGGTAAAAGATGGAGCTACAACCTTTATTGAATGTGGGCCGGGTAAGGTACTGCAGGGGCTTGTAAAGAAAATCTCACCAGAGGTGGAAGTTAGGAGCCTTTAATTGAGTAACTGGCTATGAGGGAACGTATGGCCAGACATCTAATTTATCAGGACACTCAGCCAGTAATTCCTCAATAGTTTTATTCAATACAGGGTGAACTAATTGGGGGGCAATTTCTTGTAAAGGAAGCAAGGTAAACCTACGAGAAGGGATGCCCGGATGAGGGATTGTGATATTTTCGTCATTGATTACCTCATCTTCGTAAAATAAAATATCCAGATCAATAATCCGTTCGCCCCATTTTATTTTTCTCTGTCTACCCAATGTGGTTTCAATCCACAATAGCTTCTCCAACAAGGAATGGGGATCGATATGCGTTTTTAGCATAATCACTTGGTTAAGGAAATCGGGCTGGTCTTCCTTACCCCATGCTGCAGTCTCGTAGATTTTTGATGAGTAGAGTATTGTGCCAATTTTTTCGCCTATATGCCCCCGAGCCGCGGTGAGGTTGAGTTCGCGTTTACCAAGGTTGGTACCTAGAAGTATATAAGTAGTATTTTGCATTTACCGTTGTGAAGATAACAAAATTACTATTTCATGTGAGATCAACTAGCCTAAAGGTAATATTGCCCCAATTGGAATAAGGAGATACTGCTTCGGTTTAACTAAGTTTGTAGCCCAAATGTTTATGCTATGGGATTCCTCAAAAATTTCTTCGCCTCGTGCCTCGGTTCAATTGCAGCACTGGTTATTGTTATTCTACTTGGTGGAATGATTTTTTCTTTGGTCATCTCCAGTGGAAAGGAGGTAACTGTAGGCGATAACACGGTGATGTATCTGGATTTGGCTGCTCCCATCGTTGAACAGGCTGTAGAGGATCCTTTGGCTGAGATGATAACTGGAAGTCAGCAATCTATTGGTTTGCTCCAATTGAAAGAGGCAATCGCTTATGCTAAAAATGATACCAAAATAAAAGGAATCTATCTGAATACGGGTTTTCTAATTGCTGGAACTGCCAGCATAGGGGAGATCAGAGCATCACTGGAAGATTTTAAAAAATCAGGAAAATGGGTAGTAGCCTATGCCCCAGCCTATACAGAAAGTTCGTATTACCTGTCAAGTGTTGCCGATAAGATTTATATGAATCCTACTGGGCAATTGGAGTTCAATGGATTGGCAATCGAAGTTATGTTTTACAAAGGATTGTTGGATAAGTTGGAGATAAAACCACAGGTGTTTAGGGTAGGAGATTTTAAAAGCGCAGTGGAACCATTTGTAAGAGAAAACCTAAGCGATGAAAATCGATTGCAATTGAATTCCTTAATCAACGGTATTTATGATAAGATGCTGGAGGAGATTTCTGTAGCCCGTAATGTGCCTATCAATGAACTTAAAGAGTTGTCCAATAAGATGACCATCCGATCTGCTGAAGAAGCCGTGACCTTTGGACTGGTGGATGCGCTTTATTATGAAGATCAGGTGCGGACTGAGATTCGAGAAAGGTTGAGTTTGGGTGAAGAGGATGATATATCATTTAGCCGTTATAATACATATCGAAAAAGTGTTACCCCGTCAACAGCCAGGGACGAAATTGCTGTGATTATTGCCGATGGCGAGATCATGCCAGGTAAGGCAGAGAGTGGTGTTGTTGGCGCAACTACCATTGTAAAGGAATTAAGAAAAGCTCGAGCCAATGACAGGGTGAAGGCGATTGTATTGCGCGTAAATAGTCCTGGTGGCGTGTATCAGGCTGGAGATGAAATGTGGCGAGAGATAGTATTAGCAACCAAGGAGAAACCTGTAATTGCTTCGATGTCGGACTATGCGGCATCAGGCGGTTACTACATGGCCATGGCGTGCGATACTATTGTAGCACAGCCTACTACCATTACAGGTTCAATTGGTGTGTTCAGCGTGTTGTTTGATATGAGTGGTTTTCTGGAGAATAAGATAGGCATCACTACAGAAGAAGTGAAAACCGGAGAGGTGGGAGGGCTTACGATAACCCGGCCGCTTACCGATGTAGAGAAAAGCATCTGGCAAAAGCAGACGGATGAAATTTATGAGGTTTTTATAAGCAAAGCGGCTGAAGGCAGAAATATGAGCGTGGAGGAGATCAAGAAAATTGCATCAGGCAGAGTATGGACAGGTAAACAAGCCAAAGACAATGGGCTGGTAGATGTGCTGGGTACTTTCAATGATGCAGTTGACCTGGCAGCTAAAAGTGCAAAGATGGGAGATGACTACCGCATTCGTTACTATCCGCAACCTAAGAGTTTCTTAGAGCAACTCACTGGCGACTGGGAAGAAGAAATACGCACTCGCGCTTTGAAAAGTGAAATGGGTGACGTCTACCATTTTTATCAAAAGTGGGATAAAGTAAAACGTTATCAAGGCATTCAGGCAAGATTTCCTTTTGAGATGGAGGTGAGGTGAGTGGACTAATTGAATAGGATAACCCAATGGCTTGAGCGTTTTGCTATGGGTTATACTATATTTGGTTATGAAAAATAAGAGCACCATCTTATTTATTACCATAATTATATTGCCGTTTGGATATTTGTTATCTCAAAACGACAAGATCAATCTATTAAAGCATCATAATGGTTCAGTGGAGGATTCATTAGCCTATGAAGTATTATTTAATCAGTTCAAAAAACACCTGAATTCAAATTTTGATTCAGCTTATTACTTTGCCAATGAATTATGCATGACATCACTTAGAATTGGCGATAGTCTAAAAATTGTACGAGCTTATCACGCCCGTGGAGACATGCAAATGGAAAGAGGTGAGATTAATAGTGGCATTGAGGATATGGAGCTGGCACTTGCTGTGGCCAACCGAAATAAGTATGATGATAGGGCGAAGTATATTCTAAATAACCTGGCAATCGCTTTTACATATAAAGGAAATTTTGATCAGGCACTTAAGTATAACTTTGAATCTTTGAAAATTCGAGAAAGAGACAAGAGTTTGGGAGAGATCGGTGTTGCTAATAACAATATTGGCTTAATATATTATGAGCTGAAAGATTTTAGGAATGCCATGAATTACTTTAAGGAATCCTTAAGGTTGGCGGTGGAATCTAAAAATACGCACGAGCTTGAAGTATTACTTGCCAATATCGGTTATTGTAATTTAGGTATAGGTGATAATGAAGAGGCAATTAATTATTTTGAGCAGGCACTAACTTCTTGTGAAGATCGGTGCAAAGACATTGGTTATATAGTTTGTTATATAGGTTTGGGTTCTGGGTATTTAAAAACTGGTGATTATGAGATTTCTGAAAGTTATCTAAAACAAGCTATTCAGCTTACCAAAAAATCAAATGATCTTCGGCATTGGAGTAGTGGTGCCAGAACAATGGCAGAGCTGTATCTCATGCAAAATCGTTATGAAGAAGCGAGAGCTTTTATTCAAGAAGCTTATGAACTAACGTTAGGAACTGACCTTAAATCAGAACACCTGGATAATCTTAATATATTGTCTGTTGTCCTTGAGGCAAGTGGAGATTATCAAAAGTCAATTCATTATCAGACGGAGTATTTAAAACTCCTCAATGAAATAACAAGTGGTGAAATGATAAACAATTTTTCGCAAGTAATATCAGCCTTTGATCAAAAAGTCAATTTGTCAACGATAGAAAGACAAAAAGAACTGATAGAATTACAGGAAGAGCGCTCTTCATTGCTTGAAATAATTTTAGTGATCTCAATGCTGGCCCTATTGTTATTGATTGCCGTTGGTGTATTGCTGTGGAGGGCGATAAAGATGAAAAGTAGGATTAATATCCAGCTTGATCAGAAAGTCAGGCACAGAACAGCGGAATTAGAGCAGAGCTATAAACAATTACAAAAATCTAATTTCGAGCAAAAGGAGAACTTAATTAGATTATATAGTAAAGTGGGTAGTGCACTTGCTACAATGAGAGGCTTAGCGGAGACTGCAAAAAAGGACTTGGGAGATGAGAGGGGCTTGGATTATATCTCAAAAATGGAGGAACAAACTGAAAAGATTCAGGATATATCTTCTAAAATTAATGGCTAATTTGCAATTCACTAATTCATACTGAGTTGAATAAGATCCTACTTGTTGTTCTCTATATTTTATTAGCATCATCTTCTTCTCTAGTTTATGGTCAACAACCCAATTCAATAGATTCTCTTAAGATTGCCTTAAAGATATCTGAGGATTTAGCTAAAGCGAATACCTTGTATCTCTTGTTTAGAGAATATGCTCAAAAAGACTTGGACTCAGCCAATAAGTACGTTGAATTAGCTATCGATGAATCCTTAGGCATTGGTGACAGTTTGGTAATCTTAAAGAGTTATTATGGAAGAGGTTGGCTTGCTAGGAGAGCACAAAATTTCAAAAAGGCAATTGAAGACCTTGAGTTTGCATTGGAAATTGGAAAGCGAAATGATTTTTCTGTATGGAAGATGCACGTTCTTAATGAACTTGCCCTTATTCATTCAGCACTGGCCAATTATGATAAGGCCCTAGAATATAATTTTCAATCCTTGGAGATTAGAGAGGAAACGGAAGACCCTATCGAAATTGGTATTGGCTTAACCAATGTAGGTATAGTTTATCTCTCATTGCATGATTATGAAAATGGGATTAAGTATTTTAAAAGTTCGTATGACCTTAAGATTGATCATAATGTGAAATATGACCTTGATCTTGACCTGATAAATATAGGAGTTTGTTACAATGGATTGGGTAGAACCAATGAAGCTATCCAATCTTTCAATGATGCACTTCGGTTATGTGGAAATGAGTGTTCTGCAAGGCGTTTAGCAGTTCTTTATAGTGGGTTTGGGGAATCTTATTTATTGTCGGGAAACTATGAAGCGGCTGGAAAATACCTAAGATTATCCATACAATTAGCACAAATAAGTGGCTATACTAAGTTTGAGTCATTGTCATTTCATTATCTGGCAAAAGTATATCTTAAAAGAAGTGATTTCGATAATGCGATGAAGTATGCTAACAGAAGTTATGATTTGGTCAAATTGACGGACTTTAAGGATGAAATATTATTGAATTACCAAGTTTTTGTTGAATTATATGCTCTTCAAAATAATTACAAAAAGGCATATGAATTCCAGACTAGATTAATCGATTTGAACAAGGAAATTTTCGGGAGTGATAGAATGAACAACATAATTGGAATTCAATCCGATTACGAAGAGCGGAAAAGGCAAAAGATCATTACTGCCAAAAACGATATAATTATTTTGAAAGAAAATGCAATTGCTCAACAACGAGTAATTACTATTATTTCAGTTGTGCTAATGGTATTATTGGTGTTGGTTGCACTGATGCTTTGGTATGCAATAAGAACTAAAGGAAGGATAAATCATATCTTGAACAACAGAGTAAAAGAGAGAACAAGGGAGCTGAATTTGCGAAATGATGAACTGAACAGACTTGCTCTTGAGCAAAGCACCATTTTGGAAAAACTGAACCAGCAGGTCAGGGCTTTTACAGTCACCTTAAGCGGATTAATGCATGTTGCTGAGAAAGATGTTCAAGATCCACTTGCCATTGCCTATTTGAGAAAGTTGGATAAGGAAATAAGTAAGATGAAAAACAAGACTTCACTGTTTCTGAAGCCTAGGGCTGTAACTAATAAAATTAGTCCCAAGGAAGAGTTGTCAGCCTAGGTGTTGAATACCTGGTGATATAGTAAACCAAGCGCTATAGCTACCAGACAAATGGAAGGGAGTAGGTTGTTTCTCTTTGCAGTTCTTAGTTTCAACTTAAGGTTCTTATTCTCCAATTCTACTAGCATCAATTTCCGCTCCAGCACCTCAAGATTCATAGGTTATTTTTTTTCAATGTATTAAGATTATCTTCATCGGGTACGCTGTTTTGGCTTTTTGTCAGGTAAACCGTACACCGAATGTTCAGTTTGAGTATCTTGGAGTATGAATGGAATTTCAATTCTTATTGTGGATGATGAAGCCCTTATTCGGGATGGACTTACAGCCTTGCTGGAGAAGGAGGAGTGCGTTAGCAAAATTCTACATGCATGGGATATGTCTTCATTGGAGCAACAATTGAAAAATTCCATAGATGTGGTGCTATTGGATATTCGCCTGAAGGGCAATAGTGGTCTGGATATGATTCCAGTGATTCGAAAAAATGAGACCTCGCCTAAGATAATCACTATTACTGGTCTTGAGGGCGTTGAGTTGATGCTCAACTTGTTGAAATTGGGTGTGGATGGCATCGTTTTTAAGTTGGATGGATATCAGGATATATGGGATGCAATTAACAAAGTGGTAGAAGGAGATAATTACTATCCGGAAAGGGTCTTGCGAATTATTCAAGATAATGCAAGCAATTGGGATGAGGCCCCGCCAGTGACCCTCAACTTTACGGAAAAAGAATTACTGGTGGGGGTGGCGCAAGGACTTACGAATAAGCAAATAGCGGTGGCATTAAAAATGTCACCCTCAACTATTGAAACGTATAGGATAAGGCTCATAAAGAAATTACAGGTCGGTAACACGGCCTCCCTGATGGCCTACGCTTATCGCAATGGCCTGCTTTAGTCGGATAAGCCCATGCTTACCTTCGCCAACAATCCGTTGGTTCCGTTTTCAAAATGGATACTGGCATTGATAGCTTGTGACCGCATCTTCAACGTATTGTATTTTCGGTTCAGTTGAGAAGCCACTTCTGCAGCTTCCATGAAGCCCGTCCCATCATCTTCCACTTCCAGGGTCAATTGGCCAGACGCCCAAATCATACGCACCCAGATGTGCCAGGCGGAAGAATGCTTGAATGCGTTGTGAATCAACTCTTGCACGATTCGCGAGAGGAATGTTTCGGCCATATCAGAAATAGGCATTTCCGTTCCGGAGCTCTCAAAATGGATATGTCCTGCCCCAGGACGTTCCATGCTGAGACATAGGAGATGAATACTTTTGGTGAAATTCTCTTGCTCCATTTTGGCAGGCATCAACTGCCGGGATATTCTCCTTACCGACTGCACCACATCCTGAAATTCACTTTTCATTTCAGTTACCAATACCTCCATTTGCCCGGGGTCGTTCAGTTCTCGTTCAATACGATCGAAATAGAATCGAAAAACAACCAATCGATGCATAAGGTCGTCATGGATCTCTGCACCCATTTCATTGGTGATTTGTTCTACAGCCGCCATGGCTTTCTGGGCTATTTCGGTGTCCCATTTCTTTTTTGATACAAATTTGTAAGGCATAGTGAATTCCTTTTCAATGCTAAAGATATAATTTGTTGCCGAACCGGAGTTGAAATGGGTGATGGAGGAACTGAGAATTCCCATGGCTCGTGCTAAGGGCTTTTCGCTGGAGTAATTAACAAGTTGGAAAAAGGAAACAAGTAGAGTGGGCTATACTCACTAATGGGGAATTGTTGAAGAATGAGGCATAAAAAAAAGGCAACCCCTTGGGAGTTGCCTTTCGCTGCAGTATTAATGAATGTTTTTACCAACTGTCCATATTGGATTCACTATACCCCTGCTTATCGGCTCCAGTTATTACTTGAGCCTGCTGAGTTGAATCGTGATTAATTTCTTGATTTCTTGATGCAAATCCGAAGGCAGTACATGCCGCAATAATTAGACCTAACACAATTACTTTTTTCATAATAATAAATATTTTTATATGCAGATATTTTTAGAAATCGCCACTCTGGGAAGTTCCATCAGTATTTCTTGGTTGGATGTTTTCTTCTGTACATGAAGAGGCTAAAGTAGTAATTGTGATAAAGGCGATTAGGTAAATTATTTTTTTCATAGCTTGTAGATGTTTAAATTGTTTTTTTAAGTTGGTTTTCTAGGTGTTAATTCTCAATTTTTGCTGAGATAAAGGTAATCACTTATTAATGGCACAACGTAAGCGACATTTCAAGACATATTACATACGTGATATTATTACATGCATCATGTTAATAGTTGGCGGCATACCAACACATGCTCAAGATCAAGCTTTAATAATTAAGAAAGAACTAAACGCTACCAGTGTAGTAGACCATGATAGCCTCTACTATGAACTCTTTAAACTGAACATGTTTGGGGATGTTTATAGCGCCAAGAAATACGCACTTTTGTCCTATAGCAGTGCCAAGGTTCATGGGCATCCAGAAAGACTGGCAAAAGCTTGCCGTGCAATCGCTTTTACCTTGGATAAAACGAAACAGCCAGATTCTGCAAAGTATTACTATAGAGAAGGTATTGAAGTAAGTAAACGCTTCAAATTAGATAAAACCCTCACACTTATTTATAATGACTATGGAAGAATTTTAGAAAGCCACGATGTTTATGATAGTGCACTTATATACTATAATCACTCTCTCGAGGTAGCTAGTAACATTGGATCTGAGAAGGACGAGGCTATTGCTTTAAACAATATTGGACTTGTCTTTTATTACCTTCTGAACTACCAAGAGGCGCTTGAAAACTTACAGGCTTCAGCCGCAATCAAGCGGAAAAACAATGATAAAACATTAAGAATAAGCTTGATGAATATTGCCTTGATTTATAACGAGCAGGGAAAATATGACGAATCGATATCGATACTTAAGGAGGTTGAAAATGAGTGCAAATCTGGCTGCGATGATCTTGTTATGTCGGATTTGAATTTCTATTTAGGATATGCATATTTTGAAAAGAATGAAAAAAACAGAGCCTACGATTATTTTGTAAAATCATTTGAGCAAGCAAAGAGGGTTTCTAATAACAAGAAAATAGCCTTTACAATGTATCATTTTGCTCTTTTCAAGCTTGATAAGGAAGATTATAAAGGAGCTATAGAAGATCTAAAAGAGGCCGAACAATTGGCGCTAAGTATTAACCTCAAGCGACTTCAAAAAGATATCTATCAAAAATACACTGAGGTCTACGAGGAGTTAAATGATCTGCCCAAAGTCATTGAATATCAGAACAAATATATTTCCATTAAAGATGATATTTTCAATGAACAACTGGCTAGTAATTTAAAGGACATCCAACTGGATGCACAGCGTAAACAATCTGATGTCATTATTCAACAAAAGGACACAGAAATCGAAAAGGTGCGGCTTATCACCACTCTGGTGGGTGTTATTTCGATATTGTTGGTAATTGTATCCATCCTGATTTACCGCAACTATAGGGTTAGTCACAGGATGAAAGGGATTTTGGAGAAAGAGATAGAAAAGCGTACCAGTGAGCTGGTGAAGAGCAATGCAGATCTCACACAAATGACTCAGGAGTACGATCAGTTGGTTTATCGCGCATCGCATGATATAAGAGGACCTCTGGCTACTTTAATGGGGCTTACCAATATTGCTAAGCAGGATACAGAGGAGCCACTGCGCGTGCGCGACTATCTGGCTAAAATTGAATCTACTGCCCATGGCTTAAATCAAACGTTAAGTCAGTTGATGGAAACCAACCGCATTCGCAATCTTCCTATTTGTATCGAGGAAGTAGATTTAGGCAAGTTGGTGGATGAGGTGTACAGTTCTTTTAGAAACCTTAATCACTTTCCACTTATTTCATTACGCATTGAAAAAGGTGACTGGAAGAAACCATTGCAGTCGGATAAAAACTTAATTGGTTTTGTCCTGAGTAAATTATTGGATAACGCGTTTCATTATTTTGCTACTCACAAGCAGGAGAAGTACATCAAGGTGTCTTGGTCGCAAACTGAAAATACCACCACAATTGCCGTAGAGGATAATGGACTGGGGATAAATGACCAGGCAAGGGAAAAGATATTTCAATTATTCTACGTAGCCAGTGATGTCCACGGAAGCGGACTGGGATTGTTTCTGGCACAGATGGCAGCCAATAGATTAGGAGGCCGTGTTATTCTTGCACGCTCTTCAGGCCCCACTATTTTTAAGCTTATTATCTCCACCAATCTGGCAAAGTTAGAGCAGGAAGATCGTCCTAGGATGACTGTAACAGGTTAGATCAATTCAAACTCAATGATGACTTTTGGTCATAAAAATTCCTTTTTTGACCTTAAAAAAATACTTCGAAACCTTACTTAATATGATGTAAGAAAGTGGTTTGAATTTGTCAAAAAGTAATCTTTTTTGACGTATTAATATTTTTTATTGCGAGGTTATTAGTCTCTGTGACTCAGTGTTCCTTCTGAAGTCACTGGCAATCTTTCATTTGGCTACCGACAACAATACATCTTTGATAGGATTGTCAACCTGATAATTATATAATTACAATTGTATCTTGTGAAATGTGTCTACAGGATTGGTAGGGGGTGTGTTATTTGAGATTTCAGTTGAAAGCTTTTGATGGTTAAAAAAAACCCTTCTACCTTTTGAGGAAGAAGGGTTAATAAATGGGAATTTATGTTTAGTCGAATGGGTTGCGGTCCTCCATCATTAATCCAGTCATTTCAACCTTTTTTACGGTGTCAGGTTGACTAACTTTATGTTCACTACTTTTTGACCTGATACCAAAACTAGAAATTACAATAATTACCATAAGTAATAGTATGTATTTCAATTTCATGAGTTTATACTTTAAGATTGTTTACTTGCAGGGTAATCCGCCACAACTTTCTGAACCGTCACCACCTCCTTTTGGAGTGATCTCTTCAGTTGCGCAAGAGCTAACTAATAGTGTAATGATAAAAATGAAGATGGTAGTTAATGATTTTGTTTTCATGTTTATTTTTTTTGTTAGTAGAAATTTTAATTGATTCTTAATTGAACAATGCAAAGATGATTGATACTGAACGCACCAGATGTTTAATGAAATTTTTTAAGGCACTTTAGTAAGTTTAAATGGATAGTACCTTGAATAGGATTCTTAAATGGCTGCTTTTATTTTTCTCATTTACTTCCGCAATTGGGCAGGATAGGAATGCTATTGATTCTTTGAAAAATGAATTGAATACTTCCGTGGATTCATTGAAAGTAAATGTTCTTTATGATTTGTTTAGAAACTATGTTAAAGATGATCCGGACTCAGCTCTGATATATATTAACGAAGGCTTAAATGAGGCATTGAAGGTAGGTGATAGTTTATGGATTGTTAAAGCTTATTATGGAAGAGGGTGGTTGGAGAGAAAGAATGAAAATTATAGAGATGCCTTACGTGATTATGAGAGGTCGTTGGCCATCTCGAAGAGGAATGATTTCAGACAACAACTAATGTATATATACAACGACTTGTCACTGATACATACAATGATTGCCAACTATGATAAGGCCTTGGGATATAATTTTGAATCTTTAGAACTTCGAGAGAGTTGGGGCGATCCAAACGAAATAAGTGTAGCGTTAAATAATATTGGGTTGGTATACTTATCGTTGAGTGATTTTGAAAATGGCCTCATATATTTTCAGCGATCATATGATTTGAAGATTGCAAATAACATACCATATGATGTTGATCTATGCTTGATAAATATGGGTGTTTGTTATAATGGCCTTGGTAAGTACACAGAAGCGGTCGAAAGTTTAGAAACGGCACTTCAAATATGTGATGATGATTGTTCAAAACATAGATTAATGGTTGCTCATAATGGCCTTGGTGATGCATTTCTTGGCTCTAATAATCTAAATAGAGCAGAAAGTGAGTTTAAATTGGCCGTATCCTTAGCAAGGGAGGTGTCTTCAGCGCGATTTGAGGCGATGTCACTAACTTCAATGGCAAAAATTTATCTCATAAAAGATGATTTGATTTTGACAAATAGGTTACTGGAAGAAAGTCAAAAAATTGTTGAGGGGACAGACCTGAGAGAGCAAATTTTAAGCAACTATGCGTTGTATACCAGTTTATTCACGAAGGAAGAAAATTATAAAAAGGCAGCTGAATACCAGGAGAAATATATTGAGCTTAATAAGGAAATTTTCAGTAAAGATTTAATAAAAAATATCTCGAGGATTCAATCTGCCTATGAAGAACGAGAAAACATCAAAACAATTGCTGCCAAGGATCAGGTACTTGCCCTTCAGGATGAAATCATAGCGCGGCAAAAACAACAATATGTATTTATTATTACTATCACCTTCCTTACACTAGGATTAGCTTTTGTCATGTACCGGGCCAATCAGTCGCAGCGAAAGATCAATCAGGAGTTGGCGAGGGCCAAAGAAACTATTCAAAAACAAAACGAAATGTTGAGTGATGCCAACCTTCAGCTAGAGAGTGAGGTGCAGGAGAGAACCCGCGAGCTGGTAGAATCCAACGAGTCGTTAGTGAAGGTAAATGATGAAATGGACAATTTCATCTATAAGACATCACATGATATACGCGGACCGCTGGCCAGTTTGAAGGGTATCTGTAATGTGGCCATGATGGATGTACAAGATGAGGCAGCGCTCGACTATCTCAATAAACTGGATACTTCAGCGGCAAAGCTTAATGCTATTCTGAGCCGCCTGCTGATCATCAACCAGATCAACCATTCTATTTTAACTCCAGAGAAGATTAATTTTGAGGAGCAAGTAGAGGAAATCCTTGAACTGGAAAGGAAAAAAGAACTTCCTCCTAGAATTGATATCTCCTACTATGTAGCGCCTGATTTGGAATTTAGATCTGATAAAGAGATGGCAAAGATCATTCTTGAGAATCTTATCGACAATGCCATTAAGTACCACAATGATTCAGCTCGGGTGGACCCTTTTGTGAGAATTGAAATAGCCAGAGAGGGAGAGTGGGTATGTGCTAAGGTCATTGACAATGGAATTGGGATTAATGAGGATAGTAAGGATAAAATATTCCAGCTATTTGTAAGGGCTTCAGAGCGGTCAGATAGTGGTGGTATTGGCCTCTACCTCTCCAAGCTGGCCACCATTAAGCTGGGCGGAGATATTTATGTGTCTAAATCAGAGGAAGGCTATACCGTTTTCAAGGTTTTATTTCCACCAGATTTGATTCCTGTTATCGAAAAGAGAAAAGCGGAGGAGTTGAAAAGAGAAAAGCAGAAACAAAAAGTGCTAAAGGTCACCTAATTTTCCCCTCAATCGCCATCTTTGCATTTGGCAAAATTGGAAGTGTAAGTATACATGGGAAAAGAGAAAATCTATAAAAGATATACGGTAACAGCGGCCTTACCCTACGCTAATGGTCCCAAGCATATTGGCCATTTGGCTGGCGCATATATCCCTTCAGATGTGTATTCCAGGTACTTGAGGC
Source organism: Cyclobacteriaceae bacterium (assembly GCA_020436125.1). Lineage (GTDB taxonomy): Bacteria > Bacteroidota > Bacteroidia > Cytophagales > Cyclobacteriaceae > ELB16-189. The sequence goes on along the minus strand of JAGQYK010000002.1, from coordinate 44,919 downwards.
TCAACAATAAGGATGTAGTCTTTGTATGTGGCAGTGATGAGCATGGTACGGCCATACCCAACCAGGCACTGAAAGAGCATACTACCCCTCAGGCGATCATCGATAAGTACCATGCCTTGATTCGCGATTGTCTTTATAAGCTGGGAATCTCATTTGATGTGTATCACCGCACCAGCGACCCACTTCACCATCAGACTTCACAGGAATTTTTCCTGAATTTGTTTAATAAGGGATTGCTCACAGAAGAAACTTCAGAGCAATATTATGACGATGAAGCCAAAGCTTTTCTTGCTGATCGCTACATTATTGGAACATGCCCGAAGTGTGGCCATACTGAAGCATATGGCGATCAGTGTGAAAAATGTGGTTCTTCTTTGAGCCCTAGAGAATTGATTAATCCAAAATCTACTCTTACAGGTAAAGTACCAGTGTTAAGACCTACCAAACATTGGTATCTGCCGCTCGACCAATATGAAGGATGGCTAAGGAAATGGATCTTGGAGGGTCATAAAAAAGATTGGAAGGTCAATGTGTATGGCCAATGTAAATCTTGGATAGATGCCGGATTGCAATCCAGGGCCATGACACGAGATCTAGATTGGGGAATAAAAGTGCCTTTGCCTGATGCAGAAGGAAAGGTGCTTTATGTTTGGTTTGATGCACCGATTGGCTACATCTCCGCAACTCGAGCTCTTTTTCAGGAGTTGGCCTCTGGAAAAAGTAATTACTCCACTCCTCAACGTGATTTCGGAAAAGTGAAAGAAGAGGATTGGAAGGCCTATTGGCAAGATGAAGAATCCAAATTGGTTCATTTTATTGGTAAAGATAATATCGTATTTCACTGCATTATTTTTCCCATCATGTTGCACAGTTCGGAGCAGTACATCGTTCCGCAAAATGTGCCTGCCAATGAATTTATGAATTTGGAAGGAGATAAAATGTCCACGAGCCGGGGATGGTCCATTGAGATGCATGAATACCTGGAAGACTTTCCAGATAAGCCGGATGTGTTGCGTTATGCGTTGCTTACGAATCTTCCTGAAACTAAAGACAGTGAATTTACCTGGAAGGATTACCAAAGTAAAAATAACAATGAGCTGGTAGCTATTTTTGGAAACTTTGTGAACAGGGCCATGGTGCTTACGCACAAGTACTTTGAGGGGAAGCTGCCGGTGCAAGGGGCATTAGGTGAATTGGATAAAAATGTAATTGAAGCATTGAGCGGATTTCCCTCTAAAATTGGAGGCGCTATTGAAAATTATAAGTTCAGAGAAGCTACGGCTAACTTGATGGATCTTGCGCGTTTGGGCAATAAGTACCTGGCCGATACTGAGCCATGGAAACTTGCAAAAACGGACATGGAGAGGGTAGGAACCATTCTGAATTTAGCTCTTCAAATCGCGGCCAACCTGGCAGTGCTATCAGCTCCATTTTTACCTTTTAGCGCTGAGAAATTAAAGAAGATATTGAAACTTGGTGAGTTCAATTGGGATGAAACTGGTAGCGTGACTCTACTAAAAGCAGGGCACCAGTTGAGTGCCGCGGAGTTATTATTTGAAAAGATAGAAGATGAGGTGATTGCGAGTCAAATCACCCGCCTTAATGAAAATAAGAAAAGGATGGAATTGCAAAATCAGTCAGCAGAACCGGCAAAAGCAGAGATTACATTTGATGACTTCTCAAAAATGGATATGCGCATAGGAAAGGTGATTGCTGCCGAGAAGGTAGAGAAATCAAAAAAATTGCTCAAGATGCAGGTAGATACGGGCATTGATACACGCACGGTGTTGAGTGGTATTGCGGAGCATTATACACCTGAAGAAATGGTAGGTAAGCAAGTAACAATTCTAGTTAATCTTGCGCCTAGGAAAATAATGGGCTTTGAGTCTCAGGGAATGATACTGATGGCAGAAGACAAAGATGGTGCGCTTAAACTGATCAGTACTTCTGATCCAGTATCACCAGGCTCAACTATAAGTTAGTAGGGTAGTTGCAACTAACTGTTGAAAAGGCTCATCGTACGGTTGATGCCAATGGTACAAAATGATAATATCATTTCTTCAGCTTTGTCCATTAGCTGGGGTAGTGTTTCTATTTCTTCTTTATTAAAATTGCTAAGCACGTAATTCACCTGCTGCCCTTTACCAAAATCATTCCCAACTCCAAATCGGAGCCTCGGGTAATCCTGACCTCCAGTTAACTGTTCTATATTGGTAAGCCCATTGTGTCCGGCAGCGCTTCCTTTCGCTCGCATTCTTAGTGTTCCAAAAGGTAATGCCAGATCGTCAACAACAACTAATAGATTTTCTTTTGGAATCTTTAATTCCTGAAGCCAGTAGGCAATGGCCTTCCCACTGAGGTTCATGTAGGTATTGGGCTTAATAAAGTGGATTTGACGTCCCTTGTATTTCAATTCCGCCTTGTCTGCATACCTGCCCGTTGAGAATGCAATACTTTTATTATCTGCAATACGGTCAAGAATAAGGAAACCAATATTATGACGAGTGAGCTCGTACTCAGTCCCAATATTTCCTAAACCTGCGATTAGATATTTCATGGATTAAAATTTACTACCGAGTCTACTTTCGGCCATAAACAATGGCAATAAAATAAAAATCCCGTTCCGAACATGCCGAAACGGGATTTTTGAAATCAAGAATTTATTATTTCTTAGGAGCTTCCTTCTTAGCCTCTTCTGTTTCTGCAGGAGCGGCTGCAGCAGGAGCCGCAGCGGCTGCAGCTGCTTCGTCAGCAGCCATTTTCGCTGCACGAGGAACTTCTACAACGGCAATCGGAGATCGCTTAGGATCAAGGAAAGTCAGGTTAGGAATTTTCATGTCCATTACCTTAATGGCATGGTGAAAGTCCAGTGAAGTAACGTCCACATCAATATGCTCAGGCATATCTTTGGGAAAGCCTTGCACTTTAAGGGATGCTTTCTTTCTGGCCAAAGTACCTCCTTTAGATACACCAGCGGCTTGTCCTATCAGTCGGATTGGAATCTCCATTTTAATCTTTCTTCCTTCATTGATCTGGAGGAAGTCTGCATGCAGGATAATTTCACTTACGGGGTGAAACTGAACATCTTGAAGAATAGCCTGATGCTCTTCTCCTTCAATGTTAAGGTGCACAAAGTGAGCATCGTTAGTGTAAACGAGTTCACGAAACAAAATCATTGGCGCGACAAAATGCACTTGCTCTCCACCACCATACAATACGCATGGAACGTTGCCCTCTTCACGAGCGCGCTGTGCACCTACTTTGCCGAGATTTGCTCTTTTATACCCTATAATCTCGATAGTTTTCATAAAAAATTATTGTTTAAGTTAAATTGTTACAAACGGATAAATAAAGAACTAACCGATTCATGATCGTGAATTTTTCTGATTGCTTTAGCAAACAAATCAGAAACAGAAAGCACTTTAATTTTTTTAGATTTCTTTTTCAAAGGAATCGTATCGGTGACTGCTAGTTCATCCAATACAGAGTTTTCTATAGTCTCATAAGCTGAACCAGAGAGTACAGGGTGTGTACACACCGCACGCACCGATTTGGCTCCTCTTTCTTTTATTAGAGCAGCTGCCTTGCAAATAGTACCGGCAGTGTCTACAAGATCGTCTACGAGCACCACATCCTTACCTTCCACTTCACCAATTAGCCTCATCGACTCCACTTTATTGGCTTCCTTGCGGTATTTGTCGCATACAGCCAGCTCAGCATCAAAAAACTTGGCAAAACTTCTGGCTCTTTTGATTCCGCCTACGTCAGGGGAGGCGAACATGATATTTTCCATGCCCAGCGACTTGAGGTAGGGAACAAAAATGTAGTTCCCATCCAAATGGTCAACAGGAATGTCGAAAAAACCTTGAATTTGGTCAGCATGAAGGTCAAATGTCATCACCCGACTAGCTCCAGCAGCTGATAACAGGTTGGCAATTAGCTTTGCAGCTATGGAAACGCGTGGCTTGTCCTTTCTATCTTGCCTGGCATATCCAAAATAGGGAATAATGACGTTTACATTTTGCGCACTGGCTCTTTTGGCAGCATCGATCATCAGCAAGAGCTCCATGAAGTTATCTGAGGGAGCAAAAGTGGATTGAACGATGAAAACGTCATGTCCTCTTACCGATTCCATGATGAATGGAGCCATTTCCCCATCGCTAAAATGCTGGTATTTTACTTCACCCAGCGGTTCACCATAAGCATGTGCAATTTTTTCAGCCAGGTAGGTAGATGCTTCTCCGGAAAAAATTTTAACTGCCATTTTTGAACCTTATAAATGTTAATCCCGGTCCCTAATTAAGGGAACCGGGATATTGTTGCCCGACTAGGGCTCGAACCTAGACTTTCTTGAATCAAAATCAAGCGTGTTGCCAGTTACACCATCGGGCATTAACTCCCATTTTGGGTGGGCAAAGGTAGAACTTTTTTTAAAAAGGTAAAACGGACTTTTAAATCATTTCCATTCAAAAAGCCACATTTTGGGATATGTGGGACTAGTTTAAATCTCCGTCTGAAATGACAGTGCGGCCTTCCACGAAACCATCTGCCCAAAAGCGGTATTTATCCAAAATGGAGATGACGGCATTTTTGAGGTGCCTTTGGTTTTGAAAGTCTATACCACCATAAAGTGTAGTGGCATAACCCTGCCAAATTGAGCGGTTCTGGCGCCTGTCAAAAAGTTGAATAAGGAGAGTGCCGGAATTCATACTGTATTTTAATGGATCATACTCCAGTGTTTGATCCTGGCCTTTTATCCATTCTTCTATATCTGGCTGATTATAACCGTTGAAATTGAGACTATCGGTAAACATTTTGAAGCCAACAATCAAATGTGGTCTCCGATCGGTTTGCCGGTATCCGAGAAACTTCATTCTGGATAATATACTTTTTTCGATAAGGGTATTGGTCATGGAAGAGTCTTCCATACCAACCGGACGCATGATATCAAAAGTGCGGTATTTCTTAAATGTTCCGGCATAACTATAATCATACTCTACGGGAAGTTCTTTATACCCCAAACAGGAGGATAGTAGAGCGGGAATAATGAGGAAAAGGAAGAAATACTTCATAGTCCAGTAATAATTTTCGATTTATATGAAAAGTTACCACAAATAGGACGATCTAACAAGATGCCTAAGCGACATTTTGCTTATATAATCTACTAATAATTTATCCCTGTTTTTCTTTTACCCAATCCAATGCATTGGTAAAAGCTTCAATCCAGGGCGAAACCTGATCATGTTTTCTATCTGCTGGATAGAAAGGCCAGTTCCAGGGAAACAATGATCTTTCAATGTGTGGCATTATCGCTAAGTGCCTTCCATCATGAGATACCAGGGCTGCAGAGGAAAAATCTGAGTCATTAGGATTGCCAGGATATGCAGTGTGAGAGTAGATTGCTGCAATTTGGAACTTGGACTGATCAGCAGGTAATTCGAACCGACCTTCTCCATGTGCTACCCACACGCCAAGTCGCGCACCCTCCAATGAATTTAGCATTACAGAGTTCGTTTTCGGAATGGTAATGTTGATGAAATTGGATTCATATTTCATTGAACCATTGTGTTTCATCTTTGGGTGATCCTTCCACTCAGGATACACCAGTCCGAGCTCCATCATCAACTGACAACCATTACATACACCAAGACTAAGTGTGTCTTTGCGTGCATAGAAATTATCAAGTGAAGCTTTTGCTTTAGGGTTGTAAAGAAAGGCACCAGCCCATCCTTTGGCCGACCCTAATACATCTGAGTTGGAGAACCCACCCACGAATGCGATCATATTTACATCGGACAGGTCTTCCTTACCGGAAACCAAATCTGTCATGTGAACATCCTTTACATCAAAGCCAGCCAGATAAAGAGAATAAGCCATTTCCCTGTCTCCGTTTACTCCTTTTTCTCTAATAATGGCTGCTTTAACTCCCGTTGCCTTTCTTCTTTTTGGGTCAATGTTATAGGTGCTCAACTTGCCATCAAATCGTGGTTGAATTTGGTAAGCCAATTCCTGCTTTGCATAATTGTTTTTTCTTAGCTCTGCATGTGCTTTGGGACGTTGCAGCTGATCCATCAAAAACGAAGTTTTGAACCAGGTAGCTCTCAATTCGTCTATTTCCAACTGATGCGAATCTGTATTAGTTTTCATCGACAGCAATCTGTGAGAAGTAACTGCTCCTAAGGTGGTGTAAGCTATTCCAAGTTTTTTCAATTCCTCTTCCACCTTTCCATCGTTGCTTACCTGAATGACTACACCGGGATTCTCACTAAAAAGAATATTGATGGTATCGTTTCCAAGAGAGGTGATATCAATATCCAATCCAACGTTAGGAGTTGGAAAACACATTTCTAATAGGGTGGTTATGATACCTCCGGCAGAAATATCATGACCAGCCAGGATGAGTTCTTTCTTTATTAATAGTTGAATGGCCTCGAAAGATTGAGCAAAGTATTTGGGATCGCTAACACCAGGAACCTGATCACCTAATTGATTGATCACCTGTGCAAAGCTACTGCCGCCTAAAACCAGTGAAGTCTTTGAAAAGTCAATGTAAAGTATTTTTGAGCCAACAATATTTTGTAATGCTGGAGAAACAGTTTTTGTAATGTCTTCTACTTCGGCTACAGCCGAGATAATGACTGTACCCGGAGAATAGACCACATCCCCATTTGGATATTTTTGGGTCATGGAGAGGGAATCCTTTCCTGTAGGCACATTGATGCCCAAGGCCAATGAGAAAGTACTGACAGATGCAACAGCTTGATAAAGACGAGCATCTTCTCCTTTATTTTTGGCCGGCCACATCCAGTTGGCACTGAGTGAAATTCCTTTAAGTCCGTTCGATAGTGGAGCCCAAACGATGTTGGTCAAAGCTTCGGCAATAGCCAACTGGCTACCTGCTGCGGCATTTACCAGCGAAGCAGACGGAGCATGTCCAATTCCTGAAGCAACGCCTTTGTTGCTGAGAAAATCGAGTGCCATTACAGAAACGTTGTTCAACGGAAGTTGAATAGCACCGCAAGTTTGCTGCGTAGCTACCCTTCCGGTCACACAGCGGTCTACCTTATTGGTAAGCCAGTCTTTACAAGCCACACTTTCCAGTTGAAGTACTGCATTGAGGTACTCTCTAAATAGAGAGGCATCATAAACTAAAGCCTGGTAATTAGTTGCAGGGGTTTGGTCTGTTAGAATAGTTTTGGGTGATGAACCAAATAAGTGATTCACCATCAAGTCAAAAGGCAAAGTTTTTTTCGCGTTGTTGACGAATTTCAGTTCATTATCGCCAGTGGCTGTTCCCACCACATACATAGGCGCGCGTTCTCTTGCTGAAACCAATCTCAGGGTTTCAACATCCTTTTCACTAATGGCGATACCCATGCGCTCCTGCGATTCGTTGCTGATGATTTCTTTATCAGAAAGAGTAGGGTCGCCAACAGGCAGTTTATCAATCTCGATAGTACCACCTGTGTCTTCCAACAGTTCAGAGAAACAATTCAAATGACCTCCTGCTCCATGATCGTGGATAGATACAATGGGGTTGCTTTTCATCTCCACCATGGCACGGATGGCATTCATCACCCGCTTTTGCATTTCAGGGTTGGAACGTTGAATGGCATTGAGCTCAATGGCGTTACCAAACTCACCTGTAGCAACGGATGACACAGCACCACCACCCATACCTATGCGGTAGTTGTCTCCGCCCATCATCACTATTTTATCCCCCGCTTTTAACTTTTCTTTTTTGCTGTCTTTTTCTTTTCCATATCCAACACCACCTGCCAGCATGATCACCTTGTCGAAACCATACTTTTTATCTTTTTCAAAATGTTCGAAGGTAAGAACACTTCCACCAATGAGTGGTTGGCCAAACTTGTTGCCAAAATCACTGGCGCCATCAGAAGCCTTGATGAGAATTTGAGCGGGGGATTGATATAACCACTTTCGCGCTTCAAATTTCTTTTCCCATGACCTGCCATTTTCAAGTCTGGGGTAGGAGGTGATGTAGACCGCAGTACCTGCTAGTGGTAAAGATCCCTTTCCTCCAGCCAGTCGGTCTCTGATTTCTCCACCTGAGCCTGTTGCAGCTCCGTTGAAAGGTTCAACGGTTGTGGGAAAGTTGTGGGTCTCTGCCTTAAGGGAGATGACTGAGTCAATGTCATCCACTTGAAAGTAATCGGCAATATCCTGTCGGCCAGGAGCAAATTGCTCGATTTTGGGACCTTTGATAAAGGCCACATTGTCGCTATAGGCTGAAACGATATAATTAGGGTTCTCTTTTGAAGTTTTCTTGATGAGTTGGAAAAGCGTTTCCGGCATTTCTTTGCCATCAATAATAAAAGTGCCATTAAAAATCTTGTGACGACAGTGCTCAGAGTTGACTTGAGAAAAGCCAAAGACTTCACTGTCTGTTAATTTTCTTCCAAGTTGTTTACTTGTCTCGTTGAGGTAATCTATTTCTTCCTGACTTAAAGCCAGTCCTTCTTTTGCACTGTAGGCAGCCAGATCATCAACTTCTATAATAACCTCGGGCTGGTGGTGGATGTCAAAAATTTCCTGATCCAGTCCATTGTAGATGCGTTGCAACATTGGGTCATGATGAGCATCACTGTCCTTGGTTTGAAAAAACTCTTCAATTCTTACTATCCCACTTACACCCATGGTCTGGGTGATCTCCACGGCATTCGTACTCCAGGGGCTTATCATCTCTTTTCTGGGGCCAATGAAATATCCTGAGAGGGAGGGGCTACTATCGAAAATGGCTCCACTAAAGAGCCAGATAAGTTTTTGAATATCTTCTTGTGCAAGGGAATGAGCAGCCTCTACCGCATAAGTGGTTGCGGATGACGTGCGGAAAAATAGAATCATTTGCCGGATTTATTGGAAGCCGTAAAAGTACTAACGATTACAGGATTTTACGGACTTTTTGACCCTATATTTCTTAACACCTCAATTGATTTCTCGATCAATCCGTTGTGTCCGGTTTCCAGAATTTGAAAGTGATGATCAGGTACACGGTGGAGTAAAAGCGCCATGTTTTTGGCAGTGATGATTTTATCAAATTGACCAACAAAAACATACAGATTGATATTATTCGAATTAATAATGGATGCAATCCTACCTAAGTCAAATTTGAGTTGTCGAAACACCACCCAAGAGTAATACACTCTTTTTCTTTTTTCTTCGGTATTCATTTGCGACTCGGCAAACTTGCTCACCCCACGATCTACCAGATGGAGTTTTCTTGCTCCTTTGACAATGGATTGAAATCGACCGGGTTTCAGAATCATACTTTTAAATAACCACCTTAGCGCCACTGGGTAGGTAGCCAAACTGTACCAAATGTTCGTTTTGATGCCATCGGGGGCTAGCAGATAAACAGATGAGATTCTTGATGGAAAGGCCTCAAGGCTCGCTAAAGCAAACTTTCCTCCAAGGCTAAAACCCATTAAGCTGAAATTTACAATTGCTTTCTCTTTAAGGAATTGGTCAAGTAGGTCCTTCCAGTAAGTCTTGGAAAGGGGAATTTCTCCCTTTGGCCATTGACTTTGACCGTGAAAGAATAAATCAAAGGAATACAAGGTAAATTTTTTGTCCAGTTCACCGGCCAGCGCATTGAAAGCGGTATGGTCTTGTCCGAACCCATGAAAGATGAGCAAATGTTCAGGTCCGCTACCGGCTTGCAAATAGCCCAATACTGCGCCCTGATGTTGAAATTGATGATAATAACCAGCCATCGCGAAGCAAATATGATAAAACATGGGTACGCATTGCCAAAGTTTGAAAGAGTTTTACAATAAATTGATCCATCATCCCGACTATCACGTTGAAGCGAGAGCAACATGGAGATCAAGGCGATGGAATTGACTATGCAGCAACTGAAACAGAACACATTTCTGAAGGAGAAAGATAAATTGCTAGGATTTATCCGGGGCAGGGTATCAACGTTGGAGGAGGCTGAGGATATTCTTCAGGATGTGTTCTATCAATTTATAGCTGGGTTTGAAACTATCGATTCCTTAGATAGGGTTACCTCATGGCTCTATTCAGTTGCAAGAAATAAGATTATAGATAGGTACAGAAGAGATGCATCCAGACCTAAGCGGACGGATTTCTCCTTTTCGAGTAGTTCGGATGAAGATGGGCCCCTTACCCTGCAAGAGATATTACCTGATCTAGATAACTCGCCAGAATCGGTACTATTGAAAGAAGCTATTTGGGATGAGATTACAGAGGCGTTAAGCGAATTGCCCAAAGCTCAAAGAGAGATATTTATTCAGAACGAGATAGAGGAGAGAAGCTTTAGAGAATTGGCGGAAGAGGAGGGAGTCTCTATCAATACATTATTGTCGAGGAAGCGGTATGCTATAATGAGTTTGCGCAAGCGGCTTCAGCGGTTTTACGATGACGTGATGATGGACAACTGAATAATTATGGCAGGTTAAAGAATGTCAAAAAGACTGATAAAAATTAATTTATAATAATATGAAACGAGGAAGTTGGATTTTGAAAGCCGTGCTACTGGGAGCGATAGCAATTGGCGTGCTGGGGTTAGTGACCCAGCTGTTGTGGAACTGGCTGGTACCAGCGCTTTTTGGAGCGCCAATGATTACCATATGGCAAGCACTTGGGCTCTTACTGTTATCAAAAATATTGCTGTGGCCTATTGGAAAACGCCATTATAAAGCCCAAAACTCTGGGTATTGGAAACAAAAGTGGAGTGGCATGACAGATGAAGAAAAGGCTGTGTTCCGCAAAAAGATGAAGGAAAAGTGTGGATGGGGCAGTTCATTTCAACAGTCAAAACCCACTAATGAGTAGGGTAAGGTAAGCTTCACTATAAAATAATAGATTTTCCCCCAACCTAATTAAATCCTCTCCGTATAACACACAGAAAACAATGGAAACTTTGGATAAGACTAAAGTTTCCATAGTTTTGCGCCCCATATGGAAGAAGTAGACACAAAAAGTAAGATTTTAAAGGGAGCAGCTGAGCTTTTCGTCCGCTACGGTATCCGCAGTGTGTCGATGGACAACATTGCCAATCACCTTGGGATCTCCAAAAAAACGATATATCAATATTTTAAGGATAAGGATGAGATGGTGTTTTCAGTTACCGAAGCCTATGTGCTTCGCGACAGGGAACAGTTGGAAGAGGTGGCCAACAACGCAAAAAATGCGATAGAGGAATTGGTAGGACTTTCAGGGTGTCTTAGGGAAAACTTCAGAGATATGAATCCTTCTCTTTTGTTTGATCTGCAAAAATATCATCACAAAGCCTGGAGTGTGTGGTTAGAGTTTAAGAACAAGTTTATAAGGGAACAGATAGAGCGTTCCCTTCATCAGGGTAAAGAGGAGGGTTATTTCAGACCCGAATTGGATACAAAAATTTTGGCCATCATGCGATTGGAGACCATTCAATTTCCCTTTGATCCGATTCTCTATCCTAAGACTGAGTATTCTTTAATCAATGTACAGATCCAGGTTTTTGATCATTTCATCCATGGCCTTTTTACCGACAAAGGGAAAAAGCTTTATGAAAAGTATAAGAAGAAATTAATGACAAAAGACAATTCAACAATTCAAATATGAGTCGGTTTTATATACTATCCATTCTATCAATACTATTTGCTTCAGGAGTTGCATTGGCTCAGGAGAATGAATCTAAACCATTTACTCTTGATCAGTGTATTCAATATGCTTTAAGCAATTCTTATGATATCTCTAATGCCAAGATTGAGGAGCAAATTGCTGTTGCAAAAGTGAAGGAAACCATAGGCATTGGACTTCCTCAAATATCAGGATCTGCAGGCGTTACGCACAACCAGAAATTGGCGCGATTCTTTACCACTTACGACCCCAACGGTGGGTTTATTGATTTGAGTGGAGTACCAGGAATACAGCCTGGCAATGTAGTGGCGGCACAAAACTTCTTTCAGTTGAAAAGTGCAGGAACAGCCTCCCTATCGTTGAATCAAATCATTTTTAATGGAAGTTATCTGGTAGGACTTCAGGCTGCAAATGCCTACAAGGAACTCTCTATTAAAACGACCAACCAAACCAACGAGCAAGTGATTGAGCAAGTGACTAAAGCTTACTATTCAGTGTTAGTCAATAGAGAGAGAATGAAGCTTTTTGATAATAATATCAATAGGGTAGACTCATTGTTAATCACCACTAAAGCAATGTATGAAAATGGATTCGCGGAAAGCATTGATGTAGATAGGATTCAAGTTAATCTTAATAACCTGAAGACGGAGAAATCCAAATTTGAAAAACTTCAGCAATTGAGTGTTGAGTTACTGAAATTTCAAATGAACTACCCATTTGGACAAACTATAGATGTGGTAGGCGAATTGAATGAAGAAGTGGTTAACGTCAACTTAGATGAATACCTAAGGGATTGGGACTACAAGGGAAGGGCAGATTATCAAGTACTTGAAACCAATTGGAAGTTGCAGAACTTAAATATTAAGAACAAATATGCGGAGGCACTGCCAAGTCTTTCGGCCAATGCGAATTTAGGATACTCAACGCAGTCACCAGACATTGCAGGATTGTTTAAAACCAATAGCAGTTTCTCGGATAATGGTGCCATAGGACCAGATAGTTGGTACTCTTTTAGTTCGTTTGGTTTGAATCTTAATATTCCGCTGTTCTCTGGGTTGCAAAGAACTTATAAAGTGCAACAAGAAAAACTTGAACTGAAAAAGATTGAGAATGGATTTAAGTCACTTGAAAAAGGGATTGATCTGGAGATAAAGCAAGCCACTATTAACTATCAGAATAGTATAGAGGCGCTGAAGTCTCAGGAGGAAAATATGGGGCTTGCAGAGAACGTAGCTAAGGTGACAAAAATTAAATACGAACAGGGAGTAGGCTCTAATTTGGAAGTGATAGATGCGGAGTCATCTCTTAGAGAAACCCAAATAAATTATTATAACGCATTGTTCGATGCATCAATTGCTAAGACTGATTTGGACAAAGCTTTTGGAAAATTACTAGACAAACAATGAAATACCCACGATACATGAAGACACAATACTTATTTCCAATAATTCTTTTGATTGCTGCCGCTTGTGGTGGGTCAGAAGGTGATAAGAATCTTGAAGCAAAGAAGGCAGAGCTTGATAAAGCCCGTGCAGAGTTACAAAAGGTAAAGGGTACCATTACTGAACTTGAAAAGGAAATCAGTGCATTGGATCCTGAATTTGCCAGACAAAACACCAAAGCAATATTGGTCTCTACTTTTGTAGCAGAGAAAAAGCCATTTGAACACAAGGTAGAAGTAAGGGGATCTGTAGAGTCCAGAAGAAATGTGTTCTTAAGTGCTCAAACAGGCGGGGAGATTAAGCGCATTAATGTAAAGGAAGGACAGCGTGTCACTCAAGGGCAAACCCTTATTGAATTGGATGCTGATGTTATTCGCAGGTCGATTACTGAATTGAAAACTTCTTTGGAATTGGCCACCACAGTATTTGAGAAGCAATCCAAATTATGGGAGCAGAAGATTGGTACAGAGGTGCAGTATTTGCAAGCAAAAAATAACAAAGAGTCACTGGAGAATAAGCTCTCCACCATGTATGCGCAGTTAAATCTTGCCATGATTAAGGCGCCTTTCACAGGAACGGTTGACCAGTTACCTGCGCGTGTAGGTGAGATGGCTAGCCCAGGAATGCCTTTAGTAAGGGTAGTGAGTACTGATGAAATGTATTTAAAGACAGATGTTTCAGAGCGTTTCATTGGTCGCTTTAAGGCTGGAGACAAAGTGGATATCCTCTTTCCTTTAATTAATAAAACTGTTTCTACCGTAATCTCCTCAGTGGGGCAGGTGATTAATGAAGAGAACAGGACATTCGAGGTAGAGGCCAAATTGCCTAATGTGAACTTCGTGGTAAAACCTAATCAGGTGGTTATTCTCCAATTGCTCGACTATGTAAATGAAGATGCGTTGGCTGTTCCAACACGACTTATCCAAAAGGATGAAGATGGCCAGTTTATCTATATCGTTGACAAGCGAGAAAGCGGACCAGTTGCAAGAAAGATTCATGTGGTAGCGGGCATCTCTTCAAATAAAGAAACTGAAATAGCCGAAGGTCTACAGGGCGATGAACAAATTGTTGACCGTGGCTTTAGAGAGCTCACTGAGGGTGTAGAGGTAATGATTGCCAATAATGAAGCTGTTCCAGCAGGAGTAGCAAAGAAATAATTTGAAAACCTCATGCGAAAATAATTATGAGTGATAATAAAAAAGATCTAAAGGTTGATAAGGAGTTTGGGATCACCACCCTGGCTATTAACAATAGGACAACAGTAGGATTTCTGGCGTTTCTTATTGCAGTGATGGGTATCTCTACCTACATCAGCTTACCTAAGGATAGTTATCCGGAAATAAAACAACCGGTGGTCTATGTGGGGACAGCCTATCCTGGAAACTCTCCAATCGATATGGAGAATCTTGTTACAAGGGAAATTGAGAAAGAACTGAATACTATCTCGGAGGTTGATAATATTAAATCAACTTCAGTTCAGGATTATTCAACCATCATTGTTGAGTTCGATACCGATACGGATGTAGCAGATGCCTTAACTAAGGTGAAGGATGCGGTTGATCGCGCTAAGCCAGAGCTGCCCGATGATTTACCAAGTGATCCGAATGTTTTTGAATTGAACTTTTCGGAGTTTCCTATTTTGAATATTAACCTTTCGGGAAATTATTCTTTGGAACAATTGAAGAACTATGCTGAATACCTTGAAGATGAAATTGAAGGTATTACAGAAATTTCGAAGGTTGAAATTAGGGGTGTGGATGAACGTGAGGTAAAAATAAAAGTTGACCCTTATCTACTAGAGGCTCGTAAAATCAATTTTGCTGATATTGAAAATGCCATAGCTGCTGAGAATGTTACGCTTTCAGGAGGAAATATTTTAGATGATGGTATTCGAAGAACATTGCGTGTGGTAGGTGAGTTTTCAAGTCCAAAACAACTTGAGGATGTCATTGTAAAACATGACAAGGGCAATATTGTATACTTACGAGATATCGCCACAATAGATTTTGACTACGTAGAAACCACGAGTTATGCCAGACTTGCGAAACAACCGGTCGTGATGGTGGATGTGATTAAGCGAAGTGGACAAAATCTGTTGATCGCAACGGATAAAGTAAATGCTGTTTTAGCCAAAGCCAAAGCCGATGTGTTTCCTGCTGACTTAAATATAAGCATCACTAATGACCAATCCTCCTTTACTAAAGAGATGGTAAGTAGTCTGGAGAATAACATCATATCCGGTGTGATCGTAGTGGTAGGTGTTTTGATGCTCTTCCTTGGAACGCGTAATGCGTTGTTTGTTGGTATTGCCATTCCATTGTCCATGCTGTTGTCATTTTTGATACTTGGAGCAATGGGGTATACCATCAACATGATGGTATTGTTTGGAATGATCATGGCACTGGGAATGCTGGTGGACAACGGTATAGTTGTAGTGGAGAACGTGTATCGACTTTATGAGGAGGGTTACGATTTATTGAGTGCAGCTAAATTAGGAGTGGGTGAAATTGCCTGGCCTATTATTGCATCTACAGCAACTACACTTGCTGCTTTTTTGCCTCTAGCTATGTGGCCTGGTATAATGGGTGAGTTTATGAAGTACCTCCCGATTACACTCATTGTGGTGCTAAGCTCATCACTTTTTGTTGGTCTTATAATCGTACCCGTAATTGCCTCGCTTTCAATGAAACATGAAAGCGCTGAAGCTGTCAACAAAAAGAAGATGTGGAGGCGTGTAGCAATTTATATAGGGGTTGGCGCAGCAATCATTTTGTTGCAAGTATTTTGGTTGGGCAACATCCTTATCGCACTTGCTTTACTTACGCTGTTGAACGTATTCGTTTTTGTTCCTGCATCGCGTAAGTTTCAAAATAGTTATTTACCCAAATTGGAAGCTAGGTATTCGAAGGTGGTAACTTTTGCACTAAGAGGAAAAAACCCAAGGTGGGTTTTTGGAGGTGCAGTGGCTACTTTATTTATCTCTATTGCGTTGATGATTGTCTTTCCTCCGAAGGTGGTTTACTTCCCTGTTAATGTGCCGAAGTATATCAATGTCTTCATTGAATTTCCAGTGGGAACAGATATTGA